>NZ_JBKBQM010000006.1:0-85704 GCF_046292685.1 Gemmobacter sp.
TGGTCAGCAGCCGGTCGCGGTTCTTGGTGAAGACCGTCGGCACCCAGACGGGATCGTCGATGCCGAGGCCCACGAACCAGCGGAACATCAGGTTATACTGCATCTGTTCCATCAACTGCCGTTCCGAGCGGACCGAAAACAGGATCTGGATCAGGCTCGCCCGGATCAACCGCTCCGGCGCAATCGAGGGCCGGCCAAAATCGGTGTAAAGCGCCTCGAACTCGGCATCGAGACTGGCCAGCGCCTCGTTGACCACCTGCCGGATCTTGCGCAGCGGATGCCGGGCGGGGATGCGCTCTTCAAGATCGACATAGCTGAACAGCGACCCGCTCGCCTCGTCCGTCCCGCGCATCATCACCCCCACCGTTGTCGTGCAAAGGGTGAAACATGTTCCTAACTCCGGGTCGAGGGCTGACTTCTTCAGCAGCCTGCTAGACCAGCCGGGCACCCTCCACCGCGGCACGCACGAAATCGGCGAACAGCGGGTGGGGGGCGAAGGGCTTGGATTTCAGCTCGGGGTGGAACTGCACCCCGATGAACCAGGGGTGCCCCTTGACCTCGACGATCTCGGGCAGACGTCCGTCGGGCGACATGCCCGAAAACACCAGACCGCAGGATTCCAGCTTGTCGCGGTAACGGATATCCACCTCATAGCGGTGGCGGTGGCGTTCCTCGATCTGGGTGGTGCCGTACACCTCGGCCACCTTCGACCCCGGCGCCAGCGTGGCGCTGTAGGCGCCCAGCCGCATCGTGCCGCCCTTGTCGTCGGTCGCCTTGCGTTCGACCTTGTGGTTGCCCTGCACCCATTCCTTCAGGTGGTAGACCACGGGGGTAAAGCGTTTGGCCCCTGCCTCGTGGTCGAATTCCTCGGACCCGGCATCGGCCATTCCGGCCAGGTTGCGCGCCGCCTCGATCACCGCCATCTGCATGCCAAGGCAGATGCCCAGATAGGGCACGCCCTTTTCGCGGGCGAATTGCGCCGCCTTGATCTTGCCTTCGGTGCCGCGTTCGCCAAAGCCGCCGGGCACCAGAATGGCGTGAAAGCCCTGCAACCACGGTGCCGGATCCTCGCGTTCGAAGATTTCCGCGTCGATCCATTCGGCGCGCACCTTGACCCGGTTGGCCATGCCGCCGTGGGTCAGCGCCTCGGCGATGGATTTATAGGCGTCTTCCAGCTGGGTGTATTTGCCCACCACCGCCACGCGCACCTCGCCTTCGGGGTGGGTGATGCGGTCCATCACGTCTTCCCAACGCGCCAGGTTGGGCCGCGGCGCCGGCGAGATGCCGAAGGCATCGAGCACCGCCTGATCCAGCCCCGCACGGTGATAGGCCAGCGGCGCCTCGTAGATGGTCTTGAGGTCATAGGCCGGGATCACGGCATCCTTGCGCACGTTGCAGAACAGCGCGATCTTCTCGCGCTCGCGGTCCGGGATCGGGTGCTCGGACCGGCAGACCAGCACATCGGGCGCAAGGCCGATGGATTGCAGTTCCTTCACGCTGTGCTGCGTGGGCTTGGTCTTCAACTCGCCGCTGGCGGCCAGGTAGGGCAGCAGCGTCAGATGCATCAGGATGCACTGGCCGCGAGGACGTTCGTGGATGAACTGGCGGATCGCCTCGAAGAACGGCAAGCCTTCGATATCGCCCACGGTGCCGCCGATCTCGCACAGCATGAAATCGCACTCATCCGCACCGATCCGCAGGAAGTCCTTGATTTCGTTGGTCACATGGGGGACCACCTGAATGGTCTTGCCCAGATAGTCGCCTCGGCGTTCCTTTTCCAGCACATTGGAATAGATGCGCCCCGAGGAAATCGAGTCGGTCTTGCGCGCGGCAACCCCGGTAAAGCGTTCGTAATGGCCAAGGTCCAGGTCGGTTTCCGCGCCATCGTCGGTGACGAAGACTTCGCCATGCTCGAACGGGCTCATCGTTCCGGGATCCACGTTCAGATAGGGGTCGAGCTTGCGCAACCGCACCGAATAGCCACGCGCCTGCAACAGCGCCCCGAGCGCGGCCGAAGCCAGCCCCTTGCCAAGCGACGAAACGACACCACCGGTGATGAAGATGTAACGAGCCAAGGCGGCCTCCCGTGGGCATGGGCGCAGAATCGCACCATCACGGGAATCCAGCTTTTAGCAGGACCGCGGCAGTGCGCAATGCACGTCTAGGATTGGGGGCACGATTTCCGCCCCCGACAAGCGGTTGTATCAGTCCACCCGCGGCGGCGTCAGCGGCTGGTCGCCCAGGCCGGGCGGCAGCAGGCTGGACCCGGGCGCTGCCGGTGCCGCCGGGGCGGTGGTTCCGCCCGTGGTGTCGATCACCGAGGTGGACGAGGCGTTCTGCCGGGCCAGAACCGTCAGCGTGATCGAGGTGGCGATGAACGCTACCGCCAAACCCCAGGTCACCTTGCCCAGAGCCGTGGCCGCCGACCGGCCCGAAACGACGCCACCGCCGCCGCCCATGCCAAGCCCGCCCCCTTCGGAGCGCTGCAGCAGCACAACGCCGATCAGCGCCAGCGCAAGGATCAGATGGACGGTGAGAACGACGTTTTCCATGCGCAAGGGGACCTGTCTGCTGCCGACAGGGCTATCTAGTCGGACCGTGCCCGAGGCGCAAGGGCCAAGGCTGCGGCACCGGCGGCGGTCAGCCGGTTTCCACCAGTTCCAGCGGCAAGCCGTCGGGGTCGGCGAAAAAGGTGAAGCGGGCCCCGGTCAGCGGATCGGTGCGCACAGGCTCCACCACCACGCCCTGCCCGGTCAACCAGTCCATCCAGACCGCCAGATCCTGCACGGCCAACGCGATGTGGCGCGCGCCGGCCGCCTCGGGGCGCGTCGGCCGCGGCGGCGGATCGGGAAAGCTGAACAGTTCCAGCTGCGCCCCGCAAGGCAGGCGCAGGTCCAGCTTCCACGACGAACGCTCGGCGCGCCAGGTCTCGGCCAGCACCGGCAGGCCCAGCACCTGCGTGTAGAATGCGCGGGCGCGATCATAGTCCGACACGATCAGCGCGACATGGTGCAGGCGGCGAAAGGGCGGTGCAGGCATGCGGTGTTTTTCCTGTTTCGCAGCCGGGGTGCTGCCGCTATAGGAAGGCGGGTTTTCAAGAGAGGCAAGGACCGTCGCAATGGCCAACGTGGTTGTCGTGGGCGCCCAGTGGGGCGACGAAGGCAAGGGCAAGATCGTCGACTGGCTGTCGGAACGCGCCGATGTGATCGCGCGCTTTCAGGGCGGGCACAATGCCGGGCACACGCTGGTCATCAACGGCAAGGTCTACAAGCTGAACGCCCTGCCTTCGGGGGTGGTGCGTGGCGGCAAGCTTTCGGTCATCGGCAACGGGGTGGTGCTGGACCCCTGGCACCTGGTCGAGGAAATTCGCAAGATCCGCGAACAAGGCGTTGAAATCACGCCGGAAACGCTGATGATCGCCGAAAACGTGCCGCTGATCATGCCGTATCATGGTGAACTTGACCGCGCGCGCGAGGCGCAGGCTGCCGGTTCCAAGGCCCAGATCGGCACCACCGGGCGCGGCATCGGCCCGGCCTACGAAGACAAGGTCGGCCGCCGCGTGATCCGCGTGGCGGACCTGGCCGATGCCGCAACGCTGGAATTGCGGGTGGACCGCGCGCTGGTGCATCACAATGCGCTGCGCGCCGGGCTGGGCCTCGACCCCATCGACCGCACCGCACTGCTGGCGGCCCTGGCCGAGATCGCGCCGCAGATCCTGCCCTATGCCGCCCCGGTCTGGCAGGTGATGAACGACCTGCGCCGCGCCGGCAAGCGCATCCTGTTCGAAGGCGCGCAAGGCAGCCTGCTCGACATCGATTTCGGCACTTACCCTTACGTCACCTCGTCGAACGTCATCGCCGGTCAGGCCGCGACCGGCGTGGGCCTTGGCCCCAATGCCATCGGTTTCGTGCTGGGCATCGTCAAGGCCTATACCACCCGGGTCGGCGAAGGCCCCTTCCCCACCGAACTCAAGGACGACATCGGCGAACGCCTGGGCCAGCGCGGGCACGAATTCGGCACCGTCACCGGCCGCAAGCGCCGCTGCGGCTGGTTCGATGCCGCGCTGGTGCGACAGACCTGCGCGATTTCCGGCATCAACGGCATCGCGCTGACCAAGCTCGACGTGCTGGACGGCTTCGACACACTGAAGATCTGCGTGGGCTATGACCTGGACGGCAAGCGGCTGGATTTCCTGCCGACCGCGGCCGACCAGCAGGCCCGTTGCGTGCCGATCTATGAGGAGGTCGAGGGTTGGCACGAATCGACCGAAGGTGCCCGGTCCTGGGCCGACCTGCCGGGCGCCGCGATCAAGTATGTGCGGCGGATCGAGGAACTGATCCAGTGCCCGGTGGCGATGCTGTCCACCAGCCCGGAACGCGACGACACCATCCTTGTCACCGACCCCTTCGCGGACTAGCTGACCGGAAACCACCGGAGCCGCCGATGACCCACCGCAACCGCAAGCGCCTGGCGCTGTTCATCCTGCTGGTCGGCATGCCGACCTATGTCGTGCTGGCGGCAACGGTCGTGGGCTGGATCGACCGGCCGTCGATCTGGGTCGAGCTGTTGGTTTATGCCGGGCTCGGCGTGGCGTGGGTTGTGCCGCTGCGCCGGGTGTTCCTGGGTGTGGCGCAGCCCGACCCCGGAAACGACAACGACGGCCCCGCAGGGCCGTCGCGCTAGGTCTGCGAAAAACGGTTCAGCGCGCGGCCTTGCGCGCCTTGGCCAGCGCAGGAGAGCCTTCGGGCAGCGTGAACATGCCACGACGCGCCTTCACGATGCGGCCTTCGCGCAGCAAGGTGCCAAAGGCTGCCATCGCCGCCTCGCGGCTTTCGGCCGCCTCGTCGGCGGCGGCAAGACGCATCAGTTGCGGGCGGTTGAACCCCTCCAGCCCTTCGGCGGCCATCAGCCAGGCGCCGGCCGCTTCCAACCGGTCGGCCAGGTCTTGCGGTGCGGTTTCGGCAGCCCAGTCAGCAAAGGCGCCAAGGCCGCCGAACAGGTTCGACGGGCCGCCCTCGAGGGTATCGCCCTGGTCAGGCTCGCTGTCGTCGAAGGCAAGGGCAGTGGCCGTGGCGGTCCGGGAGGGGCGCGTGGGCATCGGCGCAGGCCGGTCGATGCGCTGCGCCGACACCAACACCAGCGGCGCCACCCGCGACGTCTCGGTGCTGGGTGCACCGGCAGGCGCCGAGGCTTCGCCCGGGCGACGCGGCCGCACGGCGCTGGCCAGATCTTCGCGGTAAGCGGCGCTGACATCCGCAGCGGGTCGCGCGGCTTCGGCATTGCGGGGCGCCAGACGTTCGGCCACCGTCGCGGCGACGGCGGCCTTGAGATGCGCGATGGTCGAGGTGCGGCGGCGGGTTTCGGCTTCGGCCATTTCGGTATCGGCGTGGCGCAACAGCCGGTCCACCGCCGCTTCGTCGCGCGGCGGGGCGTCGGGAACCGAGGGGCGGCGGATTGCGGCCCGTTCCGGCCGGACCGGCCGCGCCGGGCTGACCGGTGTGCCAGGCGCAGCCGACCCGGCCTCGGGCCGAGGTGCGACCGGGCGCTGCGTGACCGGCCGCTGCGCCACGGGGCGCGCCGGCATCGGGCGCGACGGGCGAACAGGGGCGGCCGGCTGCCGGGCCTCGGCGGCAGCGCGAGCCTCCGCCTCGGCAGCGGCGCGAGCTTCCGCCTCGGCGACAGCGCGAGCTTCGGCCTCGGCGATAGCGCGAGCTTCGGCCTCGGCAGCTGCGCGGGCTTCGGCCTCCGCAGCAGCGCGGGCTTCGGCCTCCGCAGCAGCGCGAGCTTCCGCCTCGGCGATAGCGCGAGCTTCGGCCTCCGCAGCAGCGCGGGCTTCGGCCTCGGCAGCGGCGCGGGCCTCGGCTTCAGCAGCGGCGCGGGCTTCGGCCTCGGCGGCAGCGAGCGCTTCGGCCTCGGCTGCAACGCGGGCCTCAGTCTCGACGACGGCCGGGGCGGGAACCTCTGCTGCAGGGGGGGCGCGGCGCACCTTGACGACGCGAACGCGAGCCGGCGGTTCGGGCAGCGGCGCGGGCGCGGGCCGGGTTTCCGGCCCGGCAAGACGAGAGATCAGCGCAGCAACATCATCTTCGGCGGCAGCGGCCGGTGCAGGCGCGGCAACGTTCGGGCTGCCTGCCCCGGCAGCCTCGGCCTGAACCTCGGCCTCGATCCCCTCCAGCGTCGCTTCGAGCGCATCGAGATCGAAGTCCACCGCAGCGGCAGGCTCGGCCGGCCGGGACTCTGCCAGCGGTTCGCCGGCAGGCTCTGCAACAGCAGGATCGGGCGCGCCGGAGGCACCGGCAGCCTCGGCGGCGGCACGCGCGGCAGCTTCGCGGTTCAGGCGCCGTTGCCGACGACGCAGATGCCAACCCGAGACCTGACGCGGGGCCGGAGGCTCCGCAACCGGCGAAGCTACGGCGGGCGCTTCGGCGACCATCGTTTCGTCAGCGGTGGTTGCGTCGGACACCGCTTCGGCGGCGGCCGATGCGGCCGGCGCCTCGGCGGGTTCGGCGGCTGCGGCAAGCTCGATGGGGGCCTCGGGCGGAACCGAAGCAGGCGCCTCCTCGGCCACGACCGTTTCAGCTTCGGTATCGGCTTCGGGCGGGGGGGCGGCGGGTTCCGGAGTGGCCGCCACAGGAACGACCGCTTCGGCCTCGGGCCAGTCGCCGGATTCGCTTGCAAGTGGCGTGTTGTCTTCGGGCAGATCCTCGATGAGGTCGGCGGCCGGCGCCGGCGGCAGAGGCGCGGCTTCCGGCAGCTCGGCGTCTTCGATCTCGTCCAAGGTCGGCGCGGCGGCGCGGCTGCGATCCACCGCAGCGCGGATGCGGGCCAGTTTGGCCACGACACCTTCGTCCACGCCGCGCAGCTTCGGCGCCGGCTCGCCCCCTTGGGCGACGCGCGGCGTGGCGTCAACCGGCGCGACGGCGGGCGTGGCCACAGGTTCGGCCGGACGGGTCTTGACCGGCGCATCCAGCAGGTCGGCCGCGCGCAGGATGACGCCGTTGTCCTGGATTTTCGCCTCCACCCGGCGCTGAATCTCGCGCTCGGCAATGCGGTGCAGCATGGCGGCATCGGGCTGCGGCGGTTCGGCCCCGAAATAGCGGTCTTCGGCCGCGAGGTCGCGGAAATACTCGGCAATCGCCTTCATCGTGCCGAACGGGTCGTCGAACCCCTCCAACGTGCAGGAGAAGGTCCCGTAGGAAACGGTTAGGATCCGGTTCTGCGACACCATGACGTTCTGCCTTCTGCCTTTGGCCTTCATGCCCTTGTCGGTTCCTGATGGATCGATTCCGTGATCCGGCGGTGGCAATTTGAAGGATTGATCGTGTCCGCCGTTGCCAATGCCTGCCTTAATTGGAATGAGTTTCCGCATGGATAACGCGATTGTCGAGTCACATCAGGGCGTGACGCTGGTGGGGGGGGCGCCGGTGACGGCGGCTGCCCTGGCGCTGGCGCTGACCCATGCGCCGCGGCTGGTGGCGGCCGACGGGGGGGCAGACCGGCTGTTGCGCCTGGGGCACTTGCCCGAGGCGGTGATCGGCGACATGGATTCGCTTTCCGCCCCGGCGCAGATGCGGCTGGCAGGGCGCATCCACCGCATCGCCGAACAGGAAACCACCGATTTCGACAAGGCGCTGCGCAGCATTTCGGCGCCCTTCGTGCTGGGCCTCGGCTTTGCCGGGGCGCGGCTGGACCATGGGCTTGCGGTGCTGAACGGCCTTGCGCGCCACCCCGACCGGCGCTGCCTGATCCTGAGCGGGCAGGACGTGGCCTTTCTGGCGCCGTTGCGGCTGGAGCTGGCCTTGCCGCCCGGTTCGCGCCTGTCGCTGTTTCCGCTGGGGCCGGTGTCGGGCACCAGCGAAGGTTTGCGCTGGCCGATCGACGGTTTGCGCATGGCCCCCGACGGGATGATCGGCACCTCGAATCAGGTGGTGGCGCCGCGGGTGCGGCTGGGCTTCGACGCGGCGCGGATGCTGGTCATCCTGCCGCGCGTGCGCCTGCCTGCCGTGCTTGCCGCACTTTCGCTGCCGTCACCCGTTCGCGGTGGATGATGTAAAGGCCCGAGGCGACAATCACGCCGATGCCCGCCCAGGTCAGCGCGTTGGGAAAATCGCCGAACACGAGGTAACCGAGCGTCGCGGCCGACACGATTTCCAGGTAATGCAGCGGCGCCAGCGTGGCCGAAGGCGCAAGCTTGAGCGCATAGGTCATGAACATGTGGCTGACCGTGGCTGCCAGCCCCACGCCGAACAGCCAGGCCCAGGCCAGCCCTTCGGGCCAGACCGGATCGAGCGTGGCGATGCCGGTGCCTTCGGCCAGCACCACCACCGGCAGGCAGATCGCCGCCGCCACCCAGGCGGTGTGGAACTGCATCGCCTCGGGCGTCATGGCGCGCGAGGCTTCGCGGGTGATGAGCATGTAGGCCGCAAAGCTGAACGCCGTGCCGACCGGCAAAAGCGCGATCCAGCCGAAGGTGGCAAAGGACGGCTGAATCACCATCAGCGCGCCCAGGAACCCGACCGCCGAGGCCGCGATCCGGCGCGGCCCCACCTCGTCGTCGAAGATCAGCCGCCCGAGGATGAGCAGGATGAACGGCTCGACAAAGGCGATGGCCAGCGCGTCGGCAATCGGCATGTGGCTGACCGCCCAGACAAAGGTGAAGGTCGCCGTGATCGACGCGAGCGCGCGCCAGAGCGTCAGCCGCAAGGCGCGGGCCGAGATCCGCAACCCCTGGCCCAGCAGAAACAGCAAGGGCAGCATCAGCCCGCCTTGCACCACGAAACGGGCCAGCGTGATCTGACCGACCGGCACCGTTGCCGACGCCAGTTTCGAGGCGACGTCGATCAGCGGCGCAATCGCGCAAAAGCCCAGCATCAGCGCCACGCCGGGCAAGATACGGTCGTTGGTGGCGTTCATCGCGCAGATCCTTGCGGCGCGCACCTGGCGGTGCCGTCGGCAGCGGGGGTTTTGCACCCCCGCTCCCCCGCAGGATATTTCCGCAAGGTGAAAGGCAAGGGCCGAGGCGTGAGTATCCCGGCCGCTTGCCGGCGTCCAGAAGCAAAAGCGGGGGCAGGGTTGCGCCCCCCCTGCCCCCGCCGCCTGCCTGCGGCGTTACTGGCGCGCCTTGAGGTTCCAGATGCCGCCCGAGACGACCGAAATCGTCACGTCATTGGCCCCCTGGTGGTTTTCAGGGGTGTAGCGGATGCGGGTATCCAGCAGCTCGTCCTGATAGTCGAGGCTTTCCATCGCGGCGCGGAAACTGTCTTGCGTCAGATCCTTGCCGGCCGCTTCCAGCGCACGCACCAGCGTGTCGGCGGTGGTGTAGCCCAGCATGGCAAAGCCGGTCGCGGGCTGGCCGTATTTTGCGGTGTAGTCGGCGATGAACCTGGCCGGCACCGGATCGTCCTTGCGGGCCTGCAGGTCGACCCAGCCGGCGGCCGCGTAAAGCCCGTCGGTCACGCCGCCGGGCACGGCCGCCACCGCCTCGAGGAAGCCGGCCGAGGTGGCCAGGAATTTCACATCCGTCCAGCCGAGCTGCTTGGCGGTGCCGACCACGGTGATGCCGGCGCGCACGCCGAGCGCCATCGTCACCACCTGGCAACCGTCGGCACGCAACTTCTGCACGGCGCCGACGAAATCCTGCTCGTCGGGCTTGTGGGTGGTTTCGGACACGAAGGTCATGTTGGCCGCCGCCGCCTGTTCCTTGGTGGCGGCCGAGATTTCCATGCCGAAGTCGGTCGGCAGATACATGGTGCAGACCTTGGTCGCACCGTAGGTTGCGTTCAGGTATTTCATCCCTGCGACCGTCTGGTCGTAGTAGCTGGAAAAGGCGGTGAACTTGTTGGGGCTGTTGGGCTCGGGCAGCATTTCGCGCGCGGCCGTCAGCGGGTTGATGTTGAAGATGCCTTTCGGGTCCATGATCTGGAAGCCCGCCAGGTTGTGCGGTGTGCCGAGGCTGAGGATCATGGCAAAGACCTGGTCGCGATTCACCAGCTTGTTGTAGGCCTGCGTGGCCTTCGGCAGCTGATAGCCGTGATCCTCGACCACGAAGCGGATCTGGCGGCCGTGAACGCCGCCCGCGGCATTAGCCTGTTCGATGCGCAGCATGGCGCCGTTGATGGCCGGAACCCCGACGGCGGCGAAGATGCCGCTGAGGTCGTTGACCGAGCCGATCACCACTTCGGTGTCGCTGACGCCTTGCGTTTGCGCCGAAGCCTGGGCCAACCCCAGCGCCAGGGCGCCGGCGGCCAGTGCGGTTATCGTGCGTTTCATGGTTTCTCCTCCCTTTTTCCCGGTGCCGGGCCTTAACGATACATGTCGTCGATCAGCGCCTTGTGTTTTTTCTCCACGAAGCTGCGCTTGAGCTTCATGGTGGCGGTCAGTTCTTCGTCCTCGGCGGTCAGCAGCACGTCGATCAGCCGGAAATCCTTGATCTGCTCGACCCTGGCGAATTCGCGGTTCACCGCGTCGATTTCCGCGCGGATCAGTTCCTGCACGGCTTGCGCGCGGGTCAGCGAGGCGAAATCGGCATAGGGCACCCGGTGGGTCTGGGCGAATCTCTCGACATTCTCCTGGTCGATCATCACCAGGGCGGTCAGATACTTGCGCCGGTCGCCGATGATGACCGCATCGGAAATGTAATGGCTGAACTTCAGCCGGCTTTCGATTTCGGCCGGGGTGATGTTCTTGCCGCCGGCGGTGATGATGATGTCCTTGAGCCGCCCGGTGATGGTCAGGAAACCATCGTCGTCGATGTGGCCGATGTCGCCGGTGCGCAGCCAGCCATCTTCGGTAAAGGTTTCGGCGGTCTTTTCGGGCAGGTTCCAGTAGCCCTTGAAATTGGCCAGCGTCTTCGACTGGATTTCGCCATCGGGTGCGATGCGCAACGCGGTGCCGGGCATGGCGGGGCCGACGGTGCCCAGGCGGTTGGCGCCGGGGCGGTTCACCGTGCAGGTCGCGGCATTTTCGGTCATGCCATAGCCTTCGTAGACCGGCACCCCGATGGCGCGATACCAGCGCAAGAGCGCCGGGCTGATCGGCGCGGCCCCCGATATGCCCTGCTTCAGCCGATCCATCCCCAGCAGCTGGCGCAGGTTGCGAAACACCATCAGATCGGCCAGCGCCACCGCCGCGCGCTGCGGCAGCGTCAGGGCGCGGCCCTGCGCCTCGGCATCGGCGCGCAGCATCCCGGCCTTCATCGCAAGGCCATAGGCCACGCGCCCGACCCAGGTCGCCTCTTGCGCGAGGATCAGCACGCGGGAATAGATCTTTTCCCACACCCGGGGCACGGCGGAAAACGTGGTCGGGCTGACCTCGCGCAGGTTGTCGAACACGGTTTCGGGGCTTTCGGCAAAGTTCACCACCGATCGCACTGCTATGGGAAAATAGGCCGAATTGTTGCGTTCGAAGATATGGCACAGCGGCAGGAAGCAAAGCTGTTCGGCCCCAGCGTCGATGGCCAGTTCGCGCAGGCCCGCCTGCATGGCCGACAGGATGTTTTCATGGCTGAGCATGGCGCCTTTCGGTGCCCCGGTGGTGCCCGAAGTGTAGATCAGCAGCGCCACGTCCTCGGGGCGGCCACGTTCGATTTCCGCCTCGAAGGTGCCGGGGCGTTCGGCCTCCTCCTGCTGACCCAGGGCGTAAAGCTCTGGCAGAAACAGGAAACGTTCGCCCTTCAGGTCGTGCAGGCCCTCGTCCTCGAGGATCACGACCCGCTCCACGCCCGGCGCGCCATCGGGGATTTCCAGGAACTTGTCGAGCTGTTCCTCGTTTTCCACGATCAGGAAGCGGCAGCCGGAGTCGCGCAGGATATAGGCCACCTGCGCTGCGGAATCGGTGGTGTAGATGCCCGAGGAAATGCCGCCCACACACTGCACGCCCTGGTCGAAATAGAGCCACTCCTTGCGGTCTTCCGACAGGATCTGTACCACGTCGCCGCGTTTCAGCCCCAGGCGGCGCAGCCCGAGGCCGATCCATTTCGCGTGTTTCCAGTAGTCGCCCCAGGTGAAGGCGCGCCAGATGCCCAGCGTCTTTTCGCGGTGGGCGATGCGCCCGGGTTCGGCGGCGCAGCGGGCAGCAAACAGGCGGCTGATGGTATCGCAGCCGTCGACCAGCACCGGACGGCTGCCGGGTTCGGCGTTGATGGCAACGCCCTTGACCACGGTCATTTCGGGGATGGCGGCGTGGCGGGTCATGCTCATCTCCAGGTCTTGCGGCGCTTCCAGCGGCGTTCGCCGCGCGCACCTTCATTGGCGTGACCAAGATAGAAGTTGCGGATATCCTCGGAGGCCGCCAGCCGCTCGGCGCTGCCGTTCATCACGATGCGGCCCAGTTCCAGCACATAGCCGTCGTCGGCCAGTTCCAGCGCCACCGCAGCGTTCTGTTCCACCACCATCATCGTCACGCCTTCGTCGCGCTTGAGCCGCTTGAGGATGGCAAAGATTTCCTGCGTCAGCAGCGGCGACAGGCCAAGACTGGGCTCGTCCAGCAGCATCAGTTTCGGGCGCAGCATCAGGCCGCGGCCGATGGCCAGCATCTGCTGCTGGCCGCCCGAGAGGGTTCCGGCCTCTTGCGCGCGGCGTTCGGCGAGAATCGGGAAATAGCTGAACACCAGATCGCGGTCGCGGGCGATTTCGGCCCGGTCGCGCCGGGTATAGGCGCCAAGGGCAAGGTTTTCCTCGACCGTCAACAGGGGAAAGACCTCGCGGCCTTCGGGGACGTGCACGATGCCGGCCTGCACGATGCGGTGCGGCTCCCACCCGGCGATGTCCTGACCCTGAAAACGGATTTCGCCCTTTTCGGGGTCCATGATGCCCGAGACGGTCTTGAGCAGCGTGGTCTTGCCTGCGCCGTTGGCACCCAGCACGGTGACCACCCGGCCGGGGTGCACCTGCAGCGAAACCCCGCGCAAGGCCATGATCGGGCCGTAGAAGGTTTCGAGGTTGCGGATGTCGAGAAGGGGGGGCGTCATGCGAATTCACCCGTTGCAATGGGGGGCGCTGCCCCCCGTCGCGCAAGCGCGACTCCCCCCGGGATATTTGAGGACAGGAAATGAAGGGGGCCCGCAGGGAGGTGGTTCATCGGCGCGCGCCCCTTGCATCGGCGGTCTTGGAAATGGCGCCGGTGCCCAGATAGGCCTCGATCACCGCGGGGTGGGATTGCACCTTGAACGGCGTGCCCTCGGCGATGCGGCGGCCGCCGTCGAGCGCCAGCACCCGATCGCAGACCTTGGCCACCAGCCCCATGTCATGTTCCACCATCAGCACAGTGATGCCCATGTGGCGGCGGATGTCGTCGATCCACCAGCGCATGTTCTGTGTTTCCTCCACCGACAGCCCCGAAGCCGGTTCGTCGAGCAGCAGGAGCCGCGGCTTGCTGGCCAGGGCACGGCCGAGCTCGACCACCTTGCGCACCCCGTAAGGCAGGCCCGCGATGCGCTGGTCGCGGTAGGGTTGCAGATCGAGAAAGTCGATCACCTCCTCGACCGCGGCGCGATGGGCGCGCTCCTCGTCACGGACGCGCGGGGTGAACAGCATGTTTTCCACCATGCCGGCGCGGCGATGCCGGTGGCGGCCGACCAGCAGGTTCTGCAGGACGGTGGCCTGGTGGAACAGTTCGATGTTCTGGAACGTGCGCGCAATGCCGAGCGACGGCACCCGGTGCGCCGGCAACGCCAGCAGATCGGCGCCGTCGAACCGGATGGCCCCGGAAACCGGCGTGTAGAACCGGGAGATCAGGTTGAAGACCGTGGATTTGCCCGCGCCGTTCGGCCCGACCAGCGCAAAGACCTGGCCTTCCTCGACCGACAGGGACAAGGCGTTCACGGCGGTCAGCCCGCCGAACTTCAGGGTGACGTCGCGGATGTCGAGCAGGCTCACCGCAGGCGCTCCGTCTTGAGGTAGGATTTCTGGCGGCGGAACATGTCCTTGCGGGCAAAGGGGAACAGTTCCAGCCAGACGCGGATCTTCAGCCAGCGGCCGTAAAGGCCCATCGGCTCGAACAGGATGAACAGGATCAGCAGCCCTCCGAACACCGCCGCCTCGAGGCCGGGAATGGCCACCCCGCGCCCGAGCGTATCGGTCACGATCGACAACAGCTGCGGCAGGAAGGCGATGACCACCGCACCGAGGAACGCGCCGTGGATGAAACCCAGCCCCCCCACCACGATCATCATCACCAGCTGGATCGAGATGAGGAAGTTGAAGGTTTCGTTGTTGAACACCTCGGAAAACAGGCCCATCAGCGCGCCGCCGAGCCCGGTGATGGCGCAGGACAGGCCGAAGGCAAGGGTCTTGGTGCGCGCCACGTCCACGCCCATCGCCTGGGCCGAAATCTCGGAATCGCGCACCGCGGCAAAGCTGCGGCCCAGCGGCGTGCGCAGGATGTTGCGGTAGGCCCAGGTGACCAGCACCACCACCGCCAGCGCCAGCCAGTACCATGCGGCCGGATTGGACCAGCGGTTGAACTCGACCCCCAGAATGGTCACCGGCGGGGCATACTTGCCGTTGACGCCGCCGGTCCAGGCCGCAAGCAACACGATGATGTCGTCGGCCAGGATCGCAAGGGCCAGCGTGGCGATGGCCAGATACACCCCGTGCAGCCGCAAGGCCGGCACCGCGATGGCCGCGCCCACCAGCCCCGTCACGACCCCGGCCAGCAGGAACGCGGCGACAAAGGGCAGGCCCGCCTCCATCAGCAGCACGCAGGCATAGCACCCCAGCGCCATGAAGGCCGAATGCCCGAGGCTGACCTGCCCGGTCTGCCCGGTCAGCAGCATCAGCCCCAGCCCGGCCACCGCCCAGATCAGCACATTCGTTGCCTCGCCGACGTAGAAGTCGTTGATGAGAAACGGCAAGGCCACCGCCAGCGCCAGAAGCGCCAGGTAGAGGCCCCGCTTCCACCAGTCGGGAAACAGGTCGATGTCGGTGTCATAGCTGGTCTTGAAGTGGAACCGCATCGCTTACACCTTTTTCGTGCGCACTTGCGCGAACAGGCCATGCGGGCGGAACACCAGCACCAGGATCAGCAGCGCATAGGGGGCGATCTGGCTGTAACCGGGCGGCAGATAGCGGCCGGCGAAGGGCTCGATCACCCCGACGATCAGCCCCCCCAGCAGCGCGCCCGGCAGCGACCCGAAGCCGCCGATCACCGCCGCAGCAAAGGCCTTGATGCCGATGAAACCGGCGTTGGGCTCCAGCGCGCCCTTCGAGGCATACAGGATGCCCGCCACCGCCGCCACGATGCCCGCCAGCGCCCAGACCAGGCCCTGCACCCGCTTGACCGGAATGCCCATGTAATAGGCCGCCATCTGGTTCTGGCTGGCCGCCTGCATGGCGAGGCCCACCTTGGTCTTCTGGAAGAACTGCCACAGCAGCAAGGTCAGGATCAGCGTGACGACGATGACCGCAAGGTCCACCGTGCGCAGCACGACGCCGCCGAAACGGATGTCGCCAAGCGCCAGCGGCGAATGCAGCGACTGCGGCTCGTGCCCCCAGATTGCCCCGGCGACGAAGCGCAGGATGAAGCCGAGCGCGATGGTCAGGATGATGATGGCGGTCTGGCTTTGGCCGAACACCACGCGCAGGATGGTGGCGTCGATGGCATAGCCGATCGCCCCCATGAGCAGAAAGACCAGCGGCAGCGCCAGCCAGAACGGCAGCCCGGCATATTCGGGGTTCACAAGGCCCAGCGTGACGAAGGCGCCCAGCATCATGAAGTCGCCCTGGGCGAAGTTCACCGCTTCGGTGGCCTTGTAGATCAGCACGAACCCCAGCGCGACCAGACCGTACACGCAGCCGTTCGCAAGCCCGCTGACCAGCAGCTGCAAGACGTCCATCCAATCCTCCCATCGGCGGGCCGTCCTCTGTCGGGGCGGTCCCGCATGCCTGTCCTGCCCCGGTTCCGGGACGGACAGTTTTGTGGCGTGAACGTCATGTTGGCATGTCGGCGCCCTGCGTCAATGGGGTTGCGGGCATGACGCAACGGAAACCCCAGGCCAGGAAAAAACCCCGCCCGGTCAAGGGCGGGGTTCGTTTCGACAGGCAAAGACGCGATCAGGCGTGCAGCTTCTTGCCCTTGACGCCCGACCACAGCTTCTTGTTGGTCAGGTACAGCAGCGAGGTCAGCACGATCAGGAAGATCACGGCGGTAAAGCCGGCCTGCTTGCGCGCCATCATCTTGGGCTCGGCCGTCCACATCAGGAAGGCGGCCACGTCCTGCGCCATGTGGTGCACGTCGTTGCCGTGGCCGTCGGCGTATTCCACCTGACCATCCGACAGCGGCGGGGCCATCGCGATCCAGCTGCCCGGAACGGTCGAGACGCCCTTTTCGTCCTTGCAGCCTTCCGGCACAGCGCCGGCGGCGAAGGCGGTGTTGTAGTAGAAGCCGTCGATCCCGTCCGGGGCGCAGGCCGGGTTATCCTGATAGCCGGTCAGCAGCGAGGCGATGTATTCCGGCCCGCCGATGCCGCGCAGGAACTGGTTGATCCCCAGACCATAGGGGCCGTGGAAACCGGCGCGCGACTTGGCCATCAGGCTGAGGTCGGGCGCGTTCGACAGGCTCGACCCCGGGAAGGGGTCGGTCGGCACGCGCGGGCGGTCCTCGCCGCTTTCCTTGTCGGTGATCTCGGCCAGGTTCGCGGCATAGGCGCGCACCTGGTCGGCGGGCAGCTGCGGCCCGCCTGCGTCGGCCAGCGACCGGATCGGCACGAACTTCAGCCCGTGGCAGGCCGAACACACCTCGGTAAAGACCTGAAGGCCGCGCTGCAGCTGCATCTGGTCGTAGGTGCCGAAGGGCCCTTCGAAGCTGAAGGCGAAGTCCTCGACATGGCCGGCACCGCCGGCCGCCAGGGCCGGAGCCGCCGACAGCGACAGCGCCGCAAGGGCCGAAAGGGTGAGTTTGCGGATCATGGATATTGTCCCCTGTCTCACTCGGCCGGCTGGCCATAGTGGGCTTTGAAATCGTCCTCGATGGTCGCGGGCTGCGGCAGCGGCTTTTCGATCAGCCCCAGCAGCGGCAGGATCAAGAGGAAATAGGCGAACCAGTAGGTTGCCGCGATCAGCGAGATCCAGGTGTAGATCCCTTCGGCCGGCATCGCGCCCACCCAGGTCAGCACCACGAAGTCCACCACCAGCAGCCAGAACCACCACTTGAACATCGGGCGATACTTGCCCGACCGCACCGACGAGGTGTCCAGCCACGGCACCAGCGCCATGACCGCGATCGCGCCGAACATCGCCAGCACGCCGAAGAACTTGGCGTCAACGATCCCGAAGGTCAGGAACTGCACCAGCTGCACCACCCAGACGTCGCCGGTAAAGGCGCGCAGGATCGCGTAGAACGGCAGGAAATACCATTCCGGCACGATGTGCGCCGGCGTCGCCAGCGGGTTGGCCATGATGTAGTTGTCGGGGTGGCCCAGGTAGTTGGGCATGAAGCCGACGATGGCAAAGAACACGATCAGGATGACGCCGAGCGCGAACAGATCCTTGATGACATAGTAGGGCCAGAACGGCACGGTGTCCTTTTCCGCCTCGGCCTTCGAGGTGCGGCGCACCTCGACCCCGGTGGGGTTGTTGTTGCCGGTGGTGTGGAACGCCCAGATGTGCACCGCCACCAGCGCCGCGATGACGAAGGGCAGCAGGTAATGCAGGCTGAAGAAGCGGTTCAGCGTGGCGTTATCGACCGCCGGCCCGCCCAGCAGCCAGGTCTGGATATCGGGGCCGATCCCGGGGATCGCGCCGAACAGCCCGGTAATCACCGTGGCGCCCCAGAACGACATCTGCCCCCAGGGCAGCACGTAGCCCATGAAGGCGGTGGCCATCATCGCCAGATAGATCAGCATGCCGACGATCCAGGTCACCTCGCGCGGCGCCTTGTAGGAACCGTAGTAGAGACCGCGGAAGATGTGCAGATACACCGCCACGAAGAACAGCGAGGCGCCGTTCGCGTGCAGGTAACGCAGCATGTGGCCGCCGTTGACGTTGCGCATGATGTGCTCGACGCTGGCGAAGGCCAGATCGACATGCGGGGTATAGTGCATCACCAGCACGATGCCGGTCACGATTTGCAGCACCAGGCAGAACGCCAGCACGATGCCCCAGATCCACATCCAGTTCAGGTTCTTGGGCGTGGGGATCATCAGCGTGTCATAGGCCAGGCCCAGAATGGGCAGGCGCTTGTTCAGCCACTTCTCGAAGCCGGACTTCGGCTCGTAATGGTCGTGGGGAATACCAGCCATGGGTCGCTCCTCAGCCCAGCTTGATCGTGGAATCGTCGGCAAACACGGCGACGGGGATGTGCAGGTTCTCGGGCGCGGGGCCCTTGCGGATGCGGCCGGCGCTGTCGTAATGCGACCCGTGGCACGGGCAGAACCAGCCGCCGAAATCGCCTGCGCCATCCCCGATCGGCACGCAGCCGAGGTGGGTGCACACGCCCGACATCACCAGCCATTCGCCGGCTTCGTCCATCGTGCGGTTGACATCCGAGGCGTCGGCGCCTTCGCGGTTGGGGTTGCGCGCCGAACGGTCGGGCAGCTGGTCCAGCGGGGTTGCGCGGGCGGCCTCGATCTCGGCTTCGGTGCGGCGGCGAATGAACACCGGCTTGCCGAGGTATTTCACGGTCAACTGTGTGCCGACTTCAACGCCCGAGACATCGACGAAGATCGACGAGAGCGCCTGCACGTCGGCCGACGGATTCATCTGATTGACCAGCGGCCAGACCGCCGCGCCGGTGGCAACCACCCCTGCGCCGGCGGTGGCATAATACAGGAAGTCCCTGCGGGTGCCTGCGGTATCGTCTGCGTGGGACACGTATCCAAACTCCCTCTGAGGGCCGGGTGGCCGGCCCAATGCGGTGCAAGGCAGCGCCCTGACGCTCCCTTCGCGGTCGGCTTTTAGCCCCCTGCCCGCGTCGCGTCCAGCGTGCAAAGCGCCACATAGCCGCGGATTTTGCGGTTGCGATGCGTCAATGCGGCGCGGGGGCTTGATCGGTGCGCGTTTCGCACCGGGCGCGCTCAGCCCAGTTGCGACCAGGCAAGGCGCGCAGCGAACACCAGAAAGAACACCGCGACCCCGGCATTGATGACGGGCGCTGCGCGCAAGTAGGCCCGCGCCGCCACCGGCGTCGAAAACGCAAAGGCGTAGACGGAGTGAATCAGGAACGACAGCGTGCAGGCCCCAATGCACAGCAGCGCCAGATCCGCCGCCTCGGCCCGCGCCACGGGAAACATCGCCAGAACCGCAACCCAGGTGGTCAGCGCCTTGGGGTTGCTGGCGTTGACCGACAGCGACCGCAGAAAGGCCCCCTGCATGCCCACGCCGGCGCGCCCTTGCATGGGCATCGCGGTGCCGCGCGCGCGCCACCCCTGCCCGGCCGCACTCAGGTATCGGCTGGCGAACCAGATCAGCAGCCCGCAAGCCAGCAGCGTCATGGCCGTGCGCAACCACGGCGCATGCTGAAAGGCCACCGACAGGCCCAGGCTCATGCCCAGGCACCACAGCCCGATGCCGAGGCCGACCCCCAGTGCCGAGCCGATGCCCGCGCGCCGCCCCGAACCGATGGCGAGTGCGATGGTGTTGAGCACGTTGGGCCCAGGCGTGGCGATGTTCATCGCAAGAAACGCCCAAACCGTCAGGAACGACGACAGGGGCACCGCCAGATCAGGCAAGACCGGCCCCCTGCCTCTTGCCGATTGTCATGGATGTTCCCCCTCCGCCCGGCCTGTACGTGGGTAATGCCACGTGATGCGTCCGGGCGGAAGGGGGTGGAGGCGGCCCGCGCCGCCCCCTGTCAGGCCGCGCGGGTCAGGCGTCGGCCAACCGGGTGATCTCTTCCTTCAGGCGCAGCTTCTGCTTTTTCAGCTCTGCAATCTTGAGCGGGTCCGCACCCGGGCTGCGCTGTTCCTTTTCCACCATGTCAGAAAGATGCTCGTGCTTGCGGCGCAGTTCGTGCAGGTGCGAAGCAATGGTCATGTCAGGCTCCCTTCCGATTGTGAACGTAAGGGTAGTGCAACACGAAATCCGAGTCGTGTCACCAAAACTCGGTGTCACGAGCCCGTCATAATGCCGCAATTCAATCGAATCCCGCCAGGGCCGCGCCATCGCGCAGCACCGCCCGCGCTGCGGGGCTGTAATTCTCGCGGTCGCCGTCATGGGCCGGGCCATCGTGCAGGATCAAGGGGGCCAGCAGGCGGAAGGGGCCGCGCGCCCCCTTGCGCGCCCGCAGGATCACCCGGTTGGCCGGCCGCCCCGGGCGCGGCGCCAGCGGCAGCACGGAAACCGCGCCGAAACCCTCCATCCCGGCCAGCAGATCGGGCAGCCGATCGGCCAGCTGGATCAGCGTGAGCCAGCCGCCCGGCTGCAGGCGGCGGCGCGCGGCAGCCAGCCAGTCGGCCAGCGGCGTCGCCTCGCGCTGAGCGGTTTCCCGGCCGGGATCGCGGGCGGCGGTGCCGTCTTGCGGCGCAAAATAGGGCGGGTTGGCGATGACGTGGTCGAAAGGGATTCGCAACGCCGGCGGCATGTCGCGCAGGTCGCCTTCGTGCACCTCGAGGCTGATGCCGCTGACGCAGGCGTTGTGGCGGGCAAGCTCGGCATATTCGGGCTGCAATTCCAGCCCCGACAGCCGCAGCCCCGCCACCCGGGTGCCAAGGCACAAGGACGCCACCCCGACGCCGCAGCCCAGTTCCAGCACCGATTGCCCGGTGCGCGCCGGGCAAGCCGCCGCCAGCAGCACCGGGTCGGCCGCCGCACGATAGCCCCGACGCGGCTGCGAGAGCCGCAACCGCCCGCCCAGAAACAGGTCCTGGGTCTGATCCTCGGGGGCGAAGGTCACGGGCTGGGCTCCAGCCCGTTGTCGGCCAGCACGGCCCGGGCCACGAAGGCATCCCGGTCAGCCACCATCAGGCGGCGCGGCAGGATGCCGATCGAACCTTCGAGGATGCTTGTGTGGACGTCCAGCACGAAGGCCGCTATACCCTCGCCGGAAAGCAGCGCCTCGGCAAAGGCGATCTGGGTCGGATCGGTGCTGCGCAGGATTTCCCTCATGGGACCGGGTTAACGGCAGGCTGCGGGCTTGTCGAGACGGGGCGAAGGAAGATGGCCTTGGACAGCAACGCAACGAAACCGCATGACCGGCTGGCACAGGCGCTGGCCGACGAGATGGCCGCCGTCAACGCCCTGATCCGCGACCGCATGGCCAGCGAACATGCGCCGCGCATCCCCGAGGTGACGGCGCATCTGGTAGAGGCCGGCGGCAAACGGCTGCGCCCCATGCTGACGCTGGCCGCAGCACGCCTTCTGGGCGGCGCGGGGGACCGGGCGGTCAAGCTGGCAGCGACGGTCGAGTTCATCCACACCGCCACGCTGCTGCATGACGATGTGGTGGACGAAAGCACCCGGCGCCGCGGGCGGCCGACGGCAAACCTGCTGTGGGACAACAAGTCGAGCGTGCTGGTGGGCGACTACCTGTTCGCGCGCAGCTTCCAGCTGATGACCGAGTGCAATTCGCTGGCAGTGATGGCGGTGCTGGCCAATGCCTCGGCGGTGATCGCCGAAGGCGAGGTGCTGCAACTCACCGCGGCGCAGAACCTGGGCACGACCGAGGCGGTCTATCTGCAGGTGATCCGCGGCAAGACCGCCGCCCTGTTCGCCGCCGCCTGCGAGGTGGGGGCGATGGTGGCAGGCGGCAGCGCCGCGCAAGTGGCGGCGATGCGCGCCTATGGCGATGCGCTGGGGATTGCCTTCCAGATGGCCGACGACCTGCTGGATTACGGCGGGACATCGGCGATCGGCAAGAACATCGGCGACGATTTCCGCGAACGCAAGCTGACCTTGCCGGTGATCCGCGCCGTGGCGGCGGCCGATGCGACCGAACGGGCCTTCTGGGAACGGGTGATCGAAAAGGGCGACCAGCGCGAAGGCGACCTGGACGAGGCGCTGCGCCTGATGCGCCGCCACGGCACGCTCGAGGCGACGCGGGCCGAAGCGAACGCCTGGGCCGAGACGGCGCGCGCGGCGCTGGCCGAGATGCCGAAGCATCCGGTGCAGGCGATGCTGGCGGATCTGGCCGCCTATGTGGTCGCGCGGTTGACCTGAGGTCTGTGCTGGCGGAAGGCGCGGACCGGGGGTTTCACACCCCCGGACCCCCGTGGGATATTTTCGGACAGAAAATGGGCAGGATCAGGCACCGGGCAGCGCCTGGACCAGCGCCATGAAGTGCTCGCCGCGTTTTTCGAAGTTGGGGTATTGGTCGAAGCTGGCGGCGGCCGGGGCCAGCAGCACGGTATCGCCGGGTTCCGCCTCGGCCGCCGCGCGGGCGACGGCACGGTCCAGCGTTTCGCAGATTTCCTGCGGGGTGGCGCCCAGTTGAGTGGCGAAGTCGCGCGCCGAATGGCCGATCAGATAGGCCTTGACCACATTGCCGAGGTCGGGGGCGAGCGCCGCGATGCCGCCGTCCTTGCCCAGGCCGCCGGCGATCCAGCGGATGCGGGGAAAGGCGCGCAAGGCCTGGGCGGCGCTGTCGGTGTTGGTGGCCTTGGAATCGTTGACGAAGCGCACGCCGCCGATGTCGCGCACCAGCTGGCTGCGGTGCGGCAGGCCCCTGAAGCTGGCCAGCGCGGCCTCGATTTCGCGCGGAGCGAGGCCGAGGGCACGGGTGGCGGCCCAGGCGGCGGCCGCGTTCTGGTGGTTGTGGGCGCCCGGCAGGCCGTCAAGGCCCCGCAGGTCGCACGACGCCACCTGCCGCCCCTTGCGCCATTCCGCGAGAAAGCCCTTGCGCGCAAAGACCGACCAGCCGAACCCTTCGAGCTTTTGCCCCGAGGAGATGCGGATGACCCGGTCGTCCATCGGGCCTTGCGACAGTTGCCCGGCCAGGAACGCGCCTTCGGCCTCGTCGACGCCGATCACGGCGCGGTCGGGGCCGCCTTCGGCAAACAGCCGGCGCTTGGCGGCGAAATAGCCGCCCATGCCGTTGTGCCGGTCCAGATGGTCGGGCGACAGGTTGGTGAACACCGCCACATCGGGGGTCAGGGCGCGCGCGAGCTCGGTCTGATAGCTGCTGAGTTCCAGCACCACGAAGGCGCCGTCCCCGGGCGGGTCGATATCCAGCACGCCGCGGCCGATGTTGCCGGCCATCTGCACCGGGCGACCCGATTCGGCCAGGATATGCGCGACCAGCGCCGTGGTGGTGGACTTGCCGTTGCTGCCGGTGATGGCCACCACGCGCGGGGGACGGTCCAGCGCGGCCCAGTCGGCCTGGCCCAGCGAACGGAAGAACAGCCCGATGTCGTTATCCACCGGGATGCCAAGCGCCATCGCCCGGGCAATCGCCGGGTGCGGCCGCGGGTAAAGATGCGGGATCCCGGGCGAGGTGACGAGGCAGGCAAGACCCGACAACACCTTGTCGAGCCGCAGATCCTGCGGTTGCCAGCCTTCCGCCTCGGCCTTGGCGCGGGCCTCGGGGCTGTCGTCCCAGACCACGGGCGCGGCGCCGCCGGCCGCCAGGGCCCGCGCCGTGGCCAGCCCCGACCGGCCGAGGCCCAGAACCCCCACCCTTTGCCCTGCGAAACCCTGAACCGGGATCATCGCGTCAGCCCAGTTCCGCCAGCCGCGCCAGGGCGGCGCGCAGCTTGCCGGCCTCGTCCTCGGCGCGTTCCAGCGTGTCGCGGGTTTCCATCACCACATCCTCGGCCGCCGAGGCCACGAACTTCGGGTTGCCCAGCCGCGCCTGCAGGCCGGCAATGTCCTTGTCGAGCTTTGCCAGCGCCTTGGTCAGCCGCGCCTGTTCGGCGGCCACGTCGATCACGCCGGCCAGCGGCAAGGCGAAGGCGCCGCCTTCGACCGGAATCGTGACCGAACCGCGCGGGGCGGTGCCCTCGGTCATCTCGCCCAGTCGCGCGAGGCGGGTGATGAGGCCGGCGTTGCGCGCCCACGCGGCACGGCCGCGGGCATCGAGCGCGCTCATCACGATGGGCAGGTACAGCCCCACCGGCACCCCCATCTGCGCCCGGGCCGAGCGGATATCCTCGATCAGGGCGATCACCCAGCGCATTTCGCGCATCGCCTCGGCATCGACCAGGTCGGGGCCGAGCTCGGGCCAGGGTTGGTGGCAGAGCAGCCCTGCACGCTGCCCGGTGATCGACCACAGCTCCTCGGTGATGAAGGGCATCATCGGGTGCAACAGCATCATGCAGCGGTCCAGCACCCATGCCATCGTGGCGCGGGTTTCGCCTGCAAGGCCCGGGTCGGCCAGCAGCGGCTTGGCGAATTCCACATACCAGTCGCAGACCCTGCCCCAGACAAAGGCATAAAGCGCCGAGGCCGCATCGTTGAAACGGTAGTCGGTCAGCGCGGCATCCACCTCGGCCACCACGCGGGCGGTTTCGCCCAGGATCCAGCGGTTGACGGTGGCTTGCGGCGCAGGGGGCGTGTCTTGCGTGGCGTGGCCTTCCCAGACCCCGTTCATCTCGGCAAAACGGCAGGCGTTCCACAGCTTGGTGCCGAAGTTGCGGTAACCCGCGATGCGCTGGGTATCGAGCTTGAGCACCCCGCCCAGCGCCGCCATCGCCGCCGAGGAGAACCGCAAGGCATCGGCGCCGTATTCGTCGATGATCTCCAGCGGATCGACGACATTGCCAAGCGACTTGGACATCTTCTTGCCCTTGGCGTCGCGCACCAGACCATGCAAGTAGACGTCGCGGAACGGCACCTCGTTCACCACGGCCAGTTGCATCATCATCATACGCGCCACCCAGAAGAACAGGATGTCGGACCCGGTGACCAGCACGCTGGTCGGGAAATAGCGTTGCAGTTCCGGGGTATTCTCGGGCCAGCCCAGCGTGCCGATGGGCCAGAGCCCCGAGGAGAACCAAGTGTCGAGCACGTCGGGGTCGCGCCAGACCGGGTAGACGAGGCGCGTCGGATCCTGCGACAGGTTGTAATCCGCAAGCGCCCGCGAAAACGCCTCCAGCGCCGCGGCGCGGTCGGCCACCTCGACCACGCGCGCGGCATGCAGCGGGGTGGGCAGGCGGCCGATGTCGTGCCGGAACAGGTCGATCACACCGTCAAGGTCGGGCGCGCAGTGATGCCGCTCGCCGGCGTGGACCAGCCCTTCGGACAACAGGCGGAACAATTCGACCTCGTCCAGCGCGCCATCGCCCTGATCGTCGGCAAAGGTGGGCGCCGAAAGGTCGAGGCCATACCAAACCGGAATCTGGTGCCCCCACCACAACTGGCGCGAAATGCACCAGGGTTCGATGTTCTCGAGCCAGTGGTAATAGGTTTTCTCGCCCGACTCCGGCAGGATGCGCACGCGGCCGTCGCGCACTGCGTCCAGCGCAGGGCCGACGAGCTTGCCGGCATCGACGAACCACTGGTCGGTCAGCATCGGCTCGATCACGGTTTTCGACCGGTCGCCGAAGGGCTGCATGATCTTCTTGGCCTCGACCAGCGGCACGGCCGCATCGGCCCCCTCGGCCCCGGGTTTCAGCGCCGCCTTGCCCAGGCGGGCATCGCTGGCCACGGTGGTGACTGCGAGGCCCTCGGCGGTGATCTCCTCGACCAGGCGCTTGCGCGCCTCGAAACGGTCAAGGCCGCGCAGGTGGTCGGGCACGAGGTTCAGCGCGTCGGCTTCGGCCTCGGTCAGCGTCGTGTCGCCGCGCGCCACCGCCTGGGCAATCGCCGCCGCCTCGGCATAGGGCAGCCCGTCGGCACGCAGCCGGGCGCGCGTGTCCATCAGCCGGTAGCAGGGGATGCCGGCCCGCCTGGCCACGCCATAGTCGTTGAAATCGTGCGCCCCGGTGATCTTGACCGCGCCCGACCCGAAGGCCGGGTCGGGGTATTCGTCGGCGATGATCGGGATCAGGCGCCGATGCGCCTTGGGCCCCACCGGGATTTCGCAAAGTTTTCCGACGATTGCCGCATAACGCTCATCCGATGGATGAACCGCCACCGCCCCGTCGCCCAGCATGGTTTCAGGCCGCGTCGTGGCGATCGAGATGTAGTCGCGGATTTCGTCCACGATCACGCGGCCTTCGGCATCCTTCTCGACGTAGCGATAGGTCGCACCCCCGGCCAGCGGATACTTGAAATGCCACATGTGGCCGTCGACTTCGATGTTCTCGACCTCCAGGTCGGAAATCGCCGTCTCGAAATGCGGATCCCAGTTCACCAGACGCTTGCCGCGGTAGATCAGCCCCTTGCGATACATGTCGACAAAGACCCGGATCACCGCGTCGTGGAAGTTCGGCCCCTTGCCCGCGTCGGGGTCGCCGGCCGCACCGCCCATCGTGAAGGCCTCGCGCGACCAGTCGCACGAGGCGCCCAGCCGCTTGAGCTGCCCGATGATCGTGCCGCGCGACTTCACCTTCTGCTGCCAGACCCGGGCGACAAAGGCATCGCGCCCCATTTCGCGGCGCGAGGGCTCGCCGTTGGCGGCCATCTCGCGCTCGGTCACCATCTGGGTGGCGATCCCGGCATGGTCGGTGCCCACCTGCCACAGCGTGTCGAACCCGCGCATCCGGTGCCAGCGGATCAGGATATCCTGCAACGTGTTGTTGAAGGCATGGCCCATGTGCAGGCTGCCGGTCACGTTCGGCGGCGGGATCATGATGCAATAGCTGTCGTCGCGCCGCCTGGCTGCCCCTGCGGCAAAGGCGTTCGCCGCCTCCCACCGCGCAGAGACCCGGGCTTCGGCTTCGGCGGGGGTAAAGGTCTTGTCCATCGGCATCGGCAGGCTCCCTTGATCGCGCGGGTTCTAGCGCGACCAAGGGCAAAGGGGAAGGTCACACAAGCAACGGCCGGTCCGACAACGCCCGCACAAAGGCCCACAGCACAAGGCCGGCATAGGCCCCCCCCGGCCAGCCAGACCGCCGCGCGCGACCCCGCCAGCGGCACCACATGTAGCGCATGGGTTGCGAGGAAAGGCGCGAACCGCAGGTCGCCCACCTCGCGCGACCAGCCCATCAGCGGCACCCGCGCGCCGCTTGCCGGCACACCCACAAGGTGCCCCGGCCCCGCCGCCATGCCCCAGGCCGCCACCATCGTCAGCCCGAAGGTCAGCACCAGACCCAGGCCCATGCCATCCCGCAAGGCAGGCGTCAGCACCGCCTGGTTGCGCCAGATCGCCAGCCCCTTCACCAGCGTCAGCGCCGTCAGCACCGAGGCCACCAGCCCCATCGCCGCGCAAAGCGCCTGCAACGGCGGCGTGCCCGGATGGAAATCCGAGGCCACGCCCAACGCCGCCCCGTCGATCCACATCATCTCGATCACCGCCGCGGCCAGCACCAGACCCTGACGCGCCTCGGTCGGCATCAGGGAACGGCAAGGCAGGGCAGCCCGGGCCGCATCGGTCGCGGCACGTGTCACACGAGCATACCCCCGGAAAAGATCGAAATCTTCGGCCCGCCGTGTCAGCGCCCCGGTGGCCGGACAGGTCGGTCGCGGCCATTCGATCGCGTCGCGGCCAACAGACCTTCCATCGTCGAATTTAGACTTGACACTGTCAAACCCGAAGTCGAGCGAAATCTTGACAGTGTCACACGGCTTCGACATTGCTAGGGGCACGGGCCCGACCCGTTCACCTTGGCCAAATATCCTGCGGGGGTCCGGGGGTGCAAAACCCCCGGTCCGCCCGCCCGACCGGGACACCGCACATGAACGACCCGCGCCCCTATCACCACGGCGACCTTCGGGCCGCGCTTCTGGCGGCTGCCGAAGCCGAACTGGCCGAACGCGGGATCGAAGGGTTCTCGCTGCGCGCCGTGGCCAAGCGCGCCGGCGTCAGCCATGCTGCCCCGGCGCATCACTTCGGCGATGTCACCGGGCTGTTGACGGCGCTGGCTGCCGAAGGCTTCCGCAGCTTCCTCGCGCACATGACCGCGCGCGGCACGCCCGACGACCCGCCGGCGCAACGGATGCAGGCCGCGGGGCTCGGCTACGTCGATTTCGCCCAAAACCGGCCGGCGCTGTTCCGGCTGATCTTTTCGTCGCGCCGCCCCGACTTCGCCGACCCCGACCTTTGCGCCGCCTCCGAAGCTGCCTGCGGCCACCTCGTCGCCCTGGTCGCGGAACTGGGCGGCGGGCAGACCGATGTCCTTGCCATCTGGGCGCTGGCCCACGGCGCAGCCGACCTGATCGCCGGCGGGCGGCTCAAGGGGCTCGACAAGATGCCGCCCGACGCCCGCGACGCGGTGCTGCGCGCCATGCTGGCGCGGGTGATGCCCCGAGGAACCGGCACCGACGCGCCGCCCGCCGCAACGCCCTGCTAGACCGCCCGGTCGATCCGCGTGCTCAGGTGAATGAGCGATTCCGAACTTTTCACCCCGGTCATCTGGCCGATGCGGTCCAGCACCTCGTCCAGCGCCGCCGTGCCCGGCGCCGCCACCTGCAACAGCAGGTCGAACCGGCCCGAGGTGGAATGCGCCACCTCGACCTCGGGCACGGCCTTCAACCGTTGCAGGATGCCGGCCTGGGCGCGCGGTTCGATGGTCAGCAGAATCGTGGCGCGGATGCGGGCGGCCTTGGCGGCCTCGCCCAGCTTCAGGGTATAGCCGGCGATGATGCCCGTGGTTTCCAGCCGCTCCAGCCGGGCCTGCACCGTCGAACGCGCCACCTTCAGCCGCCGGGCCAAGGTGGCCACCGACATGCGTGCATCGGCGCTGAGCAGCCCCAGAATGGTCCGATCCATGTCATCCACGGCACACCTCTCTACTTGTCTTGCCATTTCGTCATTATAACGACGCCACGCTGCATAACACAGGTTTTCATCGCGCGGAATGTGCCCCATATGCGCGGTCCACGTTTTCAGGAAAAGGGCGGCTCATACGCACCTGGCCTGGTTGGTCGAAACGCATCACGCGCGTTCCCCAACCCGTCAAGCCGGGGCAAGGACTGCGTTCTGTTGGCAGCAGGAAGGATACGCCGATGGGACTCTCGAAAACGATCTGGGCCAAGCCGGCCGAATATGTGGCCAACCAGCAACCGGAAAACCCGGTGCTGTTCTTTGCGCCCGGCGTGCTGCAGGCGACCGCCCGCCGCTTCATCGACGGCTTTCCCGGCATGGTCACCTATGCGGTAAAGTCGAACCCGCAGGAAATGGTCATCGAGAACCTCGCCGCCGCCGGTGTGCGCGGGTTCGATGTCGCCAGCCCCGCCGAGATGCTGATGATCCGCCGGCTCGCGCCCGAAGCGGCGATGCACTACAACAACCCTGTGCGCGCGCGGTCGGAAATTGCCGTTGCGGTGGCGCTGGGTGTCAAGTCCTATTCGGTGGACAGCCGTTCGGAACTGGCCAAGCTGATCGAGATGGTGCCGGCGGCCGACACCGAAATCACCGTGCGCTTCAAGCTGCCCGTGCAGGGTGCCGCCTATAACTTCGGCGCCAAGTTCGGCGCCACGCAGGAACTGGCGGCCGAACTGCTGCGCAGCGTGGCCGAGGCCGGGTTCATCCCGTCGATGACCTTCCACCCCGGCACGCAATGCATCGACCCGCAGGCCTGGGAAAGCTATATCCACGCCGCTGCCCGCATTGCCGAGGCCGCGGGCGTGCGGATTGCGCGCCTGAACGTGGGCGGCGGCTTTCCCAGCCATCGGCTGAACGGCGTGCTGCCCGACCTGGAGGCGATCTTTGCCCTGATCGACCGCACGACCGAAGCCGCCTTCGGTGCCGACCGGCCGGTGCTGGTGTGCGAACCCGGCCGCGGGATGGTCGCCGAAAGCTTCACCCTGGCCGCACGGGTCAAGGCGGTGCGCGATGACGAGCATGTGTTCCTGAACGACGGCACCTATGGCAACCTCGACGAGCTGCCGATGATCGGCATCATCGACCGCACCGAGGTGCTGAACCCCGAAGGCACCGCGCGCACCGGCGCGCCGCGCGCGCGCATCGTCTTTGGCCCGACCTGCGATTCGGTGGACCGCCTGCCGGGCGAGTTGATGCTGCCCGGCGACATCGCCGAAGAAGACTATGTGCTGTTCCACGGGCTGGGCGCCTATTCCATCGCCACCAACACCCGCTTCAACGGCTTCGGCGACGTGGCCATCGAAACCGTGCTGTCGCTGCACTAAGCGCACCGCCGGCAAAACGGCAGACGCCTGCGCCGGCACCGGCGCGGGCTTCGGCTTTTGCGGCCCGGAAGATCGCCGTTCGCGGCCCCGATCAGCCGCGTTCGAAAAACGCCGCGATCCAGCCTGCCATCCGCGCCCGGTCGGCCGGGCGCGCCATCGAGGCCCGCGCCTCGGCCAGCAGGTCTGCCGGCAGCTTGCCTTCCAGCTCGTCCAGCAGGTCTGCCATGAAGTCGGCGGTGATCTCGGGGTGATACTGCGTCGTCAGGATGCGCGCCCCGATGGCAAAGGCCCCGACCGGGCAGGCCGCATTGCCCGCCAGCACGCGCGCGCCCTTCGGCAGGTCCAGCACCTGTTCGCCATGCGCGGCATACAGGCCCACCGGCCCGCCCGCGCCCATCCAGGGCTCGGGCGCGTGGTAATCGGTCTCCACACGGCCGATGACGAAGGGCCCCGGGTTGCGCCCGACCCTGCCCCCCAGCGCCCGCGCAATGGCCTGATGGCCGAAACAGGCGCCGAACATCGGCACCCCTGCCGCCGCAATCGCCCGGATCAGGTCCATCAGCCGGTCCACCCAAGGGTCCGGGTCGTTCACCGAGGCCGGGCTGCCCGAGATGATCCAGCCATCCACCACGCATGGGCCGTCGGGGAACACCCCGTCCTTCACCGGCCAGACCGAAAGCCGCCAGTCGGGGCGCACCTCGGCCAGAAGCCGCGCCCATTTCGCGCCATCCTTGGGCCGCGCCTGGGCAAAGGCGCTTTCGTCGGTGTTGGCCATCAGCAGTCCGATATGCACGAAGCCGCCCCTTTACATACAGAAGACCTTGTATCAGTATACATGTTAAGCACCCAAGGGCAAGGGAGAGGCCCATGAGCATCTGGCACCCCACCGACGACGGTTTCGCCGACCTGACCAGCCACGACACCTTCACCGCCGGCCCGCCGCACGCCACCTTTGCCCGCCTGCGCCGCGAAGACCCCCTGCACTGGTCCGACTGGTCGGGGGGCCAGGGGTTCTGGTCGCTGACCCGCCATGCCGACATCATGGAGATGAACCGCCAGACCGACCTTCTGTCCTCGGCCCGCGGCATCCGGATGGAGGATCAGACCTACGAGGAATACCTCGCCCGCCGCACCTTTCAGGAAACCGACCCGCCGGAACACACCCAGACCCGGATCAAGGTTGCGAAAGCCTTTTCCAAACCCGTGATCGCCGGGTTCGAAGGCGTCATCCGCGCGCTGTGCCGCGAAATCCTCGACCAGGCGCTGGCAAAGGGCACCTTCGACGCCACCAGGGACATCGCCCGCCAGCTGCCCATGCGGATGCTGGGGCGCATCATCGGCACACCCGATGCCGACCTGCCCTGGCTGGTGGAAAAGGGCGATGCCCTGATCGCCAACACCGACCCGGATTTCACCGATCACGTGCTGGACCGGATGCAGACCGACGAATACCGGATGATGCCCTTCAACTCGCCCGCGGGGGCCGAGCTTTACGATTATGCCAAGCGGCTGATGGCCGACAAGGCCGCGCGCGGCGATACCGAAGGGGTGCTGCACCTGATCCTGCAACCGGGCCCCGACGGCAGCACGATTTCGGAAACCGAGTTCCGCAACTTCTTCTGCCTGCTGGTGGCGGCCGGCAACGACACCACGCGCTATTCCATCGCCGCGGGCATCCACGCCTTGCTGCACCAGCCCGGCTTGCTGGAGCAGATCCGGTCCGGCGCCGTGGACGACACGATGGCCGACGAGATCATCCGCTGGGCCACGCCGACACTTTACTTCCGCCGCACCGCCACACGCGATTTCGACATGCACGGCAAGACCGTGCGCGCCGGCGACAAGGTGCTGTACTGGTTCGTCTCGGCCAACCGCGACGAGGCAGCGTTCGAAGACCCCTTCCGCCTCAACCTCGCCCGCACGCCCAACCGGCACCTCAGCTTCGGCCAGGGCGGCCCGCATGTCTGCCTCGGCATGTGGCTCGCGCGGCTGGAAGTGCGCGTGCTGTTCCAGGAGCTTGCCGCCCGCCTCAGCAGCATCGAACCGGCGGGGCCGGCGCAGTTCCTGCGCTCCAACTTCATCGGCGGCATCAAGGCGCTGCCGGTGACCGTGACGCTTCGATAACCGGGCCGGCAAGAGCCCAAACCCACAGGGAAACCCATGCGCGACCGTCTGCGACCCTTCTTCTGCGATCACCTGTCGATCATGCACAGCAAACTGCTGCCGGCCGACAAGATCGCCAATGGCTACACCCGCTTTGCCCAGCCCAACTTTGCCGTGCACTACGACAAGGATCTGATCGTGGATGCCCCCGGCACCCTTTGCATGGACGGCCTGCCCGACATGGAACTGCACTGGCGGGCCGAAGACATCCGCCAAGGGTGGGAGCCGCGCACCAAAGTCGTCACCGGCGACCTGTTCGACCGCACCGGGGCGCCGGTGGAAATCGCCGGGCGCCATGTGCTCAAACGCGCGGTGGCCGACTGGGCGCGCCACGGCCTGACCCCCAAGGTGGGGATCGAGCTGGAAGCCTTCGCCTTCACCCGCGATGCCGACGGCAGCTTGCGCCCCTACGACACGCCCGGCGCGGTGGTCTATGGCAACGGGCCCTTCAACGACCCGCTGGGCTTTACCGATGCGATCTGGGACGCGGCCGAGGCGGCGGGCTTCCGGCTGGACCTCATCACCTCGGAATACGACACGCCGCAGTTCGAATTCACGCTCGCCTTCGACGAGGCGGTAAAGGCGGTGGACGACATCGTGCTGTTCCGCCAGATGGCGCGCGAAATCGCGCTGCGCCACGGCATCCTGCTGACCTTCCTGCCCAAGCCGCTGTTCGACCGGGGTGGGTCAGGCCTGCACATCAACCTGTCCTTTGCCGATGCGGCCGGCAACAACGCCCTGGCCACCGGCGAAAAGGGCGGCATCGCCGGCATGAACGATCTTGCCCGCGGCTGCATCGCGGGATGGATGCGCCATCACCGCGGCCTGGCCGCCCTGCTGGCGCCTTGCGTGAACAGCTATGCCCGGCTGCAACCGGCCAGCATGTCGGGCTACTGGTGCAACTGGGGCGAGGATCATCGCGGCGTGACCGTGCGCATCTCGGCCGAAGGGGGGAAAAAGGCGCGGCTGGAACACCGCATGGCCGATGCCTCGGCCAACCCCTATGCCGCCGTGGCGGCGGTGCTGCAAGCCGCCCGCCTGGGGGTCGAAGGCGGCTATCCCCTGCCGCCGTCCGAAACCGGCGACTGCTTCACCGGCAACGATGCCGAAGTCGGCGTGGCCGAAAGCCTGGCCGCCGCGCTGGACGACCTGGAGGCGGACGCCCCCCTTCGCGCGGCGGTGGGCGAGCTGTATTGCGCCCATCACCTGCACATGAAACGGGTCGAGGTGACGAAAACCGCCGACATGACGCGCGAACAGGCGCGCGACTGGTATATCTGGTTCGTCTGACGGGGGGATGCGATGAAAGCCACCTGGATCCTGCCCGACGGGCGCAGCATCACCGCCGAGGTGCCCGCCGGGCGCAACCTGATGGAGGCCGCGCTGGCCGCCAACGTGCCGGGCGTGGTGGGCGAATGCGGCGGGTCGCTGTCCTGCGCCACCTGCCATGTGCATGTGGCGCCGGATTGGGCCGCCGCCGCAGGCACCCCCGGCGACTTCGAGGAGGCGATGCTCGACCTGGCCGACGCCGCACGGGCGCCCACCTCCCGGCTGTCGTGCCAGATCGTGATGACGCCGAGCCTCGACGGCATCGTGCTGCGCGTGCCGCAAGGCTGAGCGCCCCCCTGCCCGGCGCGCGCCGTCAGGCGCCGGGCGAGTCGCGGAAATGGTTCTGCAACTGCACGCGCAGATCCTTTTTCGACATCTTGCCGGTCGCGGTCATCGGGATCGCCTCGACAAAGGCCACGGCGTCGGGCAGCTGCCACTTCGCCATGCTGCGCCCGATATGCGCGAGGATCTCGGCCTCGGTCGCCATCGCGCCGGGGCGCAGCACCACCGCCAGCACCGGGCGCTCGTCCCATTTCGGGTGCGGCACCGCCACCGCTGCCGCCATCGCCACCGCCGGGTGCGAGGCGGCGGCATTTTCCAGGTCGATCGACGAGATCCATTCGCCGCCCGACTTGATCAGATCCTTGGTGCGGTCCACGATCACCAGGTCGCCTTGCGGGGTGATGCGCGCGACATCCCCGGTGCGGAACCAGCCTTCGGCGTCAAAGGCGCGGGCGCTGGCGGCAGGGTCGTTGTAATAGCCGGAAATGATCTGCGGCCCGCGCACCAGCAATTCGCCCACCGCCTTGCCATCGTGCGGCAGGCGGGTGCCATCCTCGGCCACGATCTTCAGGTCCACCCCGAACAGCCGCTTGCCCTGCGGCAGGCGCGCGGCGATGCGGGCCTCCATGTCCTGCCCGGGCTGGCTGCGGCTGACGGTGCCGACCGGGCTCATTTCCGTCATGCCCCAGCCGTGCAGCACCTCGATGCCGAACTCCTCCTCGAGCGCGCGGATCATCGCGGGCGCGGCCGCCGAACCGCCGATCAGCAGCGAATGCAGCCGGTCGGGCCGGGCGCCGCGCTTGCGCATCTCGTCGATCAGGCCGGTCCAGACGGTGGGCACCCCCCAGGCCGCGGTCACGCCCTGCGCTTGCATCAGATCCCACAGCGACGCCCCATCCAGCCGCGGCCCGGGAAAGACCAGCCCCGTTGCCGCCAGCGGCGCCGAATAGGGCAACCCCCAGGCATTGACGTGGAACAGCGGCACCACCGGCAGGATGCGCTGATCGACCCCGAAGCTGCGCGGCGCGCCCAGCACCACCGAAAAGGCGTGCAGCAGGCTGGAACGGTGCGAATACAGCGCCCCCTTCGGGTCGCCCGTGGTGCCCGAAGTATAGCACAGCGCCGCGGCGGTATCCTCGGGCAGGTCGGGCCAGTCGTAGCGCTGCGGCTGGCCGGCCAGCAGGTCTTCGTAGGCCAGCGCCTCGGGCACATCGGGGCGATGCGCGGCATCGCACAGCGCCACCAGCCGGATGCCCGGCGGCATCCGCGGGCGCAAGGCATTGACCAGCGGCACGAAGGTCAGGTCGAAGCACAGCACGCTGTCGGCAGCGTGGCCCATGATCCAGGCGATCTGGTCGGGAAACAGCCGCGGGTTGATGGTGTGGCACACCGCCCCGATGCCCGCCACGGCATAGTAAAGCTCGAAATGGCGGTAGCCGTTCCAGGCCAGCGTGGCCACCCGGTCGCCGGGCTTCACGCCCAGCGCCACCAGCGCATGCGCCAGTTGCCCGATGCGGTCGCGCGATTCGGCGTAAGAATAGCTGTGCACCCCGCCTTCGACGGTTGCCGAAACGATCCGCTGGTCGGGGTAGACGTCGGCGGCATAGTCGATCACGGCAGGGATCGACAGCGGCCGATCCATCATCATGCCTTTCAGCATCGTGTCATCCTCCCTCGGGTCCGGCCTCTGCGGGCGCGGCTGGGGGGACGATAGGCCATTGCCGCCTGCAGGCAAGCGCCTTGTCAGCCGCCCGCCGCGGACGACAAGGCGGCGGCGGCAAAGGCCCGCGCCTCGGCCGGGGCATCGCCCAGCGCGCCCGGCCCCGCCAGCCGTGCAGCCCAGTCGGTGCCCGGGAAATCGCGCGCAGCGAGGTCTGCCAGCGGGGTGGCGCTGGCCAGGGCCTCGCGGCACAGCGCCGCGACACGGGCGGCGGCTTCGGGGCGCGGCAACTGCCCGGCCAGCGCAAAGGTCAGCGCCTCGGCCATCAGGGTGCCCTGCCCTTCGGCCAGGCCGCGGGCCATCGCCGCCGGGTCGGGGCGCACGCGGGCGGCCAGGTCGGCCGCCAGCACCAGCGCCCGGCCGGTGGAATGCACCAGTTGCGGCAGCGTCAGCCATTCGGCAAACCAGGCCGCACCGTCGCGCTGCAGGCCATGCACACCGGCGCCTTGCACCACCTCCGCCAGGGCCGCACTCTGGCGCGCCAGGGCAACCAGCACCGAAGGCCCCACCGGGTTCTGCTTTTGCGGCATGGTCGAGCTGCCGCCCGCCCCGGCCATCGCCACTTCGGCAATGCCGGTCTGCGACAGCAGGATCAGGTCCTGGCCCATCTTGCCCAAGGTTGCGGTCAGCCCGGCCATCCAGGCAGCAAAGGCCCCGATCCCGTCGCGTTCGGCGTGCCAGCTTGCCCCCGGATCGGCCAGACCCAGCGCCTGCGCCAGCCCCGCCCGCACCGCCGCCGCCTGCGGCCCCAGCGCGGCCGAGGTGCCGGCCGCCCCCGACAGCGACACCCTCAGCAGGTCGGGCGCCAGCGCCGCCAGCCGCGCGCGATGCCGCATCACCGGGCGCCCCCAGCCGGCAACCAGCGCGCCGAAGCTGGTGGGCACCGCCGCCTGCCCGTAGGTGCGCGCCGCCATCGGGGTTTCGGCATGGTCCGCCGCCATCTGCCCCAGCGCGGCCGCCAGCGCGCCCAGCCGAACATCCCACAAGGCCACCAGACGCTTCAGCCGCAAGGCCAGCGCGGTATCCATGATATCCTGGCTGGTCGCCCCCCAGTGCAGCCAGCGCGTCATCTCGGGCGCCTCGGCGCCCTTGCGGAAGGCGGCGACCAGCGCGGGCACCGGCACGCCGTTGCGGGCGGTTTCTGCCGCCAGCGCGGCCGGGTCGATCTGCACCTCCAGGCTGGCGCGGTGCAGAAAGGCCGCCGCCTCGGCCGGGATGATCCCAAGGTCGCCTTGCACCCGGGCCAGCGCACCTTCGACGATCAGCATGGCGCGAACCTCGGCACTGTCGGTGAACAGCGCCGCGGTCTCGGCATCGCCGAACAGGTCGCGGTAGAGGGCGGAGTCGGCCGGGGCGGCAGGCATGGGTCTACTCCGGCTGGCGCAGGCCCAGGATCTGGCGCGCCTGCCGCCAGGTGGCGACGGGGCGTTCGTAACGCTCGCACAGGTCCGCCACCCGGCGCACCAGCGCGGCATTGCTGGGGGCAAGGGTGGTCTTGTCCAGCCGCACGTTGTCTTCCAGCCCGGTGCGCGCATGCCCGCCCGAGGCCACGGCCCATTCGTTCAGCACGATCTGGTTGGGCCCGATGCCGGCCGCACACCACGGCGCATCCGCACCGAACAGACGTTTGACGGTGGCGATGTAGAAATCGAACACCACCCGGTCCACCGGCATCGCGTTCTTGACGCCCATGACGAACTGCACGTAGGGCCTGCGGGCGATGCGCCCCTTGTCCCACATCTCGCGCGCCTTGAGGATGTGAGAAAGATCGAAGGCTTCGATCTCGGGCTTCACATCATGCTTCAACATCTCGCCGGCCAGCCAATCGACCAGATCGGGCGGGTTTTCGTAAACGCGGTTGGGAAAGTTGTTCGACCCGACCGAGAGCGAGGCCATGTCGGGCCGCAAGGGCAGCATGCCGCCGCGGGTCTGCCCCGCGCCCGACCGCCCGCCGGTGGAAAGCTGCACGATCATGCCGGGGCAGTGCTTTTCCACGCCTTCCTTCAGGCGGGCGAACCGCTCGGGGTCGCTGGTGGGCTTGCCTTCGTCGTCGCGCACATGGGCATGCACGATGCTGGCGCCGGCCTCGAATGCGGCATGGGTGGATTCCACCTGCTCGGCAATGGTGATCGGCACCGCCGGGTTGTCGGCCTTGGTCGGCAGCGATCCGGTGATGGCCACGCAGATGATGCAAGGGTCAGACATCGATGAACACCGTTTCCCCTTCGCCTTGCAGGCGGATGTCGAACCTGTAGGCCCCCGGCCCGGTTCGGGTTGCGATCAGCGTCGCCACCCTGTCGCGCTGTTCGATGCTGCGCAAGACCGGATCGGCCCCGTGCAGCGCCGCATCCTCGGGGAAATACATGCGGGTGTTCAGCCCGATGTTGATGCCGCGCGCCACCAGCCACAGGTTCAGGTGCGGGGCCTGCATGTCGCGGCCGCGGCCCGGCGTCGCCCCCGGCTTGATCGTGTCGAACCCCCAGAGCCCGGTATCGAAATCGGTGATGACCCGGCCCCAGCCGCGAAAGCCGGGCGCAACCTGGCCGTGGCGCGGATCCTCGGGGTGGGCATAGATGCCGCTGGCATCGGCTTGCCAGACCTCCAGCAGCACATCCTTGACCGGCGCGCCGGTGCCGTCGATCACCAGCCCCTCGACCCGGATGCGTTCGCCCGGGGCGTTCGGCCCGGCGATGTCCCAACCCAGCTCGCGCTCGAAGATGCTGAACCCGGCCGCCCCCGGCGCCAGGCCGATATGCACATAGGGCCCGGCGGTCTGCGACGCGGTTTCCTTGAGGTAATCGAGTTTCTGCACCATCTCAGTTCCCCTCGAGGCGGTTTTCGAACAGCGTCGAGCGCCGCCCGCGCAGCACGATGTCGAACTTGTAGGCCAGGCAATCCATCGGGACCGAAGCGTTCAGGTCCATCGCCGCGATCAGGCGTTGCACCGCCTCGGGGTCGGGGATGGTCTGCACGATCGGGCACAGCGGAATCAGCGGATCGCCTTCGAAGTAAAGCTGGGTGATGAGCCGCTGGCTGAAGGCGGTGCCGAACACCGACACATGGATGTGCCGCGGCCGCCACGAGTTGATGTAGTTCATCCAGGGATAGGGCCCCGGCTTGATGGTGCGGAAGCAGTAATACCCGTTCGCATCCGTCAGCGTGCGCCCGCAGCCGCCGAAATTGGGGTCCAGCGCGCCCAGGTAGATATCCTTCTTGTGGCGATAGCGCCCGCTGGCATTGGCCTGCCAGATTTCCACCAGCGTATTGGGCACCGGCCGGGCGTTTTCGTCCAGCACGCGCCCGTGCAGGATCATCCGTTCGCCCACCGGGTCGCCGCCGTGGTTGAAGTTGGCGATCAGGTCGTTGTCCAGCGGCCCGAAATCGTTGTGGCCGAAGGTCGGGCCGGTGATCTCGCTGGGGGTCTGGTGCATGGTCAGCAGCGGCATGCGCGGCGAACGCGGGACCGAGGTCTTGTAGCCCGGGTGATGCGCCGGCGGGTGCATCGCACGGTCGCGCATGTAGAATTCGGCAGGTTTCATCGGGCGGCCTCCTCGTCCATCTCGGCGTAGGTCTGCTTGGCCAGCCTGATCGCGTGGTTCGCGCGCGGCACCCCGGCATAGATGGCGACGTGCTGGAACGCCTCCATCACGTCGCGGCGGCTGGCGCCGGTGCGGGCGGTGGCGCGGATGTGCATGGGGATTTCGTCGAAATTGCCGGTGGCCGCCAGCAGCGCCAGCGTCAGCATCGACCGTTCGCGCCGGCTGATCGCATCCGAGGCCCAGACGGTGCCCCAGGCAGCTTCGGTGATCAGATCCTGAAACGGGGCATCCAGCGGGGTCTTGGCGGCTTCGGCACGGTTCACATGCGCGTCGCCCAGCACCGCGCGGCGCACGGCCATGCCGCGGGCGTGGCGGTCGGGGGGGGCGGGTTCGGTCATGGGCATCTCCTCAGTAAGGAAGGCCGACATAGTTCTGGGCAAAGGCGACCTGGGCGGCGTGGTTGTCGCGCAGAAAGGCGATTTCGGCCGCCTGCATGCGGCGATCAAAGCCGGTCTGGTCGGGAAAGCGGTGCAACAGCATGGTCAGCGACCAGCTGAAACGCTCGGCCTTCCACACCCGCAACAGCGCCTGTTCCGAATAGCGCTCCAGCCCTTCGGCGTCGTTGGCGCGGTAATGCCGCGCCAGCGCCTGCCACAGGTAATGCACGTCGCTGGCAGCGGTGTTCAGCCCCTTGGCACCGGTGGGCGGCACGATATGCGCCGCATCCCCCACCAGGAACAGCCGGCCCCAGCGCATCGGCTCGGTCACGAAGGATCGCAGCGGCGCGATGGATTTCTCGATGCTGGGCCCTGTCACCAGCGCCTCGGCCACATGAGCCGGCAAGCGGCGGCCGAGCTCGGCCCAGAAACGGTCGTCGGACCAGTCCTCCACCCGGTCCATCGCGGCGCATTGCACGTAATAGCGCGACAGGTTGGCATTGCGCATCGAACACAGTGCAAAGCCGGCATCCGACCCGGCATAGATCAGCTCGTGGCTGACCGGCGGCGTCTGCGACAGAATCCCCAGCCAGCCAAAGGGATAGACCTTTTCGTAATCCCGTCGCACCGTGCCCGGAACCGTGCGGCGGCTGACGCCGTGGAACCCGTCGCAACCGGCCACGAAGTCGCAGTCGATCCGGTGTTCGACGCCGTGGCGGGTGTAGGTCACATGCGGGCGGTCGCCATCGGCGCCATGAATCGCCACATCCTCGGCAGTGTCGATCAGCGGCAGGCCGGCCGCGGCGCGCGCATCGTAAAGGTCGCGCGTCACTTCGGTCTGGCCATAGACGATCACCGGCTTTCCGGCCAGCGCGGAGAGGTTCAGCCGGAACATCTGCCCGTCGAAGGACAGGTTGGTGCCTTCGTGGACATAGCCTTCGCGGTGCAGCCGGTCGGCGACGCCCGCGGCCTCCATCAACCCGATCAGCCCCTGTTCCAGCACCCCGGCGCGGATGCGCGACAGCACATGTGCCCGGTCGCGCCGTTCCAGCACCACGTTGTCGATGCCCTCGCGGTGCAGAAGTTGCCCCAGCAGCATGCCCGAAGGCCCGCCGCCGACGATGACGACCTGTGTGCGCATGTCGATCCTCCCTGCGCGCAGGATGACCTATGGATTTCGGCAAGTAAAATGAGATATTCGGATCGAAACTTGCCGGAAATCGCAATCATGGATCGCCGAATCAAGCTGCGCCACATCCAGGCCTTTGTCGAGATCATCCGTGCCCGCAGCCTGAAGAAGGCGGCCGAGCGGTTGTTCCTGACCCAGCCCGCCATGTCGCGCACCCTGGCCGAGCTGGAAGACATCGCCGGCGCCCCGCTGATGACGCGCGGGCGCGCCGGCGTGGCGCTGACCCCGCAAGGCGAGCTGTTCCACCGCCACGCGCAAGCCAGCCTTGCGCAGATCGAACGCGGGCTGGCGGCGCTGGCGCAACCCGACCCGGGCGCCCGGCGGCTGGCGCTGGGGGTGCTGCCCTCGGTGGCCACGCGCGTCATGCCCGGGGTGGCGGCCGAGCTGGCGCAGATGGCGCCGGAGCTGCACCTGACCATCGCCGATGGCCCGCACGACCAGATGACCGCGCAGCTGCGCGCCGGCCAGCTGGACGCCGTGATCGGCCGCATGGGCGCCCCCGATACCATGCGCGGCCTGGCCTTTGCCCAGCTTTACATGGAACAGGTCGCCATCGTGGTGCGCCCCGGCCACCCGCTGCTGACCGACCCCGACCTGCACGCGCTTGGCCGCTGGCCGGTGATCTGGCCGCCGCCCTGGGCGGCCATCCGCCCGCTGGTCGAACGGTTCTTCATCCTCAACGGCGTGCCCGAGCCCGCGCACCGCATCGAAACCGTTTCGGGCGCCTTCGGGCGGGTGCAGGTGCCGCAGACCGATGCGGTCTGGTTCATCTCCGAAGGGGTGGTCGCGCTGGAACTGGCCGACGGGCGCCTGGCGCGGGTGCCGTTGTCCACCGCCGGCACCGAAGGCCCGGTCGGCCTGATGACCCGCGCCGACGAGGCGCCTTCGGCGGAACGCCGCCTGCTGGGGCTGGCGCTGGACCGCACGCTGGCGCGGCTGGGGCTGGCCTGACCTTGCCCTTGCCGCAAGGTCGCCCTAGGGTGCCGCGCGACAAGCGCAAGGGGTCTGGCATGGACGCGGTTCCGGTTCTGGTGACGGGGGGGGCGGGCTACATCGGCTCGCACGCCTGCAAGGTGCTCAAGGCGGCAGGGTTCCTGCCGGTGACATTCGACAACCTCAGCACCGGCTGGCGCCAGGCGGTGCAATTCGGCCCGCTGCACCAGGGCGACCTGACCGACCGCGCCAGCATCGACGCCGCAATGGCCGAATGGAAACCCGCCGCGGTGATGCACTTTGCCGCCCTCTCGCAGGTCGGGGAATCGATGAAGGATCCCGGCCTCTACTGGCGCGAGAACGTGCTGGGCGCGCTGAACCTGATCGAATCGGCGCTGGCCCATGACGTGCGCCGCTTCGTGTTCTCCTCGACCTGCGCGACCTACGGCGACCAGGACGGCGTCGTGCTGAACGAAGACACCGCCCAGGCCCCGATCAACGCCTATGGCGGCTCCAAGCGCGCGATCGAGGACATGCTGCGCGACTTTGCCCCCAAGGGGCTGGAGGCGGTGATCTTTCGCTATTTCAACGTCGCCGGCGCCGACCCCGAGGCCCAGGTGGGCGAGTTCCACCAACCCGAAACCCACCTGATCCCCCTGATGCTGGACGCGATTTCGGGCCGCCGCGCGGCGCTGACGCTGCACGGCACCGATTACCCCACGCCCGACGGCACCTGCATCCGCGACTATGTGCACGTGATGGACCTGGTCGATGCCCATGTGCTGGGCCTGCGCTGGCTGCTGGACGGGCGCGGCAGCCGCGTGTTCTGCCTTGGCACCGGCAAGGGGTTTTCCGTGCGCGAGGTGGTGGATGCCAGCCGCGCCGTCACCAACCGCGACGTCCCCATCGTCGAAGGGCCGCGCCGCCCGGGCGATGCGGTGCGGCTGGTGTCGGGGTCGGAACGCGCGGCGCGCGAACTCGGCTGGGCGCCGCACCGCTCGACCATGGCGCAGATGATCGGCGATGCCTGGCGCTGGCACCAGACCGGGCATTACAGCGAATGACGCGCGCGCCCCGGCGCGTCTGCGGGGGCGACCCGCTCAGTTGGTCGGCTGCTTGTAGACGCCCTGTTCCTTCAGCGCATCCATGACCTCCTTGGGCATGTAGGTCTCGTCGTGCTTGGCCAGAATCTCGCGGGCCTGGAACACGCCGTCCACCAGCTTGCCGGTGCCGATCATGCCCTGGCCTTCGGAAAACAGGTCGGGCAGCACGCCGGTAAAGGCCACCGGAATGCTGGCGCCCCCGTCGGTCACGCGGAATGTCACGGTTTCGCCTTGCCCGCGCACGATCGACCCTTCCTCGACCAGCCCGCCCAGGCGGAAGGTTTCGGTCGGCGGCGGCGGGTCGGCCATCACCTGCGCCGGGGCCCGGAAAAAGTTGATGCCGTCGCGCATGGCATAACCGATCAGCGCGGTCGACAGCGCCAGCGCCACCGCGGCCACCGCCAGAATCTGGATACGGCGTTGTTTCTTCAGCGTCTTCATGGCGTCACGGAAAGCAGGGGGCCAGCATCAGCCCCAGGGTTTCATCCAGGCCCAGCATCAGGTTGGCGTTCTGGATCGCCTGCCCCGACGACCCCTTGGTCAGGTTGTCCAGCACCGCCACGATCACCGCGCGGTTCGGCATCCGGTCGCCCACCACCCCGATGTGGCAGAAGTTCGACCCCCGCACATCGCGCGTGCTGGGCAGCGCGCCGAAGGGCAGCACCTGCAGGAAGGGCTCGTCCGCATAGGCCGCCGCCAGCGTCCGGTGCACCACCGCCGGATCGCCGTCGACATAGACCGTGGCGAGGATCCCGCGGTTCATCGGCAACAGATGCGGCGTGAACTGCACCTGCACCGGCCGCCCCGCCAGGGCCGAGAATTCCTGGTCGAACTCGCCCAGGTGCCGGTGCTTGCCGCCGGCGGAATAGCTGTGCGTGCCTTCGGACAATTCGGCATGCAGCAGGTTTTCCTTCAGGCTGCGCCCCGCGCCCGACACCCCGGCCTTCAGGTCGATCACGATGCGGTCCAGGTCGATCACCCCGGCCGAAATCAGCGGCCGCAGCGCGTATTGCCCGGTGGCCGCATTGCACCCCGTGCCCGCCACCAGCCGCCCGCCCCGAATGGCATCGCGGTAGAACTCGGTCAGCCCATAGACCGCCTCGGCCTGCAACTCGGGCGCGGCATGCGGCTGGCCATACCACTTCTCGTAGGCGGTCACATCGCGCAGCCGGAAATCGGCCGAAAGGTCGACGATCTTCAGATCGCGCGGCAAGGCGGAAATCACCGCCTGGCTGGTGGCATGCGGCAGCGCACAGAAACACAGATCCACGCCGGAAAAGTCGATCTCCTCGATCTTCACCAGCCGCGGCAGGTCCAGATGGCGCAGAAAGGGGAACACCTCGGCCATGCCTTGCCCGGCCTTGCGGTCGGCCGACAAGGCCACGATGCGCATGCCCGGATGCGTCGCAATCAGACGTACCAGCTCTGCCCCCGTATAGCCCGATGCCCCCAGAATGGCGATGCGCTGCATGGTCCGATCCTCCTCGCTCGCGTTGCCCGTATGTGGCGCCATCCGCGCCGCGGCACAAGCCTTGCCGCATGTTCACCCGCAGGAAATTGACCGCCGCTCCTGCCCCTGCCGCTTTCACCTTGCCCAAATATCCCCCCCGGAGGGCGGGGGGTCCGGGGGGCAGCGCCCCCCGGCCCCGGGCCGGTCGCCCGGCGCGGCTCAGATTTCGGGCGCCGCGCCCCCCCCCCCGCCGCCCCAGGCCCCCCGCGCGGCGCGCGCCCGGGCCATCCCAGAGGGCCGCGCGCGCGGCGAACAGCTCGGCCTGGCTTTGCAAGACCAGCCCGTCCGACAGCACCTTCAGGTGGTTGGCGCGCAGCGTCTCGCCGGAACTGGTGATGTCGGCCACCGCCTCGGCGGTCAGGTTGCGCACCGTGCCTTCGGTGGCCCCCTGGCTGTCGACCAGCTGGTATTCCGCCACCCCCGCCGCGCGCAGGAAATCGCGCACCAGGCGGTGATACTTGGTCGCAATGCGCAGGCGCTGGCCATGCCGGGCGCGGAACTGCGCCGCCACCGCATCCAGATCGTCCAGCGTATCGACGTCGATCCAGCAGGCCGGCACCGCGATGATCAGATCGGCATGGCCAAAGCCCAAGGGCGCCACCTCGGCCACCTGCGATTCCCAGTCCGCCAGCTTCTCGCGGATCAGGTCGGTTCCGGTCACGCCCAGATGGATGCGCCCCGCCGCCAGCTCGCGCGGGATCTCGCCCGCCGACAACAGCACCAGCTCGCAGCCCGGCACGCCCTCGACCCGGCCGGAATATTCCCGCTCGTCGCCCGCCTTGGCCATCGTCACGCCGCGCGCGCCGAACCAGTCGAAGGTCTTTTCCATCAGCCGCCCCTTGGACGGCACGCCGATCTTCAGCATCAGGCGGCTTCCTTCAGGTCGGCAATGACCCCGGGGCGGATGATCCCGCCCACGGCCGGTATCTCGCGCCCGCCGCCCAGCACCCGGGTCAGCGCATCATAGCGCCCGCCCGAGGCCACCGGCGGCAGCCCCGCGCGCTCGGACAGGAACGAGAACACGAAGCCATCGTAATATTCCAGCGTGCTGCGGCCGTGGCTGGCCTCGAAGGTCACCTGCCGCAACCACGCGCCGGCGCGTTCCATCGCCTCCATCCGTGCGGCCAGCCGCGCCACCGCCGGCCGGATCGCCGGCAGGTCCACGCCCAGATCCTCCAGCCGGGCCAGCGCCTGCGGCGCGGGGGCCGCGAGGCGCAGAAGATCGTCGATCAGGTCGGCCTCGCGCGCCGGAATCGCCGGCGCGGCGGCATCCTCCAGCAGCGCCGCGGCCCGGTCGGCGATTTCCCAGGGCTCGCGCAGGCCGATATGCGGGCCCGCCTGCCCCATCAGCTCGGCCGCCGACCCGGTGGCCAGCCGTTCCAGCAGCCGCAGCCGCGCCGCAGGTGCCGGCACGCAGCCGGCAAAACGGTCCAGCAACGCACGAAACCGCCTGGGGCGCCAGATGTGGCGCTTCAGCGCCGCCTTGCGCCGCGGCGTGGTCGACAACCCCTCGACCGCCGCCAGCAAAAGCCCGATGTCGCCCATCGCCGCGCGCAGGCGCAAGGGTGCCAGCAGATCGTCGAACAGGGCAAAGACCTCGGCCTCCGCCCGGGCCGGGGCCTCGCGCTCGAACACCTCGTAGCCCACCTGCAGGTATTCGCTGGCGCGGGGGCCTGCGTGCTCCTGCCGGCGGAACACCTCGCCCATGTAGCAGTAGCGCGCCGGGTCCGCCCCATGCGCCATGTGCATCTGCACCACCGGCACGGTGAAATCGGGGCGCAGCATCATTTCGCCGCGCAAGGGATCCCAGGTGACATAGGCCCGGGCGCGGATATCCTCGCCGTAAAGGTCCAGCAGGGTTTCGGCCGGTTGCAGGATGTCGGTTTCCACCGGCAGCGCCCCCGCCTCGCGGAAGGCGTCCAGCAGGCGCGCGGCCTCGGCCCGGGCGGCGGGGGAAATCGGCATGGCTCAGCCTTGCTCCAGCATCCGGCGCACCGCCGCCACCAGCCCCGCGCGCGGCACCTCGACCTGGGCGGGGCGGTCCTTCCATTCCTCCAGCGTGGCGCTGGCGGCGATCTGCGCGCCCAGCACCAGATCCTTCAGCACCACCACGCCGCGCGCCGCCTCGTCGGAGCCCTGGATCACCGCCACGGGGCTTGCGCGCTTGTCGGCATATTTCAACTGGTTACCGAAGCTCTTGGGGTTGCCGAGGTAAACCTCGGCGCGAATGCCCGCGCGGCGCAACTCGGCGGCCATGCCGAAATAGTCGGCCATCCGGTCGCGGTCCATCACCGTCACCACCACCGGGCCCGGCGCCTGCCCGCCCGTGCGCCCCTTGGCGCGCAGCGCGGCCAGCAGCCGGTCCACCCCGATGGAAACGCCTGTTGCCGGCACCGCCTGCCCGGTAAAGCGCTTGACCAGGTCGTCATAGCGCCCGCCCCCCGCGACCGACCCGAAGGACCGCCTGTTGCCCTTTTCATCCAGGATTTCAAAGGTCAGTTCCGCCTCGAACACCGGGCCGGTGTAATAGCCAAGGCCGCGCACCACGCCGGGGTCCAGGATGATGCGGTCGGCGCCATAGCCCTGCGCGCCCAGCAGCGCGGCGATGGTCTCCAGCTCTGCCACCCCTTCGCGCCCCGTGGCCGAGGCCCCGACCAGATCGCGCAAGGCCGCCAGCGTTTCAGCCCCGCTGTCGCGGCGGGCGGCCATGAAGCCCATCACCACATCGGCCTGCGCGTCCGACAGCCCGGCCCCCTTGGTGAAATCGCCCGACTCGTCCTTGCGCCCGGCCCCCAGCAGCGCGCGCACGCCCGCATCGCCCAGCCGGTCGATCTTGTCGATGGCGCGCAGCACGATGCCGCGTTCCTGGGCAAAGCGCTCGGGGTCGGCCGGGTCCAGCACGCCGGCCACCTCCATCACGCCGTTCAGCACCTTGCGGTTGTTCACCCGCACCACATAGTCGCCGCGCGGGATGCCCACGGTTTCCAGCGCATCGGCCAGCGTGGCGCAGATCTCGGCATCCGCCGCCACCGAAGGCGCGCCCACCGTATCGGCATCGCACTGATAGAACTGCCGGAACCGCCCCGGCCCCGGCTTTTCGTTGCGCCAGACCGGCCCCATCGCGTAGCGCCGGTAGGGGCTGGGCAGGTCGTTGCGGTACTGCGCAGCCACCCGCGCCAGCGGTGCCGTCAGGTCATAGCGCAAGGCCAGCCAGTCGCCATCCTCGGCCCAGGCGAAGACGCCTTCGTTCGGCCGGTCCACATCGGGCAGGAACTTGCCCAGCGCCTCGACCGTTTCCACCGCGCTCGTCTCCAGCGCGTCGAAGCCGTGGCGCTGATAGACCTCGGCAATCGCGTCCAGCATCGCCTTGCGCTCGGTCACCTCGGTGCCGAAATAGTCGCGGAACCCCTTGGGGGTTTCGGCACGCGGGCGACGGGGGGTCTTGTCCTTGGACATCGGGGCCTCGCGGGTTCACTCACGCGCGCGGGCTTAGCAGTGCCCCCGCCGCGGAGCAAGGCCGCCGACGGCCGCGCGCCACACGCCGGAAAAACTTTCGCCCCCGGCGACGGAAAAGACATTCAGCGCGTTGAATACGTATTCGCAACCGGAGTCCTCCGATGACACGCCTTCCGATCCTGCTGGCCGGCCTGCTGGCAACCGCCTTGTCCACCCCCGCCGTTCTGGCTCAGGGCCAGGGCATGGCCCCCTTCGTCGCCGAATGGGACATGAACGGCGACGGCGCCGTGCAGCTTGCCGACATGGCCGAACGCCGGCAGTCGCAGTTCGAGATGTTCGACCTCGACGGCAACGGCAGCATCGACGCGGCCGAACAGACCAACATGGCCGAAACCATCGCCGCGGCGATGGCGGCGAACCACGAAGGCGGCAAGGGCGGCGGCCACGGCCCCGGCGCGCGCATCCACGCCGCCATGACCGCCGACTACGCCGACACCGACCGCGACGGCGCCATCGCCAGGGCCGAATGGGAGGCCGCCACCCTGCGGCTGTTCGCCGACCTCGACCGCAACGGCAACGGCAACGGCGTGCTGGAACCCGCGGACCTGCGCCTGCAAGGCTGATCGCGCCACGCCGCACGTCGCTTTCGGGCGATGCGGGGTCGGGTCCACCTGTCATGGCACGGCAAATTGCGGCAAACAGGGGCAAACCCGGTTTGCGGAGAGAGTCGCGCCATGAAAACCCATGTAAAGGCCCTTGTCGTCGGCGGCGGTGCGGTGGGCACCGGCATAGCCTATCACCTGGCCAAGGCCGGGTGGGACACGATGCTGGTCGAACGCGACGAGCTGACCGCCGGCTCCACCTGGCACGCGGCGGGGCTGCTGCCCCTGTTCAACATGAGCTACGCCACCACCCACATCCACAAGTATTCGGTGGATTTCTACAAGGGACTCGAGGCCGAGACGGGCCTGAACCCCGGCTTCTACGTCGTGGGCAACCTGCGCATGGCCCAGACTCAGGACCGGATGGACGAATACATGCTGTATTCCTCGGTCGCCGAAACCGCCGGCGTCTATCACGAATTCCTGACGCCGAAAGAGATCAAGGATCGCTGGCCGCTGGTGCGCAGCGACGACCTCAAGGGCGCGCTGTTCCACCCGCAGGACGGCTACATCAACCCCGCCGACGTGACGCAGGCGATGGCCAAGGGCGCGCGGCAACTGGGCTGCACCATCGAACGCAAGGTGCAGGTCGATGCCTATCGCTGGACGGGCAGCGAATGGGTGGTGTCCTGCACCCGGATGGTCGAACAGGGCGGGCGCCTGGTGCCCGGCGAGGAACGATTCACCATCACCGCCGAACATGTCGTCACCGCCACCGGCAACCACGCACAGCGCACCGCGCGGCTCCTGGGCATCAAGATCCCCGCGATTCCGGTCGAACACCAGTATATCGTCACCGAACCCGACCCCGCCCTGGTCGAATGGCGCAAGTCGAACCCGCAGCACCCCGTCCTGCGCGATGCCGATGCGAAATGGTATGTGCGCGAGGAGCGCGGCGGCTGGATCCTCGGCCCTTACGAACGCGGCGCCCCCGCCCGGTTCCTCTATGACGTGCCGGAAAGCTTCCGCGCCGATCTGTTCCCGCTCGATCTGGAACGGATCGAGGCGGAATACATGAGCATGATCCACCGTATTCCGTCCTCGGAAACCGTGGGTCTGAAAGACGATTTCAACGGCCCGATCTGCTACACCCCCGACGGCAACCCGCTGGTCGGCCCTGCGCCGGGCCTGCGCAACATGTGGCTGGCCGAAGGCTTCAGCTTCGGCATCACCGCCGCGGGCGGCACCGGCCATTACCTTGCGCAGCTGATGACGCAAGGCGAGGCGGAAATCGACATGGCCAGCCTCGACCCCAGGCGCTACGGCTCGTGGATGACGACCGAATACGCCGCGCGCAAGAACGAGGAATGCTACGAACACGTCTTCATCCTGCACCACCCCGACGAGGAACGGGAGGCTTGCCGCCCGCTGCGCACCGCCCCCAACTACGACCGGCAGAAGGCGCTGGGGGCCCAGTTCGGCCAGGTGAACGGCTGGGAACGGCCCAACTACTACGGCCCCGTGGATGCGCCGGCCGATTACGACCACCACGCCCGCAGCTTCCGCCGCGCCGCCTGGCACCCCTTTGCCGTGGCCGAGGCGACGGCGATCCGGCAGACCGCCGGCATCATCGACGCCACGGCCTTTACCAAGCATCTCGTGCGCGGGCCGGGGGCGACGGCCTTCCTCGACTGGTTCACCTGCAACAAGCTGCCGGCGGTGGGCCGCATCAACCTGACCTATGCCCTGAACGACAACGGCACCACGCAGTCGGAATACACCATCGTCCGGCTGAAGGATCAGGAATACTACATCATCTCGGCCGGGGCCTGGACGGCCTATGACGGCGACTTCCTGCTGAAGGCGGCCGAGGATTTCATGGGCCGCGGCGGCGGGTATGTGGACATCCACGATGTGACCACCCAATGGGGCGTCTTTGCCCTGGCCGGCCCCAACAGCCGCGCCATCCTGCGCGAGATCGTCAAGGACGCCGACCCCGACACCGTGCTGGGCAACAAGCGCTTCCCTTGGCTGACCATGCGCAACATCGAACTGGGCATGTGCCCGGTGCGGGCCGTGCGCGTGGCCTATACCGGCGAGCTTGGCTGGGAACTGCACCACCCGATCGAGATGGGCCGCTACCTGTGGGATCTGATCTGGTCGGTGGGCGCGCGTCACGGGCTGAAACCCGTGGGGGCCCGGGCGCAGAACTGGCTGCGTCAGGAAAAGAGCTACCGCGCCTTCGGCAACGAACTGGGCCGCGATGCCACGCCGCTGGAAGGGGGCCTCGACCGTTTCGTGGACCTCGGCAAGGACTTCCGCGGCAAGGCGGCGATGCTGGCGACCGGCATCCGCAGCAAATGCGTCACCCTGCTGATCGACGGCCCCGCCGACACCGACCCCTGGGGCAAGGAGGCGCTGCTGCTGGATGGGGTAAAGGTCGGGCGGCTCACCTCGGGCGGCTGGTCGGTGGCCTTCGGCAAGCAGATCGGCATGGGCTACGTGCGCCCCGATCTGGCGGTGCCGGGCCAGCGGCTGAAGGTGCGCATCCTGCGGCAGGAATGGGAAGCCGTGGTCACCGAGGACAGCCCCTACGACCCCGCCAACGCCCGCATCCGGGTAGATGGCTGACCCGACCCGCGCGGCAGGGCAGGTTGGCGGCAAACCGAAAGGCGCACGATGCAGACCATCCAGCAATCCCCCACCGATCCGGCCTTCGTCCAGAACCCCTACGCCTTCTACCACCGCGCCCGAGCGCTGGGGCCGCTGGTGTTCTGGGCCGATTACGGGATGCCTGCCGCCCTGTCGGCGGCGCTGGTGAACACCATCCTGCGCGACCGCCGCTTTGGCCGCGAGGAGCCGGCCGAGCTGCGCCAACCGATCCCCGCGGCACTCGCGCCGTTCTACGCGGTCGAGGCGCATTCCATGCTGGAGCTGGAGCCGCCGCGCCACACCCGCCTGCGCAGCCTGGTGCTGCGCGCCTTCACCAGCCGGCGCATCGCGGCGCTGGCGCCCGAAATCGCGGCGCTGGCGGCCGAGCTGGCCGCGGCGCTGCCCGAAGGCGAAGCCTTCGACCTGCTGGATCGGTTCTGCACCCCCATCCCCGTGCGCATCATCGCCCGCCTGCTGGGCGTGCCCGAAAGCATGGCGCCCGAGCTGCTGGCCTGGTCGCACGCGATGGTCAAGATGTATCTGCCCCAGCGCAGCCCGGCGATGGAGGCGGCCGCGGTGCAGGCCACGCAGGATTTCGTCGCCTTTCTGCGCGGCTATGTCGAGGAACGGCGCTCGCGCCCCGCGGACGACCTGATCACCCATCTGATCGCCGCCGAGGAGGCGGGCGAGCGGCTGAGCACCGACGAGCTGATTACCACCTGCATCCTGCTGCTGAATGCCGGGCACGAGGCCACGGTTCATTCCTTGGGCAACGGGGCCAAGGCGCTGCTGGAGCATCGCACCCCGGCGGCGATGCTGGCGCCCGACCGGATCGGCGGCACGGTGGAGGAGATCCTGCGCTGGGATCCGCCGTTGCACCTGTTCACCCGATTTGCCTATGAGCCGGTAGAGATCGCCGGCCACACCTTTGCCAGGGGCGACCGGGTGGCCTTGCTCCTGGGCGCGGCGAACCGCGACCCCAAGGTGTGGGACGCGCCCGACCGCTTCGACCCCGCGCGGCCCGAAACCGCGCATGTCGCCTTCGGGGCCGGGCTGCATTTCTGCGTCGGCGCCCCGCTGGCGCGGCTGGAGCTGCAGGTGGCGCTTCCGGTGCTGTTTGCGGCCCGGCCAGGGCTGAAGCTGGCGGGCAAGCCGCGCTATGGCGACACCTATCATTTCCACGGGCTGGAACGGCTGATGGTGACGGGCTGAGCGCCTGTCCCTGCGAGGGACAATGCTGCCGCCCATGAAAATCAAGGGCTTGCGCGGACGTTTTCACGAATCGTTAACTCGGGTTTCGACGGCGACAGGTGCAGCGGACCTTGCGGGTTCCCGGGCGGGGGCCCGAGCCGGCGTCCGGGGGCGCTGCCCCCGGGCCCCCGGGATATTTGCGGCAAGGTGAAAGGGGGGCGCGCGCTGGCGCGGCGGGGGCGGCGGCGCGTCGCGCCTCGGCGGGCGGCGCCGGCGGGCCTCGGGGGGTCGGGGGGCCGGGAACGCGTGTGGCGTCGATCCGGTCCGGCGGCCGTTGGACCGTGACGCGGTGATGCCGGACCGGGTGCCGGCGTGCCGCGCCCGGACTGCCGGCGGCCGCGACGGGTCGAGCCTTGCCGGTGTCCGGGGGCGGTCGGTGTCCGGGGGCGGTCGGTGTCCGGGGGCGGTCGGTGTCCGGGGGCGGTCGGTGTCCGGGGGCGGTCGGTGTGGGGGGGGGGGGGGGGGGCGGGGCGCGGGCCGGCGGGGTCGCGCGTTGCGGGTGTCGGGGGGGGGTGGGGGTCGGGGGGCGGGGGGTGTCCGGGGGCGGTCGGTGTCCGGGGGCGGTCGGTGTCCGGGGGCGCTGCCCCCGGGCCCCCGGGATATTTGCGGCAAGGTGAAAGGGGGGGCGGCGGGGCGACGCATGGGCGCGCGACGGCGGGGGGCGGCGTATCGCCCGCGCCGCGCCATTGCCGCCCGGCCGAACCTGCGGGGGTGCGGTTGCGTCGGGATGACCTTTGCCTTGCGCGCGCCGCTCAGGCCCCGGCGCGCGTGAGCATGCCGAACAGGTCGCGCGGGTCGTCGGGGTCGGCGATCATGTCGAGCATCTGCGCCAGCCCGGTGCCTTGCACCCGGGCGTGCAGCCAGCACAGGGCGCTGAAATCCTCGACCGCGAAGCCCACGCCGTCGAAGATGGTGACCTGCGCCGCATCGGTGCGGCCCGGCGCCCGGCCGGCGAGCACCTGCCACAGCTCGGTGACCGGAAAATCGGCCGGCATCTGCTGGATGTCGCCTTCGATGCGGGTCTGCGGCTCGTATTCCACAAAGACCGGGCCGCGGCGCAGCACGGCCGGGGCCAGTTCCGTCTTGCCCGGGCAATCGCCACCGATGGCGTTGATGTGCACGCCGGTGCCCACCAGATTGTCGGTGAGGATGGTGGCATGCGCCTTGTCGGCGGTGCAGGTGGTGACGATCTGCGCCCCCAGCACCGCCGCCGCCGCATCGGCGCAAGGCACCACGGTCAGCCCGGCACCGGCAAGGTTGCGGGCGCATTTCGCAGTGGCGGCGGGGTCGATATCCCACAGGCGGACGGTGTCGATGCCGCAGACGGCCTTGAACGCCAGCGCCTGGAACTCGGCCTGGGCGCCGTTGCCGATCAGCGCCATGGTGCGCGCCCCGGCCGGGGCCAGCGCCCGCGCCGCCACGGCGCTGGTGGCCGCGGTGCGCAGCGCGGTGAGCAGGGTCATTTCCGTCATCAGCAGCGGATAACCGGTGGCCACCTCGGCCAGCACGCCGAAGGCGGTGACGGTCTGCAACCCCTGCCCCATGTTGCCGGGATGGCCATTGACATACTTGAAGCCATAGCGCGCCCCGTCGGAGGTGGGCATCAGCTCGATCACGCCCACGGGCGAGTGGGCCGCCACGCGCGGCGTCTTGTCGAAATCGGGCCAGCGGCGGAAATCGGCCTCGATCGCATCGGCCAGTTCGCGCAGCACGGTTTCGACACCGATGCGGTTGACCAGCCGCATCATGGCGGCGACGCTGATGAAGGGCACGAGGGCCAGCGGCGAAGGGGCGGGGGCGGCTTTGAGCGCGGCGGGCATGGGTTCGGTCCTGTTCGCGACGTTTCGCCAAATGTGACAGGCAAATCGGCCGTCCGGCAGGCGCAGAGTGCAGTGTTTTCCGGCGATATGACGAGACTTGCAACAAGGCGGACGGGGTGGCGGCGGACCACCCTGTCCCGGGCTTGACCCGGGACCTCCAACCCGGCCGGGTTACAGGAGGGGGAGGGACGAGGCCCCGGGTCGAGCCCGGGGCGGGGATCCGTTGCAACCGGGGCGCGCCCATGCTTGCCCGTTCACGGGGCTTTGCGAAAGGCTGAAGCCGGCAAGGCAGCAAAAAAGCCCCCGCGCCGGGCTGCGGCGCGGGGGCTGGGATCGGGGCGCGCGGATCAGGCGCCGACGGCCGCCTTCAGCGCGACCATGTCGGCGGCGTATTTTTCCGCCGCCGCCTTGTCGGAGGCGGTTTCCGCGGCCTTGCGGGCCTCGGCGATCAGCGCGTCCAGCACGGCGGCGCTGGCCTCGGCCACCGGGATGGCGCGTTCGGCCAGAACCGATACCGAGCCGGCGGTGATTTCGGCAAAGCCGCCGGTGACCGCATAGGCCTGGGTGCCGCCGGCCGACACGGCCTTGAGCACGCCGGGGCGCAGCGTGGTGATGGTGGGCGCGTGGCCCTGCATCGCCGTCAGGTCGCCTTCGGCGCCGGGGATCTGGACCTCGGAGGCCGCGACCGAGGCCAGACGGCGCTCGGGCGACACGAGATCGAATTGCACCGTGTTGGCCATGATGCCCCCTTACGCCGCAGCGGCGAGGCGTTCGGCTTTCGCGATCACCTCGTCGATGTCGCCGACCATGTAGAAGGCGGCTTCGGGCAGGTGGTCGTATTCGCCGTTCACCACCGCCTTGAAGGACGCGATGGTCTTTTCCAGCGGCACCTGCACACCGTCCGAGCCGGTGAAGACCTTGGCCACGTCGAAGGGCTGCGACAGGAAGCGCTGGATCTTGCGGGCGCGGGCCACGGTCAGCTTGTCTTCTTCGCTGAGCTCGTCCATCCCGAGGATGGCGATGATGTCCTGCAGCGACTTGTAGCGTTGCAGGATGCCCTGCACCGCGCGGGCGACGTTGTAGTGTTCTTCGCCCACCACCTGCGGGTCGAGGATCCGGCTGGTGGAATCGAGCGGGTCCACCGCCGGGTAGATGCCGAGTTCCGAGATCGCGCGGCTGAGCACCGTGGTGGCGTCGAGGTGCGCAAACGAGGTGGCGGGGGCGGGGTCGGTCAGGTCGTCGGCCGGCACGTAGATCGCCTGCACCGAGGTGATCGAGCCGTTCTTGGTGGAGGTGATGCGTTCCTGCAGCGCGCCCATGTCGGTGGCCAGCGTCGGCTGGTAACCCACGGCCGAGGGGATGCGGCCCAGAAGTGCGGACACCTCGGAACCCGCCTGGGTGAAGCGGAAGATGTTGTCCACGAAGAACAGCACGTCCGTGCCCGACTGGTCGCGGAACTGTTCGGCCAGCGTCAGGCCGGTGAGCGCCACGCGGGCGCGGGCGCCCGGGGGTTCGTTCATCTGGCCATAGACCAGCGCCACCTTGGATTCCGACAGGTTGTCGATCTTGATGACGCCCGATTCCATCATCTCGTGATACAGGTCGTTGCCTTCACGGGTCCGCTCGCCCACGCCGGCGAACACCGAATAGCCCGAGTGCACCTTGGCGATGTTGTTGATGAGCTCCATGATGAGCACGGTCTTGCCCACGCCGGCGCCGCCGAACAGGCCGATCTTGCCGCCCTTGGAATAGGGGGCGAGCAGGTCGATCACCTTGATGCCGGTGACGAGGATCTGGCTTTCGGTGGCCTGGGCGGCAAAGTCGGGCGCGGGCTGGTGGATGGCGCGATATTCGGTCGCGTTGACCGGGCCCTTTTCATCCACCGGCTCGCCGATGACGTTCAGGATGCGGCCCAGCGTGGCATCGCCCACCGGCACCGAGATCGGGGCGCCGAGATCGGTCACCGACTCGCCGCGCACGAGACCTTCGGTCGCGTCCATCGCGATGCAGCGCACGGTGTTTTCGCCCAGGTGCTGCGCAACTTCCAGCACCAGCCGCTTGCCGTTGTTGTTGGTTTCCAGCGCGTTCAGAATCGCGGGCAGCGCGCCTTCGAACTGCACGTCGACGACGGCGCCGATCACCTGGGTGATCTTGCCGGTTGCCTTCGCTTTTGCCATTGGTCTGTCTCCGGTTCGTCAGAGCGCCTCGGCGCCCGAGATGATTTCGATAAGCTCTTTGGTGATCGCGGCCTGGCGGCTCCGGTTGTACTGGATCGTCAGACGGTTGATCATGTCGCCTGCGTTGCGCGTCGCGTTGTCCATCGCGGACATCCGCGCGCCCTGTTCCGAGGCGCCGTTTTCCAGAAGGGCGGTGAAGATCTGCGTGGCCACGCCGCGCGGCAGCAAGTCGGCGAGGATCGCCTCCTCGGAGGGTTCGTAGTCGTAGAGCGCCGAGGACGCGCCGCCTTCGAACTTCGCCGGGATGATCTGCTGCACGGTCGGGATCTGGCTGATAACCGACTGGAAGCGGTTGAAGAAGATCGTGGCCACGTCGAATTCGCCGGCCTCGAACCGCGCGAGGATGTCCTGCGCGATGGCAGCGGCGTTGGAATAGCCGAGCTTCCTGACCTCGCTCATGTCGACATGGCCGACGAAATGCGCCGACATGTCGCGCTTGAGCTGCTCGCGCCCCTTCTTGCCGACGGTGAGGATCTTCACCGTCTTGCCGGCGGCCAGCAGTTTCTGCGCATGCGCCCGGGCGGTCTTGACGATGGACGAGTTGAACCCGCCGCACAGACCGCGTTCCGAGGTCATCACCACCAGCAGGTGCACCTTGTCCGACCCTGTGCCGGCCAGCAGGCGCGGCGCGTTGGCCGAGCCTTGCATGCCGGCGGCCAGGCCCGCCATCACGGCCCCCATGCGTTCGGCATAGGGGCGCGCGGCTTCGGCAGCCTCCTGGGCGCGGCGGAGCTTTGCCGCCGCGACCATCTGCATCGCCTTCGTGATCTTCCGCGTGTTCTTGACGCTTCCGATCCGGTTCTTGAGATCCTTAAGGCTAGGCATCTATCTGATCCCCCTGCCCCGCCCTCAGGCGAAGTCTTTCGCGAACTCGGCGATCGCTGCCTTGATGCGGTCTTCGGCCGGGCCCTTCACCTTGGGGTCTTCCCTGGTGATCCAGTCCAGCAGGTCGGCGTGCCTGGTGCGCAGGTGCTTGAGCAGCCCCTGTTCGAACCGGCCCACGTCCTTCACCGCGACGTTGTCGAGGAAGCCGTTGGTGCCGGCATAGATCACGCAGACGATTTCCGCGTTGGTCAGCGGCGAATACTGCGGCTGCTTCATCAGCTCGGTCAGGCGCGCGCCGCGGTTCAGCAGCTTTTGCGTGGCCGCGTCGAGGTCGGAGCCGAACTGCGCGAAGGCGGCCATTTCACGATACTGCGCGAGGCTGAGCTTCACCGGGCCGGCCACCGATTTCATCGCGTTGGTCTGGGCCGAGGAGCCCACGCGCGACACCGACAGACCCGTGTTCACCGCCGGGCGCACGCCCTGGTAGAACAGTTCGGTTTCCAGAAAGATCTGGCCGTCGGTGATCGAGATCACGTTGGTCGGAATATAGGCCGACACGTCGCCGGCCTGGGTTTCGATCACGGGCAGCGCGGTCAGCGAGCCGGCGCCGAAATCCTCGTTCAGCTTGGCCGAACGTTCCAGCAGGCGCGAGTGCAGATAGAACACGTCGCCCGGGTAGGCCTCGCGCCCCGGCGGGCGGCGCAGCAAGAGCGACATCTGGCGATAGGCCACGGCCTGCTTGGAGAGGTCATCGTAGATGATGAGGGCATGGCGGCCGTTGTCGCGGAAGTATTCCGCCATCGCAGTGGCCGAATAGGGCGCCAGGAACTGCATCGGCGCGGGGTCCGAGGCGGTGGCGGCCACGACGATGGTATAGGCCATCGCGCCGGTTTCCTCGAGCTTCTTCACCAGCTGCGCCACGGTCGAACGCTTTTGCCCGACGGCGACGTAGACGCAGTAGAGCTTTTTCGATTCGTCGTCGCCCGCCGCCTCGTTATAGGACTTCTGGTTCAGGATGGTGTCGAGCGCGATGGCGGTCTTGCCGGTCTGGCGGTCGCCGATGATGAGTTCGCGCTGGCCGCGGCCGACGGGGATCATGGCGTCCACGGCCTTGAGGCCGGTGGCCATCGGTTCGTGCACCGACTTGCGCGGGATGATCCCGGGGGCCTTCACGTCGGCGATGCGGCGTTCGGTAAAGGCGATGGGGCCCTTGCCGTCGATCGGGTTGCCCAGACCGTCCACGACGCGGCCCAGCAGCGCGTCGCCCGCGGGCACGTCCACGATGGACCTGGTGCGCTTGACGGTGTCGCCTTCCTTGATGTCCTGGTCGGAACCGAAGATCACGATACCGACGTTGTCGGCTTCGAGGTTCAGCGCCATGCCGCGGATGCCGCCGGGGAATTCCACCATCTCGCCGGCCTGCACGTTGTCGAGGCCGTGCACGCGGGCGATCCCGTCGCCGACCGACAGCACGCGGCCGACTTCGGCCACTTCGGCATCCTTGCCGAAATTCTTGATCTGCTCCTTGAGGATCGCAGAGATCTCAGCAGCCTGGATTCCCATCACCCAACCTCTTTCATGGCATTCTGCAGGGAAGCGAGCTTGGCGCGGATCGACGTGTCGATCATCTTCGAGCCCACCTTGACGACAAGACCGCCGATGAGGGACTCATCGACGGTCGCATTCAGTTTCACGGTCTTGCCGACGCTGGCCTGAAGGGTCGCCGCAAGGGCAGCGGCCTGTTCGGCGGTCAGTTCGGTGGCCGAGGCGACCTCGGCGGTGATTTCGCCCTTTTCGGCGGCGATGCGCGCGCGCAGGTCGGCCAGCAGGTGCGGCAGCACGAACAGGCGGCGCTTTTGCGCCATCAGCGCCAGCGTATTGGCGACCAGCGCCGAGACGCCCATCTTTGCCGCGACCGCGGCAATGGCGCGGCCCTGATCCTCGCGCGTCAGCAGCGGCGAGGCGATCGCCTCGCGCAGGTCCGCGCTGGCCTTGAGCGCCGCATCCAGCGCATCGACATCGCGTTCCAGCGCGGTCAGCGCCTTGTCTTCCCTGGCCAGGTCGAACACGGCCTGCGCATAGCGCGCGGCAATGCCGGAGGAGATCGAAGCTGGTTCGGACACGTCAGCCCTTCCGTTTGTCTTTGCCCTGCCTTGCCGGCGGCATCGGTGCCGCGCGCATGGTCAAGGTCCACCCTTGGCGCAGACCGGGGGCCTGCGTCTGAAATCCGGCTTGCGTGTAGCAGAGGACTTTCCGTGCCGCAACCGCGAAGGCGGGCGGCGAAAGCCATGTCGGTCGCAAACATTTGATGTTGCCGCGCGCCGGGACAGGATGCCGCAGGCGCGGGCGGTCAGCGCGGGTTGCGGCTGCGGGCGGGGCCGGGTTCGGCCACCGGGCGGGCCGCCCCTTCGAGCGCGCGCAACGGGCGGCGCACCACGGCGCCCAGCCCGCCGCGGGTGGGCGCCCAGACCTGGCGGCTGGCCTCGACCATGATGACGCCGCCGGCGCGCCAGGGCAGGATGTGGCGGGCGTGGCGTTCCCAGAAATCGGCGGTGCGCAGCCAGAACCGCCCGCCTTGCGGCGGCAGGAACAGCGCCGAGACGGTGCGTTCGGGGGTAAAGCCGTGGCGCCTGAGCTGGGCTTCGAGCTGCCCGGCGGAATAGGGGCGCCCGAAGCCGAAGGGCGTGCCGTCGCCCCGGCTCCAGAGCCCGGCGCGGTTGGGCACGATCGCCATCAGCCGCCCGCCGGGGCCCAGCACACGGCCCGATTCCTCCAGCACCGCCGAGGGGTTTTCCGAGGTTTCCAGCCCGTGCATCAACACCAGCCGGTCGATGCTGTCGTTGGCCAGCGGCCAGAGCGTTTCCTCGCACAGCACCGAGACGTTGGGCAGGCCCGCCGGCCAGGGCATGACGCCTTGCGGCCCCGGCATCAGCCCCACCACGCGGCTTTGCGGCGCAAGGTAGGGGCGCAGCAACGGCACCGCAAAGCCGAAGCCCGCCACCGCCTCCCCCGCGCGCGGGGGCCAGAGGGCCACCAGCTGGTCGCGCACCGCCTTTTGCGCCGCGCGCCCCAGCCGCGTGCGGTAGTAGAAGTTGCGCAGGTCGAGCACGTCGAGGTGCATTGCGTCGCAGGCCCGTTCCGGGGGATGTTGCCCCCGACCATAACGAGGATCGGGAAAAACGCCATGCTGCCTGAGATCGTCACCGTGCCCTGCCTGCGCGACAATTACGCCTACCTCGTGCGCGACCCGGCCAGCGGCGCCACCTGTTGCGTCGATGTGCCCGAGGCGGCGCCGATCCTGGCGGCGCTGGCCGCGCGCGGCTGGCGGCTGGACGAGATCTGGCTGACGCATCACCACCCCGACCACATCGACGGCGTGGCCGCGCTGGTTGCCGCCACCGCGGCACGGGTGACGGGGGCCGCGGCCGATGCCCACCGCCTGCCCCCCCTGCACCGCGCGGTGCGGCGGGGCGACCGGCTGGCGCTGGGCACCCTGGCGGGCGAGGTGCTGGAGGTGCCGGGCCACACGATCGGGCATGTGGCCTATGTGCTGCCGGGCGCGGCCTTCACCGCCGACAGCCTGATGGCGCTGGGCTGCGGGCGGCTGTTCGAAGGCACCCCGGCCCAGATGTGGGACAGCCTGCAACGGCTGGCCGCGCTGCCCGAAGACACGCTGGTCTGTTCGGGGCACGAATATACGGACTCGAACGCCCGCTTCGCCCTGACGATCGAGCCCGGCAACCCCGCCTTGCAGGCCCGCGCCGCCGCCGTGCGCGCCGCCCGCGCCGAAGGCCGGCCGACCGTGCCATCCACCCTGGCCGAGGAACGCGCGACCAACCCGTTCCTGCGCGCGCATCTGCCCGAAATCAAGGCAGCCCTGGGCCTGGCCGGCGCCCCCGATGCGGCCGTCTTTGCCGAAATCCGCGCCCGGAAGGACCGTTTCTGACCTCGCCCGCCTGCCGCGCGATCACATTTTGACCGCAAGCCGGAATATTCCGCACCGCCGGCAAAATTGCCCTTGAAGACGGGCCGAGAAAACCGAAGTTTAACCTCATGAGGCGAGGGTGGAGCCAAGGCCCGCCCGCAGGACAAGGAGCACCGAAGTGCCGTCGTTCACCACCACGCTCGAGCAAGCCATCCACGGTGCCCTGGCCCAGGCCAACGCGCGCCGCCACGAACTCGCCACGCTGGAACACCTGCTGCTGGCGCTGATCGACGAACCCGATGCCGCCCGCGTGATGAAGGCGTGCAGCGTCGATCTGGAAGCGTTGCGCAAGACGCTGCTGGAGTTCATCGACGACGACCTGTCGAACCTCGTGACCGATGTCGAAGGGTCCGAGGCCGTGCCGACGGCCGCCTTCCAGCGCGTGATCCAGCGCGCGGCGATTCACGTGCAGTCCTCGGGCCGGTCCGAGGTGACGGGCGCCAACGTGCTGGTCGCCATCTTTGCCGAACGCGAATCGAACGCCGCCTATTTCCTGCAGGAGCAGGACATGACGCGCTATGACGCGGTGAACTTCATCGCGCATGGCGTGGCCAAGAACCCCGCCTATGGCGAGGCGCGGCCCGTGCAAGGCGCCGACGAGGCGCAGGAAACCCCCAAGGCCGAAGCCGGCGAGGCCAAGGAATCGGCGCTGTCGAAATATTGCGTCGATCTGAACGTGAAGGCGCGCAAGGGCGACGTGGACCCGTTGATCGGCCGCGAGGCCGAGGTGGAGCGCTGCATCCAGGTGCTGTGCCGCCGGCGCAAGAACAACCCTCTGCTGGTGGGCGACCCCGGCGTGGGCAAGACCGCCATCGCCGAAGGGCTGGCGCTGAAGATCACCCGCGGCGAAACGCCCGACATCCTCGCAGGCGCCACGATCTACAGCCTCGACATGGGCGCGCTGCTGGCCGGCACCCGCTATCGCGGCGATTTCGAGGAACGTCTGAAACAGGTGGTCAAGGAACTGGAAGACCACCCCGATGCCATCCTGTTCATCGACGAAATCCACACGGTGATCGGCGCCGGCGCCACCTCGGGCGGGGCGATGGATGCCAGCAACCTGCTGAAGCCCGCGCTGCAAGGGGGCAAGCTGCGCTGCATGGGCTCGACCACCTACAAGGAATTCCGCCAGCACTTCGAAAAGGATCGCGCGCTGTCGCGCCGGTTCCAGAAGATCGACGTCAACGAACCCTCGGTCGAGGATTCGGTGAAGATTCTGATGGGGCTGAAACCCTATTTCGAGGATCACCACGACCTGCACTATACCAAGGATGCGATCCGCGCCGCGGTCGAACTGGCTGCGCGCTACATCCACGACCGCAAGCTGCCCGACAAGGCCATCGACGTGATCGACGAGGCGGGGGCGGCGCAGCACCTGGTGGCCGAATCCAGGCGGCGCAAGACCATCGGCCCCAAGGAGATCGAGGCCGTGGTGGCGAAAATCGCCCGCATCCCGCCGAAAACCGTGTCGAAAGGCGATGCCGAGGTGCTGCGCGACCTGGAAACCACGCTCAAGCGCATGGTCTTCGGCCAGGATGCGGCCATCGAGGCGCTGGCCAGCGCCATCAAGCTGGCGCGCGCCGGGCTGCGCGAGCCCGAAAAGCCCATCGGCAACTACCTGTTCGCCGGCCCCACCGGCGTAGGCAAGACCGAGGTGGCCAGGCAGCTGGCCGCGAGCCTCGGGGTGGAGCTTCTGCGCTTCGACATGTCGGAATACATGGAAAAGCACGCGGTTTCCCGCCTGATCGGCGCGCCTCCGGGCTATGTCGGCTTTGACCAGGGCGGTCTTCTGACCGACGGGGTGGACCAGCATCCGCATTGCGTGCTGCTGCTGGACGAGATCGAGAAGGCCCACCCGGATGTCTACAACATCCTGCTGCAGGTGATGGACCACGGCAAGCTGACCGACCACAACGGCCGGCAGGTGGATTTCCGCAACGTCATCCTGATCCTGACCACCAACGCCGGCGCCTCGGACATGGCCAAGGCCGCCATCGGTTTCGGCCGCGAACGCCGCACGGGCGAGGATACCGCCGCCATCGAACGGCTGTTCACGCCCGAGTTCCGCAACCGTCTGGATGCCGTGGTGTCCTTTGCACCGCTGCAGCGCGCCACCATCCACAAGGTCGTGGAAAAGTTCGTCATGCAACTGGAAGCGCAGCTGATCGACCGCGGGGTGCACATCGAGCTGAGCCCCGAAGCCGCCGACTGGCTGGGCGACAAGGGCTATGACGACAAGATGGGCGCGCGCCCGCTGGCCCGCGTGATCCAGGAGCACATCAAGAAGCCGCTGGCCGAAGAACTGCTGTTCGGCCGGCTGACCAAGGGCGGCACGGTGCGCGTCGGGGTCAAGGACGGCGCCATCGACCTGCAGATCGAGGAGCCGGCAAAGCCGCGGCTGACGGGGGCCAAGCCCCCGCTGCTGACGGCCGACTGATGCGCAGGGTTCTGGCGGCGGCGGCCCTGGCGGTCGCCGCCCCGGCCCAGGCGGACATCGCCTTGCGCCTGCCGGTGGCGTGCACGCTGGGCGAGACCTGTTTCATCCAGAACCACGTCGATACCGACCCGGGCCCCGGGCACCGCGATTTCGCCTGCGGGCACCTGAGCTACGACGGCCATGACGGCACCGATTTCACGCTGCCCACGCTGGCCGACATGGCCCGCGGCGTGGCCGTGCTGGCCCCGGCCGACGGCACCGTGACCGGCACCCGCGACGGCATGCCCGACATCGCCTTCAACGCCCCCGGGGCGCCGCCGCTGGACGGGCGCGATTGCGGCAATGGCGTCGCCATCGACCACGGCGGCGGCTATGTCACGCAGCTTTGCCACCTTGCGCAAGGCTCTGTCCTGGTGCGGAGGGGCGAGCGCGTGGCGGCCGGGCAACCCCTGGGCCGCATCGGCCTGTCGGGGCGCAGCGAGTTTCCGCATGTGCACCTGAGCCTGCGCAAGGACGGCCGCGCGGTCGACCCGTTCCGCCCCGAGACGACCGAGGGGTGCGACCCCGCGCCGGCCCCCGGGCTCTGGGCCGAACCGCTGGCCTACCTGCCCGCCGCGCTGACCGGCGCCGGCATCGCCACCGATCCGCCCGATTTCGCGCAGGTGCTCGCCGGCCTGCCCACGCCCGATCTGCTGCAAGCCGATGGGCCGGCGCTGGTGGTCTGGGCGGTGGTGATGGGGCCGAAGGCCGGCGACCGGCTGAGCCTGCGCCTGACCGGCCCGCAAGGCCCGCTGCACGAACAGACCGTCACGCTCGACCGCGACCAGGCGCGGGCCTTCCGCTTTTCCGGGCGCCGCACGCCGGCGGGCGGCTGGCCCCCCGGCCCCTACCGCGCCGAGATCGCGCTGATCCGCGACAACCGCGTGCTGGACCGGGCCGAGGTCGCCAGCACCCTGCGATAACGCAGGGCGCGGCGCGGGGTTTCCCAAGGGGGCAGCCCGCCCCCTTGGGCGCGGGGGTGGGGGGGGGGGGGCGCCCCCCCCCCCCCCCCCCCGGGCCCCCCCCCCCCCCCCCCCCCCCCCCCCCCCCCCCCCCCCCCCCCCCCCCCCCCCCCCCCCCCCCCCCCCCCCCCCCCCCCCCCCCCCCCCCCCCCCCACCCCCGGCCGGGCGCCCTACGACAGCGGCTGCGCGCGTTCCACCAGCCGGGCAAAGAAGCTGGCGCCGATGGGGGATGCCTCGTCGTTGAAGTCGAAGGCCGGGTGGTGCAGCCCCGCCCCCGGCCCGGTGCCGAGGAACAGATAGGCCCCCGGCCGCGCCTCGAGCATGTAGCTGAAATCCTCGGCCCCCATCTCGCGGTCGGCGCGGGCATCCACCAGATCCACGCCGGAGATCTCGCGCGCCACATCGGCGGCAAAGTCGGTTTCGGCCGGGTGGTTCACCGTGGGCGGATAACCGCGTTCATAGGCGATTTCGGCCGCCACCCCATAGGCCGCGGCATGGCCTTGCACGATCTCGCGGAAGCGCCGCTCGGCCAGGTCGCGCACCTGCGGCGAAAAGCTGCGGATGGTGGCGCAGAACCAGGCCTCTTCGGGGATGATGTTCGACGCCGTGCCCGCATGGATCTGCGTGATCGAGACCACCAGCGATTCGATGGCCGAGGTGTTGCGCGACACGATGGATTGCAGCGCCTGCACCATGCCGGCGGCGGCGATGATCGGGTCCACCGTCTCGTGCGGGGTGGCGCCGTGGCCGCCGCGCCCGCGCAGGCGCACCCAGGCGGTATCCACCGCCGCCATCAGCGGCCCCGGCGTGGTCACGAACTTGCCGAAGGGCAGGTTCGGCGCGTTGTGGATGCCATAGACCTGGCCGATGCCGAAACGGTCCATCACGCCTTCCTGCACCATCACCTCGCCGCCGCCGCCGTCCTCCTCGGCCGGTTGAAAGATCAGCGCGACCCGGCCGCGGAACCGCCGCGTTTCGGCCAGGTATTTCGCCGCCCCCAGAAGCATGGTCACATGCCCGTCGTGCCCGCAGGAATGCGCCCGGCCCTTGACGGTCGAGGCATGGGCAACGCCGGTGGTTTCCTCGATCGGCAGCGCGTCCATGTCGGCGCGCAGGCCGATGGTCGGGCCTTCGCCTTGGCCGTTCAGGATCGCCACGATCCCGGTGCGCGCGATGCCGGTGTGGATTTCGTCCACCCCGATCGCGCGCAGCCGTTCCACGATGAAGGCAGCGGTGTCGTGGCAGTCGAAGGCGAGTTCGGGATGGGCGTGCAGATGGCGGCGCCACCCTTTCATTTCCTCGGCATAGCCTGCGATGGCGTTGAGGACGGGCATCATGGACTCCTGCGGCTGTTCCCGGCTAAGCCCGCATGTGAACCCCAAAACGCGGATGCCCGCAATGCCCGACCCCCGTCACGACCCCGTCATCTTCGACCCCGAAGCCGGAATCGCGCGCCTGCTGGCGATCATGGCCGCCTTGCGCGACCCAACCCATGGCTGCCCCTGGGATCTGGAACAGACCTTTGCCACCATCGCCCCCTACACGCTGGAGGAGGCGCACGAGGTGGCCGATGCCATCGAACGGCAGGCCTGGGACGAATTGCCGGCCGAGCTGGGCGACCTGCTGTTGCAGGTGGTCTATCACGCGCGCATGGCCGAGGAGGCGGGGCTGTTCGGCTTTGCCGAGGTGGTGCGCGCGATTTCCGACAAGATGGTGGCGCGGCATCCGCATGTGTTCGGCGACGCCAGCCGCGACAAGACGGCCGACCAGCAGACCCGCGACTGGGAGGCGCAGAAGGCGCGCGAGCGCGGGCCCGCCGGCGTGCTGGATGGCGTGGCGCTGGGCCTGCCGGCGCTGACCCGCGCGGTCAAGCTGCAGGCGCGCGCCGCGCGGGTGGGCTTCGACTGGCCCGATGTGGCGCAGGTGGTGGACAAGGTGGCCGAGGAGGCGCGCGAGCTGGTGGAGGCGCGCGATACCCTGGGCCCTGCGGCGCTGGAGGAGGAGTTCGGCGACCTGATGTTCGTCATGGCCAACCTTGCGCGGCACCTGAAGATCGACCCGGAAGCCGCGCTGCGCAAGGCGAATTCCAAGTTCACCCGCCGCTTTGCGCATATCGAGCGGCGCCTGGCCGAACAAGGCCGCAGCCCCGCCGACAGCACCCTGGCCGAGATGGATGCGCTGTGGAACGAGGCCCGCGCCGCCGACAAGGTGGGCGACCGGGCGACCGGCAAAAGCTGATTTTTTCACTCAGGTATTGACCCGAGCAAAAAAGTCGGAAATAACGGCCGGGCAAAACCGACCGAACGGAGATCCGCATGTCGATCCGCCAATTCCTGTTTGCCTCTGTCGCGGCGCTGGTCGCCGCCCCGGCGCTGGCCGAGGAGGTGAACGTCTATACCACCCGCCAATCCTATCTGATCGAGCCGGTGATGGCCGCCTTCACCGCCGAAACCGGCATCAGGGTCAACCTGGCCTTCGTGGAAAAGGGGCTGGTGGAGCGGCTGAAATCCGAAGGCAGCCGCAGCCCGGCCGACCTGGTGATGACGGTGGACATCGCCAACCTGAACCAGATCGTCGAGGCGGGCGTGCTGCAAGCCGTGGACAGCCCCGTGCTGAAGGCAGCCGTTCCGGCCGACCTGCGCAGCCCCGAGGACAAGTGGTTCGCCCTGACCAGCCGCGCCCGCATCGTCTATGCCAGCAAGGACCGCGTGCCGGATGGCGAGGTCACCACCTACGAGGATCTGGCCAGCGACAAGTGGAAAGGGCGCATCTGCACCCGGCCGGGCGTGCATGATTACAACCTGGCGCTGCTGGCGGCGATGATCGCCCATCATGGCGAGGATGCGGCCCGCGACTGGGTCGCCGGCCTGCGCGCCAACCTGGCCCGCAAGCCCGAAGGCAACGACCGCAGCCAGGTCAAGGCGATCTGGGCCGGCGAATGCGACATCAGCCTGGGCAACACCTATTACATGGGCGCCATGCTGGCCGACCCCGAGCAGAAGGCCTGGGCCGAGTCGGTCCGCATCGTGTTTCCGCGGTTCGAAAACGGCGGCACGCATCTGAACGTCTCGGGCATCGGCATGACCGCCGCCGCCCCCAACCGCGACGCGGCGCTGAAGCTGATGGAATGGCTGGTGTCGCCGCAGGCGCAGGCGATCTATGCCGAGACCAACCACGAATACCCGGTGCTGGCGGGGGCCAAGCGGTCGGACCTCGTGGCGTCCTGGGGCGAGTTCCAGCCCGACACGCTGGACCTGACCGAGCTTGCGCGCCTGCGCCCGGCGGCGCTGAAGATCATGGAAGAAGTCGGCTACGACAACTGACCTGCCGGACGGCGGCGATGGCGGGCGGCCCCCCTTCCCGGGGGCCGCCCGTGCGGCGTTGCGGTTGCCGGCGGCGAGGCGGCCGGGTATGGCTGGGCAAGTGCCCCCGGAGCCGTGCCATGACCTTGTCCGACCGTCTTGCCCTGGCGCTGACGCTGCTGTTGGCGGTGGCCTTTCCGGTGGCGTGGTTCGCGCCCTTGATGACGGTGCGGCTGCGCCTGGCGTTCTGGGCCGAGGGCACCGATGTCAGCCTGATCTCCACCTTGCAGGCGCTTTGGTCCGACGACCCGGGGCTGGCGCTGGTGCTGAGCTTTCTGGCGCTGGCGGCCCCGATGCTCAAGCTGCTGGGGGCGGCGCTGATCCTGTTGGGGGCGCTGACGCCCCGGGCCGAGGGCGCCTTGTGGCTGCTGGGGCGGCTGGCGATGGCGGATGTGTTCCTGATCGCGGTCTATATCGCGCTGTTCAAGGGGCTGGATGCCGCCACGATCCGGCCGGGCTGGGGGCTTTGGGCCTATACCGGGGCGGTGCTGGCCTCGCTGGCGCTGTCGTCGTGGCTGGCGCGGCGCGAAGCGGGGTTGCGGGGCGCAGGCCGGAACGGCACAAGAGGCGCATGAGCAGATCCGCCACCACCTTTGCCTGCACCGCCTGCGGGGCCACCAGCCGCAAATGGGCCGGCCGCTGCGAGGCCTGCGGCGCCTGGAACACCATTCAGGAAGAAGCCCCCCTGTCGCAGGGCCCCGGCGCGCGGGCGCTGACACAGCGCGGCAAGACCGTGCCGCTGACCGACCTGGGCACCGAGGAACCGCCGCCGGCGCGCATTTCCAGCGGCATCGGCGAATTCGACCGGGTGCTGGGCGGCGGGCTGGTGCCGGCCTCGGCGGTGCTGGTGGGGGGCGACCCCGGCATTGGCAAGTCCACCCTGCTGTTGCAGGCCGCCGCCAGCTTTGCCCGCACCGGCGCCCGGGTGGCCTATGTCTCGGGCGAGGAAGCCTCGGCACAGGTGCGGTTGCGCGCGGGCCGGCTGGGGCTGGCCCAGGCGCCGGTCAAGCTGGCCACCGAAACCGCGCTGCGCGACATCCTGACCACGCTGGATGCCGAACGCCCCGATCTGGCCATCGTCGATTCGATCCAGACCATGTGGCTCGACACGGTCGAGGCCGCGCCCGGGTCGGTGGCGCAGGTGCGCGCGGCCGCGCACGAGCTGGTGAGCTTTGCCAAGCGGCGTGGGGTGGCGGTGGTGATCGTGGGCCATGTCACCAAGGAAGGCACCATCGCCGGGCCGCGGGTGGTCGAGCACATGGTGGACACGGTGCTGTATTTCGAAGGCGAGCGCGGCCACCAGTTCCGCATCCTGCGCAGCGTCAAGAACCGCTTCGGCCCCGCCGACGAGATCGGCGTGTTCGAGATGACCGGAACCGGCCTGGCCGAGGTGGCGAACCCTTCGGCGCTGTTCCTGTCGGCGCGCGATGCGCCGGCGCCGGGGTCGGTGGTGTTTGCCGGCATCGAAGGCACCCGGCCGGTGCTGACCGAGATTCAGGCCCTGGTGGCCCCTGCCCCGCCGGGCAGCCCGCGCCGCACGGTGGTCGGGCTCGATTCGGGGCGGCTTTCGACCATTCTGGCGGTGCTCGACGCGCGCTGCGGCATTCCGTTTACCGGGCTCGACGTGTTCCTGAACGTGGCCGGCGGCCTGCGGGTGAACGAACCGGCGGCCGACCTTGCGGTTGCGGCCGCGCTGCTTTCGGCGCGCGAGGATGTGGCGATTCCGCCCGACACGGTGTTTTTCGGCGAAATCTCCCTGTCGGGCGCGCTGCGCCCGGTGGCGCAGACGGAAAACCGGTTGAAAGAGGCGCAGAAACTTGGTTTCTCACAGGCGGTCGTGCCGGCCGGGTCGCGCCTTGGCGCGGTGCCGGGCCTGAAGGTGCGGGAAATGGCCGACCTGACGGCGGTCGTGGGCGAGATGTTCGGCGCAGGCTAGGCGCCACGGGGCCGCGGCCCCGATAGGGAGATCGGAATGGAAGGCTTCACCCTGGTCGATGCGGTCGTGGCCGTCGTGATCGTGCTGTCGGCCATTCTGGCCTATTCGCGCGGTCTGGTGCGCGAGGTGCTGGCCATCGCCGGCTGGGTCGGCGCCGCGGTTCTGGCCTTCGTCTTTGCCGCCCAGGCCGAGCCGCTTATCAAGGAATTGCCGGTGGTGGGCGACATCCTGCGCGACAGCTGCGAATTGTCGCGGCTTGCGGCCTTTGCCGCGGTGTTCGCCGTGGGGCTGATCCTGATGGCGCTGTTCACGCCGCTGTTTTCCTCGATGGTGCAGCGCTCGATCCTGGGCGGGGTGGATCAGGGCCTGGGCTTCCTGTTCGGCGTGCTGCGCGGGGTGATCCTGATTGCGGTGGCCTTTGTCGTCTACGACCGCGCGGTCACCGCCAACACCGTGCCGATGGTGGACAATTCGCGCTCGGCGCAGATCTTCGCCTCGTTCCGCACCTCGCTGGAAAGCCGGATCCCTTCGGACGCGCCGGGCTGGATCGTGCGCCAGTACGAAGGCCTGGTCGGCGATTGCAGCGCCCCGCGCACCGCCCCCGCCCCGGCGGGCCCGGCACCCTCGGGCGGCTGATCGCCGCGTGACACCCGGGTGACAAGCCGCTAAGGAGAAGCGCAACCGTCCCGCGGATTCGAGGCTTCCATGACCCTGCTGCCCGGCACCCCCTTCGACTGCCACCCCGACGGGGACAAGCTGAAGGAGGAATGCGGCATCTTCGGCGTGACCGGCGTGGCCGATGCCGCCCATTTCGTGGCCCTGGGCCTGCACGCGCTGCAGCACCGCGGGCAGGAGGCTGGCGGCATCGTCTGCCACGACCCGGTGCAAGGCTTCAACTCGGCCCGCCGCTTCGGCTATGTGCGCGACAACTTCACCCGCTCCGACGTGATGGCCACCCTGCCCGGCCCCATCGCCATCGGGCATGTGCGCTATTCCACCGCCGGGTCCAAGGGGGCCACCGCGATCCGCGACGTGCAGCCCTTCTTCGGCGAGTTTTCCATGGGCGGCTGTGCCATCGCGCATAACGGCAACCTGACCAACGCCGCCGCCTTGCGGCGCGAGCTGATCGAACGGGGCAGCATCTTCCAGTCCTCGTCGGACAGCGAATGCATCATCCACCTGATGGCGCGTTCGATCCAGAAGACCATCGCCGAACGGCTGAAGGATGCGCTGCGCCGGGTCGAAGGCGCGTTTTCCGTCATCGCCATGACGCGCACCAAGCTGATCGGCGTGCGCGACCCCCTGGGCGTGCGCCCGCTGGTGCTGGGCCGGCTGGGCGAAGGCTGGGCGCTGAGTTCGGAAACCTGCGGGCTCGACATCGTCGGCGCCGAGTTCGTGCGCGAGATCGAGCCGGGCGAGATGGTGGTGATCGAGGAAGGCCGGGTCAACAGCCACCGCCCCTTTGCCCCGGCGCCGTCGCGGTTCTGCATCTTCGAACATGTCTATTTCTCGCGCCCCGATTCGCTGATCGGCGGCCGCTCGGTCTATGAGACGCGGCGCCAGATCGGGGTGGAGCTGGCGCGCGAGGCGCCGGTCGAGGCCGACCTGGTCTGCCCCGTGCCCGACAGCGGCACACCGGCCGCCATCGGCTACAGCCACGAATCGGGCATTCCCTTCGCCCTGGGGATCGTGCGCAACCAGTATGTCGGGCGCACCTTCATCGAACCGACCGAGCAGATCCGCAACATGGGCGTGCGGCTGAAGCTGAACGTCAACCGCGCGCTCATCCAGGGCAAGCGGGTGGTGCTGGTGGACGACAGCGTGGTGCGCGGCACCACCAGCCGCAAGATCAAGGACATGATCCTCGATGCCGGCGCGGCCGAGGTGCATTTCCGCATCGCCTCGCCGCCCACGGCCTGGCCGTGCTTTTACGGCGTCGATACGCCCGAACGCTCCAAGCTGCTGGCCGCCACGATGACCGAAGACCAGATGCGCGACTGGATCGGGGTCGATTCGCTGCGCTTCGTCAGCCTCGACGGGCTTTACCGCGCCGCCGGCGAAGCCGCAGGGCGCAACGCCGCCGCCCCGCGGTTCTGCGACGCCTGTTTCTCGGGCGACTATCCGGTTGCGCCGGCCGACCAGATCGAACAGGGCTTTCAGATGAAGGCGGCCGGTTAACCCCTTTCACCTTGCCGAAATATCCCGCGGGGGTCCGGGGGCGCGAAGCCCCCGGTCCGCGGCCAGTCCCGGAGACCCGCCCATGAGCGCCCCATCCTCTCGCATCGCCCTTGTCACCGGCGCCTCGCGCGGCCTTGGCGCCGCGATGGCCGAGGCTCTGGCGGCGCGCGGCTGGCAGGTGGTGGCGGTGGCGCGCACCGTCGGCGGGCTCGAGGAGGTCGACGACCGCGTGCAGGCGCTGAAACTGCCCGGTGCCGGGGCGCTGACGCTGGCGCCGATGGACATCACCCATGACGACGCGATGCGCCACCTGTGCCGGTCGGTGCACGACCGCTGGGGCCGGCTGGACCTGTGGGTGCATGCCGCCATTCACGCCGCCCCCCTGGCCCCCGCCGGCCATATCGACGGCAAGGACTGGGAAAAGTCGGTGGCCATCAACCTGCGCGCCACGGGGATGCTGATTCCGATGATCGAGCCCTTGTTGCGCGCCAGCACCGCGGGCGGCAGCGCGATGTTCTTCGACGATCCGCGCGCCGGGCAGAAGTTCTTCGGCGCCTATGGCGCGACCAAGGCCGGCCAGATCGCGCTGGCGCGCAGCTGGGCGGCCGAAACCCTCCGCACCGGGCCGAAGGTGCTGATCGAAACGCCCGCTCCGCTGGCCACCGCCACCCGCGCCCGATTCTTTCCCGGCGAGGATCGCAGCCGCCTGGCCGCCCCGCGCGACGAGGCGGCAAGGCTGGTCGCCCTGGTCTGAGCGCGGCGGGGAAAACCCCCTTGCACAAGGGCGCGCGATGGTGCTAAGCCCCCGACCGCGCGGGTATGATGTAATGGTAGCCTGTCAGCTTCCCAAGCTGAACGCGCGGGTTCGATTCCCGCTACCCGCTCCAATCCATCGGACATGGCAGGCATGGGTCGGCGTGGCGTTTCTGCCGCAGAAACGGACCGTCGGGTTGCCCGCACCTCGCTGGTCCGTGACTTGCCTAAATGTTTTGCTATCTCTAGATGACGCGGGCGTCTGGGGCCGTCACGGGCCGCAGACGGCATCGACGGGCAGCAAAGGACGACCCCACCATGACCACCCAGAAACCCCAGCAGGGCAGCCAGCAACCGGCACCGACCCAGCAACAGGGGTCGCAGACCGACGGAACCCGCCAGCAGGGCAGCCCGTCGCAAACGCCGCGCTTTACCGACTGGGCCTCGATCTGAGGACGGTCCCGGCCCCGGAAGCCTTCCGGGGCCTTTGCTTTTGCGCCGGCCCTTGCCGCCGGCGCCGGCGCGCGGCAAGCTGCCCGGCACCATGACCGAGCGCACCGCAAGCCCGCCCCCGCCGGCGCAAGACCTGCCCGCAGGGCGCACCCCGATTTCCGCCATCCGCAACCTTGGCCCGGCGACCGAGGCGGCGTTTCGCCGCGCCGGCATCGCCGATGCCGAAACCCTGCGCGCCCTGGGCGCCGATGCCGCCTATGCCCGGCTGCTGGCGGCGGGGGAACGCCCGCATTTCATCGGCTATTACGTGCTGGTGATGGGCCTGCAAGGCCGCCCTTGGAACGATTGCCAGGGCCCCGAAAAGGCCGCCCTGCGCGCGCGGTTCGACGCGATCAAGGCCGCGGCCGCCGCGCGCCCCGATGCCGGGCTGGCCCCCGGCATGGCGGCGGCGCTGGATGCGCTGGGGGTGGTCGAACCCCGCCCCCGCGCGGCGCGCCCCGAATGAAAACGGCCGCCCCCGGAAGGGCGGCCGATGCGGGCAAGCTGCGGTCGGGCAGCGATCAGCCCACCAGTTCCAGCCCCGAGAAGAAGAAGGCGATCTCGCGCGCGGCCGAAGCCTCGCTGTCCGAGCCGTGGACCGAGTTTTCGCCTTTGGACAGCGCGAATTCCTTGCGGATGGTGCCTTCGGCGGCCTGGGCCGGGTCGGTCGCGCCCATCACTTCGCGGTTCTTCGCAATGGCGCCTTCGCCTTCGAGCACCTGCACCACCACCGGCTCGGAGGCCATGAAGGCCACGAGCTCGCCGTAGAAGCCGCGCTCCTTGTGTTCGGCGTAGAAGGCGCCGGCCTGGGCCGGGGTCAGGTGGATGCGCTTGGAAGCGATGACGCGCAGGCCGGCATCCTCGAACTTGGCGATGATCTTGCCGGTCAGGTTGCGCCTGGTGGCGTCGGGTTTGATGATGGAAAGCGTGCGTTCGATGGCCATGATGCCCTCTGGAAATCCTGTCGGACCGCGCCCCATGCCCGGCCCCGTTGCGGCGCCTGCCCTAGCATGGCCTCTGCCAAAGGAAAACCCCCGCCACCATTGACGCGGGCGCGGTTTCCGGGCACTTCGCCGCGCATGCTGCGCATCGAGGACATCACCTATTCCGTCGAAGGCCGCCCCCTGTTCGAGGGCGCCAGCGCCACCATTCCCACCGGGCACAAGGTGGGCCTGGTCGGGCGCAACGGCACCGGCAAGACCACGCTGTTCCGGCTGATCCGGGGCGAGCTGGCGCTGGAAGGCGGCAGCATCACCCTGCCCGCCCGCGCCCGCATCGGCGGTGTCGCGCAAGAGGTGCCGTCGTCGTCCACCTCGCTGCTCGATACGGTGCTGGCGGCCGATACCGAACGCGCCGGCCTGATCGCCGAGGCGGCCACCGCCACCGACCCCGCCCGCATCGCCGAGATCCAGACCCGGCTGGCCGATATCGACGCCTGGTCGGCCGAAGGGCGCGCCAGCGCCATCCTGCGCGGGCTGGGGTTCGATGCGCAGGCACAGCACCGGCCCTGTTCGGATTTCTCGGGCGGCTGGCGGATGCGCGTGGCGCTGGCCGGCGTGCTGTTCGCGCAGCCCGACCTGCTGCTGCTGGACGAACCGACGAACTACCTCGACCTCGAAGGCGCGCTGTGGCTGGAAAGCTATCTGGCGCGTTACCCCAACACGGTCATCATCATCAGCCACGACCGCGGGCTGCTGAACCGTGCCGTCGGGTCCATCCTGCATCTGGAAAACCGCAAGCTGACGCTCTGGGCCGGCGGATACGACAGTTTCGCCCGCCTGCGCGCCGAACGGCTGGCGGTGCAGGCGGCCGAGGCGAAAAAGCAGGAGGCGCGGCGCGCGCATCTGCAAGCCTTCGTGGACCGCTTCAAGGCCAAGGCCACCAAGGCGGCGCAGGCGCAATCCCGCGTCAAGATGCTGGAGAAGATGACGCCGATCACCCCGCCGGAGGAGGCGAAACGGCAGGTCTTTACCTTTCCCGCCCCCGAGGAGCTGTCGCCCCCCATCGTCAGCATGGAAGGCGTCGCGGTGGGTTACGACGGCAAGCCGGTGCTGAAGGGGCTGTCCTTGCGCATCGACCAGGACGACCGCATCGCGCTTCTGGGCCGCAACGGCGAAGGCAAATCCACGCTGTCGAAGCTTCTGGCGGGCAAGCTCGGGCCGATGGCGGGGCAGGTCACGCGGTCGGGCAAGCTGCGCATCGGCTATTTCGCCCAGCATCAGGTGGACGAGCTGCACCTGGACGAAACGCCTCTGCAGCACATCCAGCGGCTGCGCCCGGCCGAAGGTCAGGCGCAGTTGCGCGCGCGGCTGGCGGGCTTCGGGCTGATGGCGGAACAGGCGGAAACCGTGGTGGGGCGGCTGTCGGGCGGGCAGAAGGCGCGGCTGAGCCTGCTGCTGGCCACCATCGACGCGCCGCATCTCTTGATCCTCGACGAGCCGACCAACCACCTCGACATCGAATCGCGCGAGGCGCTGGTGGTGGCCTTGACCGAATATTCCGGCGCCGTGGTGCTGGTCAGCCACGACATGCACCTGCTGGGCCTGGTGGCCGACCGGCTGTGGCTGGTCAAGGGCGGCAAGGTGGCCCCCTATGGCAAGGATCTGGAGGCCTACCGCGCCGAGCTGCTGGAGCGCGAGGCACCGCCGCCCAAGGCCGAAAAACCCAAGGAATCCCGGGCCCGACCCTCGCGCGAGGCGATCCTGGCCTTGCGCGCCGAGGTGCGCAAGTGCGAGGACCGGGTGGCGAAGCTCGAGGCGATGCGCGCGAAGGTGGCCGATACGCTGGCGGACCCCGCGCTGTATGACGAGGCGCGCCTGCACGAGCTGGAAGGCTGGAACCGCAAGTTCGCCGAAATCGAAGAAGCGATGACCCGTGCCGAGGCGCTGTGGCTGGACGCCCAGGAACGGCTGGACGCAGCCGAGGCCTGAGCCGTGGCGCCGGGGCTTGGCAGCCGGCGGCGCAGCCCGTAGCCTGAGCGCCGCGCCACCCCGGGGGACACCGACGCGATGCCCGATACCGCCTTTCTGCTGACCGCGCTGGTCACGCTGTTCGTGATCGTCGATCCGATCGCGCTGGTGCCGCTGTTCATTCCGCTGACCAAGGGCATGGATGCCGCCCACCGCCGCCGCATCGCGCTGCGCGCCTGTCTGGTGGCGGCCGGGGTGCTGACGGTGTTCGGGCTGGTGGGCGACGGTTTGCTGACGCTGATCGGCATTTCGATTCCGGCCTTCCGCATCGCCGGCGGGGTGCTGCTGTTTCTGACCGCGCTCGACATGCTGTTCGAGCGGCGCACCCGCCGGCGCGAGGACAAGACCCACCCCGCCGACCCGCATGAGCTGGACGACCCTTCGGTGTTTCCGCTGGCGGTGCCGCTGATCGCGGGGCCGGGGGCCATCGCCTCGATGATCCTGCTGACGGCGCAGGCGGGGGGCGGCTGGACCGGATTTCTGATCGTGGAAGGCGTGATGATGGCGGTGATGGCGGCGACCTTTGCCATGTTCCTGCTGGCCGCCCCGCTGGAGCGCGCGCTGGGGCGCACCGGCACGCTGGTGGTGACCCGGGTGCTGGGCATGCTGCTGGCTGCGCTGGCGGTGCAGTTCATCATCGACGGGGTCAAGGGCACCGGGCTGGTGGGCTAGCCGGGGCGCGCCTGCCCGGCGGCAAGGCCGGGGGGCGCTGCCCCCCGGACCCCCCGGGATATTTGGACAAGGTGAAAGGGCCGGCGGCTTGCCCTGTGGCTTGCGAGCCGCTAGGAGGGCGGCACCGCCGCGACCCTGCCCGACAGACCGACCGAGAGGCCCGCCATGATCCCCCGCTATTCCCGCCCCGAGATGGTGGCCATCTGGTCGCCGGAAACCCGGTTCCGCATCTGGTTCGAGATCGAGGCCCATGCCTGCGACGCGCAGGCCGCGCTTGGCGTGATTCCGAAGGCGAATGCCGAAGCGGTGTGGAAGGCGAAGGACGCGACCTTCGACGTCGGCAGGATCGAGGAAATCGAGGCGGTGACCAAGCACGACGTCATTGCCTTTCTGACCCATCTGGCCGAGATCGTGGGGGCAGAGGAAGCGCGCTTTGTCCATCAGGGCATGACCAGTTCGGATGTGCTGGACACGACGCTGAACATCCAGCTGGTGCGCGCGGCCGACCTGCTGCTGGCCGGGGTGGATCGGGTGCTGGCGGCGCTGAAGACCCGTGCCTACGAACACAAGGACACCGTGCGCATCGGGCGCAGCCACGGCATTCATGCCGAACCCACGACGATGGGCCTGACCTTTGCGCGGTTCTATGCCGAGATGAAGCGGGGCCGCGAGCGGCTGGAGAACGCCCGCAAGGAAGTGGCCACCGGCGCGATTTCCGGCGCGGTGGGCACTTTCGCCAACATCGACCCGGCGGTCGAGGAACACGTCTGCAAGATGCTGGGCCTGCGCCCCGAGCCGATTTCGACCCAGGTCATCCCGCGCGACCGGCATGCGATGTTCTTTGCCACGCTGGGTGTCATCGCAAGCTCCATCGAGAACATCGCCATCGAGATCCGCCACATGCAGCGCACCGAGGTGCTGGAGGCCGAGGAATATTTCAGCCCCGGCCAGAAGGGCTCCAGCGCGATGCCGCACAAGCGCAACCCGGTGCTGACCGAAAACCTGACCGGGCTTGCGCGGCTGGTGCGCATGGCGGTGATCCCGGCGATGGAGAACGTGGCGCTCTGGCACGAGCGCGACATCAGCCATTCTTCGGTGGAGCGCATGATCGGCCCCGATGCCACGGTGACGCTGGACTTCGCCTTGCACCGGCTGGCCGGCGTGGTGGAAAAGCTGGTGATCTACCCCGAGAACATGTTGAAGAACTTGAACAGGTTCAAGGGTCTGGTCATGAGCCAGCGGGTGTTGCTGGCGCTGACGCAGGCCGGTGTCAGCCGCGAGGATGCCTATGCCATCGTCCAGCGCAACGCGATGAAGGTCTGGGAACAGGGCGCGGATTTCAAGACCGAGCTGCTGGCCGACCCGCAGGTGACCGCCGCCCTGTCGCCGGCCGAGATCGAGGAAAAGTTCGATCTCGGCTATCACACCAGGCATGTGGATACGATCTTTGCCCGGGTTTTCGGCAGCTGAGGCGGCGATCACGCATCCGTGATCCGCTGAAATGCGCCAGCGCGTGGAAAAGCGGCATTTCGTGCTAGGCTTTTGCCTGCGGGCATTCCGCCTGTCAGGGAGATGACGCATGAAGGCAAAGGTTCTGTTTTCCGCCCTCGTCCTGGGGCTACTGCCGGGTGTGGCCGTTGCGCAATGCGCGGGCAAGCACGAACAGGTGGTGCAATGCGGCCAGGGCGAAAGCCGCGACCCGGTGTCGGGTCAGTGCGTGAAGCCGGTGCACAGCTGATAACCGGCGCTTAACTTGCGCATGGCACCTTGCGGGGCATGACCCGCAAGGAGGCCCCCATGACCCAGGCTTTGGCCCGGATTACGCCGCACCGGATCGCGGTGCAGGATGCTCCGGCGCAGACGCTCAGCAACCGCGAAAAGGCCGCGATCATCGTGCGGCTCTTGCTGGCCGAAGGGGCGCCCTTGCCCTTGTCGGCCTTGCCCGACCACATGCAGGCCGCGCTGACCGAACAGATTGCCAGCATGCGGCTGGTCGACCGCGAGACGATGGCGGCGGTGGTGGACGAATTCCTGGGGCAGCTCGAATCGGTGGGCCTGGCCTTTCCCGGCGGGCTCGAAGGGGCGTTGTCGATGCTCGACGGGCATATCAGCCCTTCGGCCGCCAGCCGCCTGCGCCGCATGGCCGGCGCCTCGGGCAAGGTCGATCCGTGGGAACGGATCGTGCCCTTGCCGGCCGAACGCCTGCTGCCGGTGCTGGAGGACGAGGCGGTCGAGGTGGGGGCGGTGCTGCTGTCGAAGCTGCCGGTATCCAAGGCGGCCGACCTGCTGGGCAAGCTGCCGGGCGACAAGGCGCGGCGCGTGGCCCATGCGGTTTCGCTGACCGGCAACATCGACCCCGACACGGTGCGGCGCATCGGCCTATCGCTGGCCGGACAGCTCGATGCCCAGCCGCCGCGCGCTTTCGACACCGGGCCGGAGGAGCGGGTGGGGGCGATTCTGAACGTGTCTTCCGCCGCGGTGCGCGATGCCTTGCTGGACGGGCTGACGGCCGAGGACGCGGCCTTTGCCGAACGGGTGCGCCGGTCGATCTTCACCTTCGGGCATATTCCGGCCCGCGTGCCGCCGCGCGATGTGCCCAAGCTGGTGCGCGTGGTGGACCAGCCGACCCTGGTCACCGCGCTGGCCGGGGCCGCCGGGCCGCTGGAGCCGGTGGCCGAGTTCATCCTGGCCAACATGAGCCAACGCATGGCGCAGGCGCTGCGCGAGGAAATGGCCGCCCGCGGCAAGGTGCGCGAGAAGGATGCCGAGGCCGCGCAGTCCGCCGTGGTCGAGGCGGTGCGCCGGCTGGAGGCCGAAGGCGAAATCACCCTGATCCGCCCCGACGACTGATGCGGTGGCGCCTTGCCCGGGCTTGCGCTAGTTTGCGCGCAAGGGGCGGCACGGCCCTGCGAAAGGGGCGGCATGGCGGATCGGGCAGCGCAGCAGGGGCAGCCGCAAAGGCTGTGGTGCACGGCACCGGGGCTTTGGCTGCCGGGCCGGGTGCGGCGCATCCTGACGCTGGCCGGGCTGGTGCCGGTGCCGGCCACGCCGCTGGCCGGCCCGGGGCCGGACGACCTTGTGGGCACCTGGGGCCAGAGCCCGCTGGCCGCCCGGGCCGAGGCGCTGGCCAAGGCGCGGGGGGCGCGCCTCGTGCGGGTCGAGGATGCGTTTCTGCGCGGCATCCAGCCCGGCCGGGCGGGGCGGCGCGGCGACGGGCCGCTGGGCCTGCTGATCGACCGCACGGGCGGCGTGCATTTCGACCCGACCCGGCCATCGGCGCTGGAAACCCTGCTGGCCACGCACCCGCTGGACGATACCGCGCTGCTGGACCGCGCGCGCGAAGGCATGGGGCGGTTGGCGGCGGCGCGGCTTTCGAAATACAACGGCAGCGATCCGGGGCTGGCGGCCCCGCCGCCCGGCTATGTGCTGGTGGTGGACCAGACCCGGGGCGATGCCGCCATCGCGGCCGGCGGTGCCGGCTTCGGCACCTTCCGCGAGATGCTGTTTCGCGCGCAGGACGATCACCCCGGCCGGCGCATCGTGATCCGCACCCATCCCGAAACCGCCGCCGCCTTGCGCCCGGGCCATTTCGGCCCGGCCGATGCCGCCGCCCATGTCACGGTGATGACCGAACCCGTCTCGCCCCATGCGCTGCTGGAAGGCGCCGTCGCGGTCTATACCGTCAGTTCGCAACTGGGGTTCGAGGCGATCCTGGCCGGCCACCGGCCGCAGGTCTTCGGGCGCCCCTTCTATGCCGGCTGGGGGCTCAGCGACGATCATGGCGGGCCCCTGCCCCGGCGGCATCGCAAGCTGACGCGGGCGCAGCTGTTCGCGGCAGCCATGATCCTGGCGCCGGTCTGGCACGACCCCTGCCGCGACCGGCTGTGCAGCTTCGAGGAGGCGCTCGACCAGCTGGAGGCCGAGGTGCGTGCCTGGCGCGAGGATCGGCGCGGCCATGTCGCCGCCGGGATGCGGCTGTGGAAACGCGCGGCGCTGCAAGGGTTTTTCGGGCGCGAACGGCCGGTGCGCTTTGTCGACCCGCCGGCGCGCGCGGCGCAAAAGGCGGCGGCGACCGGCCGGCGCCTGCTGGTCTGGGCCGGGCAGGACGGCACCTTGCCGCGCGACACGCCGGCCTTGCGGCTGGAAGACGGGCTGATCCGTTCGCGCGGGCTGGGTGCCGATCTGGTGCCGCCGCTGTCGCTGGTGGCCGACGATCTGGGCATCTACTACGACCCAACCCGCGAAAGCCGGCTGGAACGCCTGGTTTCGCAACCGCTGCGCCCCGGCCAACGCCTGCGCGCCGAACGGCTGGTGGCGCGGCTGGTGGCGGCCGGGGTGACGAAATACAACCTGGGCGGCGCCTTGCCCGACCTGCCCCCCGGCCACCGCATCCTGGTGCCCGGCCAGGTCGAGGATGACGCCAGCCTGCGCCTGGGCGGCGGCGAGGTGCGCACGAACCTTGGCTTGCTGGAACGGGTGCGGGCCGAAAACCCCGCCGCGGTGATCCTGTGGAAGCCCCACCCCGATGTCGAGGCGGGCCTGCGCCCCGGCGCCGTGCCGGCCGACCGGCTTGCCGGGCTGGCCGATGCGACGCTGGCGGGGGTGGATGCGGCGCTGGCGCTGTCGGTCGCGGACGAGGTCTGGACCATGACCTCGACCCTCGGGTTCGAGGCGCTGTTGCGCGGCGTGCCGGTCACCTGCCTTGGCGCGCCGTTCTATGCCGGCTGGGGGCTGACGCGCTGCCTCGGGCCGGTGCCGGCGCGGCGGCAGGCGCGCCCCGATGTGGCGGCGCTGGCCCATGCCGTGCTGATCGCCTATCCGCGCTACCGCGACCCGGTGTCGGGCCGCCCCTGCCCGCCCGAAGTGGTGGTGGACCGGCTGGCCGACGGCCGCGTGCTGCCCCGTTCGGCCGCGCTGCGGCTTTTGGCCAAGGCGCAAGGCGCGCTGGCCGGCCACGCCTGGCTGTGGCGCCGCTAGCCGCCCCTAGCGGCGGCGGGTGCTGCGGGCGTTCTGGGCGCCGGTGACGGTGATGGTGCGCACCCCTTCCAGCTGGAAGCTGGTCAGGAAGGTGGCCACCGTCACCTCGCGCGACATGGGCGTGCCTTGCGGCGGGGTGCCTTGCGGGCGCTTGACCACAAAGCGGAACACGATTTCGCCCGGCTTGGCCTCGGCCTCGCGGATCAGTTCGGCCTTGTACCAGCCTTGCGTGGTCGGCAGGCCCTTGGCGCGCACGATGGCGCCGCCGGTGGTGGGCTCGACGAACAGTTCGGTGACCTGGTCCACCGGCACCCGCCCACCGTCGACCGCCGCGGCCGCCTGCGCCACCGCCCGCTGTTCGCGCGAGGCGCCGAACCAGTTGAAGGGGTTGAAGCGCGAGTCGCGCACGCTTGCGCAGCCGGTCACCAGCATGACCGACGCCAATCCTGCCAGAACCGCCTTGCGCATCCGCCTCTCCTTGCCGACCCTGTCCTTTGCCTAGCCGATGCCACCGCCTTTGAAAAGCACCCAAGCCAGCGGGGCTGGACCTTTGGCGCCCCGCGGCCTAGGTCTGGCGCAGAACCGGAGAACGCTCATGGCCACCGCCGCCTTCGAAGACATCGCCGAAACCTTCGAGTTTCTCGACAACTGGGAAGACCGCTATCGTCACGTCATCGAGCTGGGCAAGGCCATGCCGCCCATGCCCGAGGCGCTGAAGGTGCCGGCGACCAGGGTCGAGGGCTGCGCCAGCCAGGTCTGGCTGCACCCGACGATTTCCGACGGCCGGTTCGGGTTCACCGGCGACAGCGACGCGATGATCGTGCGCGGGCTGATCGCGGTGTTGCACGCGCTCTATTCGGGCGTGCCGCTGGCCGAGGTGGCGCGCATCGACGCGGCGGCGGAACTGGGGCGGCTGGGGCTGAACGACCACCTGTCGGCGCAACGCTCGAACGGGGTGCGCGCGATGGTCGAACGCATCCGCAAGCTGGCGGCGGCCGCTGCCTGAGGTGCGGAATCGCGGCCTGCGCCGCCCGGGGTGCGGAATGGCGGCCTGCGCCGCCAGGAATGCAGGGTGGCGGCCTAAGCCGCCTGATGCGCCAGGATGATGCAGGTGGTGGACCCGGTGGCATAGACCTTGCCATCGGCCAACCCGCGCAACACCGCCTCGGCCACCGCCGTCGCGCGGCCGGCGTGCTGCACGCTGGCCACGCATTCCGCCTCGGCCCCCAGCGGCAGCGCGCGGGTGATGTTCACCTTGTATTCCAGCGTGGTATACCACGACCCCTTGGGCACCACCGTCATGCAGGCGCAGCCCAGCGCGGAATCCAGCACCGCGCCATACCAGCCGCCATGCACCGCCCCCATCGGGTTGGTCACGCCGAACAAGGGCACACCGCGAAACACCGCCCGGCCCGGCCCCACATCGACCAGCGCAAAGTTCAGCGTGCGCGCGATGGGCGGGCCGGCGATTTCGCCGCGCAGCATGGCCTGCATGAAGTCGAGGCCCGACATCGACAGCAGCCTGTCGCGGCTGGCCAGATCCTCGGGCGTTTCGGCGATTCTGGGGGGCATGGTGCGGTCTCCGGCAAGGTCGGGTTCAGGCTGGAACGCGGCGCGCGCAAATGCAAGCGGCGCCGCCCCCCGGGGGGACGGCACCGTTGCGTCAGGCAGGGCGGTTCAGTGCGCGGCGGCGACGGCGCGCCGGGTCATCACCTTGACCAGATGCGCGCGATAGGCCGGCGTGCCGTGCAGGTCGCCGATCATCCCTTCGGCCGAGACGCTGAGCCCCTCGACCGCCGAAGGCGCGAAGTTCGCCGACAGCGCCGCCTCGGCCTCGGTCCAGCGGAACACGCCGCCTTCGCTGGCCCCGGTCACCGCCACGCGCACGCCCTCCGCGAACTTCGCCACGAACACCCCCGTCAGCGCAAAGCGGCTGGCCGGCTGCTGGAACTTGGCATAGGCCGCCTTCTGCGGGATCGGGAAGCGGATCGCGGTGATGATCTCGCCATCGTGCAGGGCGGTGGTGAACATGCCCTGAAAGAAGTCGTCCGCCGCGATTTCCCGCGTGTTGGTCACGATGGTCGCGCCCGAGGCCAGCACGGCCGAAGGGTAGCAGGCCGCCGGGTCGTTGTTGGCGACCGACCCGCCGATGGTGCCGCGGTTGCGCACCGCCGGGTCGCCGATCTGGCCGGCCAGGGCCGCCAGCGCCGGGTAATGCGCCGCCGCCTCGCGCGCCACGGTGGCATGGGTGGTGGCCGCCCCGATGGTCAGCCCGCCATCGCCGGCGCACACGCCCTTCAGCTCGGCAATGCCGGTCAGGCTGACCAGCGTTTCCGGCGCGTTCAGGCGCTGCTTCATCGCCGCAATCAGCGTCTGGCCGCCCGACAGCGGTTGCGCGCCCTCCTGCCCCAGCGCCGCCACCGCTTCGGCCAGGGTGGCGGGTTTCACGAAATCGAAAGCATACATCGCGTTGCCCTCTCTTACTGGCCGTTGATGGCAGCCCAGACGCGCGCCGGCGTCAAGGGCATGTCGATATGGGTGATGTGGGTGTGGCCGGCGCGATGCAACGCGTCGATCACCGCGTTGACCACCGCCGGGGGCGAGCCGATGGCCCCCGCCTCGCCGCAGCCCTTCACGCCCAGAGGGTTGTGCGTGCAAGGCGTGATGCAGGAATGGTCCACCTTGTAGAACGGCACGTCGTCGGCGCGCGGCATGGCGTAATCCATGAACGACCCCGACAGCAGTTGCCCGTTTTCGTCATAGGCGCAGTTTTCCAAGAGCGCCTGGCCGATGCCTTGCGCCAGCCCCCCATGCACCTGCCCCGACACGATCATCGGGTTGACGATGTTGCCGAAATCGTCGGCCGCCGAGAAGGCCACGATCTCGACCTTGCCGGTTTCCGGGTCCACCTCGACCTCGCAGCCATAGGCCCCGGCCGGATAGGTGAAGTTACTGGGGTCGTAGAACGCCGTTTCCTCCAGCCCCGGTTCCAGGTTCTCCAGCGGGTAGTTGTGCGGCACATAGGCCGCAAGCGTCACGCCCGTCCAGTCCACCGACTTGTCGGTGCCGGCAACCGTGAACTTGCCGTCCTTCAGCTCGATGTCGTTCTCGCTGGCTTCCAGCAGGTGTGCTGCGATCTTTTTCGCCTTGGCGATGATCTTGTTCGTCGCCTTCACCAGCGCCGAGCCGCCCACCGCCAGGCTGCGCGAGCCATAGGTGCCCATGCCCATCGGCGTGTTCGCGGTATCGCCATGCACGATCTCGACCGATTTCGCATCCACGCCGATCATCTCGGCCACCACTTGCGCAAAGGTCGTCTCGTGCCCTTGCCCGTGGCTGTGGCTGCCGGTGAAGATGCTGATCGACCCCGTGGCGTTCACCCGCACGGTGGCCGATTCATACAGCCCCGCCCGCGCGCCCAGTTGCCCCACCAGGTTCGACGGCGCGATGCCGCAGGCCTCGATGTAATGGGCGATGCCGAAGCCGCGCAGCTTGCCGCGTTTCTTCGAGTCCTCGGCGCGCCTGGCAAAGCCCGCGTAGTCCGAGATCTCCAGCAGCTTGTCCATCGTGGCGTCGTAGTTGCCGGTGTCATAGACCACGGCAACCGGCGTCTGATAGGGGAACTGGTCGGGCTTGATGAAGTTGCGCCGGCGCAGCTCCACCGGATCGACCCCCAGCTCGCGCGCGGCCTTGTCGATGATGCGTTCCAGCTGGAACGTCGCCTCGGGGCGCCCGGCGCCGCGGTAGGCATCGACCGGCACGGTGTTGGTGAACACCGCCTTGACGTTCACGTAGATCAGCGGTGTGCGGTAGTTGCCCGCCATCAGCGTGCCGTGC
>NZ_JBKBQM010000007.1:0-81565 GCF_046292685.1 Gemmobacter sp.
AGTATAGCTGGACCAGTTCGTCGTGCGGTAGCGGGCGGGTATCGGCTTGCTCATCCGGTCTGTCTAACCGCATGGATTCACGATGTGAATCCCGCACGGTCAGAGTTGTGCAACAACGCCGTAACCCACGGCAATCGCAAAGCTGGTCATCACCGGCAACAGGGCGTTGCGCGCCGCAAGGCGGATCACCACCGAAAAGCTCGGCACCCCCTTGATGCGCGCCATGATGACGAAATCTTCCTTCATCACGTCCAGCATGTTCGACCGCATCCGCCGCAAGGTCAGCCCCTGCGCATGGATCGCCAGCGGGCCGCCCGGCATCAGGCGGAACAGGAAGAACAGGATCGTCACCACGGCCCCGAGCACGAACAGCATCCGAACCACATGCGTCCCGATCGCGGTTCAAGCCTGCATCGTCCTGTCCCGCCCCTTCGCGTCACTTCAGCGTTTCGGTGACGCCGGCCGGATCGTTCAGCTTGCCGTCCACCACCTTGCAGCCGGCGGCCTCCAGCATGGCCCTGGCCTTGTCGATGCCGGTGTCCAGCTTGTCGGTCTCCTCGTTGTACCAGAAGGCCAGCGCAGGCGAGACGACCGAGTTCGACGGCACCGCAAAGCCGCGGAACGCAGCCCCCGCGATCAGCCGGCGGTCCACCACGGCCGACAGCGCGTTGCGGAACGCGGGGTCATCGAACGGCGGGCGACGATGGTTGAACGCGACATGGCGGAACCCGATGTCGACGGTGGACACCACCTTCAGGTTCGGGTCGGCGACGGCAGCGGCCAGCACCACCTCCTCGTTCGCCGTCCAGGACACGAACTTGAACGGCCCCGACCCGACCGGCGTCGGCTCCTGATAGGATTCCGCATTGGTTTCCTTGGTCTTCCGTTCCTCGATCCCCGGCTCCCAGACGTGCTTGGGGATCAGGTTGATCCTGGCAAGACTCGCGGTCAGGAACGCCGCCGAAGGGTTGGCCAGCTTGAAGGTGATGTCGTTGCCGCTGATCTCGATGCCGGTGACGTTGCGCACGAAGGGCCCCTACATCGGCGCCTCGCCCGAACCGGCCGCCTCGAAGCCGGACTTCACGTCCTCGGCCGTCACCGGCTGGCCGTCGTGCCACTTCATGCCTTCGCGCAGCGTGACCTTGATGGTGGTCGGGTCGATCCACGCATCGGCCGAGGCTGCCCACAGCTGCGGCAAGCCATCGGGGCCCACGCGCATCGGACGGTGCCACAGCAGTTCGGTGATCCAGCTGTCGGTTCCGCCCGAGATATGCAGCGGGTTGATCGCCCGCACCGTGTCCGACGCGTTCAGCCCGATGTCGCGCGTGTCGCCCACCGGGTCCAGCGACATGCAGATCCAGGTGTTGCGAATGCCGATGCCGCCCTGGTCCGCCACCGACTCGGGCTCCCGGACCGCGGCGCTTGTCGGGGTCGGTCTCGGCGCGCGCTTCAAGCTCGACCGCATCGCCCAGGCGCACGAACGGGTGGAACAGGGCGGCATCGGCAACACCGTGGTCACCCTGCCCGGCACCGACTTCGCCGGCTGACCGGCGCGCTCAGCCCGGCACGCAGGCCACCCCGCGCGCCAGCCGCGCCGCCTGTTCGGGCCAATGGGCATGGGTCAGAACCACCCCGTCCGCACGGGTGCGGGCGATGCGGTCGCGCGCGACCTCGGCCATGACCCAGCCGGGGGCGTCGAGGCCCCCTTCGGCCAGGATGCCGGTTTCCGGCCAGCCGGCATCGGGCGGGCCATAGATGCTGGCGCGGCCGCGGTTCATCTCGACCCCGGCGCACCAGGGCGCGGCACCGACCAGCGGCGCATGCACCACCGGGCACTGGTTTTCCAGCGCCCGCGCCATGCTGCCCACCCGCACCCGGGTAAAGCCCGCCAGCGTCTCGGTGCAACTGGGCGCCAGCAGCACCTCGGCCCCCGCCTCGACCAGCGCCCGCGACAACAGGGGAAACTCGCTGTCGTAACAGATCACCACCCCCAGCCGCGCAAAGGGCGTGTCGAACACCTGCAATTCATTGCCCGGCACCACGTCCCAATCCTGCCGCTCGAACCGGGTCATGATCTGCTTGTCCTGATGGCCGAGAATCCCGCCCGGGCCAAACAGCGTGGCGCGGTTCACCGGCCGGGCGCCGGCAAACACCGGCCCCGACCCGCCCAGGATATGCACCCCATGCTGCGCTGCCAGCCGCAGATGCAGCGCATCGGCCGCGTCGCGGTGGCGGGCGGTTTCCTCCAGCACGCCTTGGGTGTCGGCCGCCGCCGCGCGCCCGCCGAGACTCGCCAGTTCCAGCGCGGCATATTCGGGAAACACCAGCAGCTCTGCCCCGGTGGCCGCCCCTTGCGCCACCCAGGCCGAAAGCTTGGCCTCGTAATCCCCCCAGGCATCGAACCAGTCCAGCGGATAGGCGGCGGCGGCAAGCTTCATCGGGCGGTCTCCTGCAGGTCCGCGCCAGCCTAGCGCGCCGCGCGCCCCGGCGAAAGGGGCGCCCCCCCTTGCAGCTGCCGGCGCCAGATGCCACCCATACCCGCAGGCAACGGCGAAAGGCCCCCATGCAACCCTTGCGCGGAATCGGCTTGAAGCTGGCCTCGGTGGTGGTGTTCATCGCCATGGCCTCGCTCATCAAGGCCACGTCCCACCACGTGCCGCCCGGCCAGGCGGTGTTCTTCCGGTCGTTCTTTGCGATTCCGGTCATCGCCGGCTGGCTGTTCCTGCGGCACGAACTGCACCAGGGCGTCGGCACCTCCAACTACGCCGGCCATTTCTTTCGCGGGCTGATGGGGGTGATGGCCATGGGCATGGGCTTTGCCGGCCTCGGCTACCTGCCCTTGCCCGAGGTGACGGCGCTGGGCTATGCCGCGCCGCTGCTGACCGTGATCTTCGCCGCGATGTTCCTGTCGGAACGGGTCGGCATCTATCGCTTCGGCATGGTGGGGCTCGGCATGGTCGGGGTGCTCATCGTGGTGTCGCCGCGGCTGACGGTGGGGGCCTCGGCCACCCACGCGCAAACGCTGGGCGCCATGCTGGTGCTGGGGGGGGCGGTGTTTTCGGCGCTGGCGCAGGTGTTCGTGCGCAAGCTGGTGCAGACCGAACGCACCGCCACCATCGTGTTCTGGTTTTCCTTCAACGCCGCCGCGCTGTCGCTGGTGACGCTGCCCTTCGGCTGGGTCGTGCCTTCGCCCACCGAGGCCGCACTTCTGGTGCTGGCGGGGCTTCTGGGCGGGGTCGGGCAGATTCTGCTGACCGCCAGCTACCGCGAGGCCGATGCCTCGGTCGTGGCGCCCTTCGAATACGCCTCGATCCTGTTCGCGCTCGGCATCGGCTATGTCGTGTTCGACGAGGTGCCGACCCTGACCATGCTGGCCGGGGCCGCGCTTGTGGTGCTGGCGGGCATCCTCATCATCTGGCGCGAACGCAAGCTGGGGCTGGAACGCGCCAGCCAGCGCAAGGCGATGACCCCGCAAGGCTAGGCCCTGCCTGCCTTCCCCTCAGCCGATCCGGGGCTGCGACGCGGATGACGGCTGGTGCGGGTTTTCCCGCAGCCTGGCGCGATGCGGCGGAAGTGCCCGATCCGCGGGAGGAAGTCTTCGACCTTGTGGCGTTCGGCATGACGTTCGCGGTCAAGGGGGGGGCTGATCGCGCGGCACGGGTTGGCCCGGACATGCGCCTCTGCCCCGGGTTCGTTCTCGGTCTCCCTGCGCAGGGCGCCAGACTCGCGGGGCGCATCGGCGGCGGCGTGGCTTCTGGCCATCCGCCGCATCTTCCCCCGGCCTTCCACGCCAAAGACCAGCGGAAAGACCGAACGGTTCGCCCAGACCCTCCCGCGCGCATCGGCCTGCGGCCGCGCCCCTCCCGCCCCCGCAGCCCGCCCCAGCGACCTGCCGCGCGGGATCGAGGGGTTCAACCGCGCAAGACCGCACGCCCGACCGGGCGGCCTGCCACCCCGTGCAAGGGTGAACACCCTGCTCAGGTTTCACGGCCAGGGCCCGGGGCGCCGAGGCCGCATGTGTTAAGATTTCGTGAAAACGCGCTGCCAACCCCTTGATCTTGCTGGGGTGGCGCCCTGTCCCTCGAAGGGACGCAAGCAAAAGGGGCGCCTTGCGGGCGCCCCCTTCGGCCGTGCGATGGCGGGCGCGGGGTCAGTCGCGCGCGCGCTCCACATAGCTGTTGTCGTCGGTGTTGATGACGATCCGGGTGCCCGGCCCGATATGCGGCGGCACCATCACGCGCAGGCCGCTGTCGGTCATCGCGGGCTTGTAGCTGGACGAGGCGGTCTGCCCCTTCACCACCGGCTCGGTCTCGGCGATTTCCACGGTGATCTTCTGCGGCACTTCCAGCGCGATGCAGACGCCCTCGAAGGTTTTCAGCCAGCAGCGCATGCCTTCCTGCAGGTAGACCTTGTTGTCGCCCACCACGTCGGCGCTGACCGCCAGCTGTTCGTAGGTCTCGGGCTCCATGAAGTGAAAGCCCTCGCCGTCCTCGTAAAGATAGTCGTATTCGCGCTCGTCCACGGTGGCCTTTTCGACCTGGTCGGTGGTCTTCCAGCGCTCGCTCACCTTCACGCCGTCGGAAATGCGGCGCATGTCCACGCTGGTGGTCGGCGTGCCCTTGCCGGGGTGGAAGTTGGCGGCGCTCAGCACGACATACAGCTTGCCGTCCATCTCGACGACATTGCCCTTGCGCAGGGACGAGGCGATGACTTTCACGGGTGCGGTTCCTTGTGATTTCCGGGTCGGCGGCGTATCTCGCGCGCGATTGGTGCTGCGCCTAGCGCATCTCGCGCCGGATTTCCAGCCTTAAGGCGATGACATGCCCGATACCCCCTGGTGGAACGCCCGCCGCCACGCCGACCGCCGCCCGCTGCTGATGGCCCGCAACCGCATCCAGGCCGCGCTGCGGGGCTGGTTCGCCGCCGAAGGCTTTACCGAGGTCGATCCGGCGGCCTTGCAGGTCAGCCCGGGCAACGAGGCGCACCTGCACGCCTTTGCCTGCGACGCCATCGGCAACGATGGCACGGCGCGGCGGATGTTCCTGCACACCAGCCCCGAATTCGCCATGAAAAAGCTGCTGGCCGCCGGCGAGACGCGCATCCATGCCTTTGCCCATGTCTGGCGCAACCGCGAACGCGGGCCGCGTCACAGCCCCGAGTTCACCATGCTGGAATGGTATCGCAGCGGCGAGGATTACAGCGTGCTGATGCAGGATTGCGCCGCGCTGTTGCGGCTGGCGGCCGAGGCGGCCGGGGCCGCGTTGCTGCGGCATGGCGAGGCCACCTGCGACCCCTTTGCCGCGCCCGAGCGGCTGTCGGTGGCCGAGGCCTTCGCGCGCCATGCCGGGATCGACCTTTTGGCCACGCTGGCGCCCGACGGCACCCCCGACCGCGACGCGCTGGCAGCACAGGTGGCCGCGGCGGGGCTGCGGGTGGATGCCGGCGACACCTGGTCGGACCTGCTGTCGGCGGTGCTGGTCCGCCGGGTGGAGCCGCATCTGGGCCACGGCCGCGCCACCGTGCTGGACCGCTACCCCGCGCACGAGGCCGCGCTGGCCCGCCGCTGCCCCGACGATGCGCGGGTGGCCGAGCGGTTCGAGCTTTATGCCTGCGGGGTCGAGCTGGCCAACGGCTTTGGCGAACTGACCGACCCGGCCGAACAGCGCCGCCGCTTCGAGGCCGAGATGGACGAAAAGGCCCGCGTCTATGGCGAGCGTTACCCGCTGGACGAGGATTTCCTGGCAGCACTGGCGCAGATGCCCCCGGCCAGCGGCATCGCGCTGGGGTTCGACCGGCTGGTGATGCTGGCCACCGGCGCCCCGCGCATCGACGACGTGCTGTGGGCGCCGGTGGGCTAGCACGGCCGGGGGGCTTGCCCCGCCCCCCTGGGCCTATCCTGCAAGCGATGCTGCGGCCGGGGTCAATCCCGGGTGCTGTCCCAGCCGGAGATGGCCTTGACCTCGAGAAACTCCTCGATGCCCCAGTGGCCGCCTTCGCGCGCACGGCCCGACATCTTGACCCCGCCGAAAGGCGAGCCGGCGCCGCGGCTCTGGCCGTTCATTTCCACCATGCCCGAGCGCAGTTGCCGCGCCAGCCGGTTGCGGCGGGCGCCATCCTGCGACTGGACATAGTTCGTCAGGCCGTAGGGGGTGTCGTTGGCGATCGCCACGGCCTCGGCCTCGGTGTCGAAGGGGATCATGGCAAGGACGGGGCCGAAGATTTCCTCGCGCTCGATCGTCATGCCGGGTTTGACATCGGCAAAGACGGTGGGACGCACGTAGAAGCCCTTGTTCATGCCGTCGGGCAGGCCAAGGCCACCGGCGACAAGGCGGGCGCCTTCCTCGATTCCCTTGGCGATGTAGCCCTGGATCTGGTCCCACTGGCGCTTGTTCACCACCGGGCCGATGTGCTTGCCGGGCTCGGACGCGGGGCCGACCCGGGTGCTTTCGGCGACGCTGCGGGCGATTTCCACGGCGCGATCATAGACGGGGCGTTCCACCAGCATGCGGCTGGGCGCGTTGCAGGACTGGCCCGAGTTGTTGAACATGTGCCGCACGCCGCGTTCCACCGCCTTGTCGTCGGCATCGGCAAAGATCAGGTTGGCGCCCTTGCCACCCAGTTCCAGCGTCACCCGCTTGAGCGTTTCGGCGGCGGCAAGGCTGATGGCCTTGCCCGCGCGGGTCGAGCCGGTGAAGGAGATCATCTCCACATCCGGGTGGCGCGACAGGCGGGCGCCCACGCCGGCGCCGTCGCCGTTCACAAGGTTGAACACGCCGGGGGGGAAACCCGCCTCGTGCATCATCTCGGCCCAGAGGAGCGACGAAAGCGGCGATTCCTCGGACGGCTTCAGCACCATCGTGCAGCCGGCCAGCAAGGCGGGCGTGACCTTCAGCGACACCTGGTTCATCGGCCAGTTCCACGGCGTGATGAGGCCCACGACCCCGATGGGTTCCAGCGCGATACGGTCGTTCGGCGCGTGGGGGCCGAGGGGGCGGATGAACTCCATCGACTTGAAGGCGGTGATGAAGTTGCGGATGTGCCAGTTGCCGGAGGTGGCCTGCGAGGCGCGGGCCATGTCGATGGGGGCGCCCATTTCCAGGCTGATGGCGCGGGCCATGTCATCCAGCCGCGATTCGTAGATGGCGAGGAACCGTTCCACCAGCGCCAGACGTTCGGCCGGGGGGGTGGAAGCCCAGGCGGGGAAGGCGGCCTTGGCGGCGGCCACCGCGGCATCGGCATCGGCGGCAGAGCCGAGGCTGATGACGGCGCAGACCTCCTCGGTCGAGGGGTCGATCACCGGGCAATCGTTGGCCACCAGCGGCGGCACCCAGGCGCCGTTGATGTAGAAGTCGCGTTTTTCGATCATCGCCTGTCTCCCCATGTCGGCCGTGCCGGGAAACTGGCATTGTCCGGGAGATTGTGCAACGCCGGCCGCGCCCCGGCGGAGGGATTCCCTTTCGGCCCCTGCGACACCGGCGAGGGGTGCAGAAGGCCGGCGGAGGGGCTATTTCGGCAGCGGACCAAGTCGCACCGGAGAATCACCATGAGCCTGCGCATCAACGATATCGCCCCCGACTTCACGGCCGAGTCGACCGAGGGCACGATCTCGTTCCACGACTGGATCGGCGACAGCTATGCCATCCTGTTCAGCCACCCCAAGGATTTCACCCCGGTCTGCACCACCGAATTCGGCGCGGTGTCGCGGCTGGCGGCAGAATTCGCGCGCCGGGGCTGCAAGGTGGCCGGCGTATCGGTGGACCCGCTGGAGGAGCACCTGAAATGGAAGGCCGACATCGAGGCCTATTCCGGGGCGCCGGTGGGCTTTCCGATTTTTGCCGATGTGGATCTGGCGATCGCCAAGGCCTATGACATGATGCCCGCCGAGGCGGTGCTGCCCGACGGGCGCGCGCCCGCCCATACCGCCACGGTGCGGTCCACCTTCATCATCGGGCCGGACAAGCGCATCCGCCTGATGCTGATCTATCCGATGTCGGTGGGGCGCAACTTCGACGAAATCCTGCGGGCGCTGGATGCAATTCAGGCCACCGATGGCGTGCCCTTCGCCACCCCGGCCGACTGGCGGCCGGGCGAAAAGGTGATCGTGGCCTTGTCGGTGCCGACGGACGAGGCGAAGGCGCGGTTCCCCGACCTGGAGATCGTGCTGCCCTATCTGCGCAAGACCCAGCTGCCGGGCTGAGGCGGCGCGGATTTTCCTTGCCAGCGCCCGGGGCGGCATCGGATCGTGCCCGGGCGGAACGCTGCGCCGCCAGACGCTTCGCAGCCGGAAAAGGACGATCCCATGCGCCAGATCGCGGCCCTTGCCGCCAGCCTGTTTCTTGCTGCCGCCGGGGCAACCCATGCCGTCGAAGGCCGCTATGCGGTGCAAGGCACCAACCCCGACGGCAGCACCTACGAAGGCGCGGCCGAGATCGTGGCGATTTCGGAGGTGACCTGCGAAATCACCTGGATCACCGGCGACACCGAATCGACCGGGGTCTGCATGCGCTACGACAATGCCTTTGCTGCCGCCTATGTGCTGAACGAGGACATCGGGCTGCTGATCTACGAGATCATGGACGACGGCAGCATGCGCGGCACCTGGACCATCGCCGGGCAGGACGGCGTAGGCGAGGAAATGCTGATCCCGCAGTAAGGCCGGCGCGGCGCGGCCGGCGGCCGGCCCGGGCTCGGGCCGGTGCGCTCAGCGTTCGGTGCGGCGGCTGGGGTCGGCGGTTTCGTCGAAGGTGGCCCAGCCGCGCCCCGTGCCGCTGGGCGGCAGGTTTTCCGGCCGCTCGGCCCGGTGCAGGTGGGCCTTGGCGATCAGGTTGGCGGTGATCGGCGCGGTCAGGAACAGGAACAGCGTGATCATCAGTTCGTGGAAGCTGAAATAGTCCATGAACACATACATGTAGACCATGCTGGCGATCAGCACGCCGCCCACGCCCAGGGTGGTGGCCTTGGTGGGGGCGTGCAGGCGGGTCATGGTGTCGGGCAGGCGCAGCAGGCCGAACGACCCGACAAAGCCGAAGATGCCCGCCATCACCAGCAGCACCGAGACGAGGATTTCCCAGATCATCGCGCCCTCCGTCATTCGATGATGTCGCCGCGCAGCATGTAGCGCGCATAGGCAACGGTCGAGATGAAGCCGGTCATGGCAAACAGCAGCGCGGCCTCGAAATAGATGCCGGTGCCTTGCCACATGCCATACAGGATCATCAGCGCGATCACGTTGATGACCATCGTGTCCAGCGCCAGCACCCGGTCGGGCACGCCGGGCGCCACCGCGACGCGATACAGGTTCATCAGCAGGCCGAGGCCGAAGCAGGCGAAGGCAAAGATCAGCGCCATCTCGATCATTCGAAAATCTCCTTCAGCCGGGCCTCGTAGCGGGTCTTGATGCCGGTCACAACGCCGGCGGGGTCGGGGGCGTGCAGGCAATGCACCAGAATCGCCCGGCCGCAGGCCGACAGGTCGCTGGACACCGTGCCGGGCGTCATGGTGATGGTGCCGGCCAGCACGGTGATCGCCTCGGGCGAGCGCAGGTCGAGCGGCACGGTGATCCAGGCGGGTTGCAGGCGCGACAGCGGCATGAACAGCACGATGCGGGCGACGATGAAGTTGGACTTCACGATATCCCACAGCACGATCAGGATGTATTCCGCCACCATGCGCGGCGACCGCAGGCGCGGGCGGTCGGGCCAGTAGGCCGCCGTCATCACCGGGATGATCGTGCCGAGGATCAGCCCGAACACCGCGTGCCCGGGGCTGAGGTCGTTCATCAGCGCCAGCCAGACGGCGGTGAGCGTCAGGGTGAGCCAGGGGTGCGGGAACAGCTTGCGCAGCATCGGGGCCTCCTTACCGCAGGCCGAGGACGGCATCGACATAGCCGCCGGTGTCGTAGATCTGGGCCGCTGCACCTTGGAGCCAGGCGGTCAGCGGGCCGGCCAGCACGGTCATCGTCACGATCAGCGCCAGCAGGCCGAAGGCCGCGACAAAGCCCAGCGCCTCGGGGGGGTGGGGTTCGGGCTCGCCCGGGCTGGCATGGGCCTTCCAGAACACGGTGCTGCCGGCCCGCGCCATGCCGACGATGCCCAGCAGCGACCCGGCAAGGATGGTCGCCCAGAGCCAGGCCATGTCGGCCCGGTCGCGCAAGGCATCGAGGATCAGCAGCTTGCCGAGGAACCCGGACAAGGGCGGCATCCCCGCCATCGCGATCGCGGCGGCGAAGAACAGCGCGGAAATCAGCCCGTGCTGCGCCATCGGCGGCAAGGCGGCGATGGCGGTGGTGCCGCGCCGGTCCTGCACCAGATCAACCACCAGGAACAGCAGCGCGGCGGCAATGGTGGAATGCAGCATGTAGTTCAGCGCCGCCACCGTGCTGGCAGGGGTAAAGGCCCCGATGGCCAGAAACAGCGTGCCCATCGACCCGATGGCGGCAAACCCCGCCATGCGCGCCAGCGATCTTGCCCCCATGACCCCGACAAAGCCGAGGATCGTGGTGACGATTGCCGCAGGCATCAGCAGGTCGGCATAGAAGGTGCCGGTGGTTTCCACATCGGGCCCGAAGACCAGCGTGTAGAACCGCAGGATGGCATAGGCGCCCACCTTGGTCATCACCGCGAACAGCGCGGCCACCGGGGCGGGGGCCAGCGCATAGGTGCCCGGCAACCAGAACTGGAACGGCACCAGCGCCCCCTTGACCGCAAACACGATCAGCAGCAGCACCCCCGCCACCCGCAGCAGCGCATCGTTGCCTTCGGGCAGGTCGGCCACCTTGACCGCCAGATCGGCCATGTTCAGCGTGCCGGTGACGCCATAGATGCTGGCCAGCGCGAACAGGAACAGGGTGGACCCCAGCAGGTTGTAGGCAATGTATTGCACCCCGCCGCGCAGCCGGTCGCGCCCGCCTCCGTGGATCATCAGGCCATAGCTGGCGATCAGCAGGATTTCGAAGAACACGAACAGGTTGAAGGCATCGCCGGTCAGGAAGGCGCCGCAGATGCCCATCAGCTGGAACTGGAACAGCGCGTGAAAGTGGCGCCCGCGCGCATCCCAGCCGGTGCCGATCACGTAAAGCACCACGAACAGCGCCAGCGCCGCGGTCAGCGCCACCATCAGCGCCGACAGCCGGTCGAGCACCAGCACGATGCCGAAGGGCGCCGGCCAGTTGCCCAGGAAATACGCCTGCGGACCGCCCGACGACGCCTGCACCAGCAGCACCGCCGCCACCGCGGCCAGCGCCACCGTGGCCGCCACCGAGAATACGCGCTGCAAGGTCAGGTCGTGCCGCATCCCCAGCACGATCAGCGGCGCCATCACCGCAGGCAGCACGACCGGAAGGATGATCCAGTGGTTCACTTGCCGTCCTCCAGGTCGGTCATCTCGATCTTGTCGTTGCCGGCCTCCAGGTAGGCGCCCAGCGCCATCATCACCGCCACCGCCGTCATCCCGAAGGAAATCACGATCGCGGTCAGCACCAGCGCCTGCGGCAGCGGGTCGGTGTAGCCGGGGCTGTCATGCGCAAGGATCGGCGGGGCATCCACCGTCAGGCGCCCCGAGACGAAGATGAAGACGTTGACCGCATAGGTCAGCATCGAAAGCCCGAGGATCACCGGAAAGGCGCGCAGGCGCAGCACCAGGTAGATGCCGGCGGCCGTCATCAGGCCGATGGCCGAGGCGACGAGAAACTCCATGTCAGACCTCCTTGGCCGGGGCGGGTTGCGAAGGGTCGGTATCCATCGCGGTGGTGTTCACCGTTTCACCCGCGCGAATGGCGATGCGGCTGAGGCTGGCGAGGGTCAGCATCACCGCGCCCACCACCGTCAGGAACACGCCAAGGTCGAAGGCCATCGCGGTGGCAAGCTCGAACTTGTCGAAAGGCGGGATGCGGAAATACCCGAAGTTCGACGTGAGGAACGGCCGCGTCGCCAGCCACGACCCGATGCCGGTGGCCGCGGCAATCACCACGCCGGCGCCGATCCAGGCGTGGTAGTCGATGCGCTGGCGGGCTTGCGTCCAGGCAAAGCCCGAGGCCATGAACTGCGTCACCAGCGCGATGGCCACCACCAGCCCGGCGATGAAGCCGCCGCCCGGTTCGTTGTGCCCGCGCAGGAAGATGTAGACCCCCACCATGATCGTGATCGGCAGCGCCACGCGCCCCGCCACCACCATCATCAGCGGGTGCCGGTCGCCCGACTTCTTCTCCTCGGGCACCCAGGCCAGCAGGCGCTGGTTCGCCGGGCCGCGCAGCAGCGCCTCGGCCAAGGCAAAGATCAGCAGGCCCGCGATGCCCAGCACGATGATTTCGCCAAAGGTATCGTAGCCGCGGAAGTCCACCAGGATCACGTTGACCACGTTGGTGCCGCCGCCGCCGGTCTTGGAATTGGCAAGGTGATAGTCGGAAATCGTCGGAAAGCCGAAGTCGCGCAGCATCATCGCCAGCGCCAGCGCGCCGGCCCCCACCCCGGCCACCGCGGCCACCCCGATGTCGCGCAGCCGGCGCAGGGCCGAGGATTCGCGCGGGGTGGTCTTGGGCAGGAAGTTCAGCGCCAGCAGCATCAGCACGATGGTCACCACCTCGACCGAAATCTGCGTCAAGGCCAGGTCGGGGGCCGAGAGGTAGACGAACCCGACCGAGACGATCAGCCCCACCACCCCGATCAGCACCAGCGACAGCAGGCGCTGGCGATGCAGCACGGCCAGCAGCAGCGTGCAGACCACCAGCATCAGCCAGCCCACCAGCGCCACCCCCGGCACCGGCAGCGGGTTGCGCAGGCCGGGCGCGTGGCCGCCCGCGCTCCAGGCCAGCCAGCCGGCGCCCAGCACGCCCAGCGTGAAGATCAGGAAATACCGGCTGGTGGCGCCATCGTGCAGGCGGTTGGTGACCCCGCGCGCGAGTGCCGCGATGCCGTCGACCAGCGCCTCGAAGATGACCTTGGCCTCGGGCCGCGGCGTGGCCAGCCAGAGCGCATCCAGCCGCCGGTGGCCGCCCAGCAGCATCAGGCCCGCGCCCACCGCCGCAACCGACATCCACAGCGCGGGGACAAAGCCGTGCCAGTGGGTGATCTTGACCGCCACCGCCTCGCCCGTCACCGCACCGGCGACCACGCGCACCAGATCGCCCGCCATCGTCATGGGCATGACGCCGATCAGCACCACCAGAACCGCCAGCAGCGCCGGCGCCGCCCACATGCCGAAGCCGGGGTCGTGCGGCTTGTGCGGGTAATCGTCGCGCACCGGGCCGAGGAACACGTGCGCGATCAGCCGGAACGAATAGGCGACCGAGAACATGGCCCCGATGGTGGCCAGCACCGGGAACAGCCAGGGGATGCCCGCCCAGACGGTGTGGGTGGTTTCCTCCAGCATCATTTCCTTGGACAGGAAGCCGTTGAGCGGCGGGATACCCGCCATCGACAGCGCCGCGACGGTGACGATGACGAAGGTCACCGGCATCAGGGTGCGCAACCCGCCCAGGCGCTTGATGTCGCGGGTATGCGCCTCGTGGTCGACGATGCCGGCCGACATGAACAGCGCCGCCTTGAACGTGGCGTGGTTGATGATGTGAAACACCGCCACCGCCGCCGCCTCGGGCGTGCCGAAGCCCAGCAGCATGGTGATGAGCCCGAGGTGCGACACGGTGGAAAACGCCAGCAGCGCCTTGAGGTCGTCTTTGAACAGGGCGATCTTGGCGGCCATCACCATCGTGACAAGGCCGGTGGTCGCCACGATGTAGAACCACGCCTCGGTCCCGGCCAGCACGGGCCAGAGCCGCGCCATCAGGAACAGGCCGGCCTTCACCATCGTGGCCGAATGCAGATAGGCCGAAACCGGCGTGGGCGCCGCCATCGCGTGCGGCAACCAGAAGTGGAAGGGGAACTGCGCCGATTTGGTGAACGCCCCCAGCAAAATCAGGATCAGCGCCGGCAGATACCATTCCGACGCCCGGATCGCCTCGCCCTGCGTCAGGATCACCGACAGGTCGTAGCTGCCCGCGATGTTGCCCAGGATCAGCATCCCCGCGATCATCGCCAGGCCGCCCGTGGCGGTGACGGCCAGCGCCATGCGCGCGCCCTGCCGCCCTTCGGGCAGGTGCTTCCAGTAGCCGATCAGCAGGAAGGACGACAGCGAGGTCAGTTCCCAGAAGATCAGCAGAAGCAGGATGTTGTCGGAAAGGACAATCCCCACCATCGCGCCCTGGAACAGCATGAGATAGGTGTAGAACTGCCCCATCGGGTCGGATTTCGAAAGGTAGAACCGCGCATAGAGGATGATGAGCAACCCGATGCCCAGGATCAGCCCGGCCAACAGGAAACCCAGCCCGTCGAGAAGGAAGTTGGCGTTCAGCCCCAGCCCCGGCAGCCAGTCGAACCGGGCCTGGATCACCTCGCCGCGCATCACGGCCGGGGCGTGCAACAGCAACCCCAGCAACGCCAGTGCGGTGGCCGACCCGGTGGCAATGGCGCAGGCGCTGCGGCCGGCACGGATCATCAGGCCGGGCAGCAGCGCGCCGAGAAAGGGAAGGGCGGCGATCAGGGCAAGGGACATGCGCGTTCCTTTGAAACCGGGTCGTCAGATATGCCAGCGCGGCCTCCGGGGGGCAGGCCGCGCGGCTCTTACCTGTGGAATGGGCCGCGCCCTGTCAAGCGAAACCGGCCCGTTTCCGGCCGGTTTTGCCGCCAGTGCGTCGGTTTCACGCAACAAGGGCCGGATGTTCCGCTGCGTTCCCCCTTGACCGTCGCCCGGCGCAAGGGCACCCCGCGGCCACGTCCGACAGGAGGCCGCATGTATCCCTTCGCCCGCCTTGCGATTGGCCTGTTCGCTGCCACGCGGCAGCCGCGGCTTGGCCCGTTCGACCCGCATGTCAGCCGCCATGTCTGCTGGCCCTGGGATCTGGACCCCTGGCGCGAGCTGAACAACGGCCGCACCCTGACGCTTTACGACCTGGGCCGCACCCCGCTGGCGGTGCGCAGCGGGCTGACCCGGGCGCTGGGCGCGAACGGCTGGGGCATGACCGTGGCCGGGTCTTCGGTGCGCTATCGCCGGCGGGTGCGGATGTTCGACCGCGTGACGATGGTATCGCGCCTCCTGGGCTGGGATGCGCGGTTCCTGTATCTGGACCAGAGCATGTGGTTGCACGGCGAGTGCACCAGCCAGGCGCTGATCCGGTCGGCGGTGACCTCGCGCGCCGGCATCGTGCCGCCGGCCGAGGTTGCGCGCGCCCTGGGGCATTCGGGGCCCGGCCCGGCCTTGCCCGACTGGGTGCGCGCCTGGACCGAAGCCGAGGCGCAGCGCCCCTGGCCGCCCGAGGCCGGCAAGTTCCTGCCGCGCTGAGCGCCACACGCGGCTGAGCGCCACACGCGGAATTGCGCCGGGTGGCGCCCGCGCCCCTTTCGCTGCACCTGTCGCCCGGCTAAAAGAAGCGGCCCGCCCGGCTGTCCCGAGTCGCGGGCCAACACGCTTGAATGCACAGGATCACCCCAGGATGTCGGTTTTTTCGGGCCTCTTCTCGTCGGACATGGCCATCGACCTCGGCACGGCGAACACGCTGGTTTACGTTCGGGGCAAGGGCATAGTGCTCAACGAACCCTCGGTGGTGGCCTATCACGTGAAGGACGGCAAGAAGCAGGTGCTGGCGGTGGGCGAGGATGCCAAGCTGATGCTGGGCCGCACCCCCGGCAGCATCGAGGCGATCCGCCCGATGCGCGACGGGGTGATCGCCGACTTCGACACGGCGGAAGAAATGATCAAGCATTTCATCCGCAAGGTTCACAAGCGCACGACGTTCAGCAAACCCAAGATCATCGTCTGCGTACCGCATGGCGCCACCCCGGTGGAAAAGCGGGCGATCCGCCAGTCGGTGCTGTCGGCCGGTGCGCGCCGCGCGGGGCTGATCGCCGAGCCCATCGCCGCGGCCATCGGGGCGGGCATGCCCATCACCGACCCCACCGGCAGCATGGTGGTGGACATCGGCGGCGGCACGACCGAGGTTGCAGTGCTGAGCCTTGGCGACATCGTCTATGCCCGGTCGGTCCGCGTGGGCGGCGACCGCATGGACGAGGCGATCGTCAGCTATCTGCGACGGCACCAGAACCTGCTGGTGGGCGATGCCACGGCCGAACGCATCAAGTGCACCATCGGCACCGCCCGCATGCCCGACGACGGGCGCGGCCAGTCGATGACCATCCGCGGCCGCGACCTGCTGAACGGCGTGCCGAAGGAAACCGAGATCAACCAGGCCCAGATCGCCGAGGCCCTGGCCGAACCCGTGCAGCAGATCTGCGATGCGGTGATGCAGGCGCTGGAGGCGACGCCGCCGGATCTGGCGGCCGACATCGTCGACCGCGGCGTGATGCTGACGGGCGGCGGCGCGCTGCTGGGCGAGCTGGATCTGGCCTTGCGCGAACAGACGGGGCTGAGCATCTCGGTCGCCGACGAGTCACTGAATTGTGTGGCGCTCGGCACCGGCAAGGCGCTGGAATACGAAAAGCAGCTTCGGCATGTGATAGACTACGACAGCTGACACCCCCTGCGGCGCAGCCTGACCCAAGCGAGAGGCGGCCTTGGCCAAGGACCGTGACCCACAAGACTATGCCCGTCCGGTTCGCCGCATCCTTGTCGGCGGGCTGGTGCTGGTGCTGCTGGCGCTGTTCCTCTTGTGGCGCATCGACAGCCCGCGGGTGGAACGGTTCCGCATGGCGCTGATCGACCGGGTGGTGCCTTCGATGGATTGGGCGATGGCCCCGGTGACCTGGGCCGTCGGCGTGGTCGAAGGGTTCCAGTCCTATGCCCGCATCCTGGAACAGAATCAGGAACTGCGCCGCGAATTGCAGCAGATGCGTGCCTGGCGCGAGGCCGCGTTGCAGCTGGAACAGAAGAACGCCAAGCTGCTGGACCTCAACCAGGTGCGGCTGGACCCCAAGCTGACCCATGTGACCGGCGTGGTCATGGCCGATTCCGGCAGCCCGTTCCGCCAGTCGGTGCTGCTGAACGTGGGCGACCGCGACGGCATCCGCGACGGCTGGGCCACGATGGATGGTCTGGGCGTGGTGGGGCGCATCTCGGGCGTCGGGCGCACCGTCAGCCGGGTAGTGCTGCTGACCGATGCCTCCAGCCGGGTGCCGGTGCTGGTGCAGCCCTCGGGGCAGCGCGCCATCCTGGCTGGCGACAACTCGCCCTTGCCGCCGCTCGACTTCCTGGAAAAGTCCGATCTGGTGCGCCCGGGCGACCGGGTGGTGACCTCGGGCGATGGCGGCGTGTTTCCGGCCGGGCTGCTGGTCGGGCAGGTCGTGCAGGGGTCGGACCGGCGGCTGCGCGTGGCCCCGGCGGCGGATTACCTGCGGCTGGAGTTCCTGCGCGTGCTGCGCAGCCACGAGGCCGAGCGCATCGAGGAACCCGGCGCCCTGATCGCCCCGCCCGAGGGCACCCTGCCCCCGCAAACCGCCGCAGCCGAGGCGCCGGCCGATGGTTGACGGGGTTCACAACGGCACCTGGCTGGCCCGCGGGCTGTTCGTGCTGGCGGTGACGGCGATGCTGTTCCTGCGGCTTCTGCCCTTGCCGGCCGAGGCGGGCAGCCTGCCCGGCCCGGACCTGACGATGTGCCTGTGCTGCGCCTGGGTGCTGCGGCGCCCCGACCACCTGCCCGCCTTGCTGATCGCCGGCGCGGTGCTGGTCGAGGACATGCTGCTGATGCGCCCGCCGGGCCTGTGGGCCGCGCTGATGCTGCTGGGCACCGAATTCCTGCGCAGCCGTGCCGCCTTCTCGCGCGAGCTGACGCTGGTTTCGGAATGGGTGATGGTGGCGGTGGTGATGCTGGCGATGATGCTGGCGTTCCGGCTGGGCATGGCCGTGACCATGCTGCCGCAACCGGGGCTGGGGTTGACGCTGATCCAGTTCGTGTTTTCCGTGCTGGCCTATCCGCTGGTGGTCGGTGCGCTGCGCCTGGCCTTCGGCCTGCGCAAGCCCGCCACCGGCGAGGTCGATGCCCTGGGGAGGCCGCTGTGAGACGTTCGACCCGCGATACCGACGAAGCCGCGCGCAAGGTCACCCGGCGCGCGCTGCTGCTGGGCGGCTGCCAGGCGGCGGTGGTTGCGGTGCTGGCGGCGCGGCTGCGCTACATGCAGGTGGAACAGGCCGACCAGTTCCGCCTGCTGGCCGAGGAAAACCGCGTGGCGATCCGGCTGATCCCGCCGGCGCGCGGGCAGATCTTCGACCGCAACGGGGTGCTGATCGCCGGCAACGAACAGAATTACCGCGTGACCATCACGCGCGAGGATGCCGGCGACGTCGAGGCCGTGCTGCGCCGGCTGTCCAAAGGCATTCCGCTGACCGAGGAAGACATCGAAAAGACCCTGCGCGAGGTGCGCCGCCGCAGCGCCTTCGTGCCGCATATCGTGGCCGAGCGCCTGACCTGGGACCAGCTGAGCTGGATTTCGGTGAACGCCCCCGCCTTGCCCGGCGTGCAGCCCGAGGTGGGGCTCAGCCGCGTCTATCCGCTGGACCTCGATTTCGCCCATGCGGTCGGCTATGTCGGCCCGGTGTCGGAAAACGATCTGGCGCAACTGGAAAGCCCCGATCCGGTGCTGCAGATCCCCAAGTTCCAGATCGGCAAGATCGGGGTGGAACGGCGGCTGGAGGATACGCTGCGCGGGGCCGCCGGCTCGCGCCGGATCGAGGTGAACGCCGCCGGCCGCGTGATGCGCGAACTGGACCGCCGCGAAGGCGACGAAGGTGCCGATGTGGTGCTGACGCTGGATGCCGCCTTGCAGAACTATGCCCGCGTCCGCATGGGCGAGGAAAGCGCCAGCGCCGTGGTGATGGACGTGCAGAACGGCGATATCGTGGCGCTGGTGTCGGCGCCGTCCTTCGACCCCAACCTGTTCGTGCGCGGCATTTCCAACGCCGATTTCCGCGCGCTGATGGACAACGACCACCGCCCCTTGTCCAACAAGTCGGTGCAGGGCGCCTATCCGCCCGGTTCCACCTTCAAGATGGTCACGGCGCTGGCCGCGCTGGAGGCCGGGGTCATCACGCCGGAAACCCGCGTGCGCTGCCCGGGCCATTACGACACCGGCGGCCGGCGGTTCCACTGCTGGAAACGCAACGGCCACGGCGCGATGAACCTGCAGGCCAGCCTGGCCGAAAGCTGCGACGTGTATTATTACGACATCTCGCAGCGCGTCGGGATCGACGCGATTGCCGCCATGGCCGAACGGCTGGGCCTGGGCGTGCGCCACGATCTGCCGATGTCGGCGATAGCCGAAGGGCTGAACCCCAACCGCCAGTGGAAACGCGACCGGCGCGGCCAGGAATGGCGGATCGGCGACACGATCAACGCCTCGATCGGGCAAGGCTATGTGCTCAGCTCGCCCTTGCAGCTTGCCGTCATGTCGGCGCGGCTGGCGACGGGCCGTGCCGTGGTGCCGCGGCTGGTCAAGGCGGTGGACGGCGCCGAGGTGCCGGTGGCGCCGGCCGAGCCGCTGGGCCTGAAGGGCGAAAACCTGCGCGCCGTGCAGCGCGGCATGTGGGCGGTGACCAACAGCCAGTCGGGCACGGCCTATTCCTCGCGCTCGACCGACCCCGCCACGCTGATCGCGGGCAAGACCGGCACCAGCCAGGTGCGCAACATCAGCGCGGCCGAACGGGCGCGCGGCGTGCTGCGCAACGACCAGTTGCCGTGGAACCGGCGCGACCATGCGCTGTATGTGGCCTATGCGCCGTTCGAGGCGCCGCGCTATGCGGTTTCGGTGGTGGTGGAACATGGCGGCGGCGGCTCGGGCGTGGCCGCGCCCATCGCGCGCGACATCCTGCTGTTCGCGCTGCACGGCGGCATCCCGCCTCTGGCCGCCTACCCGGCCGCCCAACGCAACCGGATCGAAACCCAGCACCGCACCATGCCCTTGCGCGACCCCGGCCTGCTGGCCGGCACCGGGCGCACGCGGGCCTGAGCGAAGGGGAAGGGCGCCATGTCCTATCTGGAATATTCGGTCAAGCGGGTGCCGGCGGGGTTCCGCAAGCTGCTGCACATGAACTGGGCGCTGGCGGTGGTGCTGACCGCCATCGCCTCGGTCGGGTTCCTGATGCTTTATTCGGTGGCCGACGGCCGGATGGACCGCTGGGCCGAACCGCAGATGGAACGCTTCGGCCTGGGGCTGGCGCTGATGCTGGGCATGGGGCTGGTGCCGATCTGGTTCTGGCGCAACATGGCCGGGGTGGCTTACGGCGTTTCGCTGCTGCTGCTGGTGGCGGTGGAGCTGGTCGGCGCGGTCGGCATGGGGGCGCAACGCTGGCTGGAACTGGGGCCGCTCAGGTTGCAACCTTCGGAACTGATGAAGGTGGCGCTGGTGATGATGCTGGCGGCCTATTACGACTGGCTCGACCCGAAAAAGACCTCGCGCCCGCTCTGGGTATTGGTGCCGGTGGCGATGATCCTGTTTCCCACCTTTCTGGTGCTGCGCCAGCCGGACCTGGGCACCTCGGTGATGCTGATGGGCTCGGGGGCGGCGGTGATGCTGGTGGCGGGGGTGCACTGGGCCTATTTCGCATCGGTGATCGCCATGGCGGCTGGGGCCGTCGCCTCGGTCTTTCTGACGCGCGGCACGGAATGGCAGGTGCTGCGCGACTATCAGTATCGGCGCATCGACACCTTCCTCGACCCCGGGTCGGATCCGCTGGGGGCGGGCTACCACATCAGCCAGGCCAAGATTGCGCTGGGGTCGGGCGGCTGGGCCGGCAAGGGTTTCATGCAGGGCACGCAAAGCCGGCTGAACTTTCTGCCCGAAAAGCACACCGACTTCATCTTCAACACGCTGACCGAGGAATTCGGCTTTGTCGGCGGGTTTTCCCTGCTGATGCTCTATGCGCTGGTGCTGGTGTTCTGCATCGCCACCGCGATCCAGACCAAGGACCGCTTCGCCAGCCTGGTCTCGATGGGCGTGGCGGCCACGTTCTTTCTCTACTTCGCCGTCAACATGGCAATGGTGATGGGGCTGGTGCCGGTGGTGGGCTCGCCCTTGCCGCTGGTCAGCTATGGCGGCACCGCGATGATCGTGCTGATGATCGGCTTCGGCCTGGTGCAAAGCGCCCATGTCCACCGCCCGAGGTAACCCGATGAAACGTTCGCGCATCAACGCCATCATGCAGGACGCTGCCGAGCTGATCGCCCGGCACGGCTTCGTGCTGCCGCCCTTTGCCGGCTGGACGCCGCAAGAGTTCCGCGCCCGCGCCCCCGGCACCCGCATCGCCGAGGCGCGCATGGGCTGGGACATCACCGATTACGGCCAGGGCGATTTCGACCGCATGGGCCTGTTCCTGTTCACGCTGCGCAACGGGCTGCTGGCCGACCTGCGGCGCGGCGGCGGCATGTGCTATGCCGAAAAGCTGCTGATCTCGCGGCAGGATCAGCTGAGCCCGATGCACACCCACCGCATCAAGGCCGAGGACATCATCAACCGCGGCGGCGCCACCCTGGTGGTGGAGCTTTACGGCAGCGACGATTCGGGCGGCTTTGCCCCCGACCGCGGCGGCGTGGTGCGTTGCGACGGGGTGGCCCGGCCCTTTGCCCCCGGCGAACGGTTGCGGCTGGCACCGGGGGAATCGGTCACGCTCTTGCCCGGCGACTGGCACGCCTTCTGGGGCGAAGGCGGCGACGTGCTGATCGGCGAGGTTTCCACGGTGAACGACGACCTGACCGACAACGTGTTCCGCGACCCCATCGGCCGCTTTGCCACCATCGAGGAGGACGAGCCCCCCCTGCATCTGCTGGTCAGCGATTACGACCGCTGGCTGACCTGACATCTGGGGTTGCGCCCGCCGCGCGCCTCGCGCAGCCTGCGCCGCAAAGCCGCCGGAGGTGCCATGCCCGCCCCAGACCTGCCCGCCCCAGACCTGCCCGCCCTGGCCCGGGCCATGCAAGACATCCTGAGCGAAGCGCGGGACGTGCCGTTGCAGCATTTCCGCAGCGGCCTTGCCGTCGAGGCCAAGGCCGACGAAAGCCCGGTGACCCGCGCCGACCGCGCGGCCGAAACCGCGCTGCGCGCCGCGATCGCCGCGCGGTTTCCCGACCATGCCATCTATGGCGAGGAATTCGGCGGGGCCACCGGCGGCGAAGGCCCCTTGTGGGTGATCGACCCGGTGGATGGCACCAAAAGCTTCATTTCCGGCCACCCATTGTGGGGCATGCTGCTGGGCTTCCTGCAAGGCGGCAAGCCGGTGATGGGCGCGGTGCAGATGCCCGTGCTGCGCGAGGTGGCGCTGGGCGCGCCGGGGTTCGGGGCCTTTCTGAACGGCGCACCGATCGCGGTGCGGCAAGGCGTGGCGCCGGCAGACGCCTTCGTCTGCGTCAACGAACTGCGCCGGGTGCTGCTGGCCGACCGCGCCGCCGGCGACGCGCTGCTGCATGCCGGTCGCTATGTGCGCGAAACGGTGGATTGCTACACCTATGTCCAGCTTGCCGCCGGCTGGATCGACGGCGTGGTCGATCACGGGCTGGAACCCTACGACTATCTGCCGGTTCTGCCGCTGGTCGAGGCGGCGGGCGGCGTGATGACCGACTGGCAGGGCAACCCGCTCGGCTTCGGCTCGGATGGCCGGGTGGTGGCGGGCAGCCCGGCGGTGCACGCCCATCTTCTGCGCGTCATCGCACAATCGGACCTCTGACATAGGCAGAACGGCAGCCCCCGCAAGGTCAAGTGTTTTTCTTGTCTGACCAGTCAAAATCCCCGCTTGCCAAATGTAAAGGATTTATGTCTGCCTTGGCATGGAACCGTCACAGATCGGTTGCAGAACGCGAATTAGAAAAGGCTTCACCCGTGGCCGGAGAACCGGCCCGTTCCAACGGAGAGAACCATGACCAGACTTTTCACCGCAGGCGTCGCCTGCGTCGCCTTGCTGGGGTCCACCGCCCTCGTCAACGCGCAATCGATGGAGGAGATCATCGAAGGCGCCAAGAAGGAGGGCATGCTTTCGACCATCGCGCTGCCGCATGACTGGTGCGGCTACGGCGGCATCATCGCCGATTTCAAGGCCAAGTATCCCTTCCTCAAGGTCAACGAACTGAACCCCGACGCCGGTTCGGCCGACGAGATCGAGGCTGTGAAGGCCAACAAGGACAACAAGGGCCCGCAGGCGCCCGACGTGCTGGACGTGGGCCTGGCCTTCGGCCCCTCGGCCAAGGCCGAAGGGCTGCTGCAACCGCACAAGGTCGCCGTGTGGGATGCGATCCCCGACAGCATCAAGGATCCCGAAGGCCACTGGTATGGCGCCTATTACGGCGTCATGGGCTTTGCGGTGAACAAGGATCTGGTGCCGAACCCGCCGACCGACTGGGCCGACCTGCTGAAGCCCGAATATGCCGGCCAGGTTGCGCTGGCAGGCGACCCGCGCGCCTCGAACCAGGCGATTCTCGCGGTGCTGGCGGCCGGCATGGCCATGGGCGGCGCCCCCGGCAAGGAAGCCGGCGAAAAGGGGCTGGAGTTCTTCAAGCAGCTGAACGACGCGGGCAACTTCGTGCCCGTCATCGGCAAGGCCGGCACGCTGGCGCAGGGCACCACGCCCATCGTCATCGCCTGGGACTACAACGGCCTGGGCTGGGGCAAGTCGCTGAACGGCAACCCGCCGGTCGAGGTGGTGATCCCCAAGTCGGCCGCGCTGGCGGGCGTCTACGTGCAGGCGATCAGCGCCTATGCGCCGCAGCCCAACGCCGCGAAACTGTGGATGGAGCACATCTTCTCGGATGAAGGCCAGCTCGGCTACATCCGTGGCGGCTGCCAGACCGCGCGCTTCACCGAACTGGTGGCGGCCGGCAAGGTGCCGCAGGAACTGCTGGATGCGATGCCGCCGGCGGATGCCTACAAGAACGCCTACTTCCCCTCGCTGGACGAGGTGAACGCCAACAAGGCCGCCGTGACCGGCGGCTGGGATGCCGTCGTGGGCGCCAACGTCCAGTAACCCGACCTGCGCCACCCGCCCCGGCATCGTCCGGGGCGGGTGTGCGCTTTCTAGCCAGGGGGCCGCCGGACGCCCCGACCGACAGGGGAACCTCGATGCCGCAAGACCGCCCGGCCACGGGCCCGCGCCTGCGTCTGCCGCTGGAATGGCTGGGCATCCTGCCTTTCGTGATCTTTGCCGTGCTGTTCCTGATTCTGCCGACGATGAAGATCGTGTTCGGCGCCTTTCAGGCGCAGGACGGCAGCTTTACCTTGCAGAATTTCGTCGACCTCAACACCGCGTCGAACCGCAACGCCTACTGGACCTCGATCAAGCTGTCGTTCGTGACCGCGCTGCTGGGCTGTGCCGTGGGCTTCGGCATGGCGGCGGCGGTGGTGTTCGGGGGCCTGCCCAAGGGCATCCGGGCGCCCTTGCTGACCTTTTCCGGGGTGGCCTCGAACTTTGCCGGGGTGCCGCTGGCCTTCGCCTTCATCGCCACGCTGGGGCCGGTGGGGCTTATCACCGTGTGGCTGCGCACCGAATTCGGCATCAACCTGCGGGCGCTGGGCTTCAACCTGCTCAGCTACTGGGGCCTGGTCGTGACCTACCTGTTCTTCCAGATCCCGCTGATGATCCTCATCATCACGCCCGCGCTCGACGGCCTCAAGCGCGAATGGCGCGAGGCGGCGGCGGTGCTGGGCGCCACGGGCGCGCAATACTGGCGCATGGTGGCGCTGCCGATCCTGTTTCCGTCGCTGCTGGGCACCTTTGCGCTGTTGTTCGCCAATGCCTTCGGCGCGGTGGCCACGGCCTTTGCGCTGACGGGGCCGCAACTGAACATCGTGCCCATCAAGCTGTTCGCCCAGATCCGGGGCGACGTGCTGGGCAACCCGAACCTTGGCTATGCGCTGGCCTTCGGCATGATCGTCATCACCGGCATCGCCAACGTCATCTACATCGTGCTGCGCACGCGGTCGGAAAGGTGGCTGAAATGATGCGGCTTGTCGCCTGGGGCGTGTTCCTGCTGGGCTGCCTGTATTTCCTGCTGCCGCTGGTGGGCATGGCCGAGTTTTCGCTGCGGATGCGGCGCGGCGAATATTCGTTCGACGCCTATGCCGTGGTCTTTGCCGACCCGCGGTTCTGGGCCACCTTCGGCTATTCGCTGATGCTGGCGGTCTGGACCATCGTCGTGGGCGTGGTGCTGGTGGTGCCCACCGCCTACTGGGTGCGGCTGAAGCTGCCGCAGGCCCGCCCGGTGGTCGAGTTCATCACCCTGCTGCCGCTGGTGATTCCGGCCATCGTCATCGTGTTCGGCTATATCCGGCTCTACAACACCTCCAGCTTCCTGCCGCTGACGGGCTCGGCGCTGGGCACCGACATCCTGCTGACGATGGGCTATGCCACGCTGGCGCTGCCTTACATGTATCGCAGCGTCGATACGGGCCTGCGCACCATCGACGTGGCCACCCTGACCGAGGCGGCGCAAAGCCTTGGCGCCGGCTGGGTCACCATCATGGCGCGGATCATCCTGCCCAACGTGCTGGTGGCGGTGCTGTCGGGGGCCTTCCTGACGCTGGCCATCGTGATGGGCGAATTCACCATGGCGGCCCTGCTGAACCGCCCGGCCTTCGGGCCTTTCATGCAGCTGATCGGCGCCAACCGCGCCTACGAACCCCCGGCGCTGGCCGTGATTGCCTTTGCCATCACCTGGGGCTGCATGGGGCTGATGCAGCTGGTCAGCCGCTTCTCGAAACACGAAAGGGCGCGGGCCTGATGTCGTTCCTGACGATTTCCAATCTGGAAAAATCCTTCGGTGCCAACCGGGTGGTCAAGGATTTCAACCTGAAGGTGGACAAGGGCGAGTTCATTTCGCTGCTGGGGCCTTCGGGCTGCGGCAAGACCACGGTGCTGCGCATGGTGGCAGGGTTCGAAACACCCACCGCCGGCGGCATCACCATCGACGGGCAGGATGTGGTGCGGCTGAAGCCCAACGCCCGCAACATCGGCATGATGTTCCAGGCCTATGCGCTGTTCCCCAACCTGACCGTGGCCGACAACGTGGCCTTCGGCCTGCGGGTGAAAGGCGTGCCCCGGGCCGAGCGCGATGCCCGCGTGTCCGAGATGCTGAAGCTGATCGGCCTGCCCGATCTGGGCGGGCGCTACCCGTTCCAGCTGTCGGGCGGCCAACAGCAGCGTGTGGCACTCGCCCGCGCGCTGGCCCCGCGGCCGCGGGTGCTGCTGCTGGACGAACCGCTCAGCGCGCTGGATGCCAAGGTGCGCGTGTCCTTGCGCAACGAGATCCGCGAGATCCAGCGCGAGCTGGGCATCACCGCCATCTTCGTCACCCACGACCAGGAGGAGGCGCTGTCGATTTCCGACCGCATCGTGGTGATGAACGGCGGCATCGCCGAACAGGTCGGCACCCCGTTCGAGGTCTACAACCGGCCCGCCACCCGTTTCGTGGCGAATTTCGTCGGCACGCTCAGCCAGATCGAGGCGCGGGTGACCGACCCGGCCAGCGGCGAGGTCGAGTTCGACAGCGCGCGTCACCGGCTGGGCCGCCCGTTGCCAGCGGGCACCGTCACCCTGGCCTTGCGCCCCGAAACGCTGCATCTCGGCGCCGACCCGGCGCACGAGCTGCAGTTGAAAGGCACCGTGACCGAGGTGGATTTCCTCGGCTCGGTCATCCGGCTTCGGGTCGATGTGGCGGGGCGGCGCATGTCGGCCGACACGTTCAACCGCCCCGATGCGCCGCCGCCGGCGGTGGGGTCGGCGGTGGTGCTGTCGGCGGCGGCGCGCGACCTGATCGTGCTTTCCGCGTAACAGCCTTTCGCCAGACTGTTGCATGCTTGCCCTAGCGCATCCGCGCACAGACTGTTAACGTTTGCACATCAATAGGCGCGCAAAGCGCCATTCGGGCAGAACAGGCGCCGCAAACGGTGCCACAGGCAAGCGAGCATCCGATGTCCACGGCAAGCCGGGGCGTTTACGTCATGTCATGGTCGCAGACCGAGGCGGATGGCATCCGCGCGCCCGGTCTGGGGCTAATCACCGTGGGCGCCGGCTGGCGCTGGACGGGCCAGGCCGTGCGGGTGGACCGCCCCGGTTCGGTGCTGCGGCTCGACGCCCCCGAAGGCGGCGCGGCGATGCGCGCCCGCGCCGCGCGCATGGTGCGCCGCCTTGTGGGCGCTGCCCTTGCGGCCCCCGAGGGCCCCGAACCGCCCGAAACGCCCGAGGCTTCGGCCGCCCCCGAGCAGGGCTTTACCCTGACCGACGGGCGCCAGGTGTGGGACGCAAGCCTGATCCCCGTGCCCGACAGCGCGGCGCGCCTGGTGATGTTCGCCGGCAGCCTGCCGCCGGCCGGGCGCGACCTGTGGGTGGTGCGCAGCACGCTGGACCCGCGCCTGCTGGCGCCCGACCTCAACCCGCAAGGCGGGGTGATCTGCTTTGCCGCCGGCACGATGATCGCGACGCCCTCGGGCCTGCGCCCGATCGAATCGCTGCGCCCCGGCGACCGGATCGACACCGCCGACAGCGGGCCGCAGCCGGTGATCTGGGCCGGCCAGCGGCGCATGTCGGGCGCGCGGCTTTACGCCATGCCGCAGTTGCGCCCGGTGCGCATCCGCCCCGCGGCCCTGGGCGGCGGGCGCCCCGACGTGGACCTGCTGGTGTCGCCGCAACACCGGCTGCTGCTGCGCGGCGACGCCGCCGATGCCCTGTTCGGCACGCCCGAGGTGCTGGTGCGCGCCTGCGACCTGGTGAACGATGCCACCGTCTTCGTCGACACCGCCTTGCGCGAGGTGACCTATGTCCATGTCCTGCTGGAGGCGCATCACCTCGTGTTCGCCAACGGGCTGGAAACCGAAAGCTTCCACCCGCTGAGCGCCGCGCTCGACACCATCGAGCCGGCGCAACGCGAAAGCCTGCAGGCGCTGCTGCCCGACCCGGCCAGCTACGGCGGTTTTGCCCGGCGCAACCTTTCGGCCTCCGAGGCGGCGATCCTGCGGCACGAGGCGGCCTGAGCGCAGGCGGGGCGCAAGCTTCGTGTCCGGCGCCCCTTTCCCAAAGCGGGCGTTCGGCTATATACTGCGCTATCCGCCCCTTCTGCACGAGGCCCGATGACCATGCGCACACCCTGGACCATGACCGACCGCAAGGACGGCCCGGGCGGGGATACCTCGGTCGTCACCAAGACCCGGCCCAAGACCCAGCGGCCCCCGATGTACAAGGTGCTGCTGCTGAACGACGATTACACCCCGATGGAATTCGTCGTGCATGTCCTCGAACGGTTCTTTGGCATGAGCCACGCGCAGGCGTTCGAGATCATGCTGACCGTGCACAAGAAAGGCGTGGCCGTGGTGGGCGTGTTCAGCTTCGAGGTGGCGGAAACCAAGGTCGCGCAGGTGATGGATTTCTCGCGCCGCCACCAGCACCCGCTGCAATGCACGATGGAAAAGGAATAGGCCCCGCCGGGGCCGCCCATGCGCTCGGAACGTCTTGAACTCGCGCTCGGCTCCGGGCTGGCGGCGTGGCCGCAGCAAGGCCGCATCCTCGTGCTGCGCCCGCGGGCGGGCGACGACCTGTCGGCCTTGCCGCGCGACCGCGTGCAGGTCGTTACCGGCTTTCGCCCCGATGCCGATGCCTTTGCCGCGCTCGGGTTTGCCGTTGCCCCCTTGCCCGAAGGCGCCTTCGCCGCCGCGCTGGTCTGCCTGCCGCGCGCGCGCGATCTGGCGCGGGCGTTGCTGGCGCAGGCCTCGGCCGCCGTGGTGCCCGGCGGCCCGGTGCTGGTCGACGGGCAAAAGACCGACGGGGTCGAATCGGTATGGCGCGACCTTCAGGCCGCCGGCGCCGCCCCGGGCCCGGCGCTGTCCAAGGCGCATGGGCGCATCTTCGCCTTTGCCGCCGGGGCCGACCTGGCCGCCTGGGCCGCCACGCGGCGCGACATCGGCGGCTTCGTCACCGCGCCGGGGGTGTTTTCCGCCGATGGGCCCGACCCGGGATCGGTCCTGCTGGCCGCGGCCTTGCCGGCGCGGCTGCCCGCTCGGGTCGCCGATCTGGGCGCCGGCTGGGGCTACCTCGCGCGCGCCGTCCTGGCACGCGAGGGCGTGGCCGAATGCCACCTGATCGAGGCCGAGGCCGAGGCGCTGGCCTGCGCGCGCCAGAACATCGCCGACCCGCGGGCGCGGTTCCACTGGGCCGATGCCACCCGCTTTCGCCCCGAGGCGCCTTTCGGCGCCGTGGTCTGCAACCCGCCCTTCCACACCGGGCGCGAGGCCGACCCCGGCCTTGGCCTCGCCTTCCTGCGCGCCGCGGCGGGGATGCTGACCACCTCGGGCACGCTGTGGCTGGTGGGCAACCGCCACCTGCCCTATGAGCAAACGCTTGCCGCCCTGTTCCGCGACATCGAGGAGCTGCGGGGCGATTCCCGTTTCCGGTTGTATCGTGCCAGTCGTCCGATTCCGCGCCGCCCGACCTGAAGGAGCCTGCCCATGACCCTGTCGATCTCCGGCAAGACCGCCATCGTCACCGGCGCCGCCCACGGCATCGGCCGCGCCATCGCGCGCCACTTCGTAGACCGCGGCGCCAACGTGATGTTCGCCGACATGGACGAAGCCGCCCTGGAACGCGACCTGGGCGAAGAAGCCCACGCCGAAGGCCCGGTGCGCTGGTTCGGCGGCGACCTGTGCCAGAAGCTGACCATCAACAACCTGCTTTCGGCCACGCTCGACGCCTTCGACCGGGTGGATATCCTGGTCAACGCCAGCCGGTCCGTCGCGCTGTCCGACCCGCTGTCGGCCGATGCCGACGAGGTGCAGGAAATGCTGCAACAGAACCTGATGACCTCGCTGCGCCTGTCGCAACACGTGGCGCGACGCATGATCGCCCAGGCCGCCAAGGCCCCGGGCGATGCCCCGGCGGGCAGCATCATCAACCTGTCCTCCATCGCCGCGCGCCAGACCCACCCCGAGCTCTTGGGCTATTCCGTGGCCTGCGCCGCGGTGGAACAGATGACCCGCTCGATGGCGGTGGCCCTGGCGCCCAAGCGGATCCGGGTGAATTGCGTCGCCTTCGGCAGCGTGATGAGCGCCAGCCTGCAAGCCAGCCTGAAGGATCACCCCGAATGGCGCGAGGAAATCCGCCGCGGCACGCCGCAGCACCGCATCGCCGCGCCGCTGGAACTGGCCGAAACCGTGCAGTTCCTCGCCTCGGACGGCGCCGGTTTCGTGACCGGCCATATCCTCACCGTGGACGGCGGGCGCAGCCTGCTGGACCCCGTGCGCCTGCCGGCGCACTGACCGGGCGGCGCTACTGCGGATACCGCGCCCGGCACTCGGCCAGCGCCGGTGCCGCCGCGCGCTCCAGGCCCGCGCGCGCGGCCTGCAAACCCGCCAGCCTCTGCCGTTCGGCCGCCAGGTCGATCGGCTTCGGCCGCACCAGGAAATGCGAGACTTCCTCCCAGCACATCTCGGGGGGCTCGGGCGGTTGGCCGGGGCCGCCCGGGGTGGCGGGGCCACACCTCACCCAGCGCCATTCGCGTTCTTCCACCTCCTCCAGCGCGTAGCCGCGTTGCAGGTTGGCCTGCGCCTCGGCGATCTGGCGGTCGTGCAGGAACAGGTCGCGGGCATTCAGGCGGATGCACTGGTCCTGCAGGCTGCCGCACCCCGCCAGCAGCAGCATCATCATCCCCAGCGCAGACCCCATCCGCCGCATCGCACCCTCCTTGCCCGCGCGCCGGGCCGCCTGCCCATGCTGGCGCGACCCGGACGGGGCGGCAAGAGGGCGCGCCAGGCATCGGCAAATGGTCGCCGTCGCCGCTGTCAGGCCCGCCTGTCGGCCCTGCTGTCAGGCCGGGTTGCCGGGGCTGGCCAGCGCGGCCCCGGCTTGCTATCCCTTGGCCAGCAAAGCCGGAGACCCCGCATGACCGATCCCGATTTCGAAGCCCGCAAGGCGCGCGCCGCCGCCTGGTTCCGCGAGTTGCGCGACAGCATCGTCGCGGCCTTCGAGGCGCTGGAAGACCGGCACACATCGGGCCCCGCCTCCGACATCGCGCCGGGCCGGTTCGAGGTGACCCCGACGCAGCGCGACGGCGGCGCCGGCGGCGGCGGGTTGATGAGCGTGCTGCGCGGCGGCCGGGTGTTCGAAAAGGTCGGGGTCAACGTCTCGACCGTCCACGGCACGCTGGGCGAACGCGCCCAACGCGCGATGGCCGCCCGTGGCGTGCCGGGGATGGAGTCGGACCCGCGGTTCTGGGCCAGCGGCATCAGCCTGGTCGCGCACATGCGCAACCCGCATTGCCCGGCCGTGCACATGAACACCCGCATGTTCTGGACGCCCCACGCCTGGTGGTTCGGCGGCGGCGCCGACCTGAACCCCGCGCTGGAATATGCCGAGGATACCGCGCATTTCCACGGCCAGATGCAAGCCGCCTGCCAGGGCCACGGCCAGGACTACTACCCGCGCTTCAAGGCCTGGGCCGACGAATATTTCTTCGTGCCCCACCGCGGCCGGGCCCGCGGGGTCGGCGGCATCTTCTATGACGATCTCAACACCGGCGACTGGGAGGCGGATTTCGCCTTCACCCGTTCGGTCGGGGCGCATTTCCTGCCCGGCTTCGTGCCGCTGGTCGACCGCCGCCGCGAAACCCCCTGGACCGAGGAAGACCGCGAAAGGCAACTGGTGCACCGCGGGCTTTATGCCGAATACAACCTGGTCTACGACCGGGGCACGAAGTTCGGCCTCGAAACCGGCCACGATGCCAACGCCGTGCTGATGAGCCTGCCGCCGATCGCAAAGTGGCCCTGACCGCCCGATCACCCCGGACCCGGCCGTTGCGCAGGGCATGGACCGGGCCACAGGCTTGGGCTAGGACAGGCGCACCCTCGTGACCAGCAGGAACCGCCCATGTCTGCCCATGCCGAACCCGTCCCGATGACCGCCCGCGCCTCGGGCCCCCTGCGCGGGGTGGCCGAGGTGCCCGGCGACAAGTCGATCAGCCACCGCGCGCTGATCCTCGGCGCCATGACGGTGGGTGAAACCCGCATCACCGGCCTGCTCGAAGGCCAGGACGTGCTGGATACGGCCGCAGCCATGCGCGCCTTCGGTGCCACCGTCACCCGGCATGGCCCCGGCGAGTGGTCGGTGCAGGGCGTGGGCGTCGGCGGCTTTTCCGAACCCGCCGACGTGATCGATTGCGGCAACTCCGGCACCGGCGTGCGGCTCATCATGGGGGCGATGGCCACCACCCCGATCACCGCCACCTTCACCGGCGACGCCTCCTTGCGCAAACGCCCGATGGGCCGCGTCACCGTGCCGCTGTCGCTGTTCGGCGCGCAGGCGGTGGGCCGCGCCGGCGGGCGCCTGCCCATGACCATCGTGGGCGCCGCCGACCCGGTGCCGGTGCGCTACACCGTGCCGGTGCCCTCGGCGCAGGTGAAATCGGCCGTGCTGCTGGCCGGGCTGAACGCGCCGGGCCAGACCGTGGTGATCGAGCGCGAGGCAACGCGCGACCACACCGAACGCATGCTCGCCGGCTTCGGCGCCGATGTCCGGGTCGAGGAAATGGCCGAAGGCCGCGTCATCACCCTGACCGGCCAACCCGACCTGCGCCCGCAAACCGTCGCCGTGCCGCGCGACCCCAGCTCGGCGGCCTTCCCGGTTTGCGCGGCCCTCATCGTCCCCGGCTCCGACATCCTCGTCCCCGGCGTCAGCCGCAACCCCACCCGCGACGGGCTCTATGTCACCTTGCTGGAAATGGGCGCCGACATCGCCTTCGAAAACCCGCGCGAAGAAGGCGGCGAACCCGTGGCCGACCTGCGCGTGCGCTACACCGGCACGCTGCAAGGCGTGGAAACCCCGCCCCACCGCGCCGCCAGCATGATCGACGAATTCCCCGTCCTCTCGGTCGTCGCCGCCTGCGCCACCGGCACCACCGTCATGCGCGGCGTCAAGGAACTGCGGGTGAAGGAATCCGACCGGATCGATGCGATGGCCCGCGGGCTCGAGGCCTGCGGCATCCGCGTCGAGGAAGACGAGGATACCCTGATCGTGCATGGGCTGGGCCCCGGCGGCGTCCCGGGTGGGGCGACCTGTGCGGTGCACCTCGACCACCGCATCGCCATGAGCTTCCTCGTGCTCGGCCTTGCCGCGCGCAACCCCGTCAGCGTCGATGACGGCGGCCCCATCGCCACCTCCTTCCCGGTCTTCGAACCGCTGATGCAAGGGCTCGGCGCCGCGCTCCATCGCAGCGCCGGCTGACCTTCGGCCCCCTTCACCTTGACCCAAATATCCCGGGGGCAGGCGCAACCCTGCCGCCGGTGCCACGGCCGCCCGGGGGCAGCGCCCCCGCGCGCCGAGCTGTCAGTAAACCACCACCGAGCGGATCGATTCGCCCCGGTGCATCAGGTCGAAGGCCTCGTTGATCCGCTCCAGCGGCAGGATGTGGGTAATCATCGGGTCGATCTCGATCTTGCCGGCCATGTACCAGTCCACGATCTGCGGCACATCCGTGCGGCCCCGCGCACCGCCAAAGGCCGTGCCCTTCCACACCCGGCCGGTGACCAGCTGGAAGGGTCGCGTCTCGATGGTGGCCCCCGCCGGGGCGACCCCGATGATGATGCTCTGCCCCCAGCCGCGATGCGTGCATTCCAGCGCATCGCGCATCACCTGCACGTTCCCGGTGCAGTCGAAGCTGTAATCCGCCCCGCCGATCTGGTCGAAGGGGGTCTTCGTCATGTTGACGATATGCGGCACGATGCCGCCTTCGATCTTCCGCGGGTTGACGAAATGGGTCATGCCGAAGCGGCGGCCCCAGTCCTCGCGCGCATCGTTGATGTCCACGCCGATGATCATGTCGGCCCCGGCCATCTTCAGTCCCTGAATCACGTTCAGCCCGATCCCGCCCAGCCCGAACACCACCGCCTTGGCGCCGATTTCCACCTGCGCGGTGTTGATGACCGCCCCGATGCCGGTGGTCACGCCGCAACCGATGTAGCAGATCTTGTCGAACGGGGCGTCGGGGCGCACCTTGGCCAGCGCGATTTCCGGCACGACCGTGTGGTTGGCAAAGGTCGAACAGCCCATGTAGTGGTGAATCGGCGTGCCATCCGGCATGGAAAACCGCGTGGTGCCGTCGGGCAGCAACCCCTGTCCTTGCGTCGCGCGGATCGCGGTGCACAGGTTGGTCTTGCGGCTCAGGCAGCTCGGGCACTGGCGGCATTCGGGGGTATACAGCGGGATCACGTGGTCGCCCGGCTTCAGCGTGGTCACGCCGGGGCCCACCTCCAGCACCAAGCCGGCGCCTTCGTGGCCCAGAATCGCCGGAAAGATGCCTTCGGGGTCGGCGCCCGACAGGGTAAATTCGTCGGTGTGGCAAATGCCCGTCGCCCTGATTTCCACCAGAACCTCGCCGGCCTTCGGGCCTTCGAGGTTCACTTCCATGATTTCCAGCGGCTTGCCGGGGGCAAGGGCAACGGCGGCACGGGTGCGCATGGGATCCTCCCTGTTCGTTCGGCGCGCAGGCTGGACCGGATCGCGGCGCGATGCAACGTCTTGCAACGGCGGCTTGCTGCCGGCGGGCCGGGGGCGGGGCTTTGCAGCCCTGCTGCGCCGGGGCATCGTGGCGCCCCGATCCGCGCGAACGGCCGGGGCATGATGGTGACGCAGGACCATGCGCTCACGCGCCTCGACATCAGCCACGACATCCGCCGGATCATCACCCGCATCGACTGCGGCTGAACAGGCCAAGGGGCGCGCCGGCCTGCCCGACGCGCCCCTTGCCCCGGTCCGGCCGGTCCGGTCACTTCTTGGCGCGGAAAGCCTCGTGGCACGACTGGCAGCTGCCGCCGATGGCGCCCATGCCGGCCTTCAGCCCGTCCAGAGACGCCACGTCGATGGCTTCGGCCGCGGTCACCAGCGCTTCGGCCTTGGCGGTGAAGCCTTCGAAATCCATCCAGATGTCGGGGCGGCCTTCGGCAACCGGGTCGTCCTCCTCGGCCTCGAACTTCGCGGTGATCTGCGCGGCGGCAGCGGCAAGGGCCGTCTTGGCCTCGGTCGCGGCGGCCGCATCGAAGGCCGTCTTGCCGCCGGCCATGTCGCCCAGCACAGCGGTATTCTTGCGGATGGTCTGCATGAGGTCCATGCGTTCCTTGACCACCGGGTTTGTCACGCCGTCCTTGGCCAGCGCGGCCCCGGCCACCAGCGACAGGCACAGGGCAACGGTCGTCGAAAGCATCTTCATCGGCAATACTCCTTCAATGGCACGGTGCGGCATCTCGTCACCATCAGCGGGTATACCAGCCCGACGGCAAAGCCGAAGTGACAAGATCACCTTTCACGCACATGTCAAGGCGCGATGTCAGACCGGCACGAAGACCCCGCGATCGGGGTCGAACTGTTCCAGCGCGCCTTCGCCCATCGAGGTCCAGAGCCCGTGCAGCGTCAGCTCCTCGGCCTCGACCGCGGCGCGCACGAAGGGAAAGGTCATCAGGTTTTCCAGGCTGACCAGCACCGCCTGCTTTTCCAGCGCCGGGATGCGCAGGTCTTCGGGCAGCTCGGCGATGCGGTCGTAGCCGGGGCGCAGGATGTCCATCCAGCGGCCGACGAAGCTCGATTTCTCCTCCAGCTCGGGCGCGCGGCCGCAGCACATGTCGTGGCAGCCCTTGACCCCGCCGCAGTTGGCGTGCCCCAGCACCACCAGATGCGCCACCTTCAGCGCGGTGACGGCATATTCCACCGCCGCCGAGGTGCCGTGATATTCGCCGTCGGGGTTATACGGCGGCACCAGGTTGGCGATGTTGCGGTGGATGAAGAACTCGCCTTCGTCCGCCCCGAAGATCGAGGTGACATGCACCCGGCTGTCGCAACAGGAAATCACCATGGCCCGCGGGTGCTGCCCGCCGGTGGCCAGCTTGCGATACCACGCCTTGTTGTCCAGCCAGGTCGTCGCCCGCCAGCCGTGAAAGCGCTGCACCAGATACGCCGGAAGCAACCGTGCCCTTGCCATCTGCCGACCCTCCATGCCTGCCCCTTCGCAATAGGCCGGCTTTTCGGAAATTTCGAGCGGTTTTTGCACCGCAGCATCCTCGGACGCGAACGGTTTGTTCAGCAAGCCGCGGCACAATCGGCCCCGGGTGAAGTGTGGAATGTGGGAGGGTGCGGTGACGGCACGGGTCACGTATCTGTGCCCGCGCGAACGGATCTGGCTGGATCCGTCGCGTATCGGGCTGCTTTATGCCGAACTGGGCGGGGCCGAGGTTCAGGCCCTGCTGGACAGGGCGATGCAGGAACTGGCGGTCGTCCACGACGGCCTGCGGGCGCAATATGCCGCGCGCGACCTCGACGGTTTCGCGCGCAGCCTGCGCCGCCTGCGCCGGATCGCCGAACATCTGGGCCTGACCACGGTGGGCCGCATCGCCGCCGATGTCGGGGAATGCCTGGATCGGGGCGATCCCACGGCCCTGGCCGCCACCTGGGCGCGGCTGTCGCGCAGCGCCGAACAGGCGCAGATGGGCAACTGGAACAGCGCCTGAGCGCCCCTTGCGGCTGGCGATGGCGCGGTTAGGCTGTCGGGCAGAGGAGACCCGCCATGACCGACCGACCGCGCCTTGCCTTTGCCCCCGCCGGCTCGCCCGCGCTGCCCTTGCACCTTGTCCGGGCCGAGGATGCGCCGGCCTGGCTCGAATCGCAGCCCGAGGCCACCCGCGGCTGGCTGGCCGCGCAAGGCTGGGCCGGCGCCGCCGGCGACCCGGTGCTGCTGCCGGCGCCCGATGGCGGCGTGGCCGGCGCGGTGATGGGCCTGGGCGATGCCGCGGCACGGGCGCGCGGGCGCTTTGCCGTGGCCCGGGCTGCCGCGCGCCTGCCCGCGGGCGTCTGGGCGCTGGCCGGCACCCTTTCGCCCGACGACCGCGACGAGGCGGCCCTCGGCTGGCTGCTGGCCGGCTACCGCTTCGACCGTTACCGCAGCGCCAAGGCGCCCGCCGCCCGCCTGCTGGCGCCCGCGGGCTGCGACGCCGCCCGGCTGGAAACCATCGCCAATGCCGAGGCGCTGACCCGCGACCTCATCAACACCCCCGCCGCCGACATGGGCCCGGCCGAGCTGGAATCCGCGTTCCGCGCCCTTGGCGCGCGCTACGGCGCCACCGTCACGGCCACCGTGGGCGACGATCTGCTGGCGCAGAACCTGCCGATGATCCACGCCGTCGGCCGCGCCAGCCCCCGCGCGCCCCGCCTGCTGGACCTGCGCTGGGGCGATGCCGGCCCCGCGGTGGTGCTGGTCGGCAAGGGCGTGTGCTTCGACACCGGCGGGCTCGACCTCAAGTCGTCGGCCAACATGCTGCTGATGAAAAAGGACATGGGCGGGGCCGCCACGGTCATGGGTCTGGCGCAGACGATCATGGAAAGCCGCCTGCCGGTGCGGCTGCGCCTGCTGGTGCCGGCGGTGGAAAACGCCGTCTCGGGCAATGCCATGCGCCCGCGCGACATCCTGACCAGCCGCAAGGGCCTGACGGTCGAGGTGAACAACACCGATGCCGAAGGCCGGCTGATCCTGGCCGATGCCCTGGCGCTGGCCTGCGAGGAACCGGCCGACCTGCTGGTGTCGATGGCCACGCTGACCGGCGCGGCCCGGGTGGCGCTGGGGCCGGACCTTGCGCCCTATTACACCGACCACGCGCCGCTGGCGCAGGCGCTGGAAACCGCCGCGGCGCAGGTGCGCGACCCGGTCTGGCGGATGCCGTTCTGGGAACCCTACGAGTCGCAGATCGAACCGGGCATCGCCGATCTGGACAACGCGCCTTCGGGCGGCATGGCCGGGTCGATCACCGCCGCGCTGTTCCTGCGCCGCTTCGTGTCGGGCGTGCCCTATGCGCATTTCGACATCTACGGCCACCAGCCCGCCGATGCCCCGGCCCGCCCCAAGGGCGGAGTCGGCCAGGGCGCACGGGCGCTGTTCGCGGCCTTGCCCGCGCTGCTGGGGGTTTGACGCATGGATCGTCGCAGCACGCCGTTTTCCGGGCGCGTCGCCCATGTCTCGTTGCAAGGGCAGGTGCAGGCCGAAAGCTATGCCCAAGGCACGCCGGCCCGCATCGCCCAGCCTCTGGCCGACCTGAACGCCAAACCCGGCGGCCCGCGCGACCGGCAGGTGCTGTGGGGCGACCGGGTGCTGGTGCTCGACCGGCAAGGCGACGATGCCTATGTCATCGCCGAAAAGGACGGCTATTGCGGCTGGGTCGCGGCGGCAGCCCTGGGCCCCGACCACCCCGTGACGCACCGCGTGGCCGCGCCCTTCAGCCAGCTTTACCCAGAACCGCGGGTTGCCGCGCACGAAACCGCCACCCTGCCCTTTGCCGCGCAGCTGCAGGTGCTGGAAACATCGGGCAAGTTCGCCCGCGTGCCGCAAGGCTGGGTGCCGCTGCACCACCTGCGCGCGCGCGATGCGCACGACGCCGATCCGGCCGCGGTGGCGCTGGGGTTCCTGGGCACGCCTTACCTCTGGGGCGGCAACAGCCGGGCGGGGCTGGATTGTTCGGGCCTGGCGCAAGCCGCGCTGCTGGCCTGCGGCATCCCCTGCCCCGGCGACAGCGACCAGCAGACCGCCCTGGGCCGCGAACTCGCCCCCGACGAATCCGAACAGCGCGGCGACCTCGTGTTCTGGAAAGGCCACGTGGCGCTGGTCTGCGGCCCGGACGAAATCGTGCACGCCACCGGCGCCTTCATGGCGGTGGTGCGCGAACCGCTGTCGGGGGCCATCGCCCGGATCGAGGCAACCGGCGGCGGGCCGGTGACGCATCGGCGGCGGGTGGCCGGCTGAAACCCCGCCCCGGGCCTGACCCGGGGCCTCCACCGCCCCCGCGCCCAGAGGCCCCGGGTCAAGCCCGGGGCGGGTTTCCTTCAGACCCCTGCCCGCAGCATCCGCCGCAAGATGCGCTCCAGCTTGGCCGCACCCACGGGGGCGCTGGCCTTGGTGTGTTCGTGGCTGATGTGTTCGTTGCCCAGGCCCGCCGCCATGTTGGTGATGACCGACACCGCCGCACAGCGCAGGCCCAGGAACCGGCCCAGAATCACCTCGGGCACGGTCGACATGCCCACCGCATCGGCGCCCAGCAGCCTGAGCATGCGGATCTCGGCCGGCGTTTCGAAGTTGGGGCCGGAATACCAGGCATAAACCCCTTCGCGCAAGGCAATGCCCTCGGCGCCCGCCGCCTCCTTCAGCGCCGCGCGCAAGCCGGGGTCATAGGCGTTGGTCAGGTTGACGAACCGGGCATCCGTCGGCTCGCCGATCAGCGGCGAGCGGCCGGAATAGTTGATGTGGTCGGCAATCAGCATCAGGTCGCCGGGCGGAATCTCGGCCAGAAACGACCCGGCGGCATTGGTCAGCATCAGCGTGTCGGCGCCGAGGCCCGCCAGCACCTCCAGCGGCAGGCGCATGGCATCGGCGCGGCCCTGTTCATAGTAATGCGCCCGCCCGCCGAACACCGCCACCGGCATGCCTTCCAGCCGGCCCACCACCAGCTTGCGGGTATGGCCCGACACCCCGGCATGCGGAAAGCCCGGCAGGTCGTCATAGTCGATGGCGACCCCCTCCACCGCCTCGGTCAGATGCCCCAGGCCCGACCCCAGGACCAGCCCCATCTTCACCCGCATCCCCCCCGTGCGGGCGTCGATGACGGCAAGCGCGTCGGCGGCAGTGGCAGTGGTGGTCATGCGCGGTCTCCTGTCTGGTGCGGCCCTGTTCTAACCCGGCCGCGGGCGGATGCCAGCCCCCGGGCGCACCGGCCTTGCGGGTTTCGTTTGACCTGCATCATGGCACGGGGTTCCATACCGCCGGGGCTGCGCTTTGCGAAAGCGACCCGCCCGCCTGCAAGCGTCGCAGGATGCCGTGATCCGGGCCGCCGGCCTGACGAGGGTCTGCCGCAACGGCCCGGTCGAGGTGGCGACCCTGCGCGGGGTGGTTTCGCGGCCCATGCGGGGGACTTCGTGGTCATGCGCGGGCCCTCCGGCTCGGGCAAGTCTACGTTTCGCAACATCCTCGGCGGGCGCGACACCGCCTCGGCCGGGCAGCTGCTGTTGCGCAGCCAGGATCTGACGCAACGCGACGCAACCGGCCTCACCCGCTATCGCCGCGACCATGTGGGCTTCTTCTTGCAGTTCTGCAAGCTGGTGCCCAGCCTGCCCGCGCTGGTAAACGTGGCCCTCGGCACCGAAATCGCCCGCGACCCGATGCCCCCGGCCGAGACCTTGAGGCTGGTCGGCCTTCCCGACCGCCACGACCACTTTCCCGCACAACAGTCGGGCGGCGAACAGCAGCGCGCTCGACAGCGCCACCGGCATCAAGCTGCTGGAAGCGCTGATCGAGGGGAACCGCACCACCGGCGCCACCACGCCGGTCATCCCCCATGACGCCGCCATCGACGAAATCGCCGACCGCATCGTGCGCTTTGCCGGGGTGGCAGCACTGGAGGGCGCGCTTCAGACCGAAGCGCGCATCGTCAAGCCGGGGCGGCCCGAACTGCCCGGCATGGTCGAGCCTGCGTCGCTCCTGCTCGTCTCCCTGCCGGCCGACCCGGACCGGGGGCTGACCCGGCTGCACCTGCGCCTGGGCCGCCTGCCCGACCCGCAATCGCTGCGCGAGGGGTGGTCAGCCAGGATTTCGCCACCGCCCACCGCCGGCGCCCCGGCTTGGCCCTGGCGGCGGTGATGAACGGCAAGCGGCGCGACCTTGTGGTCACCGGCATCGCGCTGTCGCCCGAGTTCATCTATGCCCTCGGCCCCGGCGAGATGATGCCCGACCCGCGCCGCTTCGGCATCGGCTGGATGCCGCGCGCCACGCTGGCCGCGGCCTGCGACCTGCACGGCGCCTTTTCCAACCTGGTGCTGCGGCTGGCGCCCGGCACCCCGGCCGACCGCGTGATCGAACCGCTCGACCGGCTGACCGCCCGCTACGGCGGCACCGGCGCCAGCGCGCGCGCCGACCAGATGTCGCACGCCTTTCTGGATGCCGAGCGCCTTCGGCTGGGCGCGATGGTCAAGGTGCTGCCGCCCATCTTCCTGCCGGTGGCAGCAATGCTGGTGCACCTGACCCGGTCGCGCCTGATCGTGCTGGAACGCGAACAGATCGGCCTGCTCAAGGCCATCGGCTATGGCCCGGGGCGCATCGACGGGCGCTACCTGGAATTCGTGCTGCCGATCGCGGCAGGCGGCATCGCGGTGGGCTTTCTGGCCGGGGGCGGGCTGGGGGTGGGGCTGGCGCAGATGTATGCCCGGTTCTTTTCCTTCCCCTACCTCGTATTCGCGCGCGACCCGCAGGTCCATGCGCTGGCCGCCCTGCGCCCGGCGCTTGCCGTGCGCGGCCGGCTTGACCGGCCGGATCTCATCGCCTTTCTCGAGACAAGGGAGTAACCCTTGCGCCGCGCCCTGCTTTCCGGCCTGATCGGCCTTGGCATCCTGGCCCTGATGGTCTGGGCCTTCCTGCCTCGCCCCGGTCCGGTGGAAACGGCACAGGTCGCCTTGCGCCCCCTGGCCGTCGAACCGCAAGAAAACGGCGAGGGACGCGGCTGCGCCCGCTGGCGTCCTGACGCCGGCCCGCACTCAGCCCAGCCGGCGCCACAGCGGTATCAGCCCCAGCGCCGCCAGCACCGCAAAACCCGCGCCGGCCAGGAACGTCGCCTCGGACCCGAAGCCTTGCCACAGCGCGCCGGCGATCACGCTGGCCAGCAGCAAGGCGCCGCCGGTGACCAGGTTGAACATGCCATAGGCCGTGCCGCGCAGCTCGGCCGGCACCGCCTCGGCCACCAGCGCCGCCAGCAGCCCTTGCGTCACCCCCATGTGCAGGCCCCACAGCGCGATGCCCAGGCTCAGCCCCGCCAGCCCCGGCGCCAGCGCCAGCACCAGATCGGCCGCGATCAGCAACCCCAGCCCTGCCATCAGCAGCGCCGGCCGGCTCATCCGGTCCGACAGCACGCCCGCCGGCCAGGCCGACAGCGCATAGACCGCGTTCATCCCCACCAGCACCAGCGGCACCAGCATGACCGGCAGCCCCGCCTCCTCGGCCCGCAGGATCAGGAAGGCTTCGGAAAACCGCGCCAGCGTGAACACCGTCGCCACCGCGACCACCGCCCAGTAGGTGCCGCCCAGCAACCGCAGCTCGGCCCGCGACAAGGGGTTGCGCACCCGGCGCAGGCCCGCGGGGCGCGGCGGCTCCTTCACTGCAAGCAGGATCAGCGCCAGCGCCATGAAGGCCGGTATCACCGCCACCCAGAACACCGACCGGAAATCGCCCGCGAAGGCCCACATCAGCGCAATCGCCAGCAGCGGCCCCAGAAAGGCGCCCAGCGTATCCAGCGACTGGCGCAGGCCAAAGGCCGCGCCGCTGCGCCCCTCGGGGGCCAGGTCGGCCACCAGCGCATCGCGGGGCGCCCCGCGAATGCCCTTGCCCACCCGGTCGATGAACCGCGCCGCCACCACCCAGCCGATCGACCCGGCCAGCGGGAACACCGGCTTGGTCACCGCCGCCAGCCCATAGCCCAGCGCCGCCAGTTCCTTGCGCCGGCCGATCCGGTCGGACAGCGCGCCGGAAAACACCTTGGTGATGGCCGCCGTCGCCTCGGCAATGCCTTCGATCACGCCCACCGCCAGCGCCGTGGCGCCCAGCCCCACGGTCAGATACACCGGCAGCAGCGCGTGGATCATCTCGGACGATACGTCCATCAGCATCGACACCAGGCCCAGCGCCCATATTCCCGCCGGCAGCCCGCGCCAGGGCGAGCCTGCCTTGTTTTCCGATGCATCGGCCATCCTGGTCTCCTGTGTTCCGCGCAAGCGGCTGGTCAATCGTGGCGGCGGGCTTCCGCTTCGGCCTCGGTGCGCGTCAGGCCGATCTCCGGCGGCGGTCGTCCTGCCGGGCCAGCAGGCGCAAGGGCGCAGGCTCTGCCAGCACGGGTGGTACATGCGAACGCTTCGTCCTGAATGCGACTTGCCGGGCCATGCGGCACCTCCTGTGTCAGCCGTTCTCGCCTTTCGCGTCAAAGACGCGGCGGGCATAGTCATCCAGCGCCGCCTCGCAGCCTTTCAGGCGCCGCTGCGCCTCCTCGGCGCGCTCGGCACCGTAGAAATCGAGCTTCACGATCTTGTCGAGCCAGACCTGCAGCTTCTTCAGGTCGACATCGTTTTCCTCCAGCTCGGCATAGCTGTAGTGGCCGGCGGCGATTTCCTTGGCCACTTCGCGTTCGAAATCGTCGCACTTGTCGATGAACTCGGCATAGGCCTCGTCGCGTTCCGCCTTGAAGCGGGCGACGACCCTTGCCTCCTGCGCCGGGTCCAGCGCGACCGTCTGCAGGATCACCGCTTCGCCCCTCGCCTCGTGGATCTCGTTCTCCACCATCTTCAGCCGGCGGACATGATCGTCCGTGCGCGGCAGCACGCAGACGCCGTTCTGCAGATAGACGGCCCCCATGCCCTTCAGCCGCCGCCAGATCGCGATGCGCCGGGCCGAGGGTTCGGCAGGAACCTTGTAGGTGAGAAGGAGCCAAAGCATATCAGACATGCGAACAGCGGTAATGTAACGACTGCTACATGTCAAACGTTGCCAAAGCTACCCCTGCGCCGAAAAGGCCTACGAGCCCGCCACCAGCCGGATCGCCCCCGGCGTCAGCCCGCCGGCACCGCCCAGCACCGCCGCCAGCGGCTGGCCATCCAGCAGCACCAGCACCTCGTCGGGCAGGCCGCCGGGTTCCAGCGTCACCACCGGCACCGGCCCGGCAGCGTCGTAAACCACGACCAGCTCGTCCTGCGCCGCATCGTAATCGGTAATCGTGGCCACCCCGTCGAAGGCGCCGGCATGCACCTCGAACAGGTCGGCGCCTGCACCGCCCGTGGCGGTGTCGCCGGCGCCCATGCGCAGCACATCGTCGCCGTCGCCGCCGTTCAGGTGGTTGCCGCCCTGGCCTGCCGCCGGGCCGATGGCGCCTTCCAGCGTGTCGTTGCCCTGGTCGCCGTCCAGCGTGTCATGGCCCGGCCCGGCCACCAGCGAATCGTCGCCGCCGCAGCCGGCCAGCCAATCGTCGCCCGCGCCGCCGATCATGGTGTCGGCGCCGTTGCCGCCGATCAGCGTATCGTGGCCGGCGCCGCCCTGCATCAGGTCGTCGCCTTCCTGCCCGGCCAGCCAGTCGTCGCCGGCGCCGCCCATCAGGGTATCGTCGCCATAGCCGCCTTCCAGCGTATCCTCGCCTGCGCCGCCTTGCAGCCGGTCGTCGCCCGGGCCGCCGTGCAACTGGTCGTCGCCGGCGCGGCCGAAAATCTCGTCATCGCCGGCGGTGCCGGTCAACCCGTCGCGGCCCGGCGTGCCCTCCATCCGTTCGCCGGGCGGAACCGGGTCTGCGGGCAGATCGGGGTCTTCGGGCGGCTCCACACCCGGATCCTCGGGCCAGCAGGGGCCATCCGGCGCATCGGGGCCATCCGGGGTATCGTCCGGCTCTGCCGCCGGCTGGGTCGCCGCCGGAACCGGCACCGCCGGTGCATCCGGCACATCCTCGTCCGGCTCGTCCCACAACTGGGCGGTTCCGGCGCCCTCGTCGGCCGGCTCGGGCGCGGGCCCGCCATCCTCCGGCTCCGGCTCGCCCTCGTCGCCGCGGTCCGGCGCCAGCGCCAGACTGCCGCCGACGATCCCCGCCATCAACAAACCCATGACCCCCAGCAACGCCAGCATCACCGCTTCCCCCGCACACCTGCACCCGTCGCGTTAACCAAGATTCACGTTAACGCATTGATTGTCTTGCAAAAAATACCACAACCCGGCCCCAGGCACAACCCCCGGCCCGGCGGCCGCGACAGCCCCCTTTCCTTTTGCGGCGAATCCGCCTATACGCCGCCATCCGCCACGCTGGCGGACCCCTCCACGGGCCTTGCTGGACGACATCCCGGCCTGCGCCATAACCCCTGAAAAGGAGACCCCGATGTCGATCACCGTCGAAGAAAAAGCCCGCCTCATCAAGGAATACGCGACCAAGGAAGGCGACACCGGCTCGCCCGAGGTTCAGGTGGCCATCCTGTCCTCGCGCATCGCGACCCTGACCGAGCACTTCAAGGGCCACAAGAAAGACAACCACTCCCGCCGCGGCCTGCTGATGATGGTGGCCCAGCGCCGCAAGCTGCTGGACTACCTCAAGGCCAAGGACGAAGCGCGCTACACCTCGCTGATCCAGCGCCTCGGCCTGCGCCGCTGAGTCGCCGCAAATCGTGAACGTCGCCGCCCGCCGCACCGGCGGGCGGTTGCGTTTCGGGGGTCGCCAGCGCGCGGCCGATGTGTCACTCTGTCCTGACACATCGTCTGTCACGAAGGCCCGCATGACCCCGAGCCCCGTTTTGCTTCTGGGTGGCACCGGCACCATCGGCCGCGCCACCGCCCGCGCCTTGCGCGCCGCCGGGCACAGCGTGACCGCGCTGGTCCGCCCCGGCACCGCCGACGAGGCCTTGCCCGGCTGCACCCTGCACCGCGCCGATGTCACCGCCCCGGGCGCGGTGGCGCAGGCGCTGGCCGCCAGCGGGGCGCGCGCCGTGGTGTCGTGCCTGGCCAGCCGCACCGGCACCCCGGCCGATGCCCGCGCCATCGACCACCACGCGCACAGCCTGGCCTTGCAGGCCGCCGTTGCCGCCGGGGTCGGGCATTTCGTGCTGCTGTCGGCGATCTGCGTGCAAAAGCCGCGGCTGGCCTTCCAGCAGGCCAAGCTGGCGTTCGAGGCCGAACTTCAGGCCGCCCCCCTGGTCTGGACCATCGTTCGCCCGACCGCCTTCTTCAAGTCGCTGTCCGGGCAGGTGGCGCGGGTGCAGGCGGGCCATCCGTTTCTGGTGTTCGGCGACGGGCGGGGCACCGCCTGCAAGCCCGTTTCCGATGCCGATCTGGGCCGGTTTCTGGCCGCCTGCCTGTCCGACCCCGCGCGGCACAACCGCATCCTGCCCATCGGCGGCCCGGGCCCGGCACTGACCCCGCGCGACCAGGCCGCGATGCTGGAGCGCCTGACCGGCGCCCCGGTGCGGGTGCGGCAGGTGCCGCTGGCCCTGATGGATGCCATCGTGGCCGGGCTTTCCGTGCTGGGCCGCCTGTCGCCCCGCCTCGCCGCCAAGGCGGAACTCGCGCGCATCGGCCGCTACTACGCCACCGAATCGATGCTGGTCTGGAACGCCGCCGCCGGCCGCTACGATGCCGACGCCACCCCCGAAACCGGCACCGACCGGCTGGAGGATCATTACGCCGCCCTCCTGCGCGGCGAGGCCGCCGACGACCGCGGCGCCCACGCGGTGTTCTGACGCCGCATTGCCCTGCGCGGCGCGATGCGCCATCCTGCCCGCGGCGGTGCTGACCCCGATGTGGGAACCGCTGCTCGGCACCGGCCCCGACCGCGCCGCGCGCATGGCGGTGCTGGTGGCCGACACGCCCCTGCGCCGTTTTGCCGACCCTGCGGAAATCGCCGCCCTTTCCGTGCTGCTCGCCTCGGACGAGGCGACCTACATGACCGGCGCCGAACTCGTGATCGACGGCGGGCTGCTCGCCGGCTCGGCCGCCACGCCGGGGGGGCCGACCTGCCCCCTTCCCAAGCGCCTTGTTTTGCTGTATGCGCCCTCCATCTGCGACGTGACGCCCAGGGCCCCGGGCACATGCGAAGGATAGGGGCGGCGGCAATGGGGCCGCCATAAAAGCGGAGACCCGGCAGGGGCCGGGAGTGCTCCGAGAGGAAACTGCATGTTCAACATCACCAAGAAATCGATCCAGTGGGGCAACGAAACGCTCTCGCTGGAAACGGGCCGCGTTGCCCGCCAGGCCGACGGCTCGGTCATCGCCACGCTGGGCGAAACCAGCGTCATGGCCAACGTGACCTTTGCGAAAACCGCGAAACCCGGCCAGGACTTCTTTCCGCTGACCGTCCACTACCAGGAAAAATACTACGCCGCCGGCAAGATCCCCGGCGGGTTCTTCAAGCGCGAGGCGCGCCCCTCCGAAAAGGAAACGCTGACCTCGCGCCTGATCGACCGCCCCATCCGCCCGCTGTTCGTCGAAGGCTTCAGGAACGAAGTCCTCGTGATGGCCACCGTGCTGTCGTGCGACCTCGTGAACGACCCCGACATCGTGGCGATGATCGCGGCCTCCGCCGCGCTCACCATCTCGGGCGTGCCCTTCATGGGCCCGATCGGCGCGGCGCGCGTCGGCTTCGTCAACGGCGGCTACGTGCTGAACCCGGCGATGGACGACATGACCCAGCTGCGCGGCAAGCCCGAACAGCGCCTCGACCTCGTGGTTGCCGGCACCAAGGACGCCGTGATGATGGTCGAATCCGAAGCCTACGAGCTGACCGAGGACGAAATGCTCGGCGCCGTGGTGTTCGGCCACGAACAGATGCAGCCGGTGATCGACCTCATCATTGACTTCGCCGAAGAAGCCGCCAAGGAACCCTTCGACTTCACGCCGCCCGACATCTCGGGCCTCTACGCCAAGGTCAAGGCCGCGGGCGAGGCGCAGATGCGCGCCGCCTTCGCCATCCGCGACAAGCAGGAACGCACCACCGCCATCGGCGCGGCCGCCGATGCCATCGTCGCCGCCCTCTCGGACGAAGACAAGGCCAACCCCGACCTCGGCGCCGCCATCAAGAAGCTGGAATCCGACATCCTGCGCGGCGACGTGGTGAAAAAGGGCATCCGCATCGACGGGCGCGACACGAAAACCGTGCGCCCGATCTGGGTGGAAACCGGCGTCCTGCCGCGCACCCACGGCTCGGCCCTGTTCACCCGCGGCGAAACCCAGGCGCTCTGCGTCACCACGCTGGGCACCGGCGAGGATGAACAGATCATCGACGCGCTGAACGGCAACACCCGGTCGAACTTCCTGCTGCACTACAACTTCCCGCCCTATTCGGTGGGCGAGGTGGGCCGCGTCGGTTCCCCCGGCCGGCGCGAGATCGGGCACGGCAAGCTCGCGTGGCGCGCGCTGCAAGCCGTGCTGCCGGCGCCGACCGAATTCCCCTACACCCTGCGCGTGGTGTCGGAAATCACCGAATCGAACGGCTCGTCCTCGATGGCCACGGTCTGCGGGGCGTCGCTGTCGATGATGGATGCCGGCGTGCCGCTCAAGGCGCCCGTGGCCGGCGTGGCGATGGGCCTGATCCTGGAACAGGACGGCTCCTGGGCCGTGCTCACCGACATCCTCGGCGACGAGGACCACCTCGGCGACATGGATTTCAAGGTGGCCGGCACCGAAAAGGGCATCACCAGCCTGCAGATGGATATCAAGGTGGCGGGCATCACCCCCGACATCATGAAGCAGGCGCTGGCGCAGGCCAAGGACGGCCGCCTGCACATCCTGGGCGAAATGGCCAAGGCGCTGTCGGCACCGCAAGGCTTCTCGGCCTATGCGCCCAAGATCGAAACGCTGACCATCCCCACCGACAAGATCCGCGAAGTGATCGGCTCGGGCGGCAAGGTCATCCGCGAGATCGTCGAGGTGTCGGGCGCCAAGGTGGACATCAACGATGACGGCGTCATCAAGATCGCCTCGTCCGATGCCAACGCCATCAAGCGCGCCTACGACATGATCTGGTCCATCGTGGCCGAGCCCGAAGAAGGCAAGATCTACACCGGCCGCGTGGTCAAGCTGGTGGACTTCGGCGCCTTCGTGAACTTCTTCGGCAAGCGCGACGGTCTGGTGCACGTGTCCCAGATCTCGGGCAAGCGCCTGAACCACCCCAACGAGGTGCTCAAGGAAGGCCAGGAGGTCAAGGTCAAGCTCCTGGGCTTCGACGAACGCGGCAAGGTGCGCCTCGGCATGAAGATGGTCGATCAGGAAACCGGCGCGGAAATCACCGAAGCGAAGAAAGAGGCCGCCGAGGGCTGAGGCTTTCGCAAACTCTTGCAGCGGCCCCGGGGAGTGTCCCCGGGGCCGCTGTCATTTCGGCCCCGGTCTGCCGCGGCCCCTTTGTCAGCCTGCCGGCGCCCCCGCGTCAGCCTGCCGGCGCCCCCGCCAGCGCGCGCTGCGGATGCGCTCCAGCGGCATGGGGCAGGCGGCGGGCGCCCGGTCTTTCGCGGTTTTCCGCAAAGGCGGCAAAGGCAGGGTAAAGGATCAAGGGCGGGGTCTTTCAGGCGGTCGTGCACAGCCTGAAACAACCCCGGTTCCGCGCCCTTTGTCAGGCACAAGGCGGGTCTCGCATCGGCGCCAATCGTTGACGATTCGTTAATTTGCGTGTGCAAGCCTTTGATTTTTCACATGCGCACCCCTGTCCCTTCAAGGGACAGGGGCGCGGGGCCCGGGGTCAGCCCTGGCGCGGCAGCAGCGCCTCGGCGATCTGCACCGCGTTCAGCGCCGCGCCCTTCAACAGCTGGTCCCCCACCACGAACATCGCCAGCGTGCGCCCCGAAGGGTCGGCCCAGTCGGGCCGCAGGCGCCCGACCAGCACGTCATACTGCCCGCTCGCCTCGCTGGGCATGGGGAAGTGATTGGCCGCGCGGTCGTCCACCAGCTTCACCCCCGGGGCCGCGGCCAGCAGGGCGCGGGCGGCCTCCACATCGACCGGGGCGTCGAACGCCACCGAAATCGCCATGCCATGCGCCCGCAGGATCGGCACGCGGATGCAGGTGATGCCCACCGGCAGGTCGGGCAGGTCCAGGATGCGGCGGGTTTCGGCCACCACCTTGGTTTCCTCGCCGTTGTAGCCGGTTTCCGGGTCCATCGCGGCGTTGTGGCTGAAGAAGTTGAAGGCATACGGGTGCGGCAGCACCTGCGGCGGGTAATCCTCGCCCCGCAAGGCGGCGGCGGTGGCCAGCCGCAACTCCTCCATCGCCGCCGCGCCGGCCCCGCTTGCGGCCTGATAGGTCGCCAGGCTCAGCCGCCGGATCGGCGCCGCCCGGTGCAGGGGCGCCAGCGCCACCGTGGCGATGGCCGCGACGCAGTTCGGGTTGGCGATGATCCCGCCGTGCCCTTCCATCGCGGCGGCGTTCACCTCGGGCACCACCAGCGGCACCTCGGGCGCCATGCGGAAGGCCGAGGAATTGTCCACCACCACCGCGCCCGCCTGCACCGCCAGCGGGGCATGGCTTTTCGACAGGCCCGAGCCGGCCGAAAACAGCGCCAGATCGACGCCGGCAAAGCTGTCCGGCGTCAGCTCCTCCACCGTCACCGGCTGGCCGCGGAAGGTCATGGTCTTGCCGGCCGACCGGGCCGAGGCCAGCAGCCTGAGCCGCGAGACGGGAAAGGCGCGCTGTTCAAGGCAGCCGAGCAGCTCGACGCCGACAGCGCCGGTGGCGCCGACGATGGCAACCGAAGGCTGCGAGGGGAGGGATCGGGCGGGCATGGTCTTCTCCTGGGATCGGGGAGAGGACGGGCACCGTTCCGGCTGTGGCCCCGTCCGTCTCGGGCGGGGCTTTCGGGGTTTGGTCCGGCTGTCAGGCCGCGCACACCCGAAGACACCCCGCCGCAGCGGTGGTCTTGGTGGTGGTGCGTTTCGAGGCGATGATCCGGGCCATGTCGGCGCCGTTAGCAGCGAATCTGCCGCCCTTCAAGTCGCCGCCAGAGGCCGCAGCGCAAGGCTGCCGCGTTGCGGCATTTCCGCAACGGGCCGATTGTCGGGCGCTTTGGTGGAAAAAGTGTTGCACCCCTGCCGCAAAAGATTCATCAACCGTTCGCGATTTCGGCACGACCCACAGTCTGCTGATGATTTGTTCACCATTCTGGGTCAACCTTCTCCTACGATCTGACTCGGGGGAGGTCACATGATCCGTACGATCACACTTGGTAGTTGCGTATCGGTGCAGGGGCTGTTCGTGCGCGCCTTCGGCGACGGGCGCATCGCGGTCCGCGACGGGGACAAGACCTTTGTGGGCCGTCCGGTGCCGGTGCCCACCGCCGCGGGCTGAGGGGCATCAGGGCAGGTTCATCCGCGCCAGGGCCGCCTCGATCAGGGCGACGTCGGAGGGGTTGTTCAGCTCCCAGAACTCGGCTGCACCGGCGGAAACCTCGGGTGCAATGATCGGCATGGCGTTTTCTAGGAACCGCAACTGCTCCAACCCTTCGAGCTGCTCCAGATCGCCGGGGGGCAGCAAGGCATAGCGCCGCAGTGCCTCGGGGCGATAGGCGTAAAGCCCGACGTGGTGAAACACCGGCACGGGCCCGGCGCCCTCGGCCGCCCCGCCAAAGGGCAGCACCTCCTTGGAAAAATACAGCGCCCTGCCCCGGCGGTCGCGCACCACCGTGGTGCCGCCGACCCGACCGGCGGCACGATCGGCGCGCAGGTTGGCCAGCGCCCGGGCATCGCAGCGCAAGGCGGGGGTGGCCATGGCCGCCTCGGGATCGTCGCGCAAGGCCGCCATCAGCGCGGGCACGAAATGCGGCGGCGTCAGCGGCGCATCGCCTTGCAGGTTCACCACCACATCGGCCGAAATCCCGGCACGTTCCACCGCTTCGGCCACGCGCTCGGTGCCGTTGCGACAGGTGTCGGAGGTCAGGATCACCGGCGCCCCGACCCGTTCGGCCTCGGCCGCGATGCGGGCATCGTCGGTGGCGACGAACACCGGCAACCCGGTGGCACGGGCCGCCGCAACCGACCGTTCCAGCAAGCTGCGCGCCTGCCCGGTGGCCCCGCGCAAGGGCACCAGCGGCTTGCCCGGATAGCGGCTGGAGGCGTAACGCGCGGGAATGACGATACAGGCCCGCATCACAGCCCCTTGGCCAGCGCATCGAAGGCACGCAGCCGCGCCAGCAACGCCGGCAGATCGGCCAGCGGCACCATGTTGGGCCCGTCGCTGGGCGCGCGGTCGGGTGCCTCGTGCGTTTCCAGAAACACCGCCGCCACCCCGACCGCGACAGCCGCCCGCGCCAGCACCGGCACGAATTCGCGCTGCCCGCCCGAGGCACCGCCCAGCCCCCCCGGCTGCTGCACCGAATGGGTGGCATCGAACACCACCGGGAAGCCGGTCGCCGCCATCTGCGGCAAGGCGCGCAAATCGTTGACCAGGGTGTTGTAGCCAAAGGACGTGCCGCGTTCGCACAGCAGGATGCGGCGGTTGCCGGTGCTGGCCACCTTGGCCGCGACATGCGCCATGTCCCAGGGTGCCAGGAACTGGCCCTTCTTGATGTTCACCGCCCGCCCGGTTTCGCCCGCGGCCAGCAGCAGATCGGTCTGACGGCAGAGAAAGGCGGGGATCTGCAGCACATCCACCGCCTGCGCCACGCTGGCGCAATGGCCCGGTTCGTGCACGTCGGTCAGCACCGGCACGCCGAATTCATCGCGCAGCCGCGCGAGGATTTCCAGCCCCCGCCCGATGCCCACCCCGCGCGCGCCCGACAGCGAGGTGCGGTTGGCCTTGTCGTAGCTGGCCTTGAAGATCACGCCCATGCCATCGGCCGCGCGCAGGATGCCGTCGCACAGCATCCGCGCGTGATCGAGGCTTTCCAGCTGGCACGGCCCGGCGATCAGCACCAGCGGCCGATCCTGCGCCAGCGTCAGGCTGCCGATTTCCACCATCAGGCCACCCCCGCGCGCAGCAGGTCGTGCAGGTGCAGCACGCCGACGGGCCGCCCCTGTTCCACCACGAACAAGGCGCCGATCTTGCGCTGGTTCATCACGCGCAACGCCTCGGCCGCCAGCATCTCGGGCGCCACAGTCACGGGCGCGCGGTTGGCGACCTCGGCCGCGGTGCGGGTCATCAGCCCGTCGAGGTTGCGGCGCAGGTCGCCATCGGAAATCACGCCGACCAAGAGGCCGGCCTCGTCCGTCAGCCCGGCAATGCCGAAGCCCTTGGCGGTCATGGTCAGGATGACGTCGGGCATGGGCAAGGCGCGCGGCACCAGCGGCACGGCTTCGCCGCGGTGCATGATCTGATGCACCTCGGACAGTTGCGCACCCAGCCGCCCGCCGGGGTGATAGCTGCGGAACTGGTCGGGGCGAAAGCGGCGCACCTCCATCACCGCAAGGGCCAGCGCATCGCCCAGCGCCAGTTGCAGGGTGGTCGAGGTGGTGGGCGCCATGCCGAAGCCGCAGGCCTCGGGCGCGTCGGGCAGCAGCAGCGGCACCTGCGCCGCCCGCATCAGCGTCGATCCGGGCACCCGGCTGACCGCCACCACCGGAATGGCAAAGCGGGCGCAATGCGCGATCAGGTCGCGCAGCTCCGCCGTTTCGCCGGAGTTCGACAACAGGATGCACAGGTCGCCCGGCGTGACCATGCCAAGGTCGCCGTGGCTTGCCTCGGCCGGGTGGACGAACAGCGCCGGCGTGCCGGTCGAGGCAAGGGTGGCCGCGATCTTGCGCCCGACATGGCCCGATTTGCCCATGCCCGACACCACCACCCGCCCCGGCGTGGCCAGCACCCGGCGCACCGCCTCGGCAAAGCCGGGGGGCAGCGCATCGGCCAGGGCCAGAACGGCCTGGCCTTCGGTGCGCAGCACGCGGGCGGCGGTGGCGGCGATGGCGGCGTCGGACAGGGTCATACCGAAATCGCCGTGGTTTTCAGCACCGTGCGCAGGCTGAACGAGGATTGCATCTGCGCCACCCCCGGCAGGCGCGACAGGTATTGCCGGTGGATGCGGGCGAAATCTTCGGTGTCGCGGGCCACGATCTTCAGCAGATAGTCGGCCGAGCCGGCCATCAGGTTGCATTCCAGCACGTCGGGCACCTTGGCCACCTCGCGCTCGAAGGCGTCCAGCAGCTCGTCGGCCTGGCCTTGCAGGGTGATTTCGACGAACACGGTGGTCGGGCGCCCCATGCGGCGCGCGTCGAGCAAGGCCACGTAGCGGTCGATGTAGCCTTCGGCCTCCAGCCGCTGCACGCGGCGGTGGCAGGCGCTGGCCGACAGGTTGACCTGTTCGGCCAGATCGGCGTTGGAAATGCGCCCGTCGCGTTGCAGCACGGTCAGGATGCGCCGGTCGGTCGGGTCGAGATCGGTCATGCGAAGAATCTGCCACGATTTGGCCCGGGTGCGCAACAGGGTTGCGTCATGCGCGCGGTGAGGCGGCGAAAACTCAAGGATTTTGCACCAATTCGGCGCCATCATCGCGCCATAAGCGCCGACGCACAGACCGGGGCGCACAGGGATGCAAAGGGAAGTCACCATGAAGATCGGTTGCCCAAGGGAAATCAAGCCGCAGGAATTCCGCGTCGGCCTGACGCCGCACGCCGCGCGCGAGGCGGTGGCGCATGGCCACGAGGTGCTGGTGGAAACCGGCGCGGGCCTTGGCGCCGGGTTCGCCGACGCCGACTATGTCGCCGCCGGCGCCCGCATCGCCCCGAGCGCGGACGAGGTCTTTGCCTGGGCCGAGCTGATCGTGAAGGTCAAGGAACCTCAGGCGGTCGAGCGGGCGCGCCTGCGCGAAGGCCAGGTGCTGTTCACCTATCTGCACCTCGCCCCCGATCCGGACCAGACGCACGACCTGTTGAAATCGGGCGCGACCTGCATCGCCTATGAAACCGTGACCGACCGCGCCGGGGGTCTGCCCTTGCTGGCGCCGATGTCGGAGGTGGCCGGGCGGCTGGCGCCGCAGGTGGGGGCCTGGGCGCTGCAAAAGGCCAACGGCGGGCGCGGCGTGCTGCTGGGCGGCGTGCCCGGTGTGGCGCCGGGGAAGGTGGTGGTGATCGGCGGCGGCGTGGTGGGCACCCATGCCGCCCGGGTGGCCGCGGGGATGGGCGCGGATGTGACGGTGCTGGACCGGTCGCTGCCGCGGCTGCGCCATCTGGACGATGCCTTCGGGCGCGACTTCAAGTCGGTCTTCGCCAGCGCGGGCAACACCGCCGAACTGGTTGCCGAAGCCGACATGGTGATCGGCGCGGTGCTGATTCCGGGTGCCGCGGCGCCCAAGCTGGTCAGCCGGGCGCAGCTGGCCACGATGAAGCCCGGGGCGGTCATCGTCGATGTTGCCATCGACCAGGGCGGCTGCTTCGAAACCTCGCGCCCGACGACCCATGCCGACCCGATCTATACCGTGGACGGGATCGTGCATTACTGCGTGGCGAACATGCCCGGCGCGGTGGCGCGCACCTCGACCCTGGCGCTGGGCAACGCGACGCTGCCCTTCCTGCTGGCGCTGGCCGACAAGGGCTGGAAACGCGCCTGCGCCGAAGACCCGCATCTGCTGGAGGGGCTGAACGTGCATGCCGGGCGGCTGACCTACCCGGCGGTGGGGGCGGCGCTGGGCTTGCCGTCGATCACCGGGGCCGAGGCGCTGGCGCTGTAACCGCGCGCCCGGCGGCCCGCCTTGCGCGGGCGCGATGATATTCGAGGGTGACGGGCCCGGCTCGGGCCGGAAGGGGGCGCGCGCGCCCCCTTTGCCCTTTCAGCTGCGCGCCTTCAGCGTATCGCGGATTTCCGCAAGCAGTTCCTCGGCGGTCGGGCCCTTGGGAGCGGTCGCGGCGACGGCGGCTTCCTTTTTCACCGCGGCATCCTTGAGCTTGTTCACCGCCTTGACCAGCAGGAACACCACCCAGGCGATGATGAGGAAGTTGATGACCGCGGTGATGAACGAGCCATAGGCGAACACCGGCGCCCCGGCATCCCGCGCGGCTTTCAGCGAGGGATAGTCGGTGCTGCCGAGATTGATGAACAGGTTGGAAAAGTCGATGCCGCCGGTGATGACCCCGATGATCGGGTTGATGAGGTCGGAGACCAGCGAATTGACGATGGCGGTAAAGGCCGCGCCGATGATGATGCCGACCGCAAGGTCGACGACGTTGCCCTTGGCGATGAAAGTCTTGAACTCGTTGAGCATTTCCGGTTCCCTTGTTCTTGTCCGGTCGCGTGTCTGGCCTGGCTTGCCCCCGTCCCGAAAGCGTTTTGCACAGGCTCGGGGGCACTATTGCACAGGCGGGACGCTTCTTTCAGCGGAAATTTGCGGCTAGCCTGCACCGGCACCGCAGAGGACCATGTCATGACCACGCTTGCAGATTTTCCGATCACCCGCCGCTGGGCACCGCGCAACCCGCAGGCGATCCAGCTGTATTCGCTGCCGACGCCGAACGGGGTCAAGGTCTCGATCATGCTGGAGGAATGCGGCCTGCCCTATGACGCACATCTGGTGGATTTCGCAACCAACGACCAGCTGAGCCCCGAGTTCCTGTCGCTGAACCCCAACAACAAGATCCCCGCGATCATCGACCCGGCCGGCCCCGGCGGCGCACCGCTGGCGCTGTTCGAAAGCGGGGCGATCCTGATCTATCTGGCGGAAAAGACCGGGCAGTTCCTGCCGGCTGCGCAGCGCTACGAGGTGCTGCAATGGCTGATGTTCCAGATGGGCGGGGTGGGGCCGATGTTCGGGCAGCTCGGCTATTTTCACAGCTTTGCCGGCAAGGAGATCGAGGATCCGCGCCCCAAGGAGCGTTACCGCGCCGAAGCCGCACGGCTGTTGCGGGTGCTGGACGGGCGGCTGGAGGGGCGCGACTGGGCGGCGGGGGATTACTCGATCGCCGACATGGCGATTGCGCCGTGGCTGCGGACCTTGCGCGATTTCTACAAGGCCGGCGATCTGACGGGCTGGGCCGAGTTGCGCCATGTGCCGGGGTATCTGGAGCGTTTCCTGGAACGTCCGGCGGTTCAGCGCGGGCTGGTGCAGCCGCCGCGCGGCTGATGGCAAGGCACAGGGGGCTGTCTGCCCCCTCTGGCCCGTGCCGGGCCATTCACCCCTGAGGATATTTGGGTCAAGGTGAAAAAGGCGATGCCGGGTCGAGGCCCGCGGCCGCCCGGCCGGCCCAGCGGCCGGTGGCGAGGCAGGCGGTGAGCAGGTAGCCGCCGGTCGGGGCGTCCCAGTCGAGCATTTCGCCGGCGGCGTGGATGCCGGGCAGCGCCCGGAGTTGCAGGCCCTGGTCGCAGGCGGCGCGGGTGATGCCGCCGGCGGTGGATATCGCCTCGTCCATCGGGCGGGGGCCCTGGTGGGGCACCTCCAGCGCCTTGATGCAGGCCGCGAGGGCGGCGGGGTCGGTTGGCAGCGGGCGGGCGCATTCCATCAGCAAGGCGGTCTTGGCGGCGTCGAGCCCGGCCTTGCGCAGCGTGGTGGTCAGGCTGTCCTTGCCGCGCCGGGCAAGCCGGGCGGCGAGTGTCGGGGCCGCAAGATCGGGGGCGAGGTCGATGACCAGTGCCGCGCCTGTGCGCAAGGCGGGGGTGAGGGGATAGAGCCCGCCACCTTCGAGCCCGCGGGCGGACAAGGCGATTTCGCCGCGCGAGGTCAGGGGCCCCGCGGTCAGGCGCAGGCCTTTCAGGGCGGCGCCGAAGTGGCGCTGCATGTGATCGGACCAGGCAACGGCAAGGCCGGCATTGGAAGGGAGAAAGGGCGCGATCTGCACCCCGCGCGCGGCGAGCCAGGGCACCCAGGCGGCATCGGAGCCGAGCCGCGCCCAGCTGGCGCCGCCCAGGGCCAGCACGGTGACCGCCGGGGTCAGGGTGCGTTCGCCCTGCGGCGTGTCGAAGCGCAGGCGGTCGTCATCGAAACCTTGCCAGCGCCAGCGGGTGTGGAGCTGGACCCCCAGACCGGCAAGTTGCGCCAGCCAGGCCCGCAGCAGGGGCGAAGCCTTCATGGCGACGGGAAAGACCCGGCCGGTGGAGCCGGTGAACACCGGCTGACCCAGCGCGGCGGCCCAGGCCTGCACCTGATCGGGGCCGAAGGCGGCCAGCATGGGGGCGAGCCAGTCGGCGCCTTGCGGATAGCGGGGAACGAAGGCGGCCAGCGGCTCGGCCCGCGTGAGGTTGAGGCCGGACTTGCCCGCCATCAGGAACTTGCGCGCCGGCGAGGGCTTCGCCTCGGCAACAGTCACCGACAGACCGGCGCGCGCCATTTCGCCGGCGGCCATCAGGCCGGCGGGCCCGGCGCCGATGACCAGCGCCTGCATCAGCCTGTCGCCTTTCGGTTTGCCATGCTGCCCCTCGCGCATACCGGTTGACTGCGGCATTGCACCGAACCCGCGGGCTTGCAAGCCCGGACGGAGTTGCAGAAAACGCGCGAGCCTAAAGCTTCAAGCTTGAAATAATGCAAACGCACTGATACCGTGGGCTCAAACGCGCCATCGGAGGGTTACATGAAGATTCTGTGTCTGGGGGGCGGGCCGGCTGGCCTGTATTTCGCCATCTCGATGAAACTGCGCGACCCTTCGCACGAGGTGACCGTGCTGGAGCGCAACCGGGCCAACGACACCTTCGGCTGGGGGGTCGTGCTCTCGGACGATGCGCTGGGGCGCATGCAGAAGAACGACCCGGTTTCGACCGAGGCGATCCGGTCGCACTTTGCCTATTGGGACGACATCGCCACCGTGCACAACGGCGTGCGCACCGTTTCGGGCGGGCATGGCTTTGCCGGGATCGGGCGCAAGCAGATGCTGATCCTGCTGCAGGCGCGGGCCCGCGAGCTGGGCGTGGAGCTGAAGTTCCAGACCGAGTTCAGGTCGGCCGAGGAATACCGCAAGGAGTACGACCTGGTCGTGGCGTCCGACGGCATCAACAGCCTGGTGCGCAAGGAATACGCCGACGTGTTCAAGCCCGACATCGACATGCGGCTGTGCAAGTTCATCTGGCTGGGCACGCACCAGAAGTTCGACGACGCCTTCACCTTCATCTTCGAAAAGACCGAACACGGCTGGGTCTGGGCCCATGCCTATCAGTTCGACGACAACACCGCGACCTTCATCGTGGAATGCACGCAGGAAACCTGGGACAACTGGGGTTTCGAGCGGATGGAGAAGGAAGAAACCATCGCCACCTGCGAGAAGATCTTTGCGGCGCATCTGGGCGGGCACAACCTGATTTCCAACGCCGCCCACCTGCGCGGTTCGGCGGTATGGATGAACTTCCCCCGCGTGATCTGCGAGAAGTGGTATCACGAAAACGTCGTGCTGATGGGCGATGCCGCGGCGACGGGGCATTTTTCCATCGGGTCGGGGTCGCGACTGGCGTTCGACAGCGCGATTGCGCTGGCCACCTACCTGCATTCGGAACCGACGATGGAAGCGGCCTTCCAGCGGTATCAGGACGAACGCCGGGTCGAGGTGCTGCGGCTGCAATCGGCGGCGCGCAACAGCCTGGAATGGTTCGAGCAGGTCGAGCGGTATCTGGACATGCCGCCCATCCAGTTCGCCTATTCGCTGCTGACCCGCAGCCAGCGCATCAGCCACGAGAACCTGCGCAAGCGCGACAAGGCCTGGCTGGAAACGGCCGAGGACTGGTTCCAGGAACAGGCCGGCGGGCAAAAGGGGCGGCGCCCGATGTTTGCGCCGCTGCGGCTGCGCGGGATGGAGCTGAAGAACCGCATCGTGCTGTCGCCGATGGCGCAATACAAGGCCGTGGACGGCTGCCCGACCGACTGGCATTTCGTGCATTATGCCGAACGTGCCAAGGGCGGTGCGGGGCTGGTGTTTACCGAAATGACCTGCGTGTCCGACATCGGCCGCATCACGCCGGGTTGCCCTGGCCTCTATGCGCCCGAGCATGAGGCGGCGTGGAAGCGGCTGGCCGATTTCATCCATGCCGAAACCAGCGCAAAGCTGTGCATGCAGATCGGCCATGCCGGGCGCAAGGGTTCGACCTGCGTGCCGTGGGATGGCGGCATCGACCGTCCGCTGAAGTCGGGCAACTGGCAGACGCTGGCGCCCAGCGCCATTCCCTATCGCCCCGAAAACGGCGTGCCCAAGGAGATGGACCGCGCCGACATGGACATGGTGCGCAACCAGTTCGTGGCCGCCGTGCAGATGGCCGACCGCGCCGGTGCCGACATGATCGAGATGCACGCTGCCCACGGCTATCTGCTGGGCGAGTTCATCTCGCCCGTCACCAACCGGCGCACCGATGCCTATGGCGGCAGCCTGGAAAACCGCATGCGCTATCCGCTGGAGGTCTTTGCGGCGATGCGGGCGGCCTGGCCGGCCGACAAGCCGATGAGCGTGCGGATTTCGGCGCATGACTGGATCGAAGGCGGCGTGACCCCGAGCGAGGCGGTCGAGATCGCGCGGATGTTCCATGCCGCCGGCGCCGACATCATCGACGTGTCCTCGGGCCAGACCGACCCGGCGGAAAAGCCGGTTTACGGCCGGATGTTCCAGACCCCGTTCAGCGACCGCATCCGCAACGAGGCGGGCATCCCGACGATGACGGTGGGCAACATCAGCGACTGGGATCAGGTCAACGGCATCCTGATGGCCGGTCGCGCCGATCTGGTGTGCCTGGCGCGGGCGCATCTGGCCGACCCCTACTGGACGCTGCACGCCGCGGTGGAGCAGGGCGATACGGCCAGCGAATGGCCGGCACCCTACAAGGGCGGGCGCGACCTGGCCTTCCGTCTGCGCGAACGGCAACAGGAAGTGATCCGGGCATGATCCTGGCAGGCAAGCGGGTGCTGGTCACCGGCGGCGGCACCGGGGCGGGGGCCGACCTGGCCCGCGGCTTTGCCGCCGCGGGGGCCGAGGTGGTGGTGGCCGGGCGGCGGATGGAGCCCTTGGAACAGGTGGCGGCCAGCCTGCCCGGCACCCGCGCCTTGCAGGCCGATGTGACCGACGAAGCCAGCGTCGCGGCGATGTTCGCCGCAGCCGGGCCTTGCGACATCGTGGTGGCGAATGCCGGTGCCTCGGACAGCGCGCCGATGGGCAAGGTGACGATGGAGCATTGGAACGCCATGCTGGCGGTCAACCTGACCGGCACCTTCCTGACCTTCCGCGAAGGCTTGCGCCAGATGCAGGGCTGGGGGCGGCTGATTGCCGTGGCCTCGACGGCGGGGCTCAAGGGCTATGCCTATGTGGCGCCCTATGCCGCGGCCAAGCATGGGGTGGTCGGGCTGGTGCGCAGCCTGGCGCTGGAGGTGGCGAAGAAGCCGGTGACGGTGAATGCGCTGTGCCCCGGGTTCCTCGATACCGAAATGACGGAGCGCAGCATCGCCAACATCATGGCCAAGACCGGCAAGGACCGCGCCTTTGCCTTGGGCGCGCTGACCGCCACCAACCCGCAAGGCCGCCTGGTGCAGCCGGCCGAGGTGACGGCCGCTGCCTTGTGGTTGTGCGGACCGGGTTCCGATGCGATGAACGGGCAGGCGATAGCCATTGCCGGAGGAGAGGTATGAGCGACCCGCTGTCGAAGCGCCGGTTGAAGATGTGGATCCGCCTGCTGGGGGTCACCCGGGCGACGGAAGGGCGGTTGCGCGAATACCTGCGCGTGACGCACGATACCACGCTGCCACGTTTCGACGTGATGGCGGCGCTGTGGCGGCGGCGCGACGGCGTGACGATGAGCGAGCTGAGCCGGATGCTGCTGGTCTCGAACGGCAATGCCACCACGGTGGTGGACCGGCTGGAAAAGGACGGGCTGGTGCAGCGGCGCCCTTCGGAAACCGACCGGCGCACGGTCTATGTCGCGCTGACCGAGGAAGGCGCGCGCGTGTTCGAAGCCTGGGCCGCCGGGCACGAGGCGGAACTGAGCCGTATCTTCGAGGATATGGACGAAGCCGATCTGGATGCGCTGACCGCGATCCTGAAGCGGATGGGAAAGGACAAGGAATGACCGAGATCGAACTGGCGGGCCTCAAGCCGCAGCACTTCCTGTGGGAGGTGAAGGACCGGGTCGCGGTGGTGCGGCTGAACCGGCCCGAACGCAAGAATCCCCTGAGCTTCGACAGCTATGCCGAGCTGCGCGATACCTTTCGCCGGATGGTCTATGCCACCGATGTGGATGTGGTGGTCTTTGCCTCGAACCAGGGGAACTTCTGTTCCGGCGGCGACGTGCACGAGATCATCGGGCCGCTGACGAAGATGAACATGAAGGAGCTGCTGGCCTTTACCCGCATGACCGGCGATCTGGTCAAGGCGATGATCGGTTGCGGCAAGCCGATCATCGCCGCGGTGGACGGCATCTGCGTCGGTGCGGGCGCGATCATCGCCATGGCGTCGGACCTGCGGCTGGCAACGCGGGATGCCAAATGCGCCTTCCTGTTCACCCGCGTGGGTCTTGCCGGCTGCGACATGGGCGCCTGTGCGATGCTGCCGCGGATCATCGGGCAGGGGCGGGCGGCGGAACTGCTGTACACCGGCCGGGTGATGGGGGCCGAGGAAGGCGAGCGCTTGGGCTTCTGGAACGCGCTGCACGATGCCGGCGCGCTGGAAGCCGAGGCGATGGCGCTGGCGAAGCGCATCGCGGCCGGGCCGACCTTTGCCCACGGCATCACCAAGACCCAGCTCAATCAGGAATGGAACATGGGTCTGGAACAGGCGATCGAGGCCGAGGCGCAGGCGCAGGCGATCTGCATGCAGACGCAGGATTTCGTGCGCGCCTACAACGCCTTTGTCGCCAAGGAAAAGCCGGTGTTCGAAGGGAATTGAGCGAGCCGGCGGGGGCTGCCGCCCCCGCACCCCCGCTTCAAGGGGGGATCGCCCCCCTTGAAAATCCCCGAGGATATTTGAGGACAGAAAATGGCAGATCGTTCCTTCCTGAATTGGCCGTTCTTCGAGGACCGGCATCGTGCCCTGGCCGAGGCGCTGGACGCCTGGTGCGCGGCCAACCTGCCGGTGGATCACGGCGATGCCGATGCCGCCTGCCGTGGGCTGGTGGCGATGCTGGGGGATGGCGGCTGGTTGCGGCACACCGGCGCGGGGGCCGGCGAGACGCTGGATGTGCGCACGCTGTGCATCATCCGCGAAACGCTGGCGCGCCATGACGGGCTGGCGGATTTTGCCTTTGCCATGCAGGGGTTGGGGATGGGCGCAGTGTCGCTGTTCGGCAGCCCCGGACAGCGGGCCTGGCTGGAGCGCACCCGGGCGGGGCGAGCGATTTCGGCCTTTGCGCTGACCGAGCCGGGGGCGGGCTCGGATGTGGCCCATACGGCGACGGTGGCCGAGCGGGTGCAGGGCGGCTTTCGGTTGACGGGGGAAAAGACCTATATTTCAAACGGCGGCATTGCCGATGTCTATGTGGTTTTTGCCCGCACGGGCGAGGCGCCCGGGGCCAAGGGCTTGTCGGCCTTTCTGATGCCGGCGGATGTGGCGGGTCTGTCGGTGGTGGACCGGATCGAGGTGATCGCACCGCACCCGCTCGCGCATCTGCGGCTGGATGGGGTGGAACTGCCCGAAAGCGCCTTGATCGGGCGGGCCGGCGACGGGTTCAAGATTGCCATGTCGGTGCTGGACGTGTTCCGCTCGACCGTCGGGGCTGCCGCGCTGGGGTTTGCGCGGCGCGCGCTGGACGAGGCGCTGGAGCGGGTGCGCAAGCCCCGGGTGTCGGGCGCGACGCTGGCCGATTACCAGATGGTGCAAGGCCACATCGCCGATATGGCGCTGGAGGTGGATGCCGCCGCCCTGCTGATCTATCGCGCCGCCTGGACCAAGGATTCGGGCGCGGCGCGGGTGAGCCGCGAGGCGGCAATGGCCAAGCTTTATGCCACCGAGGCGGCGCAGCGCGTGATCGACACCGCGCTGCAGCTGCATGGCGGCGACGGCGTGCGGCACGGCTTTGCCGTGGAATCGCTTTACCGCGAGATCCGCGCGCTGCGCATCTACGAAGGTGCCAGCGACGTGCAGCGGGTGGTCATCGCGCGGGCGGCGCTGGGGGCATGAGCTATACCCGCATCATCCCGATCGAGTTCAACCACTGCGACCCGGCGGGGATCGTGTTCTACCCCCGCTATTTCGAGATGACGAACTCGGTGGTGGAAAACTTCTTCGCCGATGTGGTCGGCTATTCCTTTGCCCGGATGCATTCGGGGGGGGCGCACAACGGCGTGCCCACGGTTTCCATCCGCTGCGATTTCCGTGCGCCGTCGCGGCTGGGCGACAAGGTGCCGTTCACATTGACGGTCAAGGCGGTGGGGCGGTCGAGCGCCACGGTGCGGATCGTGGCCGCGGTCGGCGACGAGGTGCGGCTGGAAACCGAAAACACGCTGGTCTGGATCGACGGCGGGCGCGCGGCGCCCTGGCCCGAGGAAATCCGGACGAAACTGGACGAAGAACTTGCCAAGGGAGGCCGGAATGGCTGAAACGACGAGCCCGCACGATTTCCTCAACCCCAAGGGATGGAAGCCCGCGGTCGGCTATGCCAACGGCATGGCGGCACGCGGCCGGATGGTGTTTCTGGGCGGGCATATCGGCTGGAACGGCCAGCAGGAATTCGAGACCGACGATTTCGCCGGCCAGGTGCGCCAGACGCTGGCCAACATCGTCGAGGTGCTGGCCTGCGCGGGCGGGCGGCCCGAACATATCGTGCGGCTGACCTGGTATGTCACGTCCAAGCGCGAATACCTGGACAACCTGCGCGAGGTCGGGCGCGCCTACCGCGAAACCATCGGCAAGCATTTCCCGGCGATGGCGCTGGTGCAGGTGGTGGCGCTGGTCGAAGACCGTGCCAAGGTGGAAATCGAAGCCACCGCCGTAATCCCGGAGTGATACCGGCCGGGCGCCCCTGCGGCGCCCGGTTTGCCCCGCCCAGGGCGCCGAACGAATGGCCCGACAGAGGCCGACTGACAGGGAGAACAGGATGAACGGCCAGATGCTTGGCCCTTCGGGGCATGTCGATACCTTCACCCGCGACCGGCTGCCGCCGGCCGACCAGTGGCCCGACCTGCTGCACGGGCGCTTTGCCTATCCCGAATGGCTGAATGTCGGGGCAGAGCTGACCGACCGGATGGTGGAGCGCGGATTCGGCGACCATACCGCGCTGATCGGAAACGGACGGATGCGCACCTACAAGGAACTGGCCGACTGGACCAACCGCATCGCGCATGTGCTGGTCGAGGATTACGGCGTGAAGCCCGGCCACCGCGTGCTGATCCGCAGCGCGAACAACCCCGCGATGGTGGCCTGCTGGCTGGGGGCAACCAAGGCGGGCGCGGTGGTGGTGAACACCATGCCGATGCTGCGGTCGGGCGAACTGGCGGCCATCGTCGACAAGGCGGAAATCGCGCTGGCCCTGTGCGACACGCGCCTGATGGACGAACTGGTCGATTGCGCCAAGCATTCGCGGTTCCTGCGCACGGTCGTGGGTTTTGACGGCACCGCGAACCACGATGCCGAACTGGACCGCGCCGCCTTGCGCAAATCGGTCCGGTTCGAGGCGGTGCGCACCGGGCGCGACGATGTGGCCTTGCTGGGCTTTACCAGCGGCACGACCGGAGAACCCAAGGCCACCATGCATTTCCACCGCGACATCCTCATCATCGCCGACGGATATGCGCGCGAGGTGCTGGGTGTCACGCCGGACGACGTGTTCATCGGCTCGCCGCCGCTGGCGTTTACCTTTGGCCTCGGCGGGTTGGCGGTGTTTCCGCTGCGGTTCGGCGCCGCCGCCTGTCTGCTGGAAAACGCCTCGCCGCAGAACATGATCGAGATGATCCAGCAATACCGCGCCACGGTGTGCTTTACCGCCCCCACCGCCTACCGGGTCATGCTGAAGGCGATGAGCGAAGGGGTGGACCTGTCGTCGCTGCGTGCCGCGGTTTCGGCCGGCGAAACTCTGCCTGCCCCGGTTTACGAAGAATGGATCGCCCGCACCGGCAAGCCCATGCTGGATGGCATCGGCGCCACGGAGATGCTGCACATCTTCATTTCCAACCGCTTCACCGACCATCGCCCCGCCTGCACCGGCAAGCCCGTCACGGGTTACGAAGCGAAGATCATCGGCGAGGATGGTGCCGAGCTGCCGCGTGGCCAGGTGGGGCGGCTGGCGGTGCGCGGGCCCACGGGGTGCCGCTACATGGCCGACGAACGGCAGAAGAAATACGTGCTGAACGGCTGGAACCTGACGGGCGATGCCTTCTGGCAGGACGAGGAGGGGTATTTCCACTTTGCCGCCCGCAACGACGACATGATCGTCTCGGCCGGCTACAACATCGCCGGGCCCGAGGTGGAGGCCGCCTTGCTGAAACACCCCGATGTGGCCGAATGCGCCGTCATCGGCGAAGCCGACGAGGAACGCGGCCAGGTGGTTTCCGCCTTTGTCGTGCTGGCGCCGGGGGTCGAACCCGGGCCGACCGAGGTGAAGATCCTGCAAGATCACGTCAAGGCTACCATCGCGCCCTACAAGTATCCGCGGCGGGTGCACTTCGTCGGCGCCTTGCCGAAAACCGCCACCGGCAAGATCCAGCGTTTCCGCCTGCGGGAAAAGGGCTGATCGGGTCGCAAGCGCGCCCGGCGCGGCCTGATGGCCGCATCAGGCGCGCCGGCAAGGACCGGCCCGCGATTGCAATTCCGGGCCGGGCGTCTTATCTGGCAGGCTCAGCCGGTGCAGGGGATGCGCGATGAACTGGATCACCAATTACGTCCGACCCAAGATCAACTCGCTGTTCTCGCGCCGCGAGGTGCCCGAGAACCTCTGGACGAAATGCACCGAGTGCGGAACCATGCTGTTCCACCGCGAGCTGGCCGACAACCTGAACGTCTGCACCAATTGCGACCACCACATGGCCATCACGCCGCGGGCGCGCTTTGCGGCGCTGTTCGATGGCGGCGTGTTCACCGAAGTGAAGGTGCCCGAGCCGCTGGCCGACCCGCTGCAGTTCAAGGACCAGAAGAAATACCCCGAACGCATGAAGGCCGCACAGAAGGCCACCGGCGAAAAGGAAGCGATGCTGGTCGCCGAGGGCGAGGTGCTGCGCACCCCGATCGTCGCCGCAGCGCAGGACTTTGCCTTCATGGGCGGGTCGATGGGCATGTATGTAGGCAACGCGGTGATCGCGGCGGCGCAACGCGCGCTGGAGCTGAAGCGGCCGCTGGTGCTGTTTTCCGCCGCCGGGGGTGCGCGGATGCAGGAGGGCATCCTGTCGCTGATGCAGATGCCGCGCACCACCGTTGCCGTCCAGATGCTGAAGGAAGCCGGCCTGCCCTATGTCGTGGTGCTGACGCATCCGACCACCGGCGGCGTCACCGCCAGCTATGCCATGCTGGGCGACGTGCAGATCGCCGAGCCGAACGCCCTGATCTGCTTTGCCGGCCCCCGGGTGATCGAGCAGACCATCCGCGAAAAGCTGCCCGAAGGGTTCCAGCGCGCCGAATACCTGCTGGACCACGGCATGCTGGATCGGGTGACCCACCGCAAGGCGCTGCGGGACGAGCTGGTCACGATCCTGCGGTTGCTGACCGGGCAGCCGCCGGCGATTCGCGGCGAACTGGCGCAGCCCGCGCCCGAACCTGCTGCGCCGGCCGAATCCGCCTGACGCAGGCAGCACATGCGCGGTCGCCGGCGATCATGCCGGCGCAAGGCCTGCTGGCATAGTTTGCCCGAACACCCCTTTCATAGGTTGCCCATGCCTGCCCAAGGTTCCGATGTCATCCTCGAACGGATGATGGCGCTGCACCCCAAGATCATCGACCTGACACTGGATCGCGTCTGGCGCCTGCTGGAACGGCTGGGCCACCCCGAACGCCGCCTGCCTCCGGTGATCCATGTGGCTGGCACCAACGGCAAGGGCAGCACCCAGGCCATGATCCGTGCCGGGCTGGAGGCCGCGGGCCTGACCTGCCACGCCTATACCTCGCCGCATCTGGCGCGGTTCCACGAACGGATTCGGGTCGCGGGCGAGATCATCGGCGAAGCCGAACTGGCCGACCTGCTGGCAGAAACCGAAGCGGCGAACGGCCCCGACCCGATCACCTATTTCGAGATCACCACCTGCGCCGCTCTGCTGGCGTTTTCGCGCATCCCCGCCGATGCGCTGCTGCTGGAGGTCGGGCTTGGCGGGCGGCTGGATGCCACCAATGTGGTGGACAAGCCGGCGATCTGCGTCATTACCCCGGTGTCGCTGGACCACCAGCAATACCTTGGCGAAACCGTAGACCTGATCGCGGCCGAAAAGGCGGGCATCCTCAAGCCGGGCGTGCCTTGCGTGGTGGGCCCGCAACGGCCCGAAGGCCTGGCGTCGATCGAGGCGCGGGCCGAGGCGGTGGGGGCGCCGCTGATCGTGGCCAACCGCGACTGGCAGGCCTGGTCGGAACGCGGGCGGCTGGTGTTTCAGGACGAACGCGGCCTGCTGGACCTGCCCTTGCCCAACCTGCCGGGCCCGCACCAGATCGAAAACGCCGGTGCCGCGCTGGCGGTGCTGCGGCACCTCGGGCATGGCGAGGCGGCGTGCGAGGCGGCCGTCACCCGGGCCTACTGGCCGGCCCGCATGCAGCGGCTGCGCCGCGGCCCGCTGGTGGACCTGGCCCCCGACGTGGAACTGTGGCTGGATGGCGGCCACAACCCTTCGGCGGGCGAGGCGCTGGCCGCCACGCTGGCCGCCCTGCCCCGCCGCGCGACCCATGCCATTTGCGGGATGCTGAACACCAAGGACATCGCCGGCTTCCTGCGCCCGATGGCCCCGCACCTGGCAGCCTTGCATGCCGTGTCGATCCCCGGAGAGGCGAATACCCTGCCGGCCGAAGTGACGCGCAACGCAGCCGTCGCCGTTGGCATCCCTGCGTCCGAGGCGGAATCGGTCGCCGCAGCCCTGGCGACGATTGCCAAGGCCGCCCCGCAGGCAAGGGTCATCATCTGCGGGTCGCTGTATCTGGCCGGGTCGGTGCTGCGAGAAAACGGCTGACCGCAGCATGTCGCGGCGCCATAACGGCGAATCACTTTATCTTGACTGATTCGCGGCACGGTTGCTAATCTCTGGCGTGGCGCAGGTCAGGATGCGGCAACAGAACCTGTCCGCCTGACGTCGGGGAAGGTTTTTTCTAGGGAATGCCCGCAAGGGCCGGCATGGCCGCTGACGCAGCGTTGTGGCACTGCGCAGGGCTATTCTTGGAATTGCACCGCGCTGGCATGGCCCGGTGCCGATACAAAGGGGCCGCATTGGCGACGAAGGCAATGCACAGCGCAGAATCAAGGGAACAGGCGCAGGGTGCCTGCGCATCGACCCGGGCGCGAAAGGCGCGCTGGTGCCGGCCCTCCGGCTTCGGGCGCACCCCGCGCAGCGACGCTGTGTGTGCCCGTTTCGCCGAAGGTTGGTCCGCATGCAGGCGGCACAGGCGCGATGACGGCCTGCGAAGCGCAAGGCCGGCGCGCAAGGCAACCATCATCTGACTTACGGCAAGGCAAGGCGAGCAGTGGGGCGGGACTCAACCCGCCCCTTTTGCGTTGCTTTGCAACAGGTGCGCGGTAATCTGACAGGATGACGACACCGCAAGGCCCCGTTCCGTTTCCGATCCCCTCGCCTGTTCCCGAGGTCGTCAGCTTCGACCGCAAGGAACTGGGTGCGATCCTGTCGGTCTATGGCCGGATGGTGGCCGCCGGCGAATGGCGCGACTACGCCATTTCCACCTTGCGCGACCTGGCCGTGTTTTCGGTGTTTCGCCGAACCGCCGAGGTGCCGCTTTACCGGATCGAGAAACGACCGAAGCTGCGCGCGCGCCAGGGCATGTATACCGTCGTCGGCGCCGACGGCCAGATCCTGCGGCGCGGGGCCGACCTTGCCCAGGTCTTGCGGGTGCTGGAACGCAGGCTGATCCGCGCGTTGGATGGCGGATGACCCCGGGCACCGGACCTGCCGACAGGACAGGCGCCTTGCAGGCCGATCCGGCCAGCGCGGAGCAGATCCGGCCTTGCGAACGCATGGAACCGCAGGAAGGTTTCCGAGAAGACTGGTGCCGCTGAAGGGACTCGAACCCCCGACCCCATCATTACGAATGACGTGCTCTACCAGCTGAGCTACAGCGGCACTCCTCTCACCTGGCCCTGCCGCAGCCTGACCACCTGCGTGCCACGCGCCGCGCTACGCTGCGTTCACCTGCATTTCCCGGCGATGCCCGGGAACCGCGGATGAAGCAGCCGAGTGGCTGAGGCAACACGCCGCTTCGTTTAAACGAGCAAGCGCAGACTTGCAACCCACCTCGCCATGCCATCGTGAACCGGCTCTTGTGCTGCGCAGCTTGCCTGCCGCCGGCGGGGAACAGGGCTTGCAGGCCCGGCAGCCGCCATCGCGGCCGGGCCCTCTGGCTTACCGCAACAGCAGGACGGGCACCTTGCAGGCGCGGATCATGGCAGTGGTGGTGGAACCGATGATCAGGCTGCGGATGCGGCTGTGGCCATAGGCGCCCATGACCAGCATGTCGAATTGCGCCTCCTCCACCAGCCGCGCCAGTGCCGTTTCCGGCTGACCGGGCAGAACCGAGGCTTCCGCCGCGATCCCGGCGGCCTTCAGCATCGCCTTTGCATCCTCCAGGCCCCTTGTCACCTCCGGCGTGGCGCTGCCAACCGTCACGACATGCACGGCGAGGCCCTGAAACAGCGGGCTGCGCGCGATGTGGTCGACCGCCTTCATCGCCGACGTGCCGCCGTCATAGGCAATGAGAACCTTTCGGATCGGCCGGAAGGCGCGCGAGGCCACGAGCACCGGCTTGTGGCAGCCGCGCACGATGCGTTCGAGGTTCGAGCCCAGATGCCCCTTGGCGAAATCCGCCGCTTCGCCGCGCTTGCCGATCAGGATGACGCGGGCATCGGCCTCGACATCGGCCACGGCCTCGACAATGTCGCCATGCCGCAGCCGGGTTACGACATCGGCGATGCCGGCTTTTTCCAGCACGGCCTGCGCGTCTTCGAGGATCGCGCGCCCACGTTGGCTGATAAGCCGGGCACGTTGCGCATCCAGTTCGGCCAGCTGTTCCATCAGCGCCGTGCGGGCGCCCAGCGCAATGGCACCGGAATGGTCGCGGGTGTCGGAAGCCTCGCGGCGACCGAGGACGTGCAGCAGTTCGACCGGGGCGCCGGTTCGGCTGGCGATCCAGGCGGCATGGTCGCAGACGCTGGCGGAATAGATCGAGCCATCGACAAGGGCGACGATCTTCTGCGGTTGGTCGGTCATGTCCATGTCCCCCTCAATGCGCCATCAGCTTGTCCATCGCACCCGGCTTGTCATGCACCGCAAGCCTGTCCACGATGGTTTCGGAGGCTTCGTTCATGCCGACGATCTCCACCTCGGCCCCGTCGCGGCGGAACTTCAGCACCGCCATGTCCAGCGCCTGCACGGAACTGATGTCCCAGATATGCGCGCGCGACACGTCGATCACCACGCGGTCCAGGGCCTCCTTGAAATCGAAGGCATTCATGAAATCCTCGACCGAGCCGTAGAAAAGCTGCCCCTCGACGACATAGGTCCGCTCGCGCCCATCCTTCGAGATGGTGGAGGTGACCTTGAACAGCTGCGCGATCTTGCCCGCAAAGAAGATGCCGGAAAGCAGCACCCCCACCAGCACCCCGATGGCAAGGTTGTGCGTCCACACCACCGTCGCCACCGTGGCCAGCATCACGATGGAGGACGAGCGCGGGTGAACCGCAAGGTTGCGGATCGAGGACCAGGAAAAGGTGCCGATCGAGACCATGATCATGATCGCCACCAGTGCCGCCATCGGAATCCGCGCCACCCAGTCGCCCAGGAACACCACCAGGATCAGGAGCACCGTGCCCGCGGTAAAGGCCGACAGCCGCCCCCGCCCGCCGGATTTCACGTTGATGATCGACTGGCCGATCATCGCGCAGCCGGCCATCCCGCCGATGAACCCGGTTGCGGTATTGGCGATGCCCTGGCCGATGCATTCCTGATTGCGGTCGGATTTCGTGTCGGTCAGGTCATCGACGATGTTCTGCGTCATCAGGCTTTCCAACAGGCCCACGACCGCGACGGCGACGGAATAGGGCAGGATGATGAGCAGCGTTTCCAGCGTCAGCGGGATATCGGGGATCAGGAACACCGGCAACGTATCAGGCAGCGCGCCCATGTCGCCCACGGTGCGCACGTCCCACCCGAAGGCGAGCGTGAGGCCGGTCAGCACGATGATGGTGACCAGCGGCGACGGGATCGCCTTGGTGAGGTAAGGAAAAAGGTAGATGATGGCGAGGCCGGCCGCGACCAGCGCATAGGTCAGCCAGGTGACCCTGGTGGGGTCCAGTTCCGGCAGCTGCGCCATGAAGATCAGGATGGCGAGCGCGTTGACAAAGCCGGTCATCACCGATTTCGACACATAGCGCATCACGAAGCCCAGCTTCAGCAGCCCCGCGCCGATCTGGATCAGCCCGGCCAGCACCGTGGCCGCCAGCAGGTATTGCAGGCCATGGTCGCGCACCAGCGTCACCATCAGCACCGCAGTTGCGGCGGTGGCGGCCGAGATCATCCCGGGCCTGCCGCCGACAAAAGCGATCAGCACCGCGATGGAAAAGCTGGCGTAAAGCCCGACCTTCGGGTCCAAACCAGCGATGATCGAAAAGGCGATCGCCTCGGGGATCAGCGCCAGCGCCACGACAAAGCCGGCCAGAACATCGGCACGGATGTTGCCGAACCACTGCGCGCGGTAGGCATCGAGTGAAATCATGTAAAACTTTCCTGAACGATCCGGGCCAAACGACCACGCATCGAGATTTGATCTGTGTGTCGGTTCAGGTTGTCCGGCGGATCGGCGGCCGGAAGAGCCACCCGGGAATTGCACCCGGGTCCATGTTCATTGCTGCGCCGCATACACAGCTTTCGGCCCGAGGCCAACCCCGGCCATCTGTGCAGCACGTCGATTGGCGCGGAACCTGTTGCAGACGCGCCCCGATCAGCCCGGGCGACCGCGATCATCGCCAGCGCCGGTGTCTGCTGTTCGGCATCCCCAAACAGGAATGCGTGCCAGGCGACGGCGCAGCGCGCCAAGCCCTCGGGCCTCAACCGCTCGCCTCCAGCAAGACCCGATGGCGTTCGATGAAATCGGCCCTGACTTCGGCAGGGGCGCGCAGCCGGATGACCAGCGCACGGCGCAGGTCGATTCCTGGCCGCCCGAACAACCTGTCGGCCTCGGGTTCGGAAAACCCGGCGATCTGCACCGCTTCCGCCCAGGCGGATGCCCGGTCGGCCGCCTTGATGGCCGACCTGATCGCGGCGGGAAGAACCGACGGCAACCCGAAGCGCAGATGCACCGCTGCGGCAAGACGTTCGTCCAGCTGGCTATACCCTGCACCCACGGCCGATTTCACCGGGCTTATCATGTCGCCGATCACGTATTCCGGGGCATCGTGCAGCAACGCGGCCAGTTGCCAGCGTGGCGCGATGCCGGGATTGCACCGGGAAAAGATCTGTTCGACCAGCAGGGAATGCTCTGCCACGGAATAGGGCCAGTCGCCGCGGGTTTGCCCGTTCCAGCGCGCGACAAAGGCAAGGCCATGCGCGATGTCCTCGATCTCGATATCCATCGGGGTCGGATCCAGCAGATCGAGCCTTCGCCCGGAAAGCATGCGCTGCCAGGCGCGTGGCTGTTTCATGACACCTTCGCCGGATAAGGGACGCGCGACCCATACCCTTACCCGACGAGGCTGTCAAAGCGCCCCGGGCTTGCGCAGGGCCGTTGCGTCGGCAGCGGCCACCGTGATACCGCCATCGAACACAAGGTCGATGCCCCCCTGGGCATTGCCGCGCGCCTCGCGCACCAGCGCATAATGTTCAACCGGGCCACTGCCGAGCAATTCGCCGCCGGCGCTGGCTTCGAGCTCGAATCGGTAGGTTCCGGCGGGCAAGGGGTTTCCCGCGGCATCGAGGCCGACCCATTCGATCGGCGCTGCCGATACGGGAATCGGCAGGCGCTGAACCTCGAAACCTTGCTGGTTGCGCACCACCAGAACGGCCGAGTCGGCAAGCTGCGGCGGGTTCGGCGCCAGCATGATGGGGGCACCGGCGAACGCAGCGGGCGCTGCAATGCGGGCCTCCATCCCGATCCAGCCGGAAAGTTGCGCCATGGTCGAGACGTTGAGCTGCCGAGACAGCGCCGCGAGCTGTTCGTTGGCCCTCACCTGCTGTTCGACGCCGGCAAAGGTTGCCAGCTGGGTAGCGAACTCGGTCGATTGCATGGGGCTCATCGGATCCTGGTTTCTGATCTGCACCGTGAGCATCCGCAGAAAGGTTTCGAAATCCGACGTGAGCATGGCACTGCGCGCGCTTTGGGCCGGCAGCGAAGGCGATGCGGTTGAGGTGACTGGCAGAACGGTCATGTTGGCTCCGGGATCAAAGGCGCAGGTCGAGTGTGCCGGCAGGTGCAGCGGCGGCAGGGCGTGGCGCCGGGATTTCGGAGCCTTGGTCGCTTTCGCCGGTTTCGGTGTCGGCCCGGAACGACGGTGCGTTCCCGGACCGGCCGAAGCTGAAGCTCGCGCTCTCATAGCCCGCTGCACGCAATTCCGCCGCGAGTTCGGGGGCATGGCGCCGCAAAAGGTCCAGCGTTTCGGGCCGATCCGCGATCAGATGGACGCGCAGGGCATCGCCCTCGGGCTGAAAGCTCATCGAGACGCGGCCCAGTTCTTCGGGTGCCATGTGCAGCTCTACCTGGTTGCCTTGCGCGGCGCGGATCGCATCGATCACCTGCTGTGGCGGCGGGGGTGGCAAGGGCCGATTGTCAGGCGCTGCCCGGCCCTGCAGATGATCGGCCTGCCCGACATGAGGCGGCGCAACGGCCGTTTCCCCGTGAACGCCCATTGCGTCGAGCGGTTCAGCGACGGCGCGGTCGGCAAACATCTCGGCAACTCGGGGGAGGGTGGGGCCGATGAGCGCCGACTGCGCCCCCGGAAGCGGCGTGACGCGCAAGTCGGCGGTCGGCGCGGGGTCGGGTTTTGGCTGATACCGCACATGGGTTTCGGAGGCGCGCGCCAGGGCAAGCGACCACGACCCGGCAAGTGTATCGGATTCGGGGACAATTGCCGAAACGGTCGGCGGCGGCGATCCGGCATCGGCTGCAGCGGGCCCGGTCACGACCACGGCATCGCGGGCTTCGGGCAGCTTTGCGAGGCGCAAAGCTGCCGCCACCCGGGCTGTTGCTTCGGCAGGGGCCCCGGTCGGATCAGGGGTTACAGGATTGAGGGCGGGCACCGGCGGGGTTGGCGGAGCATCCAGTCGGTCGGCGGTTGCAGCCGTCATGGCGCGGGCGGGCACCAGAGCGGGCACCAACGGCGAAGCCTCCCGCGTTACAAAGTGCAAGGGCGGGTTTCGGCCTTGCGAAGCAAGACCGGGCTTTGTCCGGCCTTCGGCCGAACCCCGGTTGGCCGCGGGTGGTAATGTGCCCGCCGGATCGGGCGAAGCGGCCGGCCGAACCGGCGAACTGGTGGTTGCGTCCGGGCCGAGCCCCCGAACTGGCACCGATATGGCCGCCGGATCGACAGGCACCGCTGCCTGATCGGGCCTTGCAAGGTCAAGACCCGTTGATGCACGGGCCGCCGAAGCCTCCCAAAGGGGCTGCGCCGGTGGAGTTGCACTTCTGCCGGGAGGCGGAGGATCGTTCATCACTGCCGCGGGATCCCCCCCCTGCCTCGCCACTCGCCCCACGTTCGCCGCCGCCGATGCGCGATCGTCCCAATGCTCCGCGACGCCAGCGCCAGCGCCTTGCCGAAGCGGCTGTTCATCCGGCGCGACCATCGGCCCGGGATTGGCTGGCGCCACCGCAGCGCTGTCAGACAGGGACAGCGGCGCGGCTGTCGCGCGCCCCGCCGTTTTCGACGTTTCTTCGAACGCCCAAGGGGTTGCGTCGGGTCGCATCAAGGGCAGCTCCGGTCGCGCAGACCCTTCCTTCGGATGATTCTCCGGGACGCTCTGGCCATTTGCCTCTGCCGAAACGACCGTCGGCAGCGTTGGCCACGAAGCTGGGGCCGGCCAAGCGGATGCGGTTGGCCCAAGCGCCTCTGCCCTGGAGAAGGGAACCCACGACTGTGGGAGCGCGGGTTGGGCCGGGTCTGCAAGGTCCGTCCCGGCACGGGGCGTCGAGGCGGTCGGCTCCGTCGGCAGAAGGGGGGCCGGCGCCGAACCGGAGGGGGGCACCGCCGGCACCGCAGGTATCCTGCCGGACACCGCGGGCAAGGCAGCGGTGTCCTGCTCGGCAAGACGTTCAGAGGCGGTGACAGGGTGTTCACCGTCCTCCCGAACCGGAATGGCCGCGGCGATCGGCGCCGTCTGTATGCGGCTTTCCGAAACCGGCATCGAGCAAACCGACGACAGCGAGGGCAAGGCCAATCGAACGCGCCCTGCAGGATCATTTCCCCCCTCTATCGACGACATTCTGGATCCAGGAAGCCAATCCGGGATATCGGGGGGTGCAGGCGCGGTCGGGGGCAGCTCGGCAGCAGGCGCCGGGGTAACGGTCGTGGCTGTCGCAGGCGCTGCCGCTGCAGGATCGGGCAGAATGCCGGAACCTTCCGGCATTGACGCAGGTGTGCTGCCTTCGCGCGGAACCGGGTCTTGCGGCGTCCGGCGCGCCCGCGCCCCGGCAAGGTCTGCGTCCGGCGCCGGATTCTCGGCGATCCAGGCAGCGAGGAAATCGCCCGGCGATGGCACCACCGGCGCCGTCGGAAGACGGAACTCCGGCGCCCGCAACAGCGATGGTTCAAGTTTCATGGCCCCTCCGCGACTTCTGCCGGTGAGCGCAAGGTGCCAGTCCGAGGTTACCACTTTGTTTACTGCGCTGCGCCAGAATGGATCAAATTGTAGTTCCGCAGGAGACCGCCATGATCCCCGTTGCGCCCTTGCCGGCCGACACCCCCTCTGCAACCCGCCCGGACCGGGACGCGACGCTGCGGCAAAAGGCGCGCGAGCTGGAAGGGGTTTTTCTTGCCGAAATGCTGCGCCATGCCGGGGTTGCAAAGCTGCCCGAAAGCTTCGGCGGCGGCGCCGGCGAAGAACAGTTCGCATCCTTCCTGCGCGAGGCACAGGCCCGTGCCATCGTGAAAAAGGGGGGGATCGGCCTTGCGGAACATCTGTTCCATGCGCTGAAGGCGCGCGAAAATGACTCCCGCTGACCGTCTGGCCGATTCGCTGGCGGCATTGCGCGATGCCGTGCGTCAGGGCGATTTCACCGCCTTCGACCGGCTTTCCGCCCGGCTCGGCACCGAAGTCGCCGCGCTGGAGGCGTCGCCCCCGGGGCCGGACACGTTGCAGATGCTGAAGTCCCGGGCAGCCGAGCTTGCGGAACTATTGCTGGCAGCCGGGCAAGGCCTGGCCGCCGCGCGCCGCCGCCTGACGGAAATCGAAACCGTTCGCAAGGGCTTGGGCACCTATGGCGGCGATGGCCGACGGCGCGCCCTGGGCCCGACGCCGGCATCGACGCGCAGGGTCTGAGCGAATGCCGCAGATTTGCGCAAAATGCATCGAACAAGGCTGGGGCGGGTTAGGAGCTTCTTAGCGTTTGGGGCGCCGAATGGGCCTCGCACCTCATGACGGGGTGACGCGGCAGACCGCTGCCGCAGGGGACAGAACACCCGGGCCGCCACCGCAAGTGGCAAGAATCGCGCGCAAAGCGCCGGAACCCGCAAGGAAAGTCGAAAATGCCGTCCATTCTGACCAACACCAGCGCCATGGTCGCCCTGCAGACGCTGAAAGGAATCAACTCGAACCTGGAAAAGACCCAGTCCGAAATCTCGACCGGCAAATCGGTCGCCAACGCCCGCGACAACGCGGCGGTGTGGTCCATCTCCAAGGTGATGGAATCCGACGTCAAGGGCTTCAAGGGCATCTCCGACAGCCTCGCCCTCGGCTCGTCGACCGTGGCGGTCGCCCGCTCGGCCTCGGAAACCGTGACCGACCTGCTCACCCAGATGAAGGGCAAGATCGTCGCGGCGCAGGAATCGAACGTCGATCGCGCCAAGATCCAGACTGACATCGTGGCCTTGCGCGACCAGATCGGCGCGGTTGTGGGCGCGGCGCAGTTCAACGGGCTGAACCTGCTGTCGAACCAGTCGGCAACGGCCGGAACGAACAACGTGGACATCCTTGCATCGCTGGATCGCAGCGCGTCGGGGGTGGCGGCCAGCAAGATCACCGTGGCCAAGAACGACTTGGGCACGAACGCTGCAACCAACGGCGCTACGGCGGGCGGCGGTGCGGCCACCGCCATCGCGACCCTGGCGGCGGGCGCCACGCAGAACTTCATGCAGATCCTGCCTGCCAACGTCGGCTATGGCACGACCTACAACATCGAAAGCATGGCCGGCACCGCCGTCGCGGCGCCGAACCAGGTGAGCTATGTCGCGCGTCAGGGCGATACCGCTGCCTCGGTCGCGTCGGAAATGGTGACCCGGCTGAACTTCGTGGCCCAGCGCGAGGGGCGCACTGTCAGCTTCGCGCTCAGCTCGACCGACCCGACCCAGATCACCATCACCAACACCGGCTCTGCCGCGGTGACGGGCATCGCGGCCACGGATGTCAACCGGACCACGGGCGGCACCGCGGGCGGCGGTCTGAACCTGCTGCGCCAGTTCGACGTGACGACCACGAACGGTGCCGCCGCCGCCCTGGCGGGCATCGAAGGCCTGATCCAGAAATCGATCGGCTCCGCCGCTGCCTTCGGTTCGGCCCAGGGCCGCATCGACACCCAGACCAAGTTCGTCTCCTCTCTGACGGACTCGCTCAAGGCCGGCATCGGCACCCTGGTCGATGCCGACATGGAGGAGGCCTCGGCCCGTCTGCAGGCGCTGCAGGTGCAGCAGCAGCTGGGTGTGCAGGCGCTGTCGATCGCAAACCAGGCGCCGCAGAGCATCCTGTCGCTGTTCCGGTAACAGCAGCCGCCGGGGCGCGCGTCGGTTCGCGCGCCCCGGCCATCTGAACCCCAGCAGCACCGGAACCCATCACTGTGAGCACCCTCAATTTCGCCCGCACCGCCTATGCGCGCCCCGAGGCCCCCGCGCGGACCCCACGCAGCATCGAATACGACCTGCTGGCCCGGATCACCCAGGCGCTCGGCAACGCCTGGCAGGACCGGAAGCAGAACTTCCCTGCCCTTGCCGCCGCAATCAGCGACAACACGCGCCTTTGGTCGACGCTGGCGGCGGATGTGGCCGATCCGGGCAACGCCTTGCCGCGCCCGTTGCGGGCGCAACTGTTCTATCTTTACCAGTTCTCCGAACAGCACGGCCGCAAGGTTCTGGCTGGCGAGGCCAGCGTCGAAGTGCTGGTCGACATCAACACGGCGGTCATGCGCGGCCTGCGCGGCGATCAGGGAGCATCGGCATGAGCGGTCTGGTCCTCAAGCTCGGCCCGCGCGAGCGCGTTCTGATCAATGGTGCCGTCATCGAAAACTGCGAACGACGCTCCAAACTGGCCATCATGACGCCGGGGGCGCATATCCTGCGGCTGCGCGATGCCATTCACCCGGAACAGGTCAACACACCCGTCCGGCGAGTTTGCTATATCGTGCAACTGGTGCTTTCGGGCGATGCCGCCCCCGCGGAGGCACGCCTGCAATTGTTGCGCGGGGTCGAGCAGCTCAGCCAGGTTCTCATCGACCCTGACAGCCGGGCACTGCTGGCCCAAGCCTCGCAGGCAGTGCTCGAAGACCAGTACTATCAGGCGCTCAAGGCCCTGCGTGCCTTGCTGCCGAGAGAGGAGCGGCTGTTGGCCGCCGCCCGGTCATGAGCTTCGTTCCCGCCCTTGGCGCCGGGGGCTTTACCGGTTGGGCGATGCTCAAGCGGACAGCGGCGACCCAGAAGGCCGTTTTCGACAGACAGGCGTCGATCCAGCGCGACGAGGCATACTTTCGCGACAGGATCGGCAAGATCGGCTCCGCGGAAGAACTGGTCAACGACCGCCGCCTGCTTTCGGTGGCGCTTGGGGCTTTCGGGTTGGAAGCCGACATAAACAACCGGTTCTTCATTCGCAAGGTTCTTGAAGACGGCACCCTCAAAGAGGGCGCGCTCGCGCTGAAGCTGGCCGACAAGCGTTACCGCGAGTTCTCGGCCGCTTTCGGGCTGGGCGACTTCGGCACCGGACGGATCCGGATTTCCGACTTCGCCGACCGCATCGTTTCCGCATGGAAGGAACGCGGTTTCGAAGCTGCGGTCGGCAAGGTGGATGAAAGCCTGCGCCTTGCGATGAATGCCGAAAGGGAAATCGGCAAGGTCGCGTCTGCGTCGATGTCGGAGGATGCGCGCTGGTTCACCCTCATGGGGCAACGGCCCGTGCGACAGGTGCTGGAGACAGCCTTCGGCCTGCCTTCCAGCTTCGGCACATTGGATATCGACAAGCAGAAGGAGATGCTCAAACAGAAGGCCGAGGCCGCTTTCGGCGATGGCCGCGTTTCGCAGTTCGCCGCGCCTGATCGCATGCAGGATCTGGTCAAGCGCTATCTGCTGCGCGCACAAATGACCACCGGCACACCTGCGGGTTCGGCCAATGCCGCACTCGCCATGGTGACCCGGCTCGCAGAGTCGATGCGGCGTTGACCATCTTCTACTGCTCGCCGTGTCTTGCGCCGGTGCAAACCGGCTCATGCCACGAGGAAGAGTGCGTGCACTTGCCCGGATTTTGTTCGGATGCGTCGGTGTTCAGCCCGATAGTACGGGATGCATTCGTTGCAGTCATGCGGCCACCTCCGCGTCATTCCGGGTGTGACGCCGCCAACGCCCATATTGGTGCGCAGGTGTCACATCCCGGAAGGTAGTAAGGCTGTTTCTTGAACAGCGCGGGCTTGATTTTGTGTCAGTCCTTCATCGCCTGCCAGGACGATGCTGTCCCGTTGAGTGGTGTAGCGGGCGCTGATCGTCACCGTGGTGCTCGACGCGGGCCTGCTTGAGCAGGATGCCGCTGTGGGCAGGCTGATGACGGCACCAACGCCTGTCGGTGCGATGGTTTCCGGCGTCTTGTCGCGGGCACGCCGAATGGTCCATTCATCGTTCTGTTCGAGGAGCAGAGCCCCGACGAGGCGGACGATGGCTTGATCGTTGGGCAGTGAGGCCCGCCTTGCCACCGGTTCGAGGGGCGAGGCCGAACGCCGGCGACGTCGGTGCGGCGCTTGATCTCGCCGTTCAGGTGCTCGATCGGGTTTGTCGAGTGCAGCTTGGCCCGGTGTTCCCTGGGAAAGGACATGTCGGCCAGGACGTCGTGTTCGGCCTCGTCCATCAGCCCGGCCAGCCTGGGCACCTTGGGCCGGCTCTGCTCGGCCACGGCGGTGTCCTGGGCAAAGGCGGTGGCGATGAAGGCGGAGACGACGCGCCGCCCTTCCCGGCATGGGCAAGGGCCTTGCGCTGGAAATGGACGCGGCACCGCTGCCAGGGGGCGCTGAGAACCTTCGAGACGGCCGCCTTGATGCCCTCGTGGGCGTCGCTGATGACGAGGTTGACCCCGCGCAATCCCCGGCGGGTCAGCTTGCGTGAGGCAACCCCGTCCAGATCGGCTCGGCCTCGGATGTGCCGATGTCCAGACCCAGACCCTCGCGCCACCCGTCGGTGTTCACGCCGATGGCGATGATCGCGGCGACCGACACGATCCGCCCGCCACGCCGGACCTTGAGGCAGGTGGCGTCGATCCACGGGCCAGCCATTGTCCGCCATTGGTCCGAGGACAATGGCGAACGCCAGTCGCCTCCGAGGGGACGGTTCAGAAAGGCTTTCGGCTTGCCGTCGATCTCCTTGCAGAGCCGCGACACCTGGCTCTTGCTGATCCCCGACAGGCCCATCGCCTTGACCAGGTCATCGACGAACAGCGTCGGGATGCCTTGAACACAGGCCTCCCGGATGACCGCCGTCAGCGTTCGCGGGCTCACTCTCGGCCATGCGGCGCGGCTCGAGGAAGTCTGGGAAGGATCTGCCCTTCCGAAGCTTCGGGATGCACAGCTCGACCGTTCCGGCGCGGGTCTCCCAGTCCCGATCGCGGTAGTATCCGTCTTGGTCAAGTAGGTCTGTCTGCCCATTTCCGGCCGTCGCGCAGCAGCGCGTTGGCGAGCAGGATGAGCTTTCGCATGACGGCGGTGATCGCGAGCTTTGGCGCTTT
>NZ_JBKBQM010000008.1:0-74090 GCF_046292685.1 Gemmobacter sp.
CCCCGCGCCCCCCCGCCCGCCGCCCCGCGGGTGCCCCCAAGGCCCACCGGCCTGCGCCTGCCCGGGCGGGCGCTACTCGCCCGCCCGGGCAGGCGCTGGCCTCTGTCACTCTCGCTGACACGGTCCGGCTGCACCGTGGTCGCGGCGGGCGGGGAAAGGCAGTGCCTTTCCTGATCCGCCCGGACGCGGTTTGCCAGGTGGCAGCCCCCCCTCACCCCACCCCGATGCCGCGCAGGATGATCGCCTTGACCGAGGCCTTGGCCTCGGCCCATTGCCGGTCCGACAAGGGCTTGCCGCCGTTCAGCGTTTCGATCTGGTGGCCGAAGTCGGCATAGTGCTGCGTCGTTGCCCACAGCATGTAAAGCAGGTGCCGCGGATCGACCGGCGCCATCTGGCCGGCGTCGATCCAGCGGCGGATCACCGCGACACGGCCTTCGGTCCAGTCGCGCAAGGTGGTTTCCAGGTAATCCTGAATCACCGGCGCGCCGTGCATCACCTCGGATGCCCAGACCTTGGACCCGAACGGGTGGCGGCGGCTGATCTCCATTTTCGCGTCGATATAGGCGGCAATGCCTTCGGCCGGGCCGGGGGCTGCGTCGAAGGCATCGGCCGCGTGCAGCCAGATCTCGAAGATGTCGCGCACCACGCGGCGATAGAGCTCCTCCTTGGTGGCGAAGTAATAGTGCAGGTTGGCCTTGGGCAGCCCCGCCATGTCGGCGATCAGCTGCATGGTGGCGCCGCCGAACCCGGCCTCGGCAAAGACTTTTTCCGCTGCCTGCAAAATGAGCCGCTCGTTCTGCTGGCGAATGTCCTGGCGCCGCAGCGGGCGGGCGGGGTCGGTCATGGCGCCGGTGTCCTCAAGAAAATCGTTGACCGTCTGGTCAGGTTGTGGTGCCTTTACGTTGACCATACGGTCAGGATCGGATTCGGGGCAAGGGGCGAGAAAAGACCCCGGCCCACAGGGAGAAAACGATGGTACCAGCAGGACAGAACCTGCGGATCGATTCCGCGCGGCTGTGGGACAGCCTGATGGAGATGGCGCAAATCGGCCCCGGCATCGCCGGGGGCTGCAACCGCCAGACCCTGACCGATGCCGATGGCGAAGGCCGCCACCTGTTCGCCGCCTGGTGCAAGGCCGCCGGCCTGACCATGGGCGTGGACAGCATGGGCAACATGTTCGCCACCCGCGCAGGGACCGACCCGGAGGCCTTGCCCGTCTACATGGGCAGCCACCTCGACACCCAGCCCACGGGCGGCAAGTACGATGGCGTGCTGGGCGTTCTGGGCGCGCTCGAGGTGGTGCGCACGATGAACGACATGGGGGTGAAAACCCGCCGCCCCATCGTCGTCACCAACTGGACGAACGAGGAAGGCACCCGCTTCGCCCCCGCCATGCTGGCCTCGGGCGTCTTTGCCGGAATGCACACGCAGGACTGGGCCTATGACCGCCGCGATGCCGAGGGCAAGCGCTTCGGCGACGAACTCGCCCGCATCGGCTGGGTCGGGGACGAACCTGTCGGCGCGCGAAAGATGCACGCCATGCTGGAGCTGCACATCGAACAGGGCCCGATCCTGGAGGCGATGGGCAAGCAGGTCGGCGTCGTCACCCACGGGCAGGGCCTGTGGTGGTTGCAGATCACGCTGACCGGCAAGGATGCGCATACCGGATCGACCCCGATGCACATGCGGGTGAACGCCGGCCTCGGCATGGCGCGCATCACCGAACGCGTCCACCAGATCGCCATGAGCCACCAGCCGAACGCCGTGGGCGCCGTCGGGCATGTGCAGGTGTTCCCGAACAGCCGCAACGTGATCCCCGGCAAGGCGGTGTTCACCGTCGATATCCGCAGCCCCGACCAGACCAAGCTCGACACCATGCGCGCCGAGGTGGAACGCGCCGCCCACGCGGTGGCCCGCGAACTGGGCGTGGGGTGTGAGGTGGAGCCCGTGGGCCACTTCGACCCCGTCACCTTCGATGCGGGCCTGGTCAAGGTGGTGCGCGGCGCGGCCGAGCGGCTGGGCTACAGCCACATGGACATCGTTTCGGGCGCCGGCCACGATGCCTGCTGGATCAACCGCGTGGCCCCCACGGTGATGATCATGTGCCCCTGCGTGGACGGCCTGAGCCACAACGAGGCCGAGGAGATCAGCCCCGAATGGGCCGCGGCCGGCACGGATGTGCTGCTGCACGCCTGCCTCGAGGTGGCGGAGGTGGTGGGGTGAGGCACCACGGCAACCCCGCCCCGGGCTCGACCCGGGGCCCCGCCCCGGGCCTGAACCGGGGCCCCGCCCTTCGCGCCTCGGGCCAGGGTGCAGCCGGAGGCCCCGGGTCGAGCCCGGGGCGGGGTTTACCCGGCATTAACCGTTCTGCACCAGACTGCCGGCATGGCGCAGTTCGTTTACATCATGGCCTCTCGCCCTGCCGGGGCGATCTACATCGGCCGCACCGGCAACCTGACCGCCCGCGTCGCGGCGCATCGCGCCGGTCTGTCTGCGCACACGGCGAAATACAACATCCGCACGCTGGTCTGGTTCGAAGTGCACGAGGATTTCGCCACCAGCCTGAAGCGCGAACGCGCGATCAAGCGCTGGCCTCGCGCCTGGAAGAACGCCCTGATTGCCGAACGCAATCCGCATTGGCAGGACATCAGCGGACACATTCCGTTCTAGGGCGCGCCCGCCCCGGGCTCGACCCGGGGCCTCGCCCCCTGCCGCGCGCCCGCCCGAACCACAGGCCCCGGGTCCAGCCCGGGGCGGGTATTTCCCTCCCCTGCAGGAGCCGCCCATGACCACCATCATCCGCAACGGCACCATCGTCACCGCCGACCTGACCTACAAGGCCGATGTCCGCATCGAGAACGGCACGATCGCCGAGATCGGGCAAGGCCTCAAGGGCGGCACCGAACTCGACGCCACCGGCTGCTATGTCATGCCCGGCGGGATCGACCCCCACACCCATCTGGAAATGCCCTTCATGGGCACCTACAGCGCGGATGACTTCGAATCCGGCACCCGGGCTGCGCTGGCGGGCGGCACCACGATGGTGGTGGATTTCGTGCTGCCGGGGCAGGGCCAGGGCCTGATGGATGCCGCGCAGATGTGGCACAACAAGTCGGGCCGGGCGACCTGCGACTACTCCTATCACATGGCCGTCACCTGGTGGGGCGAAAAGGTGTGGGAGGACATGGCCGCCAGCGTCAAGGCCGGCATCACCAGCTTCAAGCACTTCATGGCCTACAAGGGCGCCCTGATGGTGAACGACGACGAGCTGTTCGCCAGCTTCCGCCGGGTGGGCGATCTGGGTGGCCTCGCCATGGTGCACGCCGAAAACGGCGATGTGGTGGCGGAACTCACCGCCAAGCTGCTGGCCGAAGGCAACCGCGGCCCCGAAGGCCACGCCTATTCCCGCCCCCCCCAGGTCGAAGGCGAGGCGACGAACCGCGCCATCATGATTGCCGACATGGCCGGCGTGCCGCTCTATGTCGTCCATGTCTCGTGCGAGGATGCGCACGAGGCGATCCGCCGGGCGCGGTCGCTTGGCAAGCGGGTCTGGGGCGAACCGCTCATCCAGCACCTCACGCTGGACGAATCCGAATACTTCCACCCCGACTGGGACCATGCCGCGCGCCGCGTGATGTCGCCCCCCTTCCGCAACAAGCAGCATCAGGACAGCCTGTGGGCCGGGCTGCAATCGGGCTCGCTCTCGGTCGTGGCGACCGACCATTGCAGCTTCACCACCGAACAGAAACGCTTCGGACTGGGCGATTTTTCCAAGATCCCCAACGGCACGGGGGGCCTTGAGGACCGGATGCCGATGCTGTGGACGCATGGGGTGAACACCGGGCGGCTCACGCCCAACGAATTCGTCGCCGTCACCAGCACCAACATCGCCAAGATCCTGAACTGCTATCCGAAGAAGGGCGCGGTTCTGGTGGGGGCGGATGCCGACCTGGTGGTGTGGGATCCCGAAAAGGAAAAGGTCATCGGCGCGGCCAGCCAGCAATCCAGGATCGACTACAACGTGTTCGAAGGCCAAAGGGTCAAGGGCCTGCCGCGCTTTACCCTCACCCGCGGGCATGTGGCGATTCACGATGGCGAGCTGCGCACCCGCGAAGGCCACGGCCAGTTCGTCGGCCGCGAGGCGCGCCCCGCGGTGAACCGCGCGCTGAGCGCCTGGAAAGACCTCACCGCCCCGCGCCCCGTGGTGCGCACCGGCGTGCCGGCAACGGGGGTCTAGGGCACCAGATGCTCCAGCTCGGGCAGCAGCACCACGCTTTCCTGTTCGTTCGGGTCGGTCCGGGCGATCACGGCCGTCACCGGATCGGGGCCGGGGTTGACGGGCAGGTGCGGCACATCGGCGGGAATGTAGATCAGGTCGCCCGCCTCGGTGTCCATCCGGTGTTGCAGCCGGTCGCCCCAATACATCACCGCCCGGCCCGAAAGCTGGTAGATCGCGGTTTCATGGCTGGCGTGCTTGTGCGCGCGGGCACGCCCGCCGGGCGGCACCGTCAGCAGATGCATGCAGATGCCCGCCGATCCGGCACTTTCGCGCGAAATGCCTTGCAGATAGGCAAATCCCTGCTTGCCGTCATGGGCGGTGTGGGGGCGCAGCTTGCGGCATTCGGTCATGGTGCGGTCCTTTCGCGGGCACACGGGTCGCGGGCATCCGGGGCAGCATGGCACGGAAAGGCAGGGGCATGAAGGTCGCTCTGGTCATCGGCGGCGGGTCCGGCATGGGCGCAGCTTCGGCCCGGGCGCTCGCGGCCGACGGGTTTGCGGTGGGCATCCTGACCGCCTCGGGCAAGGGGGCGGCGGTGGCCGAGGCGCTGGGCGGAATCAGCGTGCAGGGCACCAACCGCAACGAATCCGACATCCGTGCGCTGGTCGATGCGGCGCTGGCGCGCTGGGGGCGGGTGGATGCGCTGGTCAACAGCGCCGGCCACGGGCCGCGCGCGCCGCTGCTGGAGCTGACCGATGAGCAGTGGCACGAGGGGGTGGAGGTCTATTTCCTCGGCGTCGTGCGCGCGGCGCGGGTGGTGACGCCGGTGATGGCGGCGGGCGGGGGTGGGGCGATCGTCAACATCTCTACCGCCTGGGCCTTCGAGCCGAGCCCCATGTTCCCCACCTCGGCTTTCGCGCGGGCGGGGCTGGCCAGCTTTACCAAGCTTTACGCCGACGAATATGCCGGCCAGAACATCCGCATGAACAACGTGTTGCCCGGCTGGATCGACAGCCTGCCCCGGCAGGAGGCCCGCGCCGCCGGCGTCCCGATGCGCCGCTACGGCACGGCCGAGGAAATCGGGCGCACCGTGGCCTTTCTGGCCTCGGACGGGGCAGGCTACATCACCGGGCAGAACATCCGGGTGGATGGCGGCCTGATGCGGGGGGTATGATGCGCCTAGGGTTCGCCCTGTTCGGGTTCCTCGACCGCTTCGGGGTCGGCGGGCAAGGCCAGGATCGGCGCCTCGAAATAGTATTCCTCGAGGTCGTCCGGCTGCGGGGCGAAGGCGAGGGTGGTTGTCGTGGTCATTGAATCCTCCTGTGGCGCCAAGGTGGGAACAGGGTCGAAACGGCGCAACCATGACGCGCAGATGCAACGGCGATGTGAAGACCGCCCGGCCCGCGCCCACGATGGCGTGAACGGCCCCGCGGCAAGGGTGACAGGATGAAGGACATGGCCGAAACGGCCCCCCCCGTGATCGAGGCCAAGGGCCTGAATCTGGTGTTCGAAACCGCCGACGGCCCGGTGCAGGCCCTGCGCGACGTGAACCTGACGATCCGCAAGGGCGACTTCGTGTCGTTCATCGGGCCGTCGGGCTGCGGCAAGACCACCTTCCTGCGCTGCGTGGCCGCGCTGGAGCACCCGACCGGCGGCACGCTTACCGTCAACGGCCTGACCCCGGACGAGGCGCGCCGCAAGCGTGCCTACGGCTATGTCTTTCAGGCCGCGGGGCTTTACCCCTGGCGCACCATCGCCGGCAACATCAAGCTGCCGCTGGAGATCATGGGCTTTTCCCGCGACGAACAGGACGCCCGCGTTGCCCGCGTGCTGGAGCTGGTCGAGCTGAAGGGCTTCGGCAACAAGTTTCCCTGGCAGCTATCGGGCGGCATGCAGCAGCGCGCCTCCATCGCCCGCGCGCTGGCCTTCGACGCCGACATCCTCCTGATGGACGAACCCTTCGGCGCGCTGGACGAAATCGTGCGCGACCGGCTGAACGAGGAACTGCTCAAGCTCTGGGCCGCCACCGGCAAGACCATCGGCTTCGTCACCCATTCCATCCCCGAGGCGGTGTATCTTTCGACCAGGATCGTGGTCATGTCGCCGCGCCCGGGCCGCATCACCGACGTGATCGACAGCCCCCTGCCGCGCGAACGCCCGCTCGACATCCGCGACAGCCGCGAATTCATCGAGATCGCCCACCGCGTGCGCGAAGGCCTGCGCGCCGGCCACGGCGACGAGGTCTAGGCCATGACCCGCAGCTTGCCTGTCCTGACCGTGCTGGGGCTGATCGTGGCGATCTGGTATGCCGGCGCCGTGCTGATGAACATGGCCTGGACGCTGGATCAGGCCGCGCGCTCGGGCCAGGATCTGACCTTCGGCCAGATCGTCGCCGATACCATGACCCAGCGCCGCCCCCTGCTGCCCCCGCCGCATCAGGTGGCCCAGGCGCTGTGGGATGGCGTGGCGGGCGAAGCCGTCACCTCCAAGCGCAGCCTCGTCTACCACGCGCTCATCACGGTCGAGGCCACGCTGTCGGGCTTCGTGCTCGGCATCGTGGTGGGCATCGCGCTGGCGGTGGCCATCGTCTATTCGCGCGTCTTCGACGCCTCGGTGATGCCCTGGGCGGTGATCTCGCAGACCATCCCCATCGTGGCGCTGGCCCCGATGATCGTGGTGCTCTCGAACTCGCTGGGCCTGGGCGAACGGCTGGGGCTCGACAACCGCCTGGTCTCCAAGACCATCATCGCCGCCTACCTCAGCTTCTTTCCGGTGCTGGTCGGCATGGTCAAGGGCCTGCGCAGCCCCGACGCGATGCAGACCGACCTGCTGGCGACCTGGAACGCCACCGGCTGGCAAAGCTTCGTCAAGCTGCGCCTGCCGGCCTCGATGCCCTATTTCTTCGCCTCGCTGAAGGTCGCCATCGCCGCCGCGCTGGTGGGGGCCATCGTCGGCGAATTGCCCACCGGCGCGGTCGAGGGCCTGGGCGCGCGGATGCTGGTCGCCAGCCAGTTCGGCCAGCCGCTCTTGATGTGGGCCTCGCTGTTCATGGCGGCAATCGTGGCGGGGCTCTTGATCCTCGCCGTGGGCGGGATCGAACGGGCGGCCAACCGGCGCATGGGGGTGCGGGCATGACGGGCGCGGCAGCACAACCCGGCTGGCTGTGGGGCGCGCTGGCGGTCTGGCTTGCGCTCTGGGCGCTCAACGCATGGCTCGCGCGGCGGATGCCCTGGCCGGTGCCGGCGATCTTCGGCATCGCCGTGCTGGTGCTGTGGGAAGGGCTGGTGCGCGGCCTCGGCGTGCCCGAGGTCATCCTGCCCGCCCCTTCGGTGGTGGCGGCCACCTTTGCGGCCAACCTGGGCGTGCTCTGGGGCGATTTCGTGCAGACCATCCTGATGGGTGCGGTGCCCGGCTGGCTGATGGGCTGCGGGGCGGCGGTGGCGGTGGCGGTGGCCATCGACCGTTCGCCCTTCCTCACCCGTGGCCTGCTGCCGGTGGGCAACTTCGTTGCGGCCTTGCCGATTGTCGGCATCGCGCCCATCATGGTCACATGGTTCGGCTTCGGCTGGCAATCCAAGGCGGCGGTGGTGTTTGCGATGGTGTTCTTCCCCGTGCTGGTCAACGCCGTCGCCGGGCTTCAGGCGGCAGACCGGATGCAGCGCGACCTGATGCACACCTGGGCCGCCAGCTACGGGCAGGGCCTTGTCAAGCTGCGCCTGCCCGCGGCCATGCCCTTCATCTTCAACGGGCTCAAGATCGCCACGACCCTTGCCCTGATCGGCGCCATCGTTGCCGAATTCTTCGGCTCTCCCACCCGCGGCATGGGATTCCGCATCTCCACCGCGGTGGGTTCGCTTGCGCTGCCGATGGTCTGGGCCCAGATCGTGGTGGCGGCCCTCGCGGGCACGATCTTCTTCGCATTGGTGGGGGCCGTGGAACGGCGCATCACCTTCTGGCATCCGTCCCACCGGGGGCGGAGATGACAACGACAACACGGAGGTAGAACGATGAAGAAACTGATCGCAGGTGCGGCGCTCGCCCTGCTGTCCGCCACCGGCGCCTGGGCGCAGGATGCGGTGAAGCTGCAACTGAAATGGGTGACCCAGGCCCAGTTCGCCGGCTACTACGTCGCCGCGGCCAAGGGCTTCTACACCGAGGAAAAGCTGGATGTCACCATCCTGCCCGGCGGCCCCGACATCGCCCCCGAACAGGTCATCGCCGGCGGCGGCGCCGATGTCATCACCACCTGGATGCCGGCCGCACTCGCCGCGCGCGAACGCGGCGTGCCGCTGGTCAACATCGCGCAGCCGTTCAAGAACCAGGGCCTGTCCTTCGTCTGCCGCAAGGACATGGGCGTGAACTCCACCGCCGACTTCCCCGGCAAGACGCTGGGCGTGTGGTTCTTCGGCAACGAATACCCGTTCTACGCCTGGATGGCCAAGCTGGGCCTCAAGACCGATGGCAGCCCCGGCGGTGTCACCGTGCTGAAACAGGCCTTCGACGTCGAGGCCCTGCTGAACAAGCAGGCCGCCTGCATCAGCGTGATGACCTATAACGAATACGGCCAGGTGCTGGATGCGGGCCTCAAGCCCGAGGAGCTGACCTTCTTCTCCTACGCCGACCAGGGCGTGAAGGTGATGGAGGACGGGCTTTATGTGCTCGAACAGAACCTCGCCGACCCGGCCTTCGCCGACAAGATGACCCGCTTCGTGCGCGCCTCGATGAAGGGCTGGAAATACGCCGAGGCGAACCCGGCCGAAGCCGCGCAGATCGTGGTCGATGCCGACCAGACCGGCCTGCAGACGCTGGAGCACCAGACCTACATGATGGGCGAGGTCGCCAAGCTCACCGCCGGCGGCAACGGCGCGCTGGACCCGGCCGATTTCGAGGCCACCGTCGCCGCGCTGCTGGCGGCTGTCAGCCCGGAAAACCCGGCCATCACCAAGGCCCCGGATGCCGGCGCCTGGACCCACGCCATCAGCGATGCCGCGCTGAAATAAGCGATCCCGCCAAGGCCAGGGGCCGGACGAACCGTCGCCGGCCCTTCACCTTGCCGAAATATCCCACGGGGGTTGCGATCGGTTCGCCATCGGTTCGAGAACCGATCGGCAACGGGGTGTGACACCCCCGGTTCCCCGGTTCAGACCAGACCGGCGGCCCGGAACAAGGCGCGGACATCCGTTTCGGGCCGGGCGCCGAAATGCGAAATCACCTCGGCCGCGGCCACGCAGCCCATGCGGCCGGCGATCTCCAGCGGTTGCCCGGTGGCCAGGCCATACAGGAACCCGGCCGCAAACTGGTCGCCCGCCCCGGTGGCATCGACCGGCACCACGCGGTGCACCGGCACCGTCACCTCGGCCTCCCGCGCCCGGATCACCACATCCGACCCCGACCTTGTGCAGACCACCAGCGGGCAATCCGCCGCCGCCTGCGCCAGCGCCGCCCCCAGATCCTCGGTCTGGTACAGCGAGGTCCATTCGTGTTCGTTGCCGATCACGTAATCCAGTTCCGTCACCAGGCGGCGGAAATCGCCCCGGTGGCGATCGACGCAGAACGGGTCCGACAGCGCGATGCCCGCGCGCCCGCCCCCCGCCCGGCACGACCGCGCGGCCTTCAGGAAGGCCAGCTTGCCCGGTGCCTTGTCGAACAGATAACCTTCGAGGAACAGGATATCGGTGTTGCCGGTCACCTCCTCGGGCACGTCCTCGGGTCCGAGCTCGGCCGAGATGCCGAGGTAGGTGTTCATCGACCGCTCACCGTCGGGGGTGACGAAGATCATGCTGCGGCTGGTGGGCAGGTCGGCGCCTTTCACCGGCGGGTTGGGAAAGCCGGTGCCTTCGCCGGCCAGGGCCGCCACATAGAACCGCCCCAGCGCATCGTCGCGCACCCGTCCCACGAAGGCCGAGGACAGCCCGAGGTTGCCGCACCCTGCGATGGTGTTCGCCACCGACCCGCCCGGCGCCTCGGTCCGGTCCTTCATCGCGGCATAAAGCACCTCGGCGCGGTCGCGCTCGATCAGCTGCATGATGCCCTTGGTGATGCCCATGTGGTCCAGGAACATCTCGTCGGTCTGGGCCAGCACATCGACGATGGCGTTGCCGATGCCGGTGATGGCGGTGCGGGTCATGGGGATTTGTCCTCGTAGGGGCAAAGGTCGCGGATCAGGCAGTCGGCGCAGCGGGGCTTGCGCGCGGTGCAGATGTAGCGCCCGTGCAGGATGAGCCAGTGATGGGCATGAAGCTGGAATTCCGCCGGCACGTGATCCTCGATGGCGCGCTCGACGGCTTCGACGTCGCGGCCCGGGCAGATGCCGGTGCGGTTGCCGACGCGGAAGATATGGGTATCGACCGCCTGCGCCGGCAGGTGCCACCACATGTTCAGCACCACGTTGGCGGTCTTGCGCCCCACGCCCGGCAGCGATTGCAGCGCCGCGCGGCTGGAGGGCACCTGCCCGCCGTAATCGCGCACCAGGATTTCCGACAGGCGGATCACGTTCTTCGCCTTGTTGCGGAACAGGCCGATGGTCTTGATGTGTTCGATCAGCCCTTCCTCGCCCAGGGCCAGCATCCTTTCGGGCGTGTCGGCGATGGCGAACAGCCCGGCGGTGGCCTTGTTCACGCCCTTGTCGGTGGCCTGCGCCGACAGCGCCACCGCCACCAGCAGGGTATAGGCGTTGGTATGGTGCAGCTCGCCCTTCGGTTCCGGCTCGGCGGCGTGGAACCGGGTGAAGATCTCGCGGATCGTGGCATAGGGAAGCTGCGCGGCCATGCGGCGGTTCTAGCGGGGCGCCTGCGGCCGGGCAATGCGCAAAATCCGGGTCGCGGGGCGGGCCGTGGCGCGGTATCACCCAAGGCAGGCGCGGGGGGGGGGGGGGGGGGGGGGGGGGGGCGGGGGGCCCCCCCGCCCCCCCCCCCCGCCCCGAGGGGGCTTTCTGACGCGTTTACAGTGAATTGATACCGACGCGCGATGCGGTGTCAATGTTTTCAAGGGGTTGCGGGCGGGCGTTTAAGGTGGATTTGATACCGTCGGGGCAGTTTCGCGGGGTTCTGGGCGAATGCGCGCGACACCGCAAAACCATGTGTCACAGATTTATTCCGGTATATCAACCGCTTGTCAGGGGGTGGCGCGCAAGTTCCGGCGGGCGATTTGCGCAAAACGGCAACTGGCGAGTTGCCGATTGCCGAGTCAACACCGCTACTTTTCCGACCTGAAATCTCGCGCAAGCAGAGACTTCATGTCCTCAAAGAACGCCTGCCGGTCTAGCCCATAAGCGTCAGAGTTGTTGGCGAACGCTTGAAGCCGCTTCATGTAAGCAAACATGGCCTTCGCGGCGATCTCTGACCCGTCGAATCCGGCTATTCGGTCATTGTGGATCAACTCGCCGCCATGCTTCCCGCTCTCTGCCTGTAGCCATTGCAGGACGCCGAAAACCACATTGAAGCAAGCGACAGCGTAATCCTTCTCCCCGAGTTTCAAAGGCAAGCTGCTTTCGGCCCTGCCTACGAGCCAATCAAGGGAAACCTGCATCGCATCGGCTATGGCTATCAGTGCATCGACGCCGGGCCGCTTGGCACCGGACATCTTCATGTAGCTTTCAAGGGTGCTTTTCGGCAAGCCGCACGCTTCGGCCATCTGCTGAATGGTCAAGCCCCGTTCGATCCGCAGGCGATGAAGCCGCTGCACAAGTTCGCTAGGTCGCTCAACGTCAGTCATTGACAGAACCCAAAAGTGTTCTTGGCCTACCATTGTAGGTTAAATGAGGGCGGAACACTCCCAACGTCAGGCAATAACACACCGTTGCCCCTTGACCAAGCCGATTACAACCGGATCAAGGCGGCTTTCGTTGCCCGTGGGACAACGCTCAACGCCTAGTGCAGAGCAAGCCGGGTTCATATCCAGAACATGCGGGATGCGGCCTTCGGGCGCTGGCGCGGTGCTGGTGCGGCTGCGCTCATGGCAAAGGTCATCGACTCCGCCGGGGCGCAAGAATGATGCTCACTGTGTCGGATATCGTAGGCCTGCCCGGCTTGCCTTCAACCAAGTTCGGGCTTCGCCAGTGGCTCAAGCGTCTTGCGATTCCGCTGGTAGAACAGGGGAACCGCTTCACCTTCGCGCTGTCGGACCTTCCAGCGCCCGTGCGGGCTGCGTTCCTGGACCGGGAAGCGGCGGAGTTCGGACTTGATCCCGGGCAGTATGACGAAGCGGCGCATGCGCGGCTTGAGGATGCGACGCCCCGGATGCGGGCGCGGGCGGAAGCGGATGCCCGGATCGTCTATTTCATCCAGGCGCGGGTGCAGGCGGGGCTTTCGCAGGCCGAGGCGTTCAAGGCGGCGCGGGCGAAGTTCGGGGCCAAGGGCACCAGCCGGGCCACGCTCTTGCGCAACATGAAGGCGGTCAGGGGGTTGAACCGGTGAACTTCGTGCCCGCGCTGCTGACCGATCACAGCCGGGAACGCGGGCGCAAGGGGCCAATGGCAGGCGAGTCGCCCGAGGCTTGGGCCTATTTCCTGCACCGGATCAGCGAAGCGCACCCGGAATGGCCGCTTGCCGCCGCCTATGACGAGGTGGAGCGGATCAAGGAACCGATGGGCTGGCACTGGCCTTCACGGGCGACGATCTACAACCGCTGGAACGCGCTGCCGCACTCGGTGCGGCTGACGCTGCGGTTCGGTTCACAGAAGGCGGCAGAGTTGATCCGGCAACCCGTGCCGCGCACGCGGGACGAATTGCCTGCCATGCACATATGGTCGCTGGACGGGCAGACACGCAACGTGATGGGCCGTTTTGAAGACGGCACCGAAGGTCGCCCGATCGAACTGCGGCTGGTGGACGTGGGTTCGGGCAGGATTGTCGGCTGGCGACTGTGCAAGACGGAAAACGCCATCGACACGGCGGCGCTGATAATTGAGGCAGTGCGCAAGCATGGTGCGCCGAAGTTCATCTATACGGACAACAGCAAGGCGTTTTCCTCGCACCGGTTTGCGGGCGGGGTGACGTTCAAGTTCCGCAAGCGCAAGGACGCGGCGGGCCGGATGGAACCGCCGTGCGTCTGCCAAATCCTTGGGATTGAGGTCTTTTACCACAAGCCCCGGAACGGGCAGGCGAAGTATGTCGAACGGACCTTTGCCGAGACGCAGCGTCGCGTTGATGCGGGGCCTGAGTTCACCGGGGCGCATACCGGGTCCAACACCCTGAGCAAGCCGGACGGGGCAATCAAGGCGGTGCCGCTGGCGACGATTGCCGAAGTGTCCGAGCGGGAATACCGGCATCACAACGCCCGGATTCGGCGGGGCGGGTTCGCCAAGGGGCGCAGCTTCAACGCCATCTTCGAAGCCGGGACAAAGGATGCGCCTTTGCGGATGCCCACGGAACGGCAGTTCTATCGCGCCTCGTTGGCCTATAGGCCGGTATCGGTGGACCGGAACGGGCGGTTCGAGGTGGAAGGCTGGATCTACGGCGGGCCGGATACACAGGACGCGCTGCTTGCCTGGCACGGCAAGGGGCAAGTCCTGGTGGGCATCAACCCGCATGATTTTGAGGCCCCGGCTGTCGCCTATGACCCGGACGGGCGGTTGATTGTCGAGGGTATCGAAGCGGTCGTGCCTGGCGAATACCAGTCCATGAAGGGGCTGCAAGCCTACAAGCGGTATGACAAGGCCGCGCGCAAGGCCACGCAAAAGGCCAAGGAGTATGGCGAACTTGCCGGGGCGGCGCTGCTGGAAAAGGCGCGGCTTGCACAGGCGGCGGCAACCCCGACCGAACCGGAAAGCCCGCGTTCAAAGGTGGTTCAACCGCCCTTTGGCGGGCCGCTTATCGACACCCCGCGCCACCCGGAAAGCGCGATTCTCCCCCGGCATCGGGCAGCTTTTGCAGAGTTCGTCGGCAGACCGAAAGGGACTGTCGGGTAAGGCGGTCAAGAGGGCGTTGCCGCGCCCCCTTGACCATTCATCGCGGGCAAGCCCGCAAACGGAGTGGAAAGCAACATGGCAGAAGTCTTGAAGCTGAGCAAGACAGCGGCAACGCCGGTAACGGAAGGCCCGCCGGGCTTTGTGATGACAAAGACGGCACGCGAGGTGTCCGACGCCCTGAGTTTTGTCGAACGGCTGTCAGGCCCGCGCCTGGGCATGATCGCCGGGGCATCGGGCGTGGGTGTCAGCACGGCGGTTGCGGCCTATGCCTATGGCCGGGGCGACGTTGATGTGTTCCCCTGCGTGCAGTCCGAAGGGGACACGCGGTCCTTCGCCGAGGCGTGGTGCCGGTCTTGGGACTGGAACGACAAGGGCAACATGAGCCTTCCGGCAAGGCGGGCGGCGATGCTTCCGCGCGTTCGCGGGCGGCTGACCATCTTCGACAATGCGCACCATCTGGAACCTTCGGCCATCGAATGGGCCTTGGGGGTGGCAGATCAGGCAGGCGGAAACGTGGCGTTCTGCGGCGGCTTGAGCCTTCGCTGGACGTTCATCGAAAATGACCAGTTGCGCGGGCGGATGCTGATGCCCTGCGTCTTCACCGCGGCGAAGAAGGGCGATGTGTCGGCGATTGTCCGGGCCGAAGGTCTGGCCCGTGACGGCATTCCTGACGCCCTGGGCGGGGTGTCGCGGTTCGGCGGTACGCTGCGGAACGTGTTCAACGTGGTGGAGCTGGCGCGCGTCTTCGCGAAAGGCGCGCCGGTGGGGCTGGCAGACGTGAACGCCGCTATCGAGGCACTGCAATTCGGCAAGGGGAGCAAATGATGAAGTCCTATCCGAGCATCGAACATGCGCTGTCGGAACAGTCGGACCATCTCATGCAGGCGGTTCACGCCTTCCGCTATGGCGAGATCGACGCGGACGAGGTGCGTTATCGCATGGTTTCTTGTGCCGACGCTCTGTCCCAACTGCAAATCCATGCCGACCGGCGGCGCGAGAAAGAAGCGCGGGGCGGCTATCTGACGGTGACGTTCGACACCGAAGGCCCCGAACTTGCCGAAATCTTCGCGGCGGCACCGGCCTTGCTGCACCTTCTGCGCAACACCGAGGCGGCTCTTGGGATGGTGACGGATGGTCTAGAAGACATGGGCGATATCATCGTGTCCGGGCATGTTGCGGTGCTACAGCTTGCCGGGCAAGCCCTGCGGTCTTCGATAGACCGGGATATCGGCCCTGTCATGCGTCTGCACCACAAGCTTTCGGCGGCAGCTATCCAGCATCGCGAAACGAGAAACGCCCTGGCGGAAGGAGTCGCGGCATGACGATCACCAAGCGGCAGGTTGCCCTTCTGCGCTTTGGGCAAAGGCAACTCGGATGGTCCGATGCCATCTGGCGCGTCACCTTGGCGGAATTGGGCGGGGTGGAAAGCACCACGGAACTTGATCAGGCGGGCTTCGAACTGCTCATGGCCTTCCTGGAGTATTCCGGTTGGCGTCCGGCACAGGCGAAGGGGCCAGACTATGGCAACCGGCCCGGCTTTGCCAGCTTCGCGCAACTGGAACTGATCCGCACGCTCTGGCGGGAATGGACGCGCGGCGAAGGCACGGCCGAGGGCTTGAACGCCTGGTTGAACCGGACGTTCAAGGTGACGCATCCGCGCTTCCTGACGGCGAAGGACGCACAGAAGGCCATCGGAGCCTTGCGCCGGACGAAGGCGCGCCCGCCGCGCGCGGCCTGACAGGCGGGCAGGCATCGAAGGGGCGGCGCGGGCATGCGCCGCCCCTTTTGCATGAAACCGCGCCAGAGGGCCGCACAGGCCCGTTTCCGGGCCTTGGGCCATCACTCCCCGCGAAAGCCCCGCACCCCCTTTAAAAACGCCGGAAACCCCGTTTAACGGGCGCGTTGCGGGGGGCCTTGCCGCTCTGCCACCCGGAAAAAATCCCCGCACACCGTTGCGCATATTTCCGCGCTTCCGCGACTGATACCCCTTTTTCCAGACATCGCCGCGCTTCGCTTGAGGCACGGCAAACCGGGAAAAGGACCGCGCCTATATTCATCAACGCCGCCAATCTGGACCTTGCTTTCAGGGGCTTCCAGACGATCTACGACGAATCCCGTCTTGCCGCGCCTTCGCACGCGATGGAGATCGCGATGAAGGTGCCGAGTTATGCCCGTGATGAAACTTATGGGTGGCTGGGCGCGTTCCCGCAACTGCGCGAATGGATCGGGCCGCGCCATGTGAAGAACCTGACCGCACGCGGCTTCACCATCGAAAACCGCAAGTTTGAAAGCACGGTGTCCATTTCCCGAGTGGACATCGCGGATGATCGCCTGGGCGTGTTCAAGCCGATGTTTTCGGAAATGGGCACCATCGCGGCGCGACACCTGCGTCGGATCGGCCTGCCGATCCGACGGGGATGAACTGGTCTTCGGTCTGCTGAAGGCCGGTTTCGACTCGACGTGCTTCGACGGGCAGAACTTCTTCGATACCGACCACCCGCTTGAGGATGCGAGCGGCACGCCCGTCGCCGTGTCGAACATGCAGGCGGGCGCGGGGCCGGCCTGGTATCTTCTGGACGTTTCGCGCGGGGTGCGCCCGATCATCTGGCAGGAACGCGAAGGCTACGAGTTCACGGCGGTGATGCAGAACAACGACGCCCATGTGTTCACGCATGACGCCTATCTGTATGGCGTCCGGGCGCGGGTGAATGCCGGGTTCGGCCTGTGGCAACTGGCCTTCGGGTCCAAGGCCGCGCTTGACCCCACCAACCATGCCGCCGCGCGCGCCGCCATGATGAACTTCCGCAGCGACGGCGGCAAGGTGCTGGGCATCACGCCTTCCGTCCTGATCGTGCCGCCCGCGCTGGAAGAAGCCGCACTGCACCTGCTGAACACGGGAACCATGGACGGCGGCGGTTCGAACCCCTGGAAGGGCACCTCCAAGCTGATCGTCACCCCCTACGTCGCCTGAAGGAGTTCGCCATGGTTGCCCTGACTTCCGACCGCAACACCCCCTTTCGGCTTGCGATACGCGCGTGCAACCCGTTGCCGCCGGGGTTCTGATCTTCGCCGGGGCGCTGGTCATGCGCAACGCATCCGGCTTCATTACCAAGGGCGCAATCGCAACCGGGGCGGTTGCCGTCGGGCGCGCGGAAAGCAAGGTGGACAATTCCGGCGGCGCGGCTGGCGCGGCGATGGTGGAATACCGGCAGGGAGTCTTCGCCTTCGAAAATGCCGGGGCTGATCCGGTGACACAGGCCGGGGTCGGCAATCTCTGCTTCGTTCTGGATGACCAGACGGTTGCCGCGACGGACGGGGCAGGCACCCGGTCCCGTGCCGGGATCGTGGACGGGCTGGACGGTGGACGGGTCTGGGTTCGCCTGGACGAAGCCATCACGCGCGGAGCTTGAGGCAAGCCATGTTTGATAATCAACTTGCCATCTGCGAAGCGGCCTTGCCGCCGGGTGCAGCCCCGGAATGGGTTCACCTCTTGCCGCCAAAGGGGCGCATCACGGCGCGCGACGGACGGAAGTTCATCAGCCGCAAATCCTGCGGATTCGCGGGGGACGATCCGGCGGCGCTGGTGGCGGACTTCAACGCACGTGCGGTGGACGCGGCCGTTGACTTCGCTCACCAGTCCGAACTTGCCGACGCCAAGACAGGCGGGCCGGTTCCGGCGACAGGCTGGATCGAGGAACTTCGCGCCGATGCCACCGGCCTTTGTGCCTTGGTGGAATGGACCGCCCGCGCCGCCGCGCTGATTGCGGCGCGGGAATACCGCTACCTTTCGCCCGCCTTTCTGCACGACAAGGCGGGCGTCATCACGCGGCTCAAATCGGCTGGCCTGGTGCATAACCCGGCCTTGCAGCTTACCGCCCTTGCCAGTCAGGAAGACGTGATGACACCGGATACCATTCCGCCGAAGGGCACCCCGGAACCCGACCTTGCTGCGCGCCTTGCGGCCTTGCTGGGCCTGCCCGAAGGCACGAGTATGGAAGACGTGCTGGCGATGATCGCCGCGCGCCTTGCCACCCCGGCGAAACAGGGCAGCGACACAGCCCCGGCCATGGCGGCGGAAGTCACGCCGGACCCGGCCCGCTTTGTGCCTGTCGAGGCGATGCAGGCCCTGCTTGCCGAGCGCAACAGCTACATCGCCACTGCGCGCGAGATCGAAGCAACAGCCAAGGTGGAGCGCGCCTTGCTGGACGGGCATATCACGAACGGGATGCGGTCCTGGGCCTTGGCCCTTTGCACGCAAGACCCGGCCAGCTTCGACGCTTTCCTGTCGAAATCTCCGGCGCCCTACAAGCACCTGTTCGACAATACGCCCCCGCCGCTCTACCACAAGACCGGCCTCGGGCAAGAGCCTGCGGCCAGTGCCGCCGCCGCTTCCATCTGTGCGCAACTTGGCCTGCCGCCGGGGGCGCTGAACGAATGACGAAATCCGGCCCGGTCCTCAGCGGGCAGGATGATCGCTACCTTGGTTCCTGGTCTCGGGATGCGGTCTGGGCCTCTCCGGTCGGCGAAGTCGTGGGCGCCGACCGGGGGGCAACCCCATTTCCCTGCCCGCGCCCCACGGCGCAAATCGAAGCCTTTGTGCAGGGGCGCAGGCCAGACCTTGCTGCGGCCTTCCTGTTGCGGTTCGGGGGGGGCCGAACTGATCCTGTCCGAGAACCCGCGCGAAGACGGCGCACGCGGCAAGCCCTGGTCGGGCTGGACAACGCCCGCGCGCTTGGCCAGCTTCTCCGCGTGCCCCGGCGTATCCCGCTGGCGAAGCCGTGGTTGACCGGCTACCTGCGGTCGCGCGGCTATCCCCTGGCCGAGATCGCCCGGACGCTGCATGTGTCGGACGTGTCGATTCGTCGCTGGATCAAGCAGGCGGCAGAACGCGCCGAACGCCTGGCTGAAGAACAGGCGGCGCGCGCGGCCAAGCGAGGCGGACGGGGCAAGCCATGACGGGCACCGCTCTGCGCCTCGCCCGGGCCGAAGCCCGCGCCGCGCGCGACCAGTCCGCCGCGCCGGTGTCGGGACTGGACCGGGCGATTGCCGCTCTTGAACAGGCGGTTGAAGGCAGCGTTCAACAGGCCATTCAAGCCCTGCCCGAAACGACCGCGCCGCACTGCCCGCACCGTGCCGCGCATCGCCCCGGACGCGCCCGGCTGATCGACAATGACCCCGAGTTGCGGGCGTTCATCACGGCGCGGATTGACCGGCTGACCTTCTGCCAGCTTGCCGACGCGGTGGCGGCGCACTTCCCGCCCGAACGCCACGTCAAGAAGACCGCGATTCACGCTTGGTGGAAACGGCAGCGGGCCGCACGAAAGCCGGACCATTCCGGATAGCCCCCGGACTCTCTCCGTCTTCCGGTATCAGAACGACTTTTGACGGGGGATCAGGGTAGATTATACGTTACATCGGGACACCCCCGAGGATATTTGCGTCAAGGTGAAGCGCATGGACGACCTGCAAGGCGCCTATCATTACCGTGTCATCGCCCGGGCGCTGGCCGAACTGGATGCCGCCGGCCCGGGCCTCACGCTCGAGGCGCTGGCCGCGCGGATGGGGATGAGCGCCGCGCATTTCCAGCGCGTCTTTTCCGCCTGGGTGGGCGTCAGCCCCAAGCGGTATCAGCAGTATCTGGTGCTGGATCACGCCAAGGCGCTCTTGCGCGCGCGGATGACCGTGCTGGACACGGCGCAGGAAACCGGCCTGTCGGGCGGTGGCCGGCTGCACGACCTGTTCCTGACCCGGGAGGCGATGGCGCCGGGCGATTATGCCCGCGCCGGCGCCGGGCTGACCATTGCCGAGGCCTGGGTGCCCACCCCCTTCGGCGAGGCGCTGGCGATGGCCACCGACCGCGGCCTGTGCGGCCTGGGTTTCGCCGAGCAAACCGGGCGCGCGGCCACGCTTGCCGACCTGCGCGGGCGCTGGCCCAAGGCGCGCTTCGTCGAGGATGCCGCGGCGGTTGCCCCGCTGGTGGCGGCGGCCTTCGGTGGGGCGGGGCGCTTGCACCTGATCGGGGCGCCTTTCCAGATCAAGGTCTGGGAGGCGCTGTTGCGCGTGCCTTCGGGCCATGTGACCACCTATTCCGAACTGGCGCGCGCCGTGGGCAACCCGCGCGCGGTGCGCGCCGTGGGCACTGCGGTGGGGCGCAACCCCGTCAGCCTGTTCATCCCGTGCCACCGGGCCTTGCGCCAGACCGGGGCCTTGGGCGGCTATCACTGGGGCCTGCCGGTCAAGCGCGCGATCCTGGCCTGGGAATCGGCGCGGGCCGACGCCGCTGCCGACGCGGGGGCCGACACGGCGGCGTGATCGCGCGGCCCGCGACTGGGCGGAAAGCTGCCCGCCCGCGCGCGGCGGCTTGGCAGCGCCGGCAAGCGGTGCCTATATCGCATCGGACCCATGCCCCCCCGCGGGGCGACAAGACACGAGGCCGACCATGAAACTTGCGACCCCCCTGATGCTCGGGACGCTGGCTGCCTTTACCCTGGCCGCCTGCGACCCCTATCCGCAAGGCGACCCCAACAACGCCCGTGCCCGCACCGGCGCGCTGACCGGCGCGCTGATCGGGGGTGCCATCGGCGCCGGGTCCAACAGCAGCACCCGCCCGCTGGCCACCGTGGCCGGGGCCGTGGCGGGCGCGGCCATCGGCGGCGCCATCGGCAGCGCGCTCGACCGGCAGGCGGCCGACCTGCGCGCCCAGACCTCGGGCGCCATCGGCGTGGTCAACGCCGGCGACCGGCTGGTGGTGACCATGCCGCAGGATCTGCTGTTCGCCACCGACAGTTCCGCCTTGCGCCCCGACCTGCAGGCCGACCTGCGCGCCGTGGCCGGCAACCTGCTGCAATACCCCAACAGCCGGATCGAGGTGATCGGCCATACCGACAACACCGGCGATGCCGCCTATAACCGCAGCCTGTCGCAGCGCCGCGCGGCCTCGGTCGCCTCGGTGCTGATCGGGTCTGGCGTGCCGGCCGGGCGCATCGTGACCATCGGCCAGGGCGAGGACATGCCGATTGCCTCGAACCTGACCCCCGAAGGCCGCGCGCAGAACCGGCGCGTGGAAATCGTGATCCGGCCCACCGGCTGACCCGGCAAACCGATCCGGCGAAGGGCGTTGCGAACCGGCACGTGTGGTCATAATATCTGACCAGTCCGTGCAGGTTTGCGATGCCCTTTGAAAAGATCCCTTCCGAAAAGCTGTCCCAGGCGGTCGTCCGGCAGATCGAAAGCCTGATCCTGAACGGCGTCTTGCGGCCGGGCGAACGATTGCCCGCCGAACGCGACCTGTCCGAGCGGCTCGGCGTCTCGCGCCCCAGCCTGCGCGAGGCGGTGGCCGAATTGCAGGATCGCGGGTTGCTGGCCGCGCGGGCCGGGGCCGGCATCTATGTGGCCGATGTGCTGGGCTCGGCGTTTTCGCCGGCGCTGGTGGGGTTGTTCCGCAGCCACGACCAGGCGGTGTTCGACTACGTCGCCTTTCGCCGCGACATGGAGGGCCTGGCCGCCGAACGCGCGGCGCGGGATGGTTCGGAAACCGATCTCAAGGTCATCGACGCCATCTTCCGCAAGATGGAGGCCGCCCACGCCAAGCGCGACCCCAGCGACGAGGCCGCGCTGGACGCCGATTTCCACATGGCGATCATCGAGGCCAGCCACAACGTCATCATGCTGCACATGATGCGCTCGATGTACGACCTGCTGAAGGAAGGCGTGTTCTACAACCGCCAGGCCATGTTCCGCCAGCGCACCACACGCGACCAGCTGCTGGACCAGCACCGCGCCATCAACACCGCTATCCAGGCCCGCGATGCCGCCGCCGCCCGGGCCGCGGTCGAGGCGCACCTGAACTATGTGCTGTCCTCGCTGACCGATGCGCGCCAGTCCGAACGCCACGAGGCCGTGGCCCGCCAGCGGCTGGAACACGAGGCCGAACGCTGACGACTCCCGCCCCTGCGGCAATGCGCACAGCCACCGCTCGGGCCTTTGCGGCCGGGGCGAAGGGTGGCAGCCGTGGCAAGCGGGGGGTTTTCCACCCCCCGCACCCCCCGGAGGATATTTGGACAAGGTGAAGGACAGGCGGGGCGGTGCGCGGCGGGGGGCGGCTGTTGCCCGCTGCCGCGCGTGAACGCCCGTGGCCGGTTGCGCGGCGGGGCCGGGGCAAGCCTGCCCCGGGCGGGGCACCGTTCCGGCTTGTCCGGTGCCCTTTCCTGTGCCGGGTCCGATGCGGCGGCCGGCGTCGGCGCCGGCATCTGTGCGGCTTTTCCTGCCGGGTCTCGGCGCTGTCTGCGGACCAGCCGGGGCCGGGATCCCGCCATCGGGCCCGGGGGGGCAGCGCCCGCGACGCGGGTGCCTTCGGCGCGACCCGCCTTGTGCAGGGGGGCCGCGGCCCGGTTTCGGCGGTGGGGCAGGGGATCGGAACCCGGGGGCGTCGCGCCGCGCTCTGGCCGCCCCCCCTCCGCGTCGGGTGCCGGAGCCGGCATGTCATCGCCGGCCGGGGGCGTCGGCCCCCGCGGATCGGGCGGCAGCACCGGCGGCCGTCCCCCGGCAGGACCGCGCCGCCGCCGCAAGGCTTGCCGCGGCGGATTGCGCAAGACCCGCGGCCGGCGGGCCCCGGCAGAAGCCCCTGCCGGCAGGGGCGGGGCAGGGAGGGGCGTCGGTCCTGTCGGGGCGCGAGTTAACAATTCGTGAAAACGCACCGACAAGTGGTTGATTTCAAAAGGGTGCCATCCTGTCCCTCGCAGGGACGGGGCCGGCGGCTCAGACGTGCTGGCCGCCGTTGATCTCGATTTCCGTGCCGGTGATGTAGCTGGACTGGTCGTTGCAGAGGAACCAGATCGCCTCGGCCACCTCGTGCGGCTGGCCCAGGCGCCGCATCGGCAGCGCGGCGACGATGCGGTCGGTCCCGGGCGAGAGGATGCTGGTTTCGACCTCGCCGGGGGCGATGGCGTTGACCCGCACGCCCAGGGGGCCGAAATCGTGCGCCATCTCGCGGGTCAGCGCGGCAAGGGCCGCCTTGGAGGTGGCATAGGCCGCCCCCGCAAAGGGGTGCACCCGGCTGCCCGCGATGGAGGTCACGTTGACGACCGAGCCCCGCGCGGCGCTCAGCTCGTCCTTCAGCCCGCGGGCCAGCACGACCGAGGCGAAGAAGTTGACGTGGAACACCTGCCCCCAGGTCCGCAGGTCGGTATCCAGCGTGCCCAGCCGCGCGCCCCCCGGCCCCTTGGGCGAGATGCCGGCATTGTTGACCAGCGCGTGCAGGCGGCCGTTGATCCTGCTCTTGATGACGCCGATGGCCTCGATGGTCTTGTTGGGGTCGGCCAGATCCAGCTGGATGTGGTTTTCCTCGCCGCCCGGCCAGGGGCAGCGCGGGTCGAAGGGGGCGCGCGAACAGGTCAGCACCCGCCAGCCTTCGGCCGAAAAGCGCTTGACCGTGGCGTGGCCGATCCCGCGCGAGGCGCCGGTGAGCACAAGGGTCTTCTGGTCCGACATGGGGCTGCTCCGCTGCTGGATCAGACCCTAGGCGGCGGCGCGGAAAACGCAAGGGCGGGCGCCGGTGCCGGGGGCTTGCGGCGGGGGATGCCGCGTGAAAGGGTCGCGCGCGGCGCAAGTGCGGGCAGCGGCCGGCAGGCGCGCACCAAGGCAGGAGCAGGCAGGCTGACACGGGCGCAGGCGGGGTTGCTGCTGATGCTGGGCGACGGGGAGGGCAAACTGACGGGCGATCTGCTGGCCCCGGACTGTATGCTGCTTTGTTCCGCCATCGTGCTGATCGCGCGGGGAAAGCCCGGGTTCGACATGCTGAGGGTGCTGTGCGTGACCATGCCTCTGGCTGGGCTGGCAGCCTGGCCGATGGCGGATTTCGCAGGGTTCACGCCGCGCCAGTGGGGGTGGCTGGCGCATCTGGGCTGGACGCTGACCCGGCCTGCGGCCCGCGCCGCGGCGTGACCTTGCCCTTGGCACCGGCGCCATCCCGCTTTACCAAGGCGCCACGCCTGCCACCCGCCCCGCCCCGGAGGGCCCGATGAAAAAGCTGATGCCCATGCGCAACCCTGCCGAAACCGCCCGCACCCTGTCCGAAGCCCTGCCCTATCTGCAACGCTATGCCGGGGCCGTCGTCGTCGTGAAGTTCGGCGGCAACGCCATGGGCGACGAGGCCGCGATGGCCGAATTCGCCCGCGACATCGTGCTGATGCGGCAGGTGGGGGTGAACCCGGTTGTGGTGCACGGCGGCGGGCCGATGATCAATGACCTGCTGAAACGCCTCGGCATCCAGTCCGAATTCGTGCGCGGCAAGCGCGTGACCGACAAGGCCACGGTCGAGGTGGTGGAGATGGTGCTGACCGGCCTGGTCAACAAGCGCATCGTGCAGGCCATCATGGACGAAGGCGGCCGCGCCGTGGGCCTGTCGGGCAAGGACGACGACCTGATGGTGTGCGAGCCCGACGACCCGGAACTCGGGTTCGTCGGCAAGCCGGTGGAAATGAACGTGCAGGTGCTGCGCGACCTGTTCGATGCCGGGATCATCCCGGTTGTCGCGCCGGTGGCCACGGGGATGAACCCGAACGAAACCTTCAACGTCAACGGCGATACTGCCGCGGGCGCCATTGCCGGCGCGCTGAAGGCCGACCGCCTGCTGCTGCTGACCGATGTGGCCGGCGTCAAGAACCAGGCAGGCGAGATCGTGACCCAGATGACCCCCGACGAGGTGCGCGCCATGATCGCCGATGGCACCATTTCCGGCGGCATGATCCCCAAGACCGAAACCGCCCTGGCCGCGGTGGAACAGGGCGTGCGCGCGGTGGTCATCCTCGATGGCCGGGTGCCGAATGCCTGCCTGCTGGAGCTGTTCACCGACCAGGGCGCGGGCAGCATGATCCGCTCTACCGAGCCGCGCATCAAGCCGCGCCGGTGAGCGGGCTGGCCGAGATCGCGGCCCGGCTGGCCGAACACCGGCTGGCGGTGATGGGCGGCTTTCACCCTGCGCCCGAGGATGGTGCGCCGCCGGGCACGCAAACCCTGCTGCTGGTCGGCCCGGCCGAACCGGGGTTCTGGGCGCATCTGACCGTGCAAGCCGAATGGCTGGACGGCGCCCCCGACCCGGTGGACCGCTGGTCGCGCCGCATTCTTGGGCGGCTGGCCTGCGACCTGGGCGCCAAGGCGGTGTTTCCCTTTGGCGGGCCGCCCTTTGCGCCGTTCCAGCGCTGGGCCAAGGCGACGGGCCGGGCCTGGGAAAGCCCGGTGCGGCTGCTGGTGCATGACGTGGCGGGGCTGATGGTCAGCTATCGCGGGGCGCTGGCGCTGAAGGCGCGGCTGGACCTGCCGGCAACCGGCCCGCGCCCCTGCGACAGTTGCGCCGCGCCCTGCCTGACCGCCTGCCCGGCGGGGGCGCTGACCGGGGCGGGCTACGACGTGCCGGCCTGCCACGCCCATCTGGACCGCGACGGCCAGGCCTGCCTTTCGGGCGGATGTCTGGTGCGGCGGGCCTGTCCCTTGTCGGCAAGCTATGGCAGGGTGGCAGAACAATCCGCCTATCACATGAGGCAGTTCCACCGATGAGCACCCTGCGCCTGATCCTGACCCGGCACGCCAAGTCCAGCTGGGACGACCCCACCCAGCCCGATCACGACCGCCCGCTGAACGCGCGCGGCATCCGTGCCGCCGGGCTGATCGGGGGGTGGCTGGCCTCGCGCGGGGACGAGCCGGGCGAGGTGCTGTGCTCCGATGCCTTGCGCACCCGCCAGACCTGGGAGGGGATCGCCCCCCACCTGTCCGGCCGGCCCGAGGTGCGGTTGAAGCCGTCGCTGTATCATGCCGGGCCCGATGTGATGCTGGCAGTGCTGCGCGGCGCGACGGCGCCGGTGGTGATGATGCTGGGCCACAATCCCGGCATCGCCGAATTCGCCGCCCGGCTGCTGGCGCAGCCCGCGGTGGCGCCCGAGTTCCTGCGTTACCCCACCGGGGCCACGGCCGTGATTACCTTCGACCAGCCCGCGTGGGAAAAGGTCGGGTTCGGCACCGGCGCCTTGCTGGATTTTCTGGCCCCGCGCATGCTGGAGGCCTGAGCACCCGCGCCGGCCGCGCCGGCAAATCCGCGGCTTCGGCGGAAAACCGCTGGACAGTCGCGCCTTGCGCCCACAAACAGGGGGCGGGGTATTTGCAACATGCGACAGGACTTGCGGCCAGGGGTGACGCGGGATTCCGGCCCGGCGGGGCGGCCGGCCGTGGGCCTGCGTCTGGCCTTGCTGGGCGGGTGCGAAATCGCCGGCCCCGACGGGCGGGCGGTGGTGCTGGCCTCGCGCAAGGCGCGGGCGGTGCTGGCGGTGCTGGCGCTGGCCGATGGCATGGTGCTGGGGCGCGACCGCATCTGCGGCCTGCTGTGGGCCGAGGCGGCCGAGGAACAGGCCCGCGCCTCGCTGCGCCAATGCGTCAAGCTGATCCGGCAGGCGCTGGGCCCCGCGCTGGAGGCGGTGTTTCGTGCCGACCGGCTGAGCCCGGCGCTGGACCGCCAGGCGGTGGCGCTGGATGTGGCCGAGGTTCTGGGCCGGGTGGCGGCGGGCGATGTGGCCGACCCCGCGCTGTTGCGCCCTGAGCTGCACGACAGCCTGCTGCAGGGGTTCGAGGGGCTGGACCCCGGGTTCGATGCCTGGCTGGCGGTGTGGCGCGAAAGCCTGCGCCGGCGGGTGCAATCGGTGCTGGAGGCCGCCATCGCCGCCGATCAGCCCCCCGCGCGGCAGGAACAGGCCGCGCAGGCGCTGATGGCGCTGGACCCGGTGCACGAACCGGCCTTGCGGATGCTGATGCGCCTGCGCGCCGCCCGCGGCGACCGGCCCGGCGCCTTGCGCCTGTTCGAGGCGTTCCGCGCCCGGCTGAAGGCCGATTACGACGCCGACCCCGACCCCGAGACCCTGGCCGCCGTGGCCGCCTTGCGCGAGGATGCGCCCCCCCCGGCCGCGCCGCCGCCGGGGTCCGTGCCCGCGGCGCCGTCGCCCGATGCTGCGGCCACGGTCATTGCCGTGGTGGCCGAACGGTCGGGCGATGCGGCGGCCGACGCGGCCTGCCGGTCGTTCGCTCTGGCGCTGGGGGGGATGTTGGCGCGGTTCCGGCACTGGACGGTGGTTGCGGCCACCCCGGCCGAGGTGGCGGCGCTGCCGCCGGGGGGGCATGTGCTGCGGCTGGCGCCCTTGCCCGCGCCGCAGGGGCTGGCGCTGGCGGTGCAGCTGGCCGGGGCCGGGCCGGGGGGCGCCACGCTGTGGACCCGCACGGTCGACATGGCCACCGGCGCGGCGCTGGCCAGCCAGGAAACCGTGCTGCGCGGCATCTGCGGCGCGCTGGACGTGTATCTGTCGCAAGCGCGGCTGGCGCAGCTGCGCCTGCGCGCGCCGCATTCGCTGAACGCGCTGGAAAAGTGGATGCGCGGCCAGCAACTGATGGATCAGTGGGATCCGCAGGCCGATGCCCGCGCCGAAGCGTTGTTCCAGGAGGCGATCCACGCCTGGCCCGATCATCCGACGCTGCTGGCCAACCTGGCCGATCTCTACAACTCGCGCCACCTGATCTATCCGGGCGTGCGCCGCCGCCCCGATCTGGAACGCAAGGCGATGCAGCTGGCGCGCCGCGCGGTGGCGATCGACCCGCTGGACCCGCGCTGCCATGTCACGCTGGGCTGGTCGCTGGCGATGGCGGGGCGGGTGGAACAGGCCGGGCACAGTTTCCTGCGCGGGCACGAGCTGAACCCGGCCGACCCGGCCATCGCCATGTCGGCGGCGCATGGCCTGGGCGTGCTGGGCCGGCTGGACGAGGCGTTCCGCCTGTGCGGCGCGGCCTTTGCCTGCCACCCGGCGCCGCCCTGGACCTTCTGGGGGTTCGAATCGAACCTGCGCTTCCTGGCCGGCGATTACCGCGGCGCGGTGGACAGCGCCGAACGGTCGGGCGAACTGGTGGCCAATATCCTGGGCTGGAAATGCGCGGCCCTGGGCATGCTGGGCGACCCGCGCGCCGCCGCCGACGGGCGCGAGTTTCTGGACCGCATCCGCGATGCCTGGGTGCCGCCCGACCCGCCCGACGATGCCCTGGCGGTGCAGTGGTTCGTCGAAATCTTTCCCTTTGCCCGGCCGGCGCAGCGCGCGCATCTGTGCGAGGGGTTGCGGCGCGCGGGCCTGCCGGTGTGAAGGCCCTGCGCCCCTGCGGGACCGCCCGGCATCCCGCAGGATACCGGGCGGCTGCCCCGAGGCGGGGAGGGGAGCTGCGCCCTTCCCGAGGCGGTGGCCGCAGGGCGCGCCTGCCCCTTGGCCCAATGACTTGTGGTAAAAAGGTCTGCCTGAAAATCCTTGTGGCGGCCCCGGTGGCGGGCGGGGCCGCGGTCCGGGCTGCCTAGCGGCAGTAGCTGAGCGTGTAGTCGCCCACCCGGAACTGGTAGAACTCCTCGCGGCTGGCGCTGCTGTTGCCCGATGCCCATTCGGCGTATTCCTGCGGCAGCGGGTAATCGGCGCCCGGCTGGCGGAAGCGGCACAAGGCGGCCTGCGCCATGTCGGCCGGCGGCACCATCGCAATGAACGTCCTGGGCGGGCGGGGGACAAAGCGGATGTCCCAGTCCGCGGGCACGTCGATGCCGAAATCGGCCAGCACCGCGCGCATCACGTCGTCGGGGATGCGCGCCGGGTCCAGCTCGCCCAGGGCCATCTTGAGGATCAGCCGCCCGAACCCGGCGAAGCTGGCCGAGCCGGGCACCTGCCGCAGCAGCGTGGGGTCGGCGCTGGCGCAATCGAGCGCATAGTCGCGGGCAAGGATATCTTCGACCTCGGCCTTGGTCATCGGTGCGGGGGTGTCGGGGGTCATGGCTGTCTCCTCTCGGTCGGGGCGGTGGCGCTTTTGTCGGGGTTCGCGCGCCCGGGCTGCGCCTGCCCGGGGTATGGCAGGGGCGTCAGGCCGGCGGCGGGCCGGCGGCAAAGGCGACCAGATCGGGCAGGGTGGCGGGCAGCGGCTGGCCGGGCGGGGCCAGTTCGCGCCACAGCGCATCGGCCGCGGCATCCAGCCCGGGTTCGCCGCCGAAGCCGGGGTCGGCCAGCGCCATCGCAAAGGTTTCGGCCAGCAGCGCCCCGCCAAGCGGGCCAAGGCGGGCGCCGTCGGCGAAATGCGCGGCTTCGGCCAGCACATACCAGAACAGCGGCGTGCGTTCGGACAGCAAGGCGATGTCGGCTTCGGACGGGCACTGGCCGGCGGTGCAGGCGGCGGTGCGCCCGGCGCGCAAGGCGGCGGCAATGGCGGCCGGGCTCATCACCGCGTCGGGGCCGATCCAGCCGGCGGCCTGCGCCTCGCGCGCGACCGCCTGTGCGGTGGGCAGGCGCGCCATCAGCCCCTTGGCCATCGTGCGGAACGCCAGCCCCAGGCGGAAGCCGGCCAGCCCCGGCAGCTCGGCCGGTGGGGCGATGCGGGTGCCGGGGTGGTTGCGCAGCGGTTCGGCCAGTGTCGGCCCCAGCCGGCGGGCATGGTTCATGCGCGGGTGCGGCGGCTGGCCGGGCAGGGCCAGGAACAGGCCCCAGTCGATGACCCAGCTGTCGTCCACCGGCAGGTCGCGGCTCGGGCGCATGCCGAAAAAGTCCATCAGCCGTTCCAGCCCGGCGGCGCCGGCAGGGCCGGTTTCTGCGTGCACCGCGTTGAAGTCGTAGCGGGGTTGCACCAGCGCATGACCGAAGCGCAACACCGCCAGCGCGGCTTCGAGGCTGACCGAAGGGTGCGGCCGGGTCTCGGGGGCAAAGGCACGCGCCAGCGTTTCGGGCGCCACCAGCCGGGGCAGGAAGTCGTGCCGCAGGATGCGCCGGTAGGAGGAGGTGAGAAGGCAGCGCGCCGCCTCGAACGGGCGGGCCAGCAGGCGGTGGTGGGCGTTGCCGGCGACGGCGCGGGCATGGGCCAGGTCGTGCAGGCGGTTGTGCGCCTTCATGAACAGCACGGCAAGCTGGCTGAGGATGAGGTTGTCGGCGTTGCGGGTGTCGGCCAGCAGCGGGTCCATCCGGGGATCGTCCGGTGCGTCGCCGGTGGCGGGGCCGAGGGGGATGCGCGGGATATCCTCTTGCCGGGTGGGGCGGCCGGCGGAGTCGCGCATCCAGCCCAGGCGAAAGCGCGCGCGGTGTTCGGTTTCCTCGGTCGGTTCGAAAAAGGCGGGGCTGCCGCCCGGCCCGCCACCGTAAAGCGAGGCAAGATCCAGCGCCGGCGACTGGATATTGCCGAACAGCCGCCGCGGCAGGTTGCGGTCGCGGGTGGTGCGAAAGCCTGCGGAATTGACCAGATCGTGCACCGCGAACTGCCCGAGGTAGGTATAGGCCGCCGGCAGCGGGCCGTCGGGCGCCACGCGCAGCGCGCCAAGGTGCATCTGGGTGGCCAGCCGCGCCAGCACCGGCAACCATTCGGTCGCGCCGGGGCCCGGGCCGGGCGCATCCAGCAGGTCGCGGGGGGTGTAGTCGAAGCGCGGCTCGTAGCGGGCAAAGCCGGGCTCGGGCTCCGCCTGGGCCGTTTCGGGCTGGCCGGCCAGGCGCAGCCAGTCCTGCAACATCAGATCGAACCCTTGGCCGTGGCGCATGGCGGGTTTCCCTTGTTCGCTTCAGCCGGTTCGCAAGGCGGGTTCGGCCCGGTCCGGGCGGCCCAGCATCGCCAGCGGCGTGGCGCAGGCCACCAGCTCCGGCAGATCCTGCGTCGGCGGTTCGGTCGTCGCGCGGGCGAGGGCAGGCCAATCCAGCGCCGAAGGCGGTGTCGCCGGGTCGATCTCGGACCGGCAGATCACCAGCCCCAGCGCAGGGTAGCCGGCCCAGAGCTGCCGCACCAGCATCGCCAGCATCGCCACTTGCCAGGCCGAAGGTGCGGCGCCGGGCCGGGCGGCATCGGCCGCCAGCAGCACCGACAGGCAGGCGTGGTTCAGCCGCGGGCGGCCGCCGGCGATGGCCGGGTGGGTCAGGTGCCGCGGCAGATGGCGGGCGCTGCGGCCTTCGGGCGCGGCCGACCAGATGAAATGCGCGTGCTGCGGTTCGGGCCGGGCAGGGACGATCCAGTGCCAGCTGGCGCGCCCGGCCTGCATCAGCGCCATCGCGGTTTCGGTGCCCGAGCGTTGGGCCACATGCACCACCAGCGCCTCGACCCCGAACACCGCATCGCCGATCCGCCGCGCGCTGGCCCGGCGCCACAGGCTGCGGGCGCCCGGATAGGGCTCGACCGGGGCCGGGGGGGCGCGCAGGGGGCGCTGCGCGGGCGGCAACGGAAACTGGCGGGCCCACAGTCGGGTCATGAACATCCGGCACCTTTCGATTCGACGTGCCGGCGGCGGTGGTGGTGCCGCCGGCAGGATCCGATTCGCACAAGCACCGTGAATGCAGCGTGATTGCACCGGCCTTGCAGTGCTGGCAGGCTGCGGGAAACGGCCGGGCACACCGGCGCGGGCGGGAGGGGCGGCAGGATGCAACCGGCGGATTTCGCGCAAGCCGCCCGGGCGCTGGCGCAAGGGGCGGGCGGCGTGCAGGTGCCGGGGCTGGCGCAACCGCTGGGCCCGCCGGATGCGGCGCTGGCGCGGCTGGCGGGGCTGTGCGACCGGCTGTTCCTGGTGCGCCCGCCGGGCGCGGCGGGGGCGGTGCTGTGCGCTGCCAGCCACAGCCCCGCGCCGGGGCAGCGCGCCCATGCAGCCGGGCTGGGGCCCGACGGGCGCAGCGCCTGGACCCGCGCCCTGGGCGAGGTGGCCGAGGCGCGCGCACTGGTCCGTGCGGCCGACGACTCGCGGTTGCAGGCGGGGCAGCTGCCCTTGCTGGACGCCGACCTTGCCCCGGCCGGCACGATTCCGGCGGACCTCGTGCTGCGCGCGGCCGGCGACCGCGCGACGGTGCATGGCGTGGCGGCCGGCGCCGACCTGGCGCAAGCCGCCCGTGCTGCCTGGTCCGAGGCGGTCGAGCGGCATGCCGTGGCGCTGTGGCTGGCGGGCGCCGCCCCCGCCCGGCCGCTGGACCCGCCCGCCAGCCTGCGACGGTTCGAGGCCGCGTTGCGCGGCGGCGCGGTAGCGGCCCCCTTGCGGTTCCTGCGCTTGCCGGGGGCGGTGCCGGGGCTGGCGGTGGTGGTGGCCCTGTCCGATGCAGGGCCCGGCCCGGTGGCCGGCTATGGCTGCGCGCCCGACCCCGTTGCCGCGGCCTGCAAGGCGGCGACCGAGGTCGTGCAAGGCGAATTCGCGTTGTACCTGGAAACGCAGGCCTTGCCCGCAGGCGCCGCGCCCGTTGCGCCCGACGGGTTTGCCGCCCGCGCGGCCCGGCTTGCGGCGCGGCCCGACCTGACCCGTCCCGTCGCCGGCGCGCTGGAACCGGGGCCGACCGTCCGGCCGTGCTTTGCCGTGCTGACCCGTCCGCAGGACGGGGTTCCGGTGCTGCGGGTCGTGGCGCCCGGGTTGATGCACCCCCCGGCAGGCATGGTCTGACCTTTCAGAACTCACGCGAAAGCCCGAAGGACATGCGCGCGTTGCGAAAGCTGTGCAGCGCGAGGGTAGAGCGTTGCCGGTCGATGCCCAGTTCGAGCACCGGGGCAAAGCCTTGCAGGCTGATGGCGCGGTGCAGGACACGCGCGGTCAGGCTGGTGCGCCGGTCTTGCCGGACGAGGCCGAACAGCGGGTCGGCGGCATCACGGCGGGCGCGCACATGCGTCAGGTCGAGGCCCAGCATCAGACCCCCGGCAAAAAGCTTTTGCACCCCCAGCGTCAGCCCCGCGCTTTCGCCGGCGTTCCAGGGGGCGCGGGCACTGGTGCGTTGGGCAAACAGGCTGGCGCGCAGCAGCACATCGGGCCGCGGTGCCTGCACCCAGGTTGCCGACACGCCGAGGCGCCGGCCATCCTGCGCGGTCAGCGCGGGGTGGCGCCAATGCTCCGTTTCGGCCCGAAGGCGGAACTGTGCGGTCTGACCGACAGGTTGCGCCCACTCGGCGCGCAGCCCCAGAGCGCGCCCCAGCGTGGCGCCGCCCGTCTTGCGGTGCAGAGCATAGAGGCCAAGGGCGCGGACCCCCCCCGCAGGCCCGGTCGCCTGCAGGCCCAGATCCCCGCGCAGGATCACGTCGTTCAGCGCGGGCTGCCGGAACAGCCGTGCATCGACCGATGCCCCGAGCCGCAGCCGCATGCCCGTATCCCCGACCCGCGGCAACAAGGCCCCGCCAAAGGCCAGATGCAGCCCGGTATCGGCCCGCGGGGCGGCGCCGGGATTCAGCCGGAACTCCAGCCCGCCGATCAGCAGGCTGTCGCCGTCCATCCGCTGCCCGGGGTTCGATTCGGGCACGATGGCCAGCCGGACCCAGGCCTCCCAGGCCTTGCCGCCGTCGATGCGCTGCAACAGCCGGTCCAGCCGCGCCCGATCGGCAGCGGTCATGCCCCGGGCGCTGCGGGCCTGCACCAGATGGAACCGCGCCCGGTCGCGCTGGCCGATGGCCAGCAAGGCGCGGGCCAACTCCAGCCGGTAGGAGGGGTTGTCCGGTTCGGCAGAGACCAACCGGTCCAGCAAGGCTGCTGCGGCATCCGGGCGCCCGGAATCGGTCAGTGCCACGGCCTGCGCCCAATCGGCCGATGCGGCGGCCCCGGCTTGTTGCGCGCCGGCGGGCGTTCCGACCCAGCACGCCAGCAAGGCCAGCACCGCCAAGGGCCATGCGGCACGGCGCAAGCGCGCGCTCCGCGACACTGGCGGCCGGGCAACCTCGATGGGGAAGGTTGCCCGGCCCCACGTCCGGCACGGGGACTGGCCGAACATGGATCGGATTACTTTTCGGCGTACCAGGTGCCTGCCACGGTATAGCTCGACGGGCCCATCGGCCCCCACCAGGAACCGCCGGCCGGCCCGCTCATCGCCTGGCCGCCGGGGCCGAAGAAATTGCCGCCGGTCTGCAGGATGACAAGGCCCTTTTCGCCGTTCACTTCCAGCTCGCCGGCCATGTTGGCCATGATGGCGCCGGTGCGCAGCGTGGTGGTGCCCACGACCGGAAGCGTCATCGTGGTTTCGGTGATGTCGACCGCTTGCGGCAGGCTGCGGGCCTTGCCCTCTGCCGTGGTGACTTCGCCGGCAAAGGCGACATCTTCACCGTTGACGGTGCCGCGGAAATTGCCGGCCTTGCCCGACATTCCGGTCGTGCGGTCGGCAGAGGCGGCGCCCAGGTCGATGGTATATTCCAGATCCGCCAGAAGATCGCCGATCTTGGTGCTGCCTTCGTTGAGCGCCAGCTTGGCTGCGCCGGAGTAGGTGGCGGTTCCGGTCGCAGGCATGTCGCTGGTGGGCGCAAGGCCGGTGATGCGATTGTAGGCGGCATCGAATTGCGCGACGGTTGCGCCACCACCGCCGCCGCCACCGCCGCCACCGCCACCGCCGCCCGTGTTGAGGCAGCCGGACAGCGCCATGCCTGCCCCGAGAACGAGGCAGAGGTGGATCCTGCGTCGCGCGAAAGTCATCCGGGTCTCCTTGTCTTGCAAAGTCTGACGGTGTCATGCGGGGCGGCTGGCGAGCAGGGCCGAGGGCAGCCCCACAGGACAACGCGAAATTGGCGCAGCGGGCCGGCTGGGTCTGCCCCCTATTCAGGGGGGGATGCGTGGCAAGGATTTCGGTTTAGGCTCGGAACCCGAGTCGTCTTCTTGCCGGAACCGCCGATGCCGCGCCCGTTGCCCCGTTCGCTGACCACGCCGCTTGCGCTGCTGACGCTGGCCTTGCTGAGTGGCCTGGCGGTGGCAGGTGCGGTGCTGTGGCTGGCGCTGGCGCAGCCCTGGCTGGGTGTGCGGCTGGCGCCCGGCACCGACCAGGCGGGCGTGATGGTGGCCGGCATTGCACCTGGCGGCCCGGCGGCGCAGGCGGGGCTGCGCACCGGCGACCGGCTGTCCGAATTGGCGGGGGTGGTGCTGGAACCCGGCGATCTGGCCGAAGAACCCGACATGCTGGAAAGCTTTGCCGCCTACGACCGCTTTCTGGCCCGGCAAGGCGCGCTTGCCGCCGCGTTGCGCGCGCCGATCGGGGTCGGCTTGCGGCTGGCATCCGGCGAGGAGTTGCGGCTGGCGCCCGCGCCCTGGCGCCCGGTCGCCACGCTGCCGCTGGCGTTCTGGGTGCAACTGGGCGTGGGGCTGTTCGGCTTCTGGGTCGGCGGCATGGTGCTGGGCCTGCGCCGCGGCGGCTGGGCCGAAACCTGCCTGTTCCTGGCCGGGGTTTCGCTGATGGTCTCGGCCCATGCGGCGGCGATCTATTCCACGCGCGAGCTGGCGCTGCCCGAGGCACAGTTCCGCGTGCTGTCGGCGGCGAACCATCTGGGGGCGCTGGGGTTCGGCGCGGCGATGATCTGCCTGTTCTGCAGCCACCCGGTGCCGCTGATCCCGGCGCGCTGGCGGCTGGTGCTGGCCGGGGTGCCGCTGCTGTGGTGGCTGGGCAATACCTTGCGCCTGTTCCCCGACCCGGCCACCGGGTTCCAGTTGCCCGTGCTGCTGGCCTTGCTGGCCATCGCGGTCTGCATCGGCTTGCAATGGCGCGCCACCCGGACCGATCCGCGCGCCCGCGCTGCCTTGCGCTGGTTCGGGCTTGCGGTGCTGATCGGGGCGGGGGCCTTTGTGGCGACGGTGATCGTGCCGATCCTGATCGGGGTCGAGGCGGCGTTGCCGCAGGGGCTGGCCTTTCTGTTCTTTCTGCCGATCTATGGCGGGCTGGCGCTGGGGGTGGCGCGCTATCGGCTGTTCGAGCTGGAGGACTGGGGCTTTCGCATCCTGTTCTATCTGGGCGGGATGGTCTTGCTGGTGGCGCTGGATGCGGTGCTGATCCTGCTGGTGGCGGTGGACCGTGCGCCGGCCTTCGGGCTCGCGTTGCTGGCGGTGGCGCTGCTTTACCTGCCGATGCGCGATGCCCTGGCCCGCCGCCTGTTGCCGGGGGCCCGGCCGCGCCCCGAAGGCACCCTGTTCGGCGCGGTGACCGATGTGGCGCTGGCCCCGCCCGGCATTTCGCAGCAAGACCGATGGCGGGCCCTGTTGCAGGCCGAGTTCGAGCCCTTGCGGATCGAGCCGGCACCCGGCGCCCCCGACCGCCCGCGCCTGGCCGAGGACGGGGCGGCGCTGGACCTGCCGGGGGTCGATGCGCTGCCGGCGCTGCGGCTGGTCTGGGCGCGCGGCGGGCGCGGGCTGTTTTCGCCGCGCGATCTGGCGCGGGCCGGCGAGATCGCGGCGATGCTGGCGCAAGCCAGCGCCAGCCGGCGTGCCTATGAAACCGGCGTGGCCGAAGAACGCGCCCGCATCGCGCGCGACATGCACGACAATATCGGCATTCAGCTGATGGGGGCGCTGCATTCGCCCACGGCGGCGCGCAAGGATGCGCTGATCCGCGAAACGCTGGGCGACCTGCGCGACATCATCTCGAACGCCAACCGCGGCGATCTGGCGCTGTCCGACCTGCTGGCCGACCTGCGCGCCAGTCTGGGCGAACACCTGTCGTCGGCCGGCATCGCCTTGCACTGGCAGGCCGACGACGAAGGCCCGGCGCATCTGCCGCAGCGGCACGCCCATGCGCTGCGGTCGATCCTGCGCGAGGCGGTCGGCAATGCGATCCGCCATTCGGGGGCCGCGCGGGTGGAGGTGCGGGTGCACCAGACGGCGGCCGGGCTGGAGCTTTCGGTGCAGGACGACGGGCGCGGGCTGCATGCCGCCGGTGCCGCGCAAGCCGGCGGCGGGCACGGGCTGGCCAACATGCGCGCCCGGGCCGCCGGTCTGGGCGGGTCGGTGCATATCGAGCGGGCAGCCAGCGGGGGCACGCGGCTGCACGCGCTGTTGCCGCTGGCGGGAACGGCAGGCGAAAGGGCAGTCGGATGAACGCGGTCCTGATCGTCGAGGATGTGGCCGAAACCCGCCGCTGGCTGGGCGAGCTGGTGCTGCAGGCCTTTCCCGGCGCCCGCCTGACCGAGGCCGCCACCCAGCGGGCCGGCCTTGCCGCGCTGCGCGACAGCTTCGACCTGGCGCTGATCGACCTTGGCCTGCCCGACGGCACCGGGCTGGAGGTGCTGCGCGCCTTGCGGGCCCAGCAGGCCGGGGCCTTGTGCGTGGTGACCACGGTGATGGGCGACGATGCCAGCATCGTCGCCGCGCTGTCGTCCGGCGCCGACGGTTACCTGCTGAAGGAACAGCCCGTCGAGGTGCTGGTGCGCCAGTTGCGCCAGCTGTCGCTGGGGGTGCCCGCGCTGTCGCCGGCGGTGGCGCGCCGCATCATGGACCATTTCCGCCTGACCGGCCCCGCCGCCGCCCCCGAGGCCGAACTGACTGCGCGCGAAACCGAGGTGCTGGGCCTGATCGGCCGCGGCATGCGCAACAGCGAGGTGGCGCAGGCCCTGACGCTGGCCGAGTCGACCGTGGCGGGCTACATCAAGTCGATCTACCGCAAGCTGGGCATCTCCTCGCGCGCCGAAGCCTCTTGGCACGCGACCCGGATGGGCCTGGGCACGCGGCCGAAGGCCGATGGCTAGGGGCGGGTGCCGGCGATCGGGCCTTTGCCCTTGAAATTTTTCTTGACTGCGCGCATTAGCATGCGTGTCCGCGCCGATGCGGACGACTCAAGTCGGAGTGACCATGGCCAAGGAAGAACTGCTCGAATTCCCCGGCGTCGTGAAGGAACTCCTGCCGAACACGACGTTCAAGGTCGAGCTGGAAAACGGCCATGAACTGATCGCGACGATGGCAGGCAAGATGCGCAAGAACCGGATCCGCGTGCTGGCGGGCGACCGCGTGCAGGTGGAAATGACGCCCTACGATCTGACCAAGGGCCGGATCAACTACCGCTTCAAGTGATGCGGCTGATCCTCGGGTCGGCCAGCCCGCGCCGCAAGGAATTGCTGGCGCAGATCGGTGTCGTGCCCGACGCGGTGCTGCCCCCCGACATCGACGAAACCCCGCGCAAGGGCGAACTGCCGCGCCCCTATTGCGCGCGCATGGCGGCGGAAAAGGCCGCGGCGGTGCCGGCCGGGCCGGACGATGTGGTGCTGTGCGCCGATACCACCGTGGCGCTGGGGCGGCGCATCCTGGGCAAGCCCGCCGACGCGGGCGAGGCGGCGGCCTTCCTGACCCTGCTGGGCGGCCGGCGGCACGAGGTGGTGACCGCCGTGGCCGTGCGCCGCGGCGACCGGATGTGGACGCGCGAGGTGGTGTCGGTGGTGCGGTTCAAACGGCTGTCCGATGCCGAGCTGAACGGCTATCTGGCCAGCGGCGAATGGCAGGGCAAGGCGGGGGGCTATGGCATCCAGGGCCGGGCTGGTGCCTTTGTGCCGTGGATGCAGGGGTCGTTTACCGGGGTCGTGGGCCTGCCGGTGGCCGAAACCGCCGCCTTGTTGCAAGCGGCCGGATGGCCGGTCTGGAGCGTGGCATGAAGGGTCGGGTCGTGGTGCTGGACCAGTGGAAAGGCCGCGATGCGGCTGCGCTGGTGGTCGATGGGCGGCTGGAAGACCTGTGGATCGATCCGCCCGGCGACGACGGGTTGCAGCCCGGCGCCATCCTGCGCGGGGTGGTGGACCGGCCGGTCAAGGGGCAGGGCGGCGTTTTCGTCAAGCTGCCGGGCGGCATGGGGTTCCTGCGGCAGGTGTCGGGCCTGGCGCCGGGGCAGCGGGTCATCGTGCAGGTCACCGGCGCGGCCGAGGATGGCAAGGCGGTGCCGGTCAGCCTGCGGGTGCTGTTCAAGTCGCAGCTGGCGATCGTTACCCCCGGGGCGCCGGGGCTGAACGTCTCGCGCCGGATCAAGGACGAAGACACCCGCGCCGCGTTGCAGGCGCTGGCGGCCGAGGCGATGCAAGGCGCCGCCGCCGATCACGGGCTGATCCTGCGGTCGGCCTGCGAGGGGGCCAGCGACGCCGAGATCGGCGACGACATCGCCGCCATGCGCGACCTGGCGGCGGCGGTGATGGCCGACCTGTCGGGCGGGCCGGAACTGCTGGTCGAGGCGCCCGGGGCGCACGATCTGGCCTGGCGCGACTGGTCGGACCCGGCGCCCGACGCGGTGGAACAGGGGCGCGGGGTCTTTGACGCGATGGAGGTTCCGGCGATGATCGACGCCTTGCGCCGGCCCGAGGTCGAACTGCCCGGCGGCGGCGGCATGGTCATCGAACCCACGCGCGCGCTGGTGGCGGTGGATGTGAACACCGGGGCCGACGGGTCGCCCGCCGCAGGGCTCAAGGCCAATATCGCCGCCGCCCGCGACCTGCCGCGGCAGTTGCGGCTGCGGGGCCTGGGCGGGCAGGTAACGGTGGATTTCGCGCCGATGCCCAAGAAGGATCGCGGCACGCTGGAACAGGTGCTGCGCGCAGCTTTCAAGGGCGAGGGCGCGGAAACCACCCTGGCCGGCTGGACCCCGCTGGGCTGTTTCGAGTTGCAGCGCAAGCGCGACCGGCTGCCGCTGGAGGCGCTGCTGTGAAGGGCTGCCCGATCTGCGCCCGGCCGGCCAACCCGGCCTATCGCCCGTTCTGTTCGCGCCGCTGCGCGGATGTGGACCTGGCGCGCTGGCTGAACGGCAGCTATGCCATCCCCGCCGATGCGGCCGAAGACGAAGCGCCGCCGCCACCCCCAGCGCCGCCCGAACGCCCGGTCTGACCCGCTACCACACCACGGGGTGCGACTGGCCGGTGGCCACGTTCACAAGGCCGGTCGGGGCCTTGTCGTTTGGTGCCACCAGAACCCAGGCCCAGGGCGCGCAGGTCAGGGTGGCGAATTGCAACCGCTCGGGAAAGCCGGGCGACCAGCGCGGCGAGAATGTGGGCTCGTACATCCAGTCGATGCGCTGCGCCGTGGTCAGGAACGCCTGCCATTCGGCATCGTAGCTTTCGGCCGGCCGCGCGGTCATCAGGCCGGCAACCTCGTGGCGCACCTGCGCCACCACCTGCCCGCCGGTCGCCAGCGCCCAGCCGCCCTGGCTGTCGCGCAGCGCATTCACCGCCAGCGCCATCGCCGCATCGGACGACCCCACCGCCCAGATGTTGTGGCTGTCGTGCGCGACCGAACAGGCCAGCCCGGTTTCGGGGGTGGCGGGGCCGGTGCCCAGCCAGAACATGCGCCCTACCGCGCCGCTGCCCGAATGCCGGTCCACCACGGCGAATTTGGTGATGCGCCGGGCGGTGTCGCGTTGCACCGCGCCGTCCGCGACCGGCAAGTCCGCCTCGATGAAATCGGGCGCCCAGTGAAACGGGCGCAGCAACGCGGCGCGGGCGGTGGGGCCGGGGCCGGGCGCGGCAATGGCAAAGTCGGCCGCGGTCAGGGGGCGCGGCAGGTGCACGGTGCGCGTGGCCCAGTCGGGCCAGTCGATGCGCGGCAGGGGGCCGATGTAGCGCCGGCCCTCCGAGGCCGGGGCGCCATCGGCCCAGACCTCGGCAATGTCCAGCGCCGCCACGTCGGACAGCATCACGATATCGGCATAACGCCCCGGCGCCAGCGCGCCGACCCAGGGCGTCAGCCGCATGTGGCGCGCAGGGTTGATGGTGACGCACTGGATGGCCGTTTCGGGCTTGAGCCCCGAGCGGATCGCCAGCCGCACGTTGTGGTCGGTCGCGCCGATCCGCAGCGTTTCCGAGGCGCCGCGGTCATCGGTGGCAAAGGCGACCTGGCTCCAGTCGCGCAGGCCGCGTTCCAGCAGGCCGCCGATGATCTCGGGCATGGAATGCGGGCGGATTTCCAGGAAAAGCCCGCGGCGCAGCTTGTCCCAGGCTTCTTCGGCCGTCCAGGCCTCGTGGTCCGAGGCCATGCCGGCGGCGGCAAAGGCGTTGATCCGCGGCAGGTCGCGGATGCCGGCGGCGTGCCCTTCGACCACGCCGCGCGCGGCGAAGGTGGCGCGGATCATCCCCCAAAGCCGGTGGTGCGAGGGGTTTTCGGGGTTCCAGACCGCGGGCCAGTCCATCACCTCGTCCAGGCCGGCGACCATCGGGTTTGCCATGAAGTCCGCCTGTTCCGCCGCGCCGAAATGCCCGCCCGAAACCTCGTAGCCGGTGGGCGGCACGGCAGAGCCGGGCAGCGGAAAGATCTTCAGCGGGCTGCCGGCGCGCCGGGCCATCAACCAGAAATCCAGCGTGCGCGGGCCGTTCACGTTGGAAAACTCGTGGCTGGCCTCGCAGGTCCAGGTGTTGCCGAAGGGGATGACCAGCGCGGCCTCGTGCTCGGGCGTCAGGTGCGAGGATTCGATGTGCTTGTGCACCTCGCCAAAGCCGGGCACGGCGGCCAGGTGGCGGCGGTCCACGGTTTCGCCTGCCGGACCGGGAAAGCTGCCTTGCGGCCCGACAAAGGCGATGCGCCGGCCCTTGATCGCAATTTCGGCATCGTCGATCCAGGTGCCGGTCGGCGCATCGAACAGCCGGCCCACCCGGATCAGCCGGTCGGCGGGCCGATGGCCCAGGGCCACGCGCACCAGATCCTGCCGGATGGCGGTTTCGGTTTCGGGGTTCAGGTCGGTGTCGGGCGCCTCAGCCATGATCGCGCCGCGGGTCCAGGTCGGCCAGCTGGCGGGCGGCCAGGGCGCGCACCCGGGGGTCGGAATCGTGGGCGGCTATGTGGCGCAGGTAGATCAGCCAGCTTCCGCTGCTGTCGCCGCGCCCCAGACGCTGCGCAAAGACCCAGACCTTGCGATCGCTGTCGATGACCATGCCGCACCTTTCCGCCCGACTCGCCCGAGTATAGGCGGGCGCACCGGCCGGCGACAGGGGCGGGGTGCCGGCGGCTCGGCCCTTGCAACCGGCGCGGATCGCAGGCTTTCTGAGGCGCAAGCTGCAGGAGGCCGCCATGACGATACGCGCGATCATCGACACGGACCCGGGGATCGACGATGCGGTGGCGATCCTGCTGGCGCTGGCCAGCCCGGCGTTCGAGATTCTGGGCATCACCACGGTGGCCGGCAATATCGGCATCGCCACCACCACGCGCAACGCCGGCCGCATCTGCGCGCTGATGGGGCGGGAGGTGCGGATCGAGGCCGGCGCAGCGGCGCCGCTGGCGCGCAAGGGCTTCGATACGGCCGAAATCCACGGCGCCGATGGCCTGGGCGGCGTGGCCTTTCCGCCCGCCGCGCGGCCGGCAGGGGCGGATGCCGTGGGGTTTCTGGCCGAAACGCTGTTGCGCGAACCCGCCGGGTCGGTCTGGCTGCTGACGCTGGGGCCGCTGACGAACATCGCCCGGCTGGTGACCGACCATCCGGCGGCCGCCGCGCGCATCGGCCGGGTGGTGGCGATGGGTGGGGCCGTGCACGACCGCGGCAACATCGGCCCGCGATCCGAGTTCAACATGGCGGCCGACCCGGAAGCCGCCGACATCGTGCTGGGCGCGGGGTTGCCGCTGGTGCTGATCCCGCTGGACGTGACGCGCCAGGTGCGCGCCAGCCCCGAGGATTGCGCCGCCCTGCACGCCGCCGGAACGCCGCAGGCCGAATATTCCGCCCGGCTGATCGAGGCCTATTTCCAGTCGACCACCGTGACCGGCCCGGGCGCCGAAAGCCGCCCGCTGCACGACCCTTGCGTGATGCTGCAGGCGCTGGACCCCGGCCTGTTCGGGCTGGAGCCGATGGGCCTTGCGGTGGACCTTGGCCCCACGCGCGATGCCGGGGCGCTGACGCCCGATGCGGCGCGGCCGCCGGTGCAGGTGGCGCTGCGCGTGCAGGGCCGGGCGGCGGTGGCGCGGCTGATCGCGGGCCTGTCGTGACGCTGGCGCCGCACGAATTCTGGCAGCAGCTTTACCCGCCGGGGGCCTTGCCGGGCGACGATGCCGGGGGGTATCTCGGGCATTACCCGGCGGCCTTGCCCGACGGGCGCTGCATCGCGCTGCCCATCCGGGTGCTGCCGGGCGATGGCACGCAGGCGGTGGCCTCGCTCATCCTCAACCAGGCGTCCTTTGCGGTGGCCGATGCGCTGGCCGATGTGCTGGCGGCGCGTCTGGCCGGGTTTCGCCCGGACGTCGTTGTGGGTGTGCCGACGCTGGGCCTGGCGCTGGCCGATGCAGTGGCGCGGCGGCTGGGCCACGCGCGCATGGTGGCGCTGGGGACCAGCCGCAAGTTCTGGTATGATGAGGCGCTGTCGGAACCGCTGCGGTCGATCACCAGCCCCGATCAGGCCAAGCGGGTGTATCTGGACCCGCGCATGCTGCCGGTGCTGCAAGGTGCCCGGGTGGCGGTGATCGACGATGTGGCCAGCACGGGCGCCACCTTGCGGGCGGTGCTGGCGGTGCTGGCGCGGGCCGGGGTGCAGCCCGTGGCGGCAGGGTTCGCGATGGCGCAGGGGCAAGGGCACGCTGCCATGCTGCCGCCGGGCATGGGGTTTGCGGCCGCCATCGCCTCGCCCCGGTTGCAACTGGGGGCCGATGGCCGCTGGCGCCCTCAGGCGCGGGACTGACGGTCGTTCTGTGCCAGCTGGGCCAGGATTTCCAGCATGGCCTCGGATCGCGGCGCCCGCGCCGGCGCATCCTGCCGGGCGGCGTTGACCAGGAATGCAACCTCGGGCGTCGGGCGGGCGTGCAGCGTGGCCGGCCAGGGCAGGGCCTGCGCCAGCGCCGCCCCGGCAAAGGCGCGCAAGGCCAGCACCAGCTTGCGGCCCCCGCTGGTGCGGGCGCGGCGGGTGATGCTGTCGTGCCCGTTCTGCGCCACACGGGTGCCGATGGCGGCATAGATGTGCCGGGCGGCAGCGATGCCCGGGCGGCAATCCAGCGGCAAGGCCGCCACCCCGGCATCGGCGCGGGCGTAAAGACGGTCGGCATGGTCCAGAAGGCGGCGGGTCAGCGCCGCAATCTGCGGCGAGGGCCGCGGATCGGCCAGAAAGGCGCCCGGATCGACCCCGGCCTGGTCCAGCCAGTCGAGCGGCAGGTATAGCCGGCCGGCGCGCGCATCCTCGCCCACGTCGCGGGCGATGTTGGTCAGCTGCATCGCCAGCCCCAGATCGCAAGCCCGTGCCAGCCGGTCAGCATCGCGCACGCGCATCAGCACGCACATCATCGCGCCGACCGCCGCCGCAACCCGCGCCGAATAGGCCAGCACCCCCGACAGGTCGGCATAGCGGCGCCCCTCGGCATCCCAGGCGAAGCCTTCGAGCAACGCCTCGGGCAGGGCCTGCGGCATGCCCCATTCGGCGATCAGGGCGGCAAAGGCGCGATCCTCGGGCGCGTTCAGCGGGCGCCCCTGATAGCACAGGTCCAGCCGGTCGCGCAGGCGCAGCACCGCAGCCCCCTTGGCGGCGGTTTCGTCCACCGCATCGTCGGCCAGCCGGCAAAAGGCGTAAAGCACCAGCGCCGGGTCGCGCACCCGCGCCGGCAACAGCCGCGATGCCGCGTGGAACGAATGCGACCCGGTGCGGATCGAGGCGGCGCAATGCGCAAGGTCGGCAGGCGCGATCATTCGGCGGCCATCCTTTCGGGCAAGGGCGCGCGGATCCGGCCGGGGCCGTCGGGCACAAGTTGCGCCAGCACCTCGGCGCTGCCCACCACGCCGGGCAGGCCTGCGCCCGGGTGCGTGCCGGCCCCCGCCAGCCACAGGCCCGGCAGTTCCTCGGACACGTTGTGCGGGCGGAACCAGGCCGATTGCAGGATGCGCGGTTCGATGGAAAAGCCGGTGCCCATCGGCGCCAGATAGCGCGACTGGAAGGTTTCGGGCGTGAACACCAGGCTTTCGGTGATATGGCGCGACAGGCCGGGCAGCAGGCGGTCTTCCAGCATGGCCAGCATCCGGCGGCGGTAGGGTTCGGCCTCGGCCGCCCAGTCCACCCCGTTGTCGTGGCCCAGATGCGGCACCGGCGACAAGGCATAGAAGGTGTCGCCGCCGTCGGGCGCGCAGCCCGGGTCGGTGACCGAAGGGCGGTGGACATAAAGGCTCATGTCCTCGGCCAGGCGCCCGGTCTGGAAGATGTCGCGGATATGGGTGCGGTAGCGCGGGCCGACCAGAATGGTGTGGTGCCCCGCCTCGGGCCACAGGGCACGGGTGCCGCGGGTGCCGAAATACCACACGAACAGGCTCATCGACCAACGGGTGCGCTTCAGTCGCGCACTGGTCCAGCGCCGGCGCGGGTGGTTGCGCAACAGCCGGTCGTAGGTGTGCCCGGCATCGGCGTTGGACACGACGACCTCGGCCGCAATCGCCTCGCCGGTCGTCAGGCGCACGCCGGCGGCGCGGCCGTTCTGCACCAGAATCTCGTCCACCTCGGCGTTCTGGACCACGGCGCCACCCTGATCTTGCACCACGTCGGCCATCGCCCGGGCAATCGCCTGCACGCCGCCCATCGCGTAATGCACGCCGAACGCCTTTTCGAGGTGGTTGACGAGGATATACATCGACGTGACGTGAAACGGATCGCCGCCGATGAACAGCGGGTGGAACGACAGCGCAAAGCGCAGCCGCGGGTCGCGCACGCGGGCGGCGGCATGGGCATGGACCGAACGGTCCGCCCGCAGCATGGCAAAGCGCGGCAGCACCTTCAGCAGGTCGGCGAAACGGTGCATCGACCGGCGCCCGAGGTCTTCGTAGCCGAACCAGTAGCGCGCCTCGGATTCGCGCAGGAAACGGTCGTAGCCCGGCACATCGGCGGGCGACAGGCGCGCCACCTCGGCCCGCATCGCGGCCGTATCCTGCCGGGCGGTGAAGCTGCTGCCGTCGGGCCAGGTGATGCGATAGAACGGGTCCATCGGCACCAGCTTCACATCCTGGTCGAAGTCGCGCCCCGTCGCCGCCCACAGGTCGCGCAGGCCCTGCGGCACCGTCACGATGGTCGGCCCGAGGTCGAAGCGGTGCCCGCCTGCGTCGATGCTGGAGCCGCGGCCGCCCGGGCGGTCCAGCCGGTCGAGCACGGTGACCTGCCAGCCTTTGGCCCCCAGCCGCATGGCCGAGGCCAGGCCCCCGATTCCCGCCCCGATCACCAACGCGCGACCGCGCCCTGCCTGCGAATTGGGCAACGTGCTGTGCTGAAGCATCGACTCGGGTGTCCTTTGAGTGGTGTAAATATGAGTTTACAGTTTGCCGCCGGCATTTCAACCCGAATACCGCTTTCGGATTGCCTTCTTGCCGGAAAGTGACAATATAAGTTTACACTTTGGGCGCTGACTCGCGCCGACCCTCGGGGCCACAGATGCAGACCGCCGTTCTCAGCCTTTACCGCTTCGAGTCGCGTCTTTCGCGGCTTTGGGCGGTGGTGCAGATGGGGGCGGCACGGCTGCCGCTGATGCGCATGCCGGGCCTGCGGTTCTGGAAGCTGTGCGGCACCGGCACCGGCGAAGGGTTCACGCCGCGCCCGAACACCGCGGTCTGGGCCATTCTGACCGTCTGGCAGGACGAGGCCGCGGCCCGCGCCGGGCTGGCCGCACGGGCGCCCTTCGGCCGGTGGCAGGCGCGGGCGGCCGAGGATTTCCACATCTGGCTGGAACCGCGCAGCGCGCGTGGCCAGTGGTCGGGCGTGGCGCCGTTTCAGCCCGAAACGACCGTCGCAGCCGATGGGCCTGTTGCCGCCATGACGCGCGCCACCGTCCGGCTGCGCCGTGCCGCGCGGTTCTGGGCCCGGGTGCCCGACATTTCCGCCCGCATCGGCGCCGACCCGGCCGTGCTGTTCAAGATCGGCATGGGCGAGGTGCCGCTGATCCACCAGGTCACCTTTTCCGTCTGGCCCGATACCGCCAGCATGGCCGCCTTTGCCCGCAAGGGCGCCCACGCCGAGGCCATCCGCGCCGTGCGCGACGAAGGCTGGTTCAACGAGGAACTCTACGCCCGGTTCCGGGTGATCCGCACGCAAGGCAGCTGGGGCGGGCGCAACCCGCTGGCGGTGCCCGACCAGACACAGACGAGGATTGCATGAGCGTCTTTCCCTTTACCGCCATCGTCGGCCAGGACGAGATGAAACGCGCGATGATCCTGACCGCGATCGACCCGACCATCGGCGGCGTGCTGGTGTTCGGCGACCGCGGCACGGGCAAATCCACCGCCGTTCGGGGCCTGGCGCAGCTGCTGCCGCCGATCCAGGCGGTGGCGGGTTGCCCGGTCAACTCCGCCCGCCCCGAGGATTGCCCCGATTGGGCCGAGGTTTCCGACCGTTCGATGGTCGCCAGACCCACCCCGGTGATCGACCTGCCGCTGGGCGCCACCGAAGACCGGGTGACCGGCGCGCTGGATATCGAACGCGCGCTGACACGCGGCGAAAAGGCGTTTCAGCCCGGGCTGCTTGCGCGGGCCAACCGCGGCTATCTGTATATCGACGAGGTGAACCTGCTGGACGATCACATCGTCGATCTGCTGCTGGATGTGGCGCAGTCGGGCGAAAACGTGATCGAGCGCGAGGGCCTGAGCATCCGCCACCCGGCGCGCTTCGTGCTGGTGGGCTCGGGCAACCCCGAGGAAGGCGAGCTGCGCCCGCAGCTGCTGGACCGTTTCGGCCTGTCGGTGGAGGTTGTCAGCCCGCGCGACGTGGAAACGCGGGTCGAGGTGGTGCGCCGCCGCGATGCCTTCGACCGCGACCGGGCCGGCTTCATCGCGCAGTGGGCGCCCGAGGAAGCCGCCTTGCGCGCCCGAATCCTGGCGGCCCGCGCCCGCCTGGCCGACATTGCCACGCCCAACACCGCCTTGCACGATTGCGCCAGCCTGTGCATTGCGCTCGGCTCGGACGGGGTGCGGGGCGAGCTGACGCTGCTGCGCGCCGCCCGCGCGGTGGCGGCCTGGGAAGGGGCCGGTTCGATCGGCCGGGATCATCTGAAATCCGTGGCGCCTTCGGCCTTGCGCCACCGCCTGCGCCGCGACCCGCTGGACGAGGCCGGGTCCTCGGCCCGGATCGCGCGGCAACTGGACGAGGTGCTGCCCTGAGCCCCTTCGACCTGACCCGGGGGCGCGGCGAAGGCCCCGCCCCGGTGACGCCATCCGACCGGGCGGCGCGTGCGGTTGCGCTGTTTCGCGTGGCGCCGTTCGATCTGGGCGGGCTGTGGCTGCGCGGGCGCGCCGGGCCGGTGCGGGATCGGGTGCTGGCGGCGCTGGCGCCTATGAGGCCGGCCAAGCTGCATCCTTCGATGCCCGAGGACGCGGTGATGGGCGGCACCGACCTTGCCGCCACGCTGGCGGCCGGGCGGCTGGTGCGGATGGCGGGCCTATTGGAACGCGCGCCCGTGCTGGTGTTGACGATGGCCGAAGCTTGCCCGGCAGGTCTGGCGGCGCGCATCGCGCAGGCGCTGGATGCCGGCGGGCGCGCCGTGGTGGCGCTGGACGAGGCAGCGGAGGAGGGCGAGGGCCTGCCGCGCAGCCTGGCCGATAGGCTGGCGCTGTTCGTGGACCTCGACGGCATGTTGCCCAGCGATTTCCGCCTGCCCCCGCTGGCCGATGCGGCGGTCGCGGCGGCGGCCGCGCGTTACCCGGCCGTTACCGTGCCCGATGGCGCGCTGGTGGCGCTGGTGCGGGCGGCGGCCGAGATGGGCATATCCTCGTTGCGGGCGCCCTTGCTGGCGCTGTCGGCGGCGCGGGCGGCGGCGGCCTTGCGGCAGGCCGATACGGTGGCGCCGGAAGATCTGGAACTGGCCGCGGAACTGGTGTTCGCCCACCGCGGCCTGCCGCCGATGGAGGCTGCCGAGGACAGCGCCCCCGAACCGCCCCCGCCCCCCGCCGAAACGCCCGACACCGGCCCGTCCGACGACAGCGACCAGACCCCGCAGGATTTCCCGGCCGAAATGCTGGTCGAGGCCGCGCGCGCCGTGCTGCCGCCCGACCTGCTGGAACGTCTGGCCCAGGGCCGCACCCGCAAGGCCGGGGGCAGCGGCGCGGGGGCCGCGCGCAAGGGCAACCGGCGCGGCCGGCCCTTGCCCGCCCGCGGCGGCCCGGCCAGCCCGGATGCCCGCATCGACCTTGTGGCCACCTTGCGCAGCGCGGCCCCCTGGCAGGCGGCGCGGGCGCGCATGTATCCGCGCCTGATCGAGGCCGGGCGGCGGCTGATCCTGCTGCCGGGCGACCTGCGCGCGCGGCGCTATGAGGACAAATCCGACCGCGTGCTGATCTTTGCCGTGGATGCCTCGGGATCCGCCGCGATGGCACGCCTGGGCGAGGCGAAGGGCGCGGTAGAGCTGCTGCTGGCCCGCGCCTATGCCGAACGCGACCATGTGGCGCTGGTCGCCTTTCGCGGCGTTGCGGCCGAACTGGTGCTGCCGCCCACCCGGTCGCTGGTGCAGACCAAAAAGCGGCTGGCGGGCGTGCCGGGCGGGGGCGGCACGCCGCTGGCATCGGGCCTTCGGGTGGCGATGCTGGCTGCGCGCCAGGCCCAGGCCCGCGGCATGGCACCGACACTGGCGATCCTGACGGACGGGCGCGCCAATATCGCGCTGGATGGCACCGCCAACCGCGCGCAAGCCGCCGAAGATGCCGGGCGCCTGGCCGCACTGATCGCCGATGCGGGTCTGCCGGCGGTGGTGATCGACACCGGGTTTCGCCCGACGCCCGCGCTGCAGGATCTGGCCCGCCGCATGGGCGCGCGGTGGCTGGCGCTGCCGCGCGCCGACAGCGGCGTGATGGCGGCGGCCCTCTCGGCCAGCATGGAAGGGAAACGGCGATGAGCGCCGACCACATCCCCGACGACTGGCCGCGCCGGGTGCACTCGTTGCGCATCCGGGCGATGCCGCACCACTGGCATGTGCAGGTCAGCGGTCAGGGGCCGGACGTGCTGTTGCTGCATGGCGCCGGTGCCAGCGCGCACAGCTGGCGCGGTCTGGCGCCGCTGCTGACCGGGTATCGGGTGATCGCGCCCGATCTGCCGGGGCATGGATTTACCCGCACGGCCGAACGCGGGCGGCTGACGCTGGATGCGATGGCCGACGACCTGACCTTGCTGTGCCAGGGCCAGGGCTGGAAACCTGCCGCGATCATCGGGCATTCGGCCGGCGGGGTGCTGGCCTTGCGCATGGCCGAACTGCTGCCGCGGGCACCGGCCACGCTGGTGGGCATCAACGCGGCGCTGGGTCCGTTCGAGGGGTTTGCCGGCTGGCTGTTCCCGAAACTCGCGCGGCTGATGGCGGTGTCGCCCTTCATGCCGCATCTGCTGTCGGGGCTCGCGTCGAACCGCAAGAAGGTGGAAAGCGTGCTGGCCTCGACCGGGTCGCACCTGGCGCCGGGGGATGTGGAGCTTTACCGCCGCCTTCTGGCCATGCCGCAGCATCTGGAAGGCACGCTGAACATGATGGCCAACTGGCAGCTGGACCCGATTCTGGCGCGGTTGCCGCAGATGGCGGTGCCGGTGCTGCTGTTGACGTCGGCCGGCGATCTGGCCGTGCCGCCGGCGGTATCGCGCAAGGCCGCAACGCTGCTGCCGCGGGTGGAATACACCGAATTGCCCGGTTACGGCCACCTCGTGCAGGAGGAAGCACCCGAGGCTGTGGCGGCCGTGCTGCTGCCGTGGCTCGCGCGGCACGTGGCGCCCGGTCCGGCGCGGGCAGTGGCGCGCTGACCCTCGCGGACCCTCAGCGCACCGACAGGTGCATGTCCGCCAGGTGCGGCGCAAAGATGCGTTCCATGTGGTTCGCGAGGTAGATGCGCAGCCAGGGCGTGAACCGCCCCGGGTGGCGGCGCGTTTCCGCCGCCAGGTCGTAAAGATCGACCCAACGGGTTTCCGCCACCTCGTCGGGGTTGGGCAGAACCGGCAAGGCCGCCGGCGCCCGGGCGGTAAAGATCTGCACCACCTCGTGTTCGATCAGCCCGCCGCCCACATCGGCGCGGTATTCCACCTCGCCCGCGGGGGTCAGGGTCAGGCCGGCGATGCCCAGTTCCTCGTCCAGCCGGCGGGTGGCGCAGACCTGCGGGTCTTCGCCCCAGTGCGGGTGGGTGCAGCAGGAATTGGCCCAGAGCCCCGGCGTGTGATACTTGGTCAGCGCCCGACGCTGGATCAGCGTGCGCCGCCCGTCCATCACGAAGACCGACACCGCCGGGTGCCGCAGCCCGCGGCGGTGCACCTCGAGCTTGTCGAGCGCGACTATATCGCCATCCAGCCAGGCGGCGATCAGGGTATCGGTCATGTGTGCACCGGCGAAACGAGCCCCAGCAGATGTGTCAGGTTCTTGAACCCGATCTTGATATGCGCCAGCGGGCGGGCCTTGACCAGCTTCTTGTTCATGTAGGCCTCGAAGGTCAGGCGCTGCACGTCGATGTCGTGGCAGAGGCTGACGAAACGCTCGCGCCGTTCGTCGCTGCGGTAATAGGCATCCTGCATCGATCGCAACACCCGGAACACGGTCTTGTGGTCGCGCATGAACAGCTTGCGCGCCAGTTGCAGATCGCGCGCGCGGCCCGATTTCAGCATCGCCTGCGCTGCGGTGGCGGCAACGCGCCCGCCCACCATCGCGTAATAGATGCCTTCGCCGCTGGAAGGCGCCACCACCCCGGCGGCATCGCCGGCCAGCACCACGTCGCGGCCGTTGTCCCAGCGGTCGAGCGGGCGCAGCGGAATGGGCGCGCCTTCCTTGCGGATGGTCTGGCAATCGGTCAGCCCCGACATGGCGCGCAAGGCGGCGGTGGCCTGCTTCAGGTCGACGCCGTCCACCTCGGTGCCCATCCCGACGCTGGCATGGGCCCCGTGCGGAAAGACCCAGCCGTAGAAATCCGGGCTGATGCGGCCGTCATAGACCACGTCGCAGCGGCTCGGGTCGTAGCTGGCATTGGCCGCGGGGGCGGCGATGATTTCGTGGTAGGCGATGACATAGGGAATGGTGCTGCCGCCCGGCACCTCGGCCCGCGCCACGTTGGACCGCGCGCCATCGGCGCCGATCACCACCCGGGCAGTGCTGCGGCGCTCTTCGCCGCTGGCCTTGTCGCGCCAGACCACGTGGGTGCCCGCGGCATCGCGTTCGACCCGCAGAAAGGTGCCGGTCAGCCGTTCGGCGCCGTGGCGGGCCGCGCGGTCTCGCAGGTATTCGTCAAAGCGGTCGCGGTCCACCATGCCGACAAAGCCGTTTTCGATGGCGATGTCCACGGCGCGCCCGGTGGGCGAGATCATGCGCGCGGTGTTGATGCGCGCGACGATCTGTTCGTCGGGGATGGCGAAATCGGCGATCAGCCGCGGCGGAATGGCGCCGCCGCAAGGCTTGATGCGGCCGGCGCGGTCCAGCAGCGCCACGCGATGCCCGGCGCGGGCCAGGTCGTCGGCCGCCGTCGCCCCCGAAGGGCCGCCGCCGACCACGAACACGTCATAAGGCATGGTCATTCTCCTGGAACGAGGCGCGCGGCCGGGGCAGGGGCCCCGCCGATCACGCGGGCGGCGACAAGGGCGGACAGCAGGAACAGGCCCGCTTCAAGCAGAAAGGTTGCACCGAAGGCGGTGGCATCGGGCGAAACGCTGCGCAGCGCATCGGCCAGCGTGGCGCCCAGAAGCCCGCCGAACCCGGCCGCAATCGCCTGCGCCGCGCCCCACAGGCCCATCCGGGTGCCTTCGCGGGCAGCGCGGCCTTCGCCGGCCAGTTGCATCATCGACCCGATGGCCGCGACCGCGAACACGCCGTTGAACATCCCCAGACCCACCACCACCGGCACCAGCGGCAGCCCCAGCGGCGCGGCCAGCGCCACCCCGGCCAGCGCCAGCGCCGACCCGAGGCACCCCACGATCACCCAGCCGCGCAGCGACCCCAGCCGCAGGCCCGTGGCCGCGATGCCCACCAGCACCATGCCGGCAAACACCCCGCCGTTCTGCGCGCCCGACAGGCTGGTGGTCTGGCCCGGCGTAAAGCCGAAGACGAGGCCGGCGTAAGGTTCCAGGATCAGTTCCTGCATGAAGTAGGCCGTCATCGACAGGAACACGAACAGGGTAAAGGCCCGCGCGCGCGGCTCGGCCCAGATCTCGGCCAGGCCCTGGCGAAACGGCAGGGTGCCCGGCTCGGGGCGGGCCTGCACCCGCGCCTCGATCCCGGCGATGGCCAGCGCGGTCAGCGCCACGGCACCGGCGGCGATCACGCCCACCACCTCCAGCAACCGCGCGTGGCTGTAAGGGTCCAGAAACCGGCCCGCCACGGTGGCGGTGACGGCGATGCCGAAGATCATCATCAACCAGGTGATCGTGGCCGCCGCCGCCCGGCGGCGGGGCGCCGTGGCCGTGGCCAGCAGCGCCAGCAGCGACGTGCCCGAGGCGCCGACCCCCAACCCGATCAGCCCATAGGCCAGCACCGAGACCCCAAGCCCGACCACGGGCTGCGCCTCGATCAGCGGCAGCGCGGCCGCAGCCATCAGCCCGCCCGCAGCCAGCACCGCCATGCCGCCCAGAATCCAGCGGCTGCGCCGCCCGGTGCGGTCCGACAGGAACCCCCAGTTCGGCCGGGTGATCTGCACGCCGTAGTGCAGCCCCACCAGCAGCCCCGGCACCATCGCCGGCAAGGCCAGCTCCACCACCATCAGCCGGTTCAGCGTCGAGGTCATCAGCACCACGATGGCGCCCAGGCACATCTGCACCAGACCAAGCCGAACGATCTGGACCCAGCTCAGCTGCATCACAACGGCTCCAGCCCCGACAGCGCATGTGCTGCCACCATCATCCCCAGCACATAGGGCCCGACCCCGGTGCCGTTGAACCAGGGCGCCAGCCGCGCCGGGTCGCGCACCCAGCGGCGCATCGCCCACAGCTGCACCACCAGCCCCAGCGCGATGATGCCGGCATGCAGCGGCTTGCCCCAGATCACCAGCAGGCTGACGACCACCAACTGCGCCAGCATCATCACCGTGCAGGCGATGGTTGCCGCATGCACCGGCCCGTGCACCACCGGCAACGACCGCAAGCCCATGCGGCGGTCGCCCTCGATCGCCTTGAAATCGTTGATCGTCATGATGCCATGCGCGCCCAGGGCATAAAGCACCAGCACCACGACGGTTTCGAACCGCGGCGCCGTGCCCAGGGTGACGGCTGCGGCGGTGAACCAGGGCAGGCCCTCGTAGGCCAGTCCCACCAGCCCCGGCCCCCACCAGCCCGACCGCTTGAGCCGGATCGGTTCCACCGAATAGGCCCAGGCCGCCAGCACCCCCACGACCGTGGCGCCAAAGCCCCAGGGCCCCAGCAGCCAGCCAAGGCCCAGCGACAGCCCCGACATGGCCAGCGCAATCCACAGCCCCCAGCGCCCGGGAATGCGGCCCGAGGGAATGGGCCGGTAAGGTTCGTTGATGGCATCCACGTGCCTGTCGCACCAGTCGTTCGCCGCCTGGCTCATGCCGCAGACCACCGGGCCGGCCAGCACCACGCCCAGGGCCACCAGCCACCAGCTTTGCGGCGCCGCCCCGACCGAGACGATGCCGCACAGGTAGGCCCACATCGGCGGGAACCAGGTCACCGGCTTGATGAGTTCCAGCATCGCCCGCGGATGCGGCAGGCGGCGGGGTTCGGCGGGGGGGGAAAGCGCGCTATCGGTCATACTGTCAATCAAAGCAGACAGTATCGAGTCGAGCAAGTGTAAATTATGACTTACAGTCGCAGCAGATCGCCGCACTAAAGAACGCCGCAGCACCCGGCCAGGGTGCGGCGGCGGGGCTGGCAGCAAAGGTCAGGCCAGATGCGGGCGAAAGGCGGCAACCACCTGTTCATAGACCGCCCGCTTGAACGGCACGATGGTTTCAACCATCTCGTCGGCGCCGATCCAGCGCCAGCGGGAAAACTCGGGATGCTCGGTGTCGATGCGGATCTGGTCGTCGCGGCCAAGAAAGCGGAACAGGAACCATTTCTGCTTTTGCCCGCGATACCTGCCGCCCCAGACCTTGCCCAGCAGTTCGGGCGGCAGGTCATAGGTGACCCAGTCGTCGGTCTTGGCGACAAAGGCGACCAGGTCTTCGGTCACACCGGTTTCTTCCCACAGCTCGCGCAAGGCGGCGGCCCGGGGCCTTTCGCCCTTGTCGATGCCGCCTTGCGGCATCTGCCAGGCCGGGCTGTCGCTGTCGCGCCGCTGGCCGGCAAAGATCAGGCCGGCCGCGTTCACCAGCACCACGCCCACGCACGGGCGATAGGGCAGGTCGTCTGCCGTCATTGCCGGGCCACCGCCGACAGGCCGCGCAGGATGTCGATGGCATAGGCCAGCTGATAGTCATCCTTGCGCAGCTTGGCCGAGGCTTCGGCCCGTGCGGCTTCTTCCTCCAGCAGGCGGCGTTCGTCCTCGGACATCGAGTCGTTCTTCAGGCTGCCGCGCAACTCGGCCTCGGACCGGCCACGGGGCTTGGGCGCCTCGGCGGTGTCGGCGGCCGGGTCGCGGGGGGGCTGTTCGACCAGCACATCCGGGTGCACGCCCAGCGACTGGATCGACCGGCCCGACGGCGTGTAGTAGCGCGAGGTCGTCAGCCGCATCGCGCCATCGCCGCGCAGCGGAATGACCGATTGCACCGATCCCTTGCCAAAGCTTTTCGTGCCCACCACAATCGCCCGGCGATGGTCCTGCAAGGCGCCGGCGACGATTTCCGATGCCGAGGCCGATCCGCCGTTGATCAGCACCACCAGCGGTTTGCCCCCGGTCAGATCCCCGGCCGTGGCGTTGAACCTTTCGCCATCGCCCGGCTTGCGGCCGCGGGTCGAAACGATCTCGCCCTGTTCCAGGAAGGCGTCCGACACCTTGATCGCCTGTGTCAGCAGGCCGCCGGGGTTGTTGCGCAGGTCCAGCACCACGCCATTCACCTTGTCGGCGCCGCCGGCCTCCTCGAACACCTTCTTCAGCCCGGCTTCCAGCCCCGGATAGGTCTGATCGTTGAAGGTGGTCAGCCGCACCACGGCGGTGGACCCTTCGAGCCGGGCGCGCGCCACCGTCAGCTTGATCTTGTCGCGGATGATCGACACGTCGAAGGGTTCGGCGGTGCCTTGCCGCACCACGGTGATCACGATTTCCGACCCCACCGGCCCGCGCATCTTTTCCACCGCCTGGTCCAGCGTCAGGCCCAGCACGGATTCGCCATTGACATGGGTGATGAAATCGCCCGGCTGGATGCCTGCCGCGGCGGCCGGGGTATCGTCCATCGGGGTCACGACCTTGACATAGCCGTCTTCCTGCGTGACCTCGATGCCCAGGCCGCCGAATTCGCCGCGGGTCTGCACCTGCATCGCGTCGAAATCCTTTTTCGGCAGGTAGGACGAATGCGGGTCCAGCGAGGTGAGCATGCCGTTGATCGCGGCCTCGATCAGCTTTTCCGGCTCGACCTCCTCGACATACTGGGCGCGGATGCGTTCGAAGATGTCGCCGAACAGGTCGAGCTGCTGATAGACCGAGGCGTTGCGCGCCGCTTCCTGCGCCATCAGCGGGCCGGCCACCTGCGTGGCGATGGCGGCCCCGGCCACGGTGCCCGCAATGGCGGCGATCACGTATTTCCTCATGGCGTCCTATTCCTTCGTCTCGGCGAACCAGTCGCCCGGGTCCACGGGCTGCCCGCCCTGTCTGAGTTCCATATAGAGCGTTTCCGAACCGTTTGCGCCAGTGGGGTTGCGCGCGTCCTGCACCAGATCGGCCGGGCTTTCGGCCCCGCCCATCAGCCCCAGCGGCGCCCCTGCGCCCACGACCTCGCCCACTTCGCCGAACATGGTTCCCAGCCCTGCGAGCACCAGTAGATAGCCCGGACCGGGTTCCAGGATCATCACATTTCCGTAGTCCAGAAACGGGCCGCGATAGCGGATGGTGCCCGGCCAGGGCGCGCTGACCAGCGCCTGCGGGCGGGTGGCGATGACCAGGCCGGGGCGCACCACGCCGGCGGCATCGGCCTCGCCCGCGCGGCGCAGCACCTGGCCCAGCACCGGCAGGGGCAGGCGCCCCATCGCGCTGGTGAAGTTCGCCATGCCTTCCTGCACGTCCAGGTCGGGCGCAAGCCCGGTGGCCAGCGCATCCAGCGTGTCGGCATCCTCGATCATCAGCCGCAACCGCTCGGGGTCCGAGATGAAGCGCCGCGGCAGCGCCTGCCGGGCGGCCATCGCCTGGCTCAGCGCGGTGCGCGCCTCTTGCGCGGCCGTCAGGCCGCGTTGCAGCGTTTCGCTGGCGGCGGCCTGCAGGCGGCGCAGGTCGGCCACCTCCTGCAATTCGGCGCGCACGGTTTCGACCTCGGCCTGCAAGGCAGGGGTCACCTCGGCCAGCATCATGCCCGACCGAGCCGTGCCCAGCGGCCCCGACGGGTGCAGCAGAAGCAGCGGCGACGGGTCGGTGCCCATGCCCGACAATACCCCGATCAGCCGGGCCACGCGGTCGCGCTTGGCCTCGAACCGCAACAGCAGGGCGGCTTCGCGGATCGACGCCTGGCGCAAAGCCTCGCGCAGGGTGGCCAGGCCCTTTTCGTAGGCGGCGATGGTGGCGCCCAGGGCCGCGACCTGATCCTTGCCGGATTTCGCCGCCTCCAGCCCCTCGATGGCGGCCAGCAAGGCACGGCTGGCTGCGGCCGCATCCTCGGCCGGGGTCTGGGCGGCGGCCGGTGTCGCCACCGCCGCCGCGAGGCAGGCCGCCAGAACCGCCCCGCCCCGCGTCATGCCACGATCAGGCTTTGCCCGGTCATCTCGGGCGGTTGCGGCAGCCCCATCAGCGCCAGCAGCGTGGGCGCCACATCTGCCAGCCGCCCGTTGCGCAGCCGCACCCCCGGCGGGCCGCCGATCAGGATGACCGGCACGGGATTGAGCGTATGCGCCGTGTGCGGTCCGCCTGTTGCCGGATCGATCATGGTTTCGCAGTTGCCGTGGTCGGCCGTCAGCAGCATCGCCCCCCCTGCGGCCAGCACGGCCGGGATCGCCCGGGCCAGCCCGCGGTCCACCGCCTCGCAGGCGGCGATGGCGGCGGGCAGGCTGCCGGTATGGCCCACCATATCGGGGTTGGCGTAGTTGACAACGATCAGGTCGTAACCTTCGGCAATGGCCGACAGGAACTTTTCCGTGACTTCCGCCGAGGACATTTCCGGTTGCAGGTCATAGGTCGCCACCTTGGGCGATTTCGGCATGGCCCGATCCTCGCCGGTTTCGGGGGTTTCCTTGCCGCCGTTCAGGAAAAAGGTGACATGCGGGTATTTTTCCGTCTCGGCCAGCCGGAACTGGCGCAGGCCGTGGCGGGCCACCCATTCGCCCAGCGTGTTGACCAGCACCTGCTTGGGGTAGGCCGTGGTCATGAAGGCGTCGTGATCCCTGGAATAATCCACCATGCCCAGCAGCGTCAGCCGCGGCCGCCCGGCGATGTCGAACCCGGCAAAGCCCGGCTGCCCCAGCGCCAGCAGGATTTCGCGCGCCCGGTCGGCACGGAAATTGAGGCAAAAGAACCCGTCGCCGTCGCGCATTCCGGCATGGCCCGCGATCACGTGGGGCGCGATGAATTCGTCGGTTTCGCCGGCGGCATGGGCGGCCGCGACGGCCGCCGAGGCCGTGGCGGCAGGGGTGCCTTGCCCGCGCACCATTGCGTCATAGGCGCGCTGCACCCGGTCCCAGCGGTTGTCGCGGTCCATCGCCCAGTAGCGGCCGATGACGGTGGCGATGCGCGCCCCGGGCGGCAGGCCCTGTTCCAGCGCGGCGACATAGCCTGCGGCCGACACCGGCGCCACGTCGCGCCCGTCGGTGATGGCATGCACCGCCACCGGCACCCCGGCGCCCGCGATCATCCGTGCGGCGGCAAGGATGTGGTTCAGGTGACCATGCACCCCGCCGTCGGACACCACCCCCATCAGATGCGCGGTGCCGCCGGTGGCCTGCATCGCCGCGACGAAGTCGAGAATCGCCGGGTTGGCGAAAAAGCTGCCGTCCTCGATCGCCAGATCGATCTGGCCCAGGTCCATCGCCACCACGCGACCGGCGCCGATGTTGGTGTGGCCGACCTCGGAATTGCCCATCTGCCCGCGGGGCAGGCCGGCATCGGGGCCGTGGGTGACCAGCGTTGCATGGGGACAGTCGCGCCAGGCGGCATCGAAGGCCGGCGTATGGGCCAGGTGCGGGGCATTGGCGGCGGTGTCGTCCGACAGGCCCCAGCCATCGAGGATGCAAAGGACGACAGGTTTGCGGTGCGGCATGGGCGGGCTCCGTGATGTGGCGCCGTTCTAGCCGGGAAGCCGGCGCGGGGCCAGCCCCGGCGGGTGCCTCAGCCCACGCGCAAGGCGCGGTCGATTGCCGCCATCCGCCCGCGAAACTGCGCCGCCACCTGGCCGGCATCGGCCAGCGCCTGCGTCGGGTCCATCGTCTGCACCACGCCGTCCCGCATCAGCCAGCGGCCGGCCACCATCGCATCGGTCACGTCGGGGGCCATCGCGGCAAAGACCAGGGTGGCGTAGATGTCGTAAACGGGGTGCAGCCGAGGGGCGGCCAGCGAAACCCGGATCAGGTCGGCCTGCTTGCCCGGCTCCAGCGAGCCGATACGCCGGTCCAGCCCCAGCACCCGCGCGCCTTCCAGCGTGGCCATGCGGATCACCTCGACCGCCGGCATCGGCTTGCGCGAGCCGCCGGCAAGCTTCTGGAACATCGACACCGGGGCGAATTGCGAAAACAGGTCCAGCGTGTTGCCGCTCATCGGGCCGTCGGTGGCAATGCCGACCGGAACGCCGGCGGCGCGCATCGCGGTGACCGGGGCGATGCCGCGCCCGCCCTTGCCGTTGGCGCGCGCGTTGTGCGCCACGCCCACGCCGGCGTCGGCCATCAGCGCGATATCCGCCGCCGTCACGTGCAGGGCATGCGCGGCCACCAGCCCGCGCCGCAGCAGGCCGGCCCGCGCCACCGCCTGCACCGGGGTCAGGCCAAGCGCCGCCGCCCAGTCTTTTTCCGGCCCGGTTTCGGCAAGGTGCATCTGCACCGGCAGGTCCGGGTGCGCCTCGGCCCAGGCCGCCACCCGTTCCATCACCGCGATCCCGGTGGAATAGGGCGCATGCGGCGCGATCGAGGGCGTGATGCGCGGGTGCCCCTGCCAGCGGTCCACCAGTTCGGCCACCCGGTCGAAGCCTTCGTCGAAATCGCGGTGGTCGGGGGGGCCGAAGTCGGCCAGCGTCTGCCCCACCACGGCGCGCAGCCCGGCGGCATCCAGCACCTCGGCCACCACGGTTTCGAAATAATACATGTCGGCCACGCAGGTCACCCCGCCGCGGATCAGCTCCAGCGCCGACAGGGCCGTGCCCGCGCGCACCATCTGCGGCGAGACGAACGCGCGTTCCAGCGGCAGGATATAGCGGTAAAGCCGGTCGTCCACATCCTCGCCCAGGCCCCGGAACAGCGACATGGCCAGGTGGCTGTGCGGGTTGACCATGCCGGGCATCAGCACATCGCCGCCCAGGTCGAGGGCGCCGGCGGCATCGGGCGGGTCGCCTGCGCCCAGGGCCGCGATCCGGTCGCCTTCCACCCGCAGCCAGCCGCGGTCGATCACCGGCATGTCCGGCGTGCAGGGCAGGATCAGCGCGTTGGCGAACAGCACGCTCATTCGGGCGGCAGGATGCAGCACTGCGACGGTTCGGGGGCCAGATGCACGGCCTGCCCCGGCTCCCGGGGGCTGGTCAGCGGCCCGGTGGCCAGCATCGGCCCCAGCGGCGTGTCGCAGGCATACTGGTAGGCGCGGCCCAGATAGGTGCGCAGGCCCAGCCTTGCCGGAATCCCTGCATCGGCCAGCACCAGCCCTTCGGGACGGCTGGCCAGGGTAAAGCGGTCGGGGATGGCGCCGAAATCGTCCTGGTTCAGCACCAGCGAAACGCCCTTGTCCCCCGCCGTCACCCGCGCGCCGTCGCGCGCCGTCACCGTCAGCGGCATCAGGTTTTCGAACCCGACGAACCGGGCGACAAAGGCATTCGCCGGCCGCTGATACAGGGTTTCCGGGGTGTCGAACTGCATGATCCGCCCCGCATGCATGATCGCCACGCGGTCCGAGATGGAAAACGCCTCCTCCTGGTCGTGGGTCACGAACACGCTGGTCGTGCCGTTGGCGCGTTGCAGGGTGCGAATCTCGGCCCGCATTTCCAGCCGCAGCCGGGCATCGAGGTTCGACAACGGCTCGTCGAACATCAGCAAGGGCGGCTCGATCACCAGCGCGCGGGCCAGCGCCACGCGCTGCCGCTGGCCGCCCGACAGCGCACCGGGCAGGCGGTCGGCCAGATGGTCGAGCCCCACCCGTGCCAGCATGGCAGCGATGCGTGCGCTGCGGTCGGGCGCCGCCACCCCGCGCTGCTTCAGCCCGAAGGCCACGTTTTCCGCCACCGTCAGGTGGGGAAACAGCGCATAGCTTTGAAACACCAGCCCGATGTCGCGCTTGTGCGCGGGCAGGCGGGTCAGGTCCTTGCCGCCAAGGGTGATGGTGCCCGCGGTCGGCTCCAGAAACCCCGCGACCAGCCGCAGGGTCGTGGTCTTGCCGCAGCCGGATGCCCCCAGCAGCGACACAAGCTCGCCCGCCGGCACGGTCAGCGACAGGTCGTCCAGCACCCTGGTGGTGCCGTAATGCGCGGTCAGGTTCTGCAGGATCAGGGCTTGGGTCATGGGGTCATTTCGCCAGGAAGGTCAGGCCCAGCGTGCGTTCCACCACCGCCATCACCGCCACGGTCAGCAGCATCAGCAGCACGGACACGGAGGCAACGACAGGGTCGAAGAACTGTTCGACATGGGCCAGGATCTGGATCGGCAGGGTGGAAACGCCCGGGCCGGTCAGGAACAGCGACACCGACACATCGTTGACCGAGGTGATGAACGCCAGGATGAAGGCCGCGATCACGCCGGCGCGGATGTTGGGCAGCACGATGGTGAAAAAGGTCTTGACCGGCGGCGAGCCCAGCGACACCGCCGCCTCCTCGATGGCAAAGTCGAAGCTGGCCAGCGAGGCCGACACCACCCGCACGCAATAAGGCAGCACGATCAGCGTGTGCCCCATCAGCAGCACGGCAAAGATCGGCAGGTCCGACCCCACCGCCACCGAGCGCAGCAGCGAAAAGCCCAGCACGATTTCCGGCACCAGCACCGGCAGCACGAACAGCGTGGACAGCCAGCCCGGCAACTGGATGCGGTATCGGTTCAGCGCATAGGCCGCCGGAATCCCGATCAACAGCGCCAGCGCCGTGGCGAGGAAGGCGATTTGCAGGCTGGTGACGATGGTGCGCCGGAACGCGCCGATTTCCCAGATCTGCCAGAACCAGTGCAGCGTCAGCCCCCTGGGCGGAAAGGTCAGGTAACTGGTGTCCGACAGCGCGGCGCCGAACACGATCACCAGCGGCCCCATCAGGAACAGGTAGACCAGCACGGCAAAGGCGATCAGCGGCAGGGGAACGGGGCTTTTCATCTCAGGTCGCCATCGGGTTCAGCCGCCGGGCCACGCGCGTCATGCCCAGCACGACAAGGATGGTGACCACCACCATGATCGCCGCCACGGTCGATGCCCCCGCCCAGTCGAACGCCACCATCGCGCGCTGGTGCAACAGCGTGCCCATGACCATCTGCCGTTCGCCCCCCAGCAGTTGCGGCGTGGCATAGGCGGTGAAGCTGCCGGTAAACACCAGCACCGCGCCCACGATCAGCCCCGGCACCGCCAGCGGGAACACCACCTGCCGGAAGGTGGCGGCAGGCGTCGCGCCAAGGGATGCAGCCGCCTGCAGCAGATCGTCGGGGATGCCCTCCAGCACCCCCACCAGCGTCAGGATCATCAGCGGGACGAACAGATAGACCATCGCCACGATGACCGCGCCTTGAGTGTAAAGCATGCTCAACGGCGCATCCACGACCCCGATCCACAGCAGAAAGCTATTCAGAATCCCGTTCTTGCCCAGCACGATCAACCAGGCAAAGGACCGCACCACTACCCCGGTCAGCAGCGGAAACACCGCCGCGACGATCAGGATGCTGCGCCAGCGCGGCGGGGCGCGCGACACGACAAAGGCGGTCAGGAACCCGACGAACAGCGACACCAGCGTGGTGATGGCGGCAATCTCCAGCGTGCGCCACAGCACCGTGCGCCGGAAGCCCGAGTTGAAGAACGCCGCATAGGGGGCCAGCGGGCCGGCGGGCTCGGCAAAGGTCGCAAGGATGGTCGCCCCCACCGGCAGGATCAGACAGGCCACCACCAGCATCAGCGCGGGCAGGCTCAGCATCCATCCGGTCAGGCGGCGCATGGCAGATCCTTCGGCATGCGCCCGCGCGGGATGCGACCCGCGCGGGCAGGTCGGCTTACATGCCGAAGATTTCGTTCCAGCGATCGACCCAGGCGGACTTCGCCGCGTTCATCCTGGCGTAGTCCATCCGCTGGAGGCTGTTGATCATCGCCTCGCCATAGGTCCAGCCCTTGGCCGCCTCGGGCGACAGTTCCACCGCCTTGGCGACCGGGGCATCCACGCCATTCTCGGCCAGCACCTTTTGCAGCGCGGGGTCGAGGATGAAGTTGATGAACTCGTGCGCAAGGTCCACGTTCGCGGCGCCCTTGGGGATGTTCACCGTGTTCAGCACCGCGATGTCGCCATCGACCAGCTGCGCCCATTCGATGGTCGGCACCGCGTCGCGCAGCCGCCCCAACGTGAAGTCCTGGGTCAGCGACACGGTTACCTCGCCGGTCGAGAACAGGTTGATCATCTCGGACCCGGTGTTGTAGTTCTTCACCACATTGCCCTTCAGCGCCGCGATCTGCTCAAAGGCGGGGCCTGCATCGGCATAGGCATCGGTCCCGGCCTTTTCGCCGGCGATCACCACCACCATCGGGCCGGCCGTCGTGGTGATGCCGGGCAGCGAGACCGAAGCCTTCAGATCCTCGCGCCACAGGTCGCCCCAGGAGGTGATCGGCTGCACCTTGGCGCCGTCGTAGACGATGCCGATGCGGCCCACCGTATAGGCTGGGCCGTAGCCGCCTTGCGGATCGCGGGCGATGTCGTGCAGGCCGGCCAGGTTGGGGATCTTTGCCGGGTCGATCTTCTGGAACAGCCCTTCGTCCACGCCGATCTGGCTGAAGCTGTCGGTCAGGTAGATCACGTCCACGCCCTTGCCGTCGCGGATTTTCACCTTGTTCAGACGGTCGGCGTTGTTGCCGGTCTCGAACACCAGTTCGCAGCCGCATTTTTCCTGGAACGGCTTGACGATGAACTGGTCCAGCTTGTCGCCGTTGAACCCCCACCAGGAAATCGTCAGGGTCTTGGCCCCGGCGACACCCGGCAAGGCCAGGGCCAGGGCGGTGGTCACGGTCAGGAAGGTGCGGCGCATGAAAAAACCTCGCTGTCAGGGCGGCCGTCTGCAACCGCGGCCGTCGGCGCAAGGTTAGGCACCGTTCGCCGCCAAGGGCAAGACGCCATCGGGCGGCCGGTGCGGCGCGGTTCGGCGTTTGCCCGTTTCCGCCTCAGTCCTTGCCGCGGATCGGCTGAACGTATTGCAGCGCCATGTCCCAGGGAAAGAAGATCCAGGTGTCCTGGCTGACCTCGGTGATGTAGGTGTCCACCTGCGGCTTGCCGCTGGGCTTGGCATAGACGGTGGCGAAATGCGCCCCGGGATACAGCCGGCGCACCAGTTCCAGCGTCTTGCCGCTGTCCACGAGGTCATCGACGATCAGGATGCCGGTGCCGTCGCCCATCAGGTCGGCTTGCGGGCTTTTCGTCACCACCGCCTCGCGGCGCTGGTCGGCTGCGCCGCCGCCGGAATGGTAGGACTTGACCGAGATCGTGTCGACCACGCGGATGTCCAGCTCGCGGCTGACGATCATCGCCGGCACGAGGCCGCCGCGGGTGATGGCCACCACCGCCTTCCACACGCCGTTGTCTGGCCCGTGCCCTTGCAGCCGCCAGGCAAGCGCGCGGGCATCGCGGTGGATCTGGTCCCAGGAAACGTGAAAGCCCTTTTCGTGCGGCAGGCGGTCGGTCATGGCGGCGGCTCCTGTGGCTGGCGCAGGGCCGGGGGCCAGCCCCCGGACCCCCGGGATATTTGGGTCAAGGTGAAGGGCAGGCGCGGGGCTTCATTCCTTGTTGCGGCCCGTCACCGCGTCGATGTCGGGGGCGTCCACCGCCTTCATGCCCACGACATGGTAGCCCGCATCGACATGCAGGTTTTCCCCCGTGGTGCCCGAGCCGAGGTCCGACAGCAGGTAGAGCGCGGCCTTGCCCACCTCCTCCTGCGTGACGTTGCGGCGCAGGGGGCTGTTGAGCTCGTTCCACTTCATGATGTAGCGGAAATCGCCGATGCCGGAGGCGGCGAGCGTCTTGATCGGGCCGGCAGAGATGGCGTTGACGCGGATGCCGTCCTTGCCCAGATCCTCGGCGATGTATTTCACGCTCGCTTCCAGCGCCGCCTTGCACAGGCCCATGACGTTGTAATGCGGCATGACCTTTTCGGCACCGTAATAGGTCAGCGTCAGCAGGCTGCCGCCAGAGGGCATCATCGCGGCGGCGCGCTGGCAGACGGCGGTGAAGGAATAGACCGAAATGTCCATCGACATCAGGAAGTTGGCCCGGCTGGTATCGACGTAGCGGCCGCGCAATTCGTTCTTGTCGGAAAAGCCGATGGCGTGGACGACGAAATCCAGCGTGCCCCATTCGGCCTTGAGCCCGGCGAACAGCGCATCGAGACTGTCTTCGTTGGCCACGTCGCATTCGTAAAGCAACGGGGTGCCGATCGAGGCCGCCAGCGGTTCGACCCGCTTTTTCAGCGCCTCGCCCTGATAGGAAAACGCCATTGTCGCGCCCTGGTCGGCCAGCGCCCTCGCGATGCCCCAGGCGATGGACTTGTCGTTGGCCAGCCCCATGATGAGCCCGCGCTTGCCCTGCATCAGTCCGTTTGACATTGCCTGTCCCTCGCCCACCTTGTTGTCGGGTTCCGACGGGTTTAGGCCATCGGAAACGCCGCATCAAGGCCGCTGGGAAGAAGGAAACCGAGACATGGACCGCACGGGCATCTTTGCCGGGGACGACCCCTTTGTCATCGCGCGCCGCTGGCTGGCCGAGGCCGAGGCGACCGAACCGAACGACCCCAACGCCATCGCGCTGGCGACGGTGGATGCCGAAGGCCTGCCCAACGTGCGCATGGTGCTGCTGAAAGAGATCGAGGACGCGGCCTTCGTCTTTTACACCAACTACACCAGCGCCAAGGGGCAGGAGATTACGGCCACCGGCAAGGCGGCCTTCGTCATGCACTGGAAGTCCTTGCGCCGCCAGGTGCGGGTGCGCGGCACCGTCACGCGCGAGGAAGGGCCCCAGGCCGACGCCTATTTCGCCAGCCGCAGCCTGCAATCGCGGCTGGGCGCCTGGGCCAGCCGCCAGAGCCGGCCGCTGGACAGCCGCGCGGCGCTGATGGCCGAAGTGGCGAAACTGGGCGTGACCAAGGGCCCCAACCCGCCGCGCCCGCCGTTCTGGGGCGGGTTCCGCATCGCGCCGGTGGAAATCGAGTTCTGGGCCGACGGCGCCTTTCGCCTGCACGACCGTTTCTGCTGGCGCCGCGCCGCCCCCGATCAGCCCTGGCAGGTGCAGCGCCTGAACCCCTGACGCAGCGTCTGTCTGGCCCAAGGCATTGTCAGAGATTGGTAATTTCGCGCTTCGTGAAAATCGGGGCGCCAGGGCCTGCGGGAATGCCCTTGAATCCTCCGGCTACTCGGCGCAAAACTGCGCGGTGAGCTGAAGCTGGGGAAAAGGCTCGGATATGCAAGAAGAAGACAAGGCGCTGGATCGCATCAGGATTCAGGGCCGCGTGAAGTGGTTTGACCCGGTCAAGGGTTTCGGCTTCATCGTGGCCGATTCCGGCGGCCCGGACATCTTGCTGCATGCCAATGTGCTGCGCAACTTCGGCCAGGGGTCGGTGGCCGATGGCGCGGGTATCGATGTGTATGTGCAAAAGACTGCGCGCGGGGCGCAGGCGGTGGAAATCATGGCGATCCGCCCGCCGGAAGGCGCAGGCGCAGCGTTGACCGAGGATCTGACGCCGGAACAGATCAGCACGATTGCCGAAATGCCGATCCAGCCGGCGCGGGTCAAATGGTTCGACAAGGCCAAGGGATTCGGCTTTGCCAATGTCTTCGGGCTGGCCGAAGACGTCTTCGTGCATGTCGAGGTGTTGCGCCAGTCGGGCTTTGCCGACCTTCAGGCCGGCGAGGCGGTGGGCCTGCGCATCGTCGAAGGCAAGCGCGGGCGCATGGCGGTGCAGGTGCTGTCCTGGGAAGCCGCCTTGCGCAGGTCGGCCTGATGCGGCGCCGGGTGCTGGCGGCGCTGGCGGCCCTGGCGCTGGCCTGGACGGGGGCGGCGCAGGCCGCCTGCGCGCCGGATGTGGTCGAGCTGAAGGGACCGCGCGGGGTGGCGCGTTTCAGCGTGCAGGTGGCCGATACCGACGCGACGCGGTCGCGCGGGCTGATGTTCGTGGAACGCATGCGCAGTTCGGCGGGCATGCTGTTCGTCTATGACCGTCCGGGACGCGCGGTGTTCTGGATGAAGAACACGCTGATTCCGCTGGACATGATCTTTGCCGATGCCACCGGCACGGTGCAGCGCGTGCACGAGAACGCGATCCCGCACGACGAAACCCCGATCGACGGCGGCGACGGCGTGCTGGGCGTGCTGGAAATCAACGGCGGTCTGGCGCGGCGGCTGGGGATCGGGCCCGGCACGGTGATGCGCCACCCGGCCTTTGCCCAAGGCCCCGCCGCCTGGCCCTGCGAGTGACCTTTTCATCCGCCGTCAGGTCGGCTAAGCAGGCCGCAGTCGGGGCGTAGCGCAGTCTGGTAGCGCGACGGTTTTGGGTACCGTAGGTCGCGAGTTCGAATCCCGCCGCCCCGACCATTCCACCCTATTCGAACACCGACAGAATCTGCGCCAGCGGCTTTTTCCGCTTGGCCACCTCGGGCACGGTGGCGTCGGGGGCCGGGTGGCCGACGGGCAGGATCATCACCGGCTTTTCGGCCTCGGGGCGGCCGCAGAGCGCATTGAGGAACTTCATCGGGTTCGGGGTGTGGGTCAGGCACACGAGGCCCGCCTGGTGCAGCGCGGTGATGAGCATGCCGGTGGCGATGCCGACGCTTTCGGGCACGTAGTAATGCTTGCGGCGCGCGCCCTCGGCCGTCTGGCCCCAGCGCTGCGCGAACACCACGATCAGCCAGGGCGCCAGGGTCAGGTGCGGCTTGTCGGCGCCGGTGCCGATCGGTTCCAGCGCGGCCAGCCATTCGTCGCCGGCGCCGCCGGCGTAAAAGGCGCGCTCCTCCGCCTCGGCGGCGGCGCGGATCTGCGCCTTCATCGCGGGGTTGCCGATCAGCGCAAAGTGCCAGGGCTGCTGATTCGCGCCCGAAGGCGCCAGCCCCGCCGCGGCGATGCAGGATTCCAGAATGGCGCGCGGCACCGGGTCGGGCAGGAAATCGCGCACCGAATGGCGCCGCGCCATGCTGGCGCGAAACGCCTCGGCGGCGGCCAGGGCGGCGTCGTCGGGCAGGCGCACCCGGTCGGGCAAGGGCAGCGGGCGGTAGTGCGGGGGGGCTTCGGGCGCCATCCGGCCTTCCTTTCAGCGCAGCGCGTCGGTGGCGCGGACAAGTTCGGCGGTGATCCCCGGTTCCGACAGGGCGTGGCCTGCCATCGGAACCATGCGCAATTCGGCCCTTTCCCACCGTTCCGACAGGCGAAAGGCGGCGGCCGGCGGGCAGATCATGTCGTAGCGGCCTTGCACGATGGTGGCCGACAGATGCGCGATGCGCGGCAGGCTGGAAAGGATCCAGCCGTCCTGCGCCAGAAACCCTGCGTTGCGGAAATAGTGGTTTTCCAGCCGGGCAAAGGCGCGGGAATAATCGCCGGGGCTGTCCACGCCCATGCCTTCGGTTCCGATCGAGGCGAGGGCGTTTTCCCACCCCGACCACAGCCGCGCAAAGTGCATTTCCTGCGACATGTCGCCCGAAAACAGCCGGCGGTGATAGGCGCCGATCAGGTCTTCGCGCTCGGATTCGGGCACGGCATGCGAAAAGCGGCGCCATTCCTCGGGGAAGAAGGCCCCCGCGCCGCCGCCATAGAACCAGTCGAGTTCGCCCTTCGTCATCAGGAATACGCCGCGCAGCACCAGATGCGAGACGCGGGCCGGATGGGTGATGGCATAGATCAGCGCCAGCGTGGCGCCCCAGCTGCCCCCGAACAGCGCCCACGACCCGATTCCCAGCGCGGTGCGGATCGCCTCCATGTCGTCGACCAGGTGCCAGGTGGTGTTGTTGGCGACCGAGGCATGCGGCCGCGACCGCCCGCAGCCGCGCTGGTCGAACAGCACGATGCGAAAAGCGCGCGGGTCGAAATAGCGCCGCATCGCCGGGCTGCACCCGCCGCCCGGCCCGCCGTGCACCACCACCACCGGCCGGCCTTCGGGGTTGCCGCATTGCTCGACGTAAATCCGGTGGCCGTCGCCCATGTCGATCACGCGCTGGTCGAAAGGTTCGACCGGCGGATAAAGATAATCGACTGCGCGCCTGTGTCCGGCTGTCCTGTCCATGGTTTGCCTTATATAGCACCGCAAGCCTGCCCCGTCGAACGCCAGCCCGCAAGGAGGATCGCATGAGCACCGTGAATACCGTGGACCCCGCCGAGGTCGCCAAGTTCGAGGCGATGGCCGCCGAGTGGTGGGATCCGGCGGGCAAGTTCAAGCCGCTGCACATGCTCAATCCCTGCCGGCTGGATTACATCTGCACCCAGATCGCGGCCGAGTTCGGGCGCGACCCGGGGGGCGAGCGGCCCTTTGCCGGGCTGCGGCTGCTCGACATCGGCTGCGGCGGGGGGCTGTTGTCGGAACCGATGGCGCGGCTCGGGGCCGAGGTCGTGGGCGCCGATGCGGCCGCGCGCAACATCCCGGTCGCGCGCATTCACGCTGAACAGTCGGGGCTGACCATCGACTATCGCCACACCACGGCCGAGGATCTGGCCGCCGCCGGCGAACGGTTCGACGTGGTGCTGAACATGGAGGTGGTCGAGCATGTGGCCGACCCGCTGGCCTATCTGACCGCCTGTCACGACTTGTTGAAGCCCGGCGGGCTGATGATCTGCTCGACGCTGAACCGCAACCCGAAAAGCTGGCTGATGGCGATCGTGGGGGCCGAACACGTGATGCGCTGGTTGCCCAGGGGCACCCACGACTGGCGCAAGTTCATCACCCCCGACGAGCTTTACGACCTGATCCGGCGCGCGGGCCTCGACCCGGTGGACCGCAAGGGCATGGTGTTCAACCCGCTGTCCTGGTCCTGGAGCCTGTCGGAGCGCGACCTGTCGGTGAACTACGTCACCGCCAGCCTGCGGCGCTGAGCGCGCGCCCGGACGGCACGCCGGGCGCCGCGGGGGTTTCGCACCCCCGCACCCCCGCGGGATATTTCGGCAAGGTGAAAGCGGCGGCCGAAGGGGGCGCGTGGCGGGGGGGGCACCAATTCCGCTTGACCTTTCCCCCCCCGTTCTGTTGAACGCCCGTGACCCGAAACGCAGGTGGCCCCCCGATCATGGACGATCAGAACAAGAACCTCATTCTCGCGACGGCTCTGAGCTTTCTCGTGATCCTCGTCTGGTTCGTGCTGTTCCCGCCGCCCGAGCCGGTGGTGGACCCGAACGCGCCGGTTGCGGCCCAGGTCGAAGGCACGGCCCCTCCCGCGGTGGCGGGGGGCGAGGCCGCGGCGGCGGCGCCCGGTTCGGCCGAGCCGGCGCCCGAATCGGCCCGGCTGAAGGTAGACACGCCGCGGCTGGTGGGCTCTGTCGCGCTGACCGGCGGCCGGCTGGACGACCTGTCGCTGAAGGATTACCGCCAGACCATCGAGCCCGGTTCCGACATCGTGCGCCTGCTGCGCCCGATGGGCGGGGCGAATGCCTATTACGCGATGTTCGGCTGGGCGCCCGGCGGCGCGCTGGCGCAAGAGGACGTGCCCGGCCCGAACACGCCCTGGGCGGTGGAAAGCGGCGAGGTGCTGGCCCCCGGCGCACCCGTGGTGCTGGTCTGGGACAACGGCAAGGGCCTGACCTTCCGCCGCAAGATCGCGGTCGATGCCGACTACATGTTCACCGTCACCCAGTCGGTGACCAACGCGGGCACCGAGACGGAACGGATGGCGCCCTACGGGCTGGTGGCGCGGCACGGGGTGCCGCCCGATCTGGAGAACTTCTTCATCAGCCATGAAGGCACGATCCAGATGGCCGACGGGATCCTGCGCGAGACGAAATACAAGGATCTGAAGGAGGAGCCGGTTTCGCCGACCGAAGGGGTGCCGATGGTCTCGGTCGACGTGGCGGCGAACGGCTGGCTGGGCTTTGGCGACAAATACTGGATGACCACGCTGATTCCGCAGGCGGGTCAGCCCTTTGCCGCCGTGCAGAAATACTTCCCCGCCCGCGACGTGTTCCAGGCCGAGGCGCGCATGGCCCCGGTTTCCGTGGCGCCGGGCGAGACGGTGCAGGTGGAAAGCCGCCTGTTCGCCGGTGCCAAGGAATGGGCGACGATCCGCAACTACGAGAACGCGCCCGGCTTTGTCGCGCGGCTGTTCGGGGCCACGGTCGACCCGGCCGTGGTGCCGGTGCCCGGCTTCATCGACGCGATCGACTGGGGCTGGTTCTTCTTTCTCACCAAGCCGATCTTCGCGTTGCTGCACTGGCTGCATGCCGTGATCGGCAACATGGGCTGGGCCATCATCGCGCTGACCTTCATCCTCAAGGCGCTGGTGCTGCCGCTGGCCTACAAGTCCTACGTCAGCATGGCGCGGATGAAGGAGTTGCAGCCCGAGATGGAGGCGCTGAAGGAGCGCGTGGGCGACGACCGCCAGAAGATGCAGATGGAGATGATGAAGCTCTATCGGGACAAGAAGGTGAACCCGGCCGCCGGGTGCCTGCCGATCCTGATCCAGATTCCGATCTTTTTTTCGCTCTACAAGGTGATCTTCGTCACCATCGAGCTGCGGCACGCCCCGTTCTTTGGCGTGTTCCGGGATCTGTCGATGCCCGACCCGACATCGGTGTTCAACCTGTTCGGCCTGCTGCCCTGGGCGCCGCCGGCGCATGGCAGCCTGCTGGCGCTGATCTTCATCGGCATCCTGCCGATCCTGCTGGGCATCTCGATGTGGTTGCAGCAAAAACTGAACCCGGCGCCGGCCGACCCGGTGCAGGCGCAGATCTTTGCCTGGATGCCCTGGGTGTTCATGTTCATCCTCGGCGGGTTCGCCAGCGGCCTCGTGATCTACTGGATCACCAACAACATCATCACTTTCGTCCAGCAATACGCGATCATGCGCAGCCACGGGCACAAGCCGGACATCTTCGGCAACATCAAGTCGGGTCTCAAGCGCAGGCCGCCGGCGCCGGTGGCCGACAAGAGCAAGAAGAAATGACGGCGCGGCTGGCGCTGATCTGCCGGCATCCGCTGAAGGGCCACGGACGCGAGGAACTCGCGTCCGTTCGCCTTTGCGCAGGGCATGCCATGCCGTGGGATCGGGTCTGGGCCGTGGCGCACGAGGCGGCGCGGCTGGAACCGGGCAGCGGGTGGAGCGCTTGCGCGAATTTCGCGCGCGCAGCCAGGGCGCCGGGGTTGATGGCCCTGGAATGCCGGCTGGACGAGGGCACGGGCCGGCTGGTGCTGCGGCATCCCGACCTGGGCGAGACGGCCTTCGTGTTCGGCGACGCGGCCGGCATGGCGGCGGCGGTGGACTGGTTGCGCCCCTTGACGCCGCCGGGCCGGGCGGCGCCCGTGCGGATGGTAACCGCGGCGCAGGCGCTGACCGACAGCCCCCGGCCTTCGGTATCGCTGCTGTCGCTGGCGTCCTTGCGGGTGCTGTCGCAGCGGATGGGGGTGGAGCTTTCGCCGCACCGCTTTCGCGGCAACCTCTGGGTCGAGGGTTGGGCCCCCTGGGAGGAGTTCGACCAGGTCGGGCGCGAGATTTCGGTGGGCCCGGTGCGGCTGCGGCTGCGCGAGCGGATCGGGCGCTGCCGGGCGACCACCGTGAACCCGGCGACGGGGCGGGTCGATGCCGATACGCTGGCCGCGCTGGAAGCGGGCTGGGGGCACACCGATTTCGGCGTCTATGCCGAGGTGGTCACGGACGGGGTGGTGACTCTGGGGGATGAGGTGCGGACATGACGCTGGCTTTCACCGTGGCACCCGAACCCGACGAAGCCGCGCGCGAGGCGGGGCGGCTGTTGTTCGCCGGGCCGGTCGATTTCGTGAAGGGGGTGGTCGCCATGTCGGGGCTGCCCGAGGGCGACCGGGTGGAGATCTGCTTTGCCGGGCGGTCGAACGTGGGCAAGTCGAGCCTCATCAACGCGCTGACCGGGCGCAAGAACCTGGCCCGCGCCTCGAACACGCCGGGGCGGACGCAGGAGATCAACTTCTTCGCGCTGGGGCCGGAGCGCTATCTGGTGGACCTGCCGGGCTATGGCTATGCCGAGGCGCCGGTGGCGGTGGTGGCGAAGTGGCAGGCGCTGCTGAAGCAATACCTGCAAGGGCGCGCCACGCTGCGGCGGGCCTTCGTGCTGATCGACACCCGGCACGGGATCAAGGCGGTGGACGAGGAGATCCTGACCATGCTGGACCGGGCGGCGGTGACCTTTCAGGTGGTGATGACCAAGGCCGACAAGGTGAACCGGGCCACCCGCGAGGCCAACATCGCCCAGGTGCAGGGCGCCTTGAAGAAGCACCCGGCGGCCTACCCCGAGATCGTGGTGACCAGTTCCGAGAAAGGCGAGGGGCTGGAGACGCTGCGCGCCATCATCGCCGGGCTGGTCTGAGCCCCTGTCCCTGCGAGGGACAGCAAGCCGTGTGAGCGATATCAAGGGCTTGGCGGCGCGTTTTCACGATTTGTAAAGGATTTGCCCCTGCGTTCGACGCAAGGGAGGGGGCGCTGCCCCCTCTGGGCCTGCGGCCCGTTCACCCCCGGGATATTTGGGGCAAGGTGAAGGGGGCGGTGGGCCGTTTGCTGTCTGGGGTGGGCTGCGGCGGGCGCGGGGGGGCCTTGGCGAGCAGGAGGGGGCGCTGCCCCCTCTGGGCCTCTGGCCCATTCACCCCCGGGATATTTGGGGCAAGGTGAAGGGGCGGTGGGCCGTTTGCTGTCTGGGGTGGGCTGCGGCGGGCGCGGGGGGGGCCTTGGCGAGCGGGGGGGGGGGGGGGGGCGGGGGGGGGGGGGGGGGGGGGGGGGGGGGGGGGGGCGGGGGCGGGGCGCGGGGGCGCGGGCGCGGG
>NZ_JBKBQM010000009.1:0-73017 GCF_046292685.1 Gemmobacter sp.
TGCACCGGCGCCTGCTACCTCGTCGGCCCGGCGGCGGAAACCGCCCTTTCCACCCGCTTCGCCGCCCGCGGCCTGCCGCTGGTGACCGCCGGCCAGGCCATCCGCACCGCGCTCGCCGCGCTGGCACGGGCGCCACGGCCAGCGCTGTCGTCGAACCTGTGCCTCGCCCGGGCGCTGCACCACACCGCCACCGCCACCCTGCCCGAGGCCGCCATGCTGCACGCCTGGCCGACACCCTGCCCGTTTCACCTTGACCCAAATATCCCCGCCGGAGGCCCCGGCCCGCCGCCCCGCGCCACGGCAAGGCCGCCGGTCCGCGGCAGCGGCCGGTGCCGGGGGTTCGATGCCCCCGGCGCCGGCGCCCCCTCAGGCGGCCAGGGGCGCGCGGTCCACGAGGCCCACGATATCCATCATGATCCGGTTCAGCTCGAAATCCTTGGGCGTATAGACCGCGGCAACCCCCATCGCGCGCAGCCGAACCGCATCCTCCTCGGGGATGATCCCGCCCACGACCACCGGCACATGCCCAAGGCCGGCGGCGCGCATCCGCTCCATCACCTCGGCGATCAGCGGCAGGTGGCTGCCCGACAGGATCGACAGCCCCACGACATGCGCGCCTTCGGCCTCGGCCGCCGCCACGATCTCGGCCGGGGTCAGGCGGATGCCTTCGTAGGTGATGTCCATGCCGCAATCGCGCGCGCGCGCTGCGATCTGTTCGGCGCCGTTGGAATGGCCATCCAGCCCCGGCTTGCCGACCAGGAACTTCAGCCGCCGGCCGAGGCGGCTCGATACCGCATCCACCGCGGCGCGGATCGGCTCCAGCCCTTCGGTGCGGTTCGAGGGGTTGCGCGACACCCCGGTGGGCCCGCGGTAAAGGCCGAAGACGCTGCGCACGGTTTCGCCCCATTCGCCGGTGGTCGCCCCGGCCTTGGCGGCGGCGATCGAGGCCGGCATGATGTTGGCGCCCGAGGCCGCATCGGCGCGCAGCCGCGCCAGCGCGGCCTTGACCGCCGCCTCGTCGCGCCCGGCCCGCCAGGCCTGAAGCCGCGCGATCTGGTCGGCCTCGGCCTCGGCATCGACCACCATGATGGCGCCTTCGCCGGTGGTCAGCGGCGAAGGTTCGGTCGAGGTAAAGCGGTTCACGCCGACCACCACGGTTTCGCCCGATTCGATCCGGGCCAGACGTTCGGCATTCGCCTCGACCAGGCGCGATTTCATGTAGTCGATGGCGGCCACGGCGCCGCCCATCGCGTCGATCTGCGCCAGTTCGGCGCGGGCGCCTTCCTTCAGCGCGGCAACCTTGCGGTCGATGGCGGGGTTGCCGTCGAACAGGTCGTCGTATTCCAGAAGGTCGGTTTCATAGGCGAGGATCTGCTGCATCCGCAGCGACCATTGCTGATCCCAGGGGCGCGGCAGGCCCAGCGCCTCGTTCCAGGCCGGCAGTTGCACCGCGCGCGCCCGCGCCTTTTTCGACAGGGTCACGGCCAGCATCTCGATGAGGATGCGGTAGACGTTGTTTTCCGGCTGCGGCTCGGTCAGGCCCAGGCTGTTGACCTGCACGCCATAGCGGAAGCGGCGGTATTTCGCATCCTGCACGTCGTAACGGTGAAGGCAGATTTCGTCCCACAACTCGACGAAGGCGCGCATCTTGCACAGTTCGGTGACAAAGCGGATGCCGGCGTTCACGAAAAACGAGATCCGCCCCACCATGTCGGGAAAATCCTGCGGCGCGACCTTGCCCTTGAGGTCGTCCAGCACCGCCTGCGCGGTGGCCAGCGCAAAGGCCAGTTCCTGTTCCGGCGTCGCCCCGGCCTCTTGCAGGTGATAGGAACACACGTTCATCGGGTTCCATTTCGGCAGGTGTTTCTGCGTATAGGCCGCCACGTCGGTTATCATCCGCAAGGACGGCTTGGGCGGGCAGATATAGGTGCCGCGGCTGAGGTATTCCTTGATGATGTCGTTCTGCACCGTGCCTTGCAGCGCGGCGATGTCGGCGCCCTGTTCCTCGGCCACCGCGATATACAGCGCGAGCAGCCAGGGGGCGGTCGCGTTGATCGTCATCGAGGTGTTCATCTGGTCCAGCGGGATGCCGTCGAACAGCATGCGCATGTCGCCCAGATGCGCGACCGGCACGCCGACCTTGCCCACTTCGCCGCGGGCCAGTTCGTGATCGCTGTCATAGCCGGTCTGCGTGGGCAGGTCGAAGGCGACCGACAGGCCGGTCTGCCCCTTGGACAGGTTGGTGCGGTAAAGCGCGTTCGACTTGGCGGCCGTGGAATGGCCGGCATAGGTGCGGAACAGCCAGGGTTTTTCCTTGTGGGTCATCGCGGGCCTCCGTGCAACCGCAGCGCAATATTGTTGCACAAGACCAATAGGCAGACGAAAGATAATGTCAACCCGAAAATCGCTGCGCTGCGGCGTCGGGCAAGGGCGGCGAAAGGGCGAAAAATCGTGGCGGGCCGGGGGATGCAGGGGGCGGCCGGGTCCGTCTACCCCCGAAACAGCAGATGGCAGGCCCGGCATGACCACCCTTGCGATTCCCCCGCTTTCCCCCTTGCCGATGGCAGGCGACCCTGCCCCCGGTTTCATCCAGCGCAGCCCGCAGAACCCGCGTTACAACTTCGATTCGGCGGCGGGGCGGTATCTGGTGCTGTGCTTTCTGGGCTCGGTCGCCGATCCGCTGGCGCAGGCGGCCTTGCGCGCGGTGGCCGGGCGGCCCGACCTGTTCAACGATGTGCACGCCAGCTTCTTCGGCGTGTCGAACGACCCGGCGGACGAGGCGCAGAACCGCGTGGCCAACCGCGTGCCGGGGTATCGGTTCTTCTGGGATTTCGACCTGACGGCGGCGCGGGCCTGGCGGGCGGTGCCCGACGATGCGGTGCCGGGCGGCAGCTCGCTGGCGCTGGTGCGGTTCTGGGCGGTGATCGACCCGACGATGCGGGTGATCGCCAGCGTGCCCTTCCGCCCCGACGGGTCGGATGCGGCCGAGGTGCTGGCGCTGCTGGCCGCCTTGCCGCCGCCCGACCGGCACGCGGGCTTTGCGGTGCAGGCGCCCATCCTGATTCTGCCGCGGGTGTTCGAGCCCGAGCTGTGCCGGCAGCTGATCGCGCTCTATGAGGCGGAGGGCGGGCGCGAAAGCGGCTTCATGCGCCAGATCGACGGGCGCACGGTGGGGGTCAGCGACAAGTCGTTCAAGAGCCGGCGCGACTGCGACATCACCGACCGCGACCTTGTGGCGGCCTTGCAGGCGCGGTTCATGCGCCGCGTGGTGCCGGAGATCGCCAAGGTGCACCAGTTCAAGGCGACGCGGATGGAACGCTACATCGTGTCGTGCTACGACGCCGCGGAAGGCGGGCATTTTTCGCCGCACCGCGACAACACCACCGCGGGCACGGCGCATCGGCGCTTTGCGGTGTCGATCAACCTCAACGACGATTTCGAGGGCGGCGAGGTGAGCTTTCCCGAATACGGGCCGCGCAGCTACAAGGCGCCGACAGGGGGGGCGGTGGTGTTTTCCTGTTCGCTCTTGCACGCGGTCAGCCGGGTGACACGCGGGCGGCGCTATGCCTTTCTGCCCTTCCTTTACGACGAGGCGGCGGCGCGCATCCGCGAGGCGAACGCAAGGTTTGTCGGCGACAGCGGCATCGGCTATCGTGCGGCAACCGCCGAGCCGCAGGCCCAGGCGCCGCAGGGGGCTGCCGGCTGACGATGGAGCTTGCGCGATGACCCGCCGCCGCCCCGACCTGACCGCGCATCTGGAGGCCCTGCGGCGCTATGCCCGGGTGCTGGCGCGCAACGGAATGGAGGCGGACGACCTGGTGCAGGGCGCCTTGCTGCGCGCGGTGGAACGGCTGCACCAGTGGCGCGAGGACGGCAACCTGCGGGTGTGGCTGCTGTCGATCCTGCACAACCACTTCGTCGATACGGCGCGGGCGCAGGCGGCGGCGGCGGCGCGCGATGGCGCCTGGGCCGGGCTGGCGCCGGCCTCTGCCCCCGCGCAGGGCGAGGATGCGGCGCGGCTGGCGCAGTTGCGCGCGGCGGTGGCGGCGCTGCCCCACGACCAGCGCGAGGCACTGCACCTGGTGGCGCTGGAAGGGCTGGCGGTGGCCGAGGCGGCGGCGGTGCTGGGCGTGCCGCCCGGCACGGTGATGTCGCGGCTGGGGCGCGCCCGCGCGGCCTTGCGCCGGTTCGAGGAGGGCGGCAGCCCGGCGGGGCGGCCGCATCTGCGCGTGGTCGGAGGCAGCGATGGCGCCTGACCAGCCCCCGAGCGCCGCCGAACTGGAGGATTTCGCCAATGGCGGGCTGAGTGCCGCGCGCCGCCTGGCCGTGGCCGACTGGCTGGCGCGCGATGCGGCAGCGGCGGCGCAGGCGATGGCCGACCGGGCACAGACCGAACGGCTGGCGATGGCGATGGCGATGGACGCGCCTCTGCCGCCGGCACCGCCCGGCCTTGCGGCGGCCGCCGACCGGCTGGCCGATGCGATGGCGCAGCGGCATCGGCGCCGGCATGCCGCCGCGCCCTGGGCGGCCGCGGCGGCATGTTTCCTGCTGGGCTGGGCGGGCCATGCGCTGTGGCAGGCGCCGGGGCCTGGCGCCGCCCCTGCCGGAATAGCGCCGCTGGCCGAAGCCGCGATGGATGCCCGTGCGGCGGCCGAAATCGCCGGCAGCCTGGCGCCCTTGCGCGCGCCCCGCCCCGGCGATCTGAGCCGTGCCGCGGCCGAGGTGGGGGTGGAGCTGCCGCCGCTGCCGCCGGACTGGACGGTGCGCGGGGTGCAGGTGGTGGCCACGCCGGGCCGCCCGGCGCTGCTGGTGCAGCTGGAGGCGCCGGGCCTGGGCGACGTGTCGCTGTTCAGCCGCGGCGCGTCGGACCTGGGCCCCGATGCCCCGCCCGAAGCCTTCGACCTCCGCGGTGCCGCGGTGGCGGTGTTCGAGCGGCAGTCGAGCGCCCATGTGCTGATGGACCCGGGCGGCGCGCCCGAGGCGCTGGCGCAGGCGGCGGGCCGCATGGTGCGGCGGCTGAACTGAGCGCGCGCCGCACGGGTGGACGCGCCGCAACCTTGCTGGCAAGGTGACAGCCATGCTGGGCACGGTCGAGATTCCCGTCTGGTTGCTGGTGCTGATTGTGGCCTTTGCCGCGGTCACCTTTGCCAGCCACTTCCTTTTCCCCTCGGTGCGCTGGTTCTTTCGCCGCCGGATGGAAAAGGCGGTGGCGCAACTGAACACCCGGCTGGCGCGGCCCATCGTGCCCTTCAAGGTGCTGGAGCGCCACGACCGCATCCAGCAACTGCTCTATGACCCGCAGGTGCTGGGCGCCGTGCTGGCCCATGCCCGCGAGGCGCAGGTGCCGCGCAACGTGGCCTTCGAGCTGGCCCGCCGCTATGCGCGCGAGATCGTGCCGGGTTTTTCGGCATCGGTCTATTTCGGCTTTTCGGTGCGGGTGGCACGCTGGCTGTCGCGGCTGCTGTATCGGGTGGAGGTCAAGGCGCAGGACGACGACGGGCTGAGCACGCTGGACCCGGAGGCGACGGTGGTTTTCGTCATCAACCATCGCTCCAACATGGATTACGTGCTGGTCACCTGGCTGGTGTCGCGGCGGATGACGCTGTCGTATGCGGTGGGGGAATGGGCGCGGATCTGGCCGCTGTCGGCGCTGATCCGGGCGATGGGGGCCTATTTCATCCGCCGCAGGACGCCCGATGCGCTGTATCGCAAGGTGCTGGAACGCTATGTGCAGACCGCCACCGCCGAAGGGGTGGCGCAGGCGATCTTTCCCGAAGGCGGGCTGAGCCTGACGGGGCGGGTGGGCCCGGCCCGGCTGGGGCTGTTGTCCTATATCCTGACCGAGGCGCGCAAGGGCAGCCGGCCGGTGGTGTTCGTGCCGGTGGGGCTGGGCTATGACCGGGTGCTGGAGGACCAGATCCTGGTCACCGCCGATGCCGCCGGGGTGCGGCGGTTCAAGGCGCGGCTGTCGCTGGTGATGCTGCATGTGGCGCGGATGCTGTGGCGCAGGCTCTGGGGCCGCTGGAACGGGTTCGGGCAGGCAGCGGTCAGTTTCGGCCGGCCGGTGCCGCTGGCGCCCCTGCTGGAGGCCGACCCGGGGCTGGGGCCCGAGGCGCTGGGCGTGCGGCTGATGGCTGCGGTGCGCGCCGTGGTGCCGGTGCTGCCGGTGCCGCTGGTGGCCGCCGCGGTCGAGGACGGCATGGCCGAGGCGGACCTGCCCGACCGGGTCGCCGCGCTGGCAGGCGCGGCCAGGGCGGCGGGGGCCGTGCTGGCCTTGCCCGAAGGCCCCATCGCGCCCTGGGTGGCGGCGGCGCTGGCGCCGCTGCTGGCGCGTGGCATGTTGCGGCGCGAGGGTGCCGGGCTGAGGGTGGCGAATGCGCCCTTGCTGGCGTTTCAGGCTGCGCCGGTGCAGCAAATCCTGGATGCAGTTGCGGCGAAAACGCCACAGGGCGAAACGGCCGGGACATAAAATTACAATTCCGTATCGCCGTGCATTGCAATGTTGCGCGCACCTGCCTATCCCTGTCGGCAAGGCGCCGGGTTGATTCTGCGGCGCGGCAACATTCGGAACCCGCAAGGCAAGGAGGCCCTCATGGCACTCGACACCAACCCCGGCATCGTCACCTACGATGCGCCCAGGAAGGACCTCTACGAGATCGGCGAGATGCCGCCCCTGGGCCACGTTCCGGCCAAGATGTATGCCTGGGCGATCCGGCGCGAACGCCACGGCGCCCCGGAAGACGCGATGCAGCTGGAGGTGGTGGACACCTGGAAGCTGGACAGCCACGAGGTGCTGGTGCTGGTGATGGCGGCCGGCGTCAACTACAACGGCGTCTGGGCCGGGCTGGGCCAGCCGATTTCGCCCTTCGACGGGCACAAGGCGCCGTTTCACATCGCCGGCTCGGATGCCGCGGGCATCGTCTGGGCCGTCGGCTCGGCGGTGAAGCGCTGGAAGGTCGGCGACGAGGTGGTGGTGCACTGCAACCAGGACGACGGCGACGACGAGGAATGCAACGGCGGCGACCCGATGTTTTCGCCCACCCAGCGCATCTGGGGCTACGAGACGCCGGACGGGTCGTTCGCCCAGTTCACCCGGGTGCAGGCGCAGCAGCTGATGCCGCGCCCCAAACACCTGACCTGGGAAGAAAGTGCCTGCTACACTCTGACGCTGGCCACCGCCTACCGGATGCTGTTCGGCCACGCGCCGCATGACCTGAAGCCCGGGCAGAACGTGCTGGTCTGGGGCGCCTCGGGCGGGCTTGGCAGCTATGCCATCCAGCTCGCGGTGACGGCGGGCGCCAATGCGATCGGGGTGATTTCCGACGAGAGCAAGCGCGACTTCGTGATGAGCCTGGGCGCCAAGGGCGTCATCAACCGCAACGACTTCAAGTGCTGGGGCCAGCTGCCCAAGGTGAACAGCCCCGAATACAACGAGTGGCTGAAGGAAGCGCGCAAGTTCGGCAAGGCGATCTGGGACATCACCGGCAAGGGCGTCAACGTGGACATGGTGTTCGAGCATCCGGGCGAGGCGACGTTCCCGGTGTCGAGCCTCGTGTGCAAGAAAGGCGGCATGGTGGTGATCTGTGCGGGCACCACCGGGTTCAACTGCACCTTCGACGTGCGCTACATGTGGATGCACCAGAAGCGCCTGCAGGGCAGCCATTTCGCGCATCTCAAGCAGGCGAGCGCGGCCAACAAGCTGATGATCGAGCGCCGACTGGACCCCTGCATGTCCGAGGTCTTCCCCTGGGCGGAAATTCCCAAGGCGCATACGCTGATGTGGAAGAACCAGCACAAGCCGGGCAACATGGCCGTGCTGGTGCAGGCGCCGCGCACCGGCCTGCGCACCTTCGAGGATACGCTGGAAGCAAGCCGCAACCGCTGAGCGGCCAGCGGCGGAGCGGGGGCTGTCTGCCCCCGCACCCCCGAGGATATTTGGCCAAGGTGAAACACGCGGGGCGTTCCCCTTGGATCGGGGGCAGAGTATGGTCGCGCCATGACCGTGCTGCCCGCGATCCGATTTTCCGAGGACCAGGCCGAAGCCCATGACCGGGTTTCGGCCCTTTTGCTGGCGGCCGGGGTGGATCTGGAGGATGGCATCCTCGGCCCGCCCGATGGCCCGGGCGGCGGGGTGCTGGCGGTGACCGGCAAGGCCGGATCGGGCAAGACCATGCTGCTGGCAGCCCTGGTCAAGGCGCTGGTCGAGGCGGGGGTGGAGCTGGTTTCGGGCGATTACGAAGGGCGGCGCCGCAAGGAGCGGCGCACCCTGGCGGTGCTGGCGCCGACCAACAAGGCCGCCAGCGTGTTGCGGGCGCGGGGCGTGCCGGCGACCACGATCCACCGCATCCTTTACACCCCGATCTATGCGCCGGAATACGAGAAGCTGGCCGAATGGCTGGCCGGCGCCGGCGAGCGGCCGGTGATGGAGGAGTTGACCGATGTGGCGCTGGACCGCGCCAAGGCGTTCTACGACACGGTGAAGTCGATTCCCGGGGCGCTGGCGGCGGCGGGGCTGCGCGGCAGCGACTTCATCAAGGGCTGGAAGCGGCGCGAGGAGCCGCTGGACATCGGGTTCGTCGACGAATCCTCGATGCTGGACGAACGGCAGTTCGAGGATCTGAAGGAAATCTTCCCCAGCCTCGTGCTGTTCGGCGACCCGGCGCAGCTGGCACCCGTGGGGCTGTCGGGCGAAATGGTGTTCGACCGGCTGAAGCCCGAGCGGCGCATCCACCTGAACCGCATCCACCGGCAGGCCGAGGGCAACCCGATTCTGGATCTGGCGCATGCGCTGGCCGACCCGGGGCTGGAGTTCGAGGAGTTCGAGCGCATGGTGGAACGGGCCGCGCGCGCCGACGACCGGGTGGTGCTGGCGCAGCGGGTGGACAGCGATCTGATGGCGCGCTCGCCGGTGCTGGTGTGGCGCAATGCCACGCGCATCCGGCTGATCGGCGCGTTCCGCGCCGCGCATGGCGCGCCCGAAGACCAGTTGCTGCCCGGCGAACCCCTGATCTGCGACGGCATCGAGTTGCCGCTGAAGCACCGCAAGAAGCGGATCGACCTGGAGGCGCGCGGGCTGATCAAGGGGGCGCAGGTGGTTTACCTTGGCCCCGGCAAGCGCGACGGCTTTGCGCGGCTGCACGTCTTTGGTGCCGAGGAGCCGCAGGTTTCGGCCGCCGCCATCATCAAGATCGAGAAGCCCGACGAGGAGGAGCCCTTCATCCCCTCGGCGGCGCGGATGGGGGCGGTGTTCCTGCACGGGGCGGCGGTGACCATCCACAAGGCACAAGGCAGCCAGTGGGACACGGTGCAGGTCTTTGCCCCCGACCTGTGGGCGGCGGCGCAGGCCGGCCGGTCGGAAGCCGGGGTGCCGCTGTGGAAGCGGCTGGCCTATGTGGCGATCACGCGGGCGGAGCAGCGGCTGCTGTGGGTGGTGCGCAACCGGCTGGCGCGCCCGGCGCAAGGGCTGACGGTGGACGACCTGCGCGGCCTGGGGCCCGCGCCGCTGAGCCTGCTGGCCGAGGCCGAACCCGAGGTCTGACCGCCGGCGGGTTGACGGCGCGGGGCCTTTGTTCCAGCATGGTTGCGGCACGTTCCGGGGGGCAGTCTGCGGCATGGAATTCAGCATCAACATCCTGCGCCCCGAAGGCGACCCGAAGTCCGGGCCGGTCACCGTGGGGTGGTTCCTGCATGCCGACAAGGGCGCAGTGATGTATTACCCACCCGAACGCGTGACCTTTCGCCAGACCAACCGCACGCATGCGAAATCGGCCGCGCGCTGCCCCGGCGTGATCCAGCTGGAAAGCCGCTATTTCATGGTGCGCTGCCCGTTCGACCTGCATATCGGCTTTGGCCGCGACGAAAAGGGCGTGCCGCATCTGATCAACCGGGCCGGCGTCGCGGGCAGCATCCGGTCGAACAAGCTGGGGCAGGTGCTGACGCTGGTGTCCGAGGTGGAGTGGCGCTATCCCGACCGGCCGACGGTGCAGCTTTCGCTGCCCTACTGCTTTCTGGCCGAGGAGATGTGCTATATCACCCAGCTGGATGCCTTTGCCCATTACCGGCCCATCCCGCTGCCCGGCACCATCTTCGGCGGGCGCTTTCCCATCCATTCGTGGGTGCGCCCGCTGATGTGGGCATTCGAATGGCACGACACCAGCAAGGATCTGATCGTCAAGCGTGGCGACCCGCTGTTCTATGTGCAGTTCGAGGCCGAGGGGCCCGACCGCCCCATCCAGGTGGTCGAGGTGGAGCGCACGAAGGAAATCGAGACCTGGATGGAGCAGATGTCGGGCGTGGTGAACTATGTCAACCAGACCTTCAGCCTGTTCAAGGCGGCCGAGGCGATGCGGCCCGCGGAGTTGCTGAAGGTGAAGAAGTAGGACACCCGCCCCGGCCTTGCGCCGGGGCCTCGCCCGCCACCCCGCGCGCACCGCTGGACAGAGGTTCCGGGTCGAGACCGGGACGGGGCCTTCCCCCGCCAGGATCCCGTGTCGCCTGCCCCCGGGGGTGTTGCATTTCCGCCGATCACTTCCCAAGTGTAGCTCAAGGCCGCGAGGCCCCGTGCCGGGCAACCCGGGCGGGCGAGGGCGGCGCTTCATGGCAAGGAGAACCCGATGAACCTGGAAAAGTTCACGGAACGGTCGCGTGGCTTTCTGCAGGCGGCCCAGACGATCGCAATGCGCGAGGGTCACCAGCGGTTGGTGCCCGAACATCTGCTGAAAGCCCTGATGGATGACGATCAGGGGCTGGCCTCGAACCTGATCCGTCGGGCCGGCGGCGCGCCCGAACGGGTGGCCGAGGCGGTGAATGCCGCCGTGGCGAAGCAGCCCAAGGTGTCGGGCGGCTCGGGCGAGGTCTATACCGAACAGTCGCTGGTCCGCGTGCTGACCGAGGCCGAGGCGCTGGCGAAGAAGGCCGGCGACAGCTTCGTGCCGGCCGAACGCATCCTGATGGCGCTGGCCATGGTGCCCAGCAAGGCCAAGGAGGCGCTGGATGCCGGTGCCGTCACCGCGCAAAAGCTGAACGCCGCCATCAACGACATCCGCAAGGGCCGCACCGCCGACAGCGCATCCGCCGAAGAAGGCTACGAGGCGTTGAAGAAATACGCCCGCGACCTGACCGAGGCCGCGCGCGAAGGCAAGATCGACCCGATCATCGGCCGCGACGAGGAAATCCGCCGCGCCATGCAGGTGCTGTCGCGCCGCACCAAGAACAACCCGGTGCTGATCGGCGAACCCGGCGTCGGCAAGACCGCCATCGCCGAAGGTCTGGCCTTGCGCATCGTCAACGGCGACGTGCCGGAATCCTTGCGCAACAAGCGGTTGCTCGCGCTGGACATGGGCGCGCTGATCGCCGGTGCCAAGTATCGCGGCGAGTTCGAGGAACGGCTGAAATCCGTGCTGTCCGAGGTGACGGCCTCGGCCGGCGAGATCATCCTGTTCATCGACGAGATGCATACCCTGGTCGGCGCCGGCAAGGCCGATGGCGCGATGGATGCCGCCAACCTGCTGAAACCGGCCCTTGCCCGGGGCGAACTGCACTGCATCGGCGCCACCACGCTGGACGAATACCGCAAGCACGTGGAAAAGGACGCAGCCCTTGCCCGCCGCTTCCAGCCGGTGATGGTGTCGGAACCCACGGTCGAGGATACCGTGTCGATCCTGCGCGGCATCAAGGAAAAATACGAACTGCACCACGGGGTGAAGATCGCCGACTCGGCGCTGGTGGCGGCGGCGACGCTCAGCCACCGCTACATCACCGACCGGTTCCTGCCCGACAAGGCCATCGACCTGGTGGACGAGGCCGCATCCCGCCTGCGCATGGAGGTGGACAGCAAGCCCGAGGAGCTCGACGCGCTGGACCGCGAGATCCTGCAAAAGCAGATCGAGGCCGAGGCGCTCAAGCGCGAGGATGACCAGGCCAGCCGCGACCGACTGGAAAAGCTCGAACGCGAACTGTCCGAACTTCAGCAGGAATCGGCCGAACTCACCGCCCAGTGGCAGGCCGAACGCGACCGCCTGGAAGGCGCGCGCGAGCTGAAGGAACAGCTCGACCGCGCCCGCGCCGATCTGGAAATCGCCAAGCGCGACGGCAACTTCGCCAAGGCCGGCGAATTGCAGTATGGCCGCATCCCGGAACTGGAACGCAAGCTGGCCGAGGCGGAATCCCACGGCAACGCCAAGCTGGTGGCCGATGCCGTGCGCCCCGAACAGATCGCCGAGGTCATCGAACGCTGGACGGGCATTCCGACCTCCAAGATGCTGGAAGGCGAGCGCGAGAAGCTTCTGAAGATGGAGGAGGAACTCGGCAAGCGCGTCATCGGCCAGCGCGAGGCGGTGGTGGCCGTGTCCAACGCCGTGCGCCGCGCCCGCGCCGGCCTGAACGACGAAGGCCGCCCGCTGGGCAGCTTCCTGTTCCTCGGCCCCACCGGCGTCGGCAAGACCGAGCTGACCAAGGCGGTCGCCGAATACCTGTTCGACGACGACAGCGCGATGGTGCGCATCGACATGTCCGAGTTCATGGAGAAACACTCCGTCGCGCGGCTGATCGGCGCCCCTCCGGGCTATGTCGGCTATGACGAAGGCGGGGTGCTGACCGAGGCGGTCCGCCGCCGGCCCTATCAGGTCGTGCTGTTCGACGAGGTGGAAAAGGCCCACCCCGACGTGTTCAACGTGCTCTTGCAGGTGCTCGACGACGGGATGCTGACCGATGGCCAGGGCCGCACGGTGGATTTCAAGCAGACGCTGATCGTGCTGACCTCGAATCTCGGGTCGCAGGCGCTGTCGATGCTGCCCGAAGGCACCGAAAGCCGCGCCGCCAAGGCCGAGGTGATGGAGGCCGTGCGCGGCCACTTCCGCCCCGAGTTCCTGAACCGGCTGGACGAGATCATCATCTTCGATCGTCTCACCCGGGCCGACATGTCGGGCATCGTCGATATCCAGCTGCGCCGGCTGGCCAAGCGGCTGGAAGGGCGCAAGATCGTGCTGGAGCTCGACCAGTCCGCCCGCGACTGGCTGGCGGATGCCGGCTACGACCCGGTGTTCGGCGCGCGCCCGCTCAAGCGCGTCATCCAGCGCAGCCTGCAGGATCCGTTGGCGGAACTGCTGTTGTCGGGCGCAGTGCTGGATGGGGCGACCGTGCCGGTCACCGCCGGCCCCGATGGCCTGATCATCGGCGACCGGCTGGTGCCGGGCCGCGGCGCCGACCGGCCCGCGGCCGCCCCGTTGCACTAGGCGAGGCCCTTTGCCCCCGCCCCGGCCGCCGCGCCGGGGCGGGGCAGCACATCGCCGGCCGTCAGGCCCGCGCCGCGCGGCGGATCATGTCGGCCGCGCGTTCGGCAACCATGATGGTCGGCGCATTGGTATTGCCGCCCACCAGCGTCGGCATGACCGAGGCATCGACCACGCGCAACCCTTCCATCCCGTGCACCCGCAAGGCCGGGTCGGTCACCGCCATCGGGTCGCGCCCCATGCGGCAGGTGCCCACGGGGTGATAGATGGTATCGGCGCGGGCGCGGATGTCGGCCTCCAGCGCGGCATCGCTGCCGTCATGCGGATAAAGTCGCCGTCCGCGCCAGGGGGCCAGCGCCGGCGCCTGCAGGATACGCTCCATCGCGCGCGCGCCTTGCATCAGCAGCGCCAGGTCGCGCGGGTCCGACAGAAAGGCCGGGTCGATGCGCGGCGGCGCGCCCGGATCGGCCGAGGTCAGGCCCACCCGGCCGCGGGAATGCGGCCGCAGCACGCAGACATGGCAAGACCAGCCATCGGCCAGGTGCAGCTTGCGCAGGTGGTCGTCGACGATGCCCACCACGAAATGCAGTTGCAGGTCGGGTCGCACCACCGCCGGCGACGACCGCAGGAAGGCCCCCCCTTCGGCCATCGGCGAGGCGAAAAGCCCCTCGCCTGTCCGCCGCCAGTCGAGCCCGGCGCGGATCAACCGCGCAATCCCGGCCGGGTTCAACCCCACCACATCGGCGCGCGGCGAGGTATAGCCGATGATGTAATCGAGGTGGTCCTGCAGGTTCGCCCCCACCCCCGGCAGGTCGGCCGCCACCGGCAGGCCATGCGCGCGCAACTCGGCCTCGGGCCCGATCCCCGACAGCATCAGCAGCTTGGGCGAGCCGAAGGCCCCGGCCGACACGATCACCTCGCGCCGCGCCCGCACCAGCTGCGCGCGGCCCCGGTGGCGAATGGCCACCCCCACCGCGCGCCGCCCCTCCAGCACCACACGGTCGGCGCGGCTGCGGGTCAGCACCGTCAGGTTGCGCCGCCCCAGCACAGGAAACAGATAGGCGGCCGCGGCCGAACAGCGCTCGCCCTTCTGCGGGCCGGAATGGAACTGGGTCACCTGGTAAAGCCCCGCCCCCTCCTGCGCGGGGCCGTTGAAATCGGGGTTCGCGGCGATCTGGCTTTCGGCGCAGGCCTCCACAAAGGCGCGCGAAATCGCCCGCGGCTGGCGCTGGTCGCCCACCTGCAACGGCCCATCGGCGCCATGCAGGGCATCGGCGCCACGTGCATTGCCTTCGGCGGCCTTGAACCAGGGCAGGCAACTGGCCCAGTCCCAGCCCTCGGCCCCCGCGGCCGCCCAGTCGTCGTAATCCGACGGATGCCCGCGCACATAGAGCATGGCATTGATCGCCGAAGACCCGCCCAGCGCCTTGCCCCGCGGCTGAAACCCGCGCCGCCCGTTCAGCCCCGCCTGCGGCACCGTGCGCAAGGCCCAGTTGTTCAGCGGCGGCCGGCCCGACACCATCGCCGCCACCAGGGCCGGCGCCCGCACCAGCAGGCTGTCGCCGCCGCCCCCCGCCTCCAGCAGGCAGACGGTCACCCCCGCATCTTCGGAAAGCCGCGCCGCCAGCACCGCCCCGGCCGACCCGCCGCCCGCGATCACATAGTCGAATTCCACGCGAATCGCCCTCCGTTTCACCTTGGCCAAATATCCCACGGGGGTGCGGGGGTGTGAAACCCCCGCGGCACCGGCTGCCGCAGCGCCACGCCCGCCGGCCTGGCCCGCCCCCTTGCCCTTGCGCGCGGGCCGGTGCTAAGGCTGACCGACCGGGCAAGGGGGGCCAAAGCCGTGTATCCGACGAGTTTCGACAAGGAAGACCTGCTGAAATGCGCACGGGGCGAGCTGTTCGGCCCGGGGAACGCGCAGCTTCCGGCACCGCCCATGCTGATGATGGACCGCATCACCGACATTTCCGGCGACCGCGGCGAACACGGCAAGGGGCATGTCGTGGCCGAATTCGACATCACCCCCGACCTGTGGTTCTTTGCCTGCCACTTTCCCGGCAACCCGATCATGCCCGGGTGCCTCGGGCTCGATGGCCTGTGGCAGCTTACGGGCTTCAACCTCGGCTGGCGCGGCTGGCAAGGGCGCGGCTACGCGCTCGGCGTGGGCGAGGTCAAGCTGACCGGCATGGTCCGCCCCGACCGCAAGCGGCTGACCTATTACGTCGATTTCACCAAGGCCATCCAGACCCGCCGCCTGACGATGGGCGTGGCCGATGGCCGGGTCGAGGCCGACGGCGAAACGATCTACCTCGTCAAGGACATGAAGGTCGCGCTGAGCGAGGCCTAGGCACGGCAACCGAAAGGGGGCACCGATGCGGCTTCTGTTCGTGCAGGCGCATCCGGTGCCCGAAAGCTTCTGCGCCGCGCTGTGCCGCGCAGCGATGGACGAGGCCGGCGCCCGGGGCCATGCCGTGCGGCTGATCGACCTTCATGCCTGCGGCTTCGATCCGGTGCTGCGCGCCGCAGAGCACCGCAGCTACGCCGACCCCGCGCAACTGCCCGCCGATCTTGCACCGCATGTCGAGGCGCTGCGCTGGGCCGAGGGGGTGATCTTCGTCTACCCGACCTGGTGGCAGGCGCAGCCCGCCATCCTGAAAGGCTGGCTGGATCGGGTGTGGCGCCCCGGCGTGGCCTTTACGGCACCTCCGGGCGGCGGCTTGCGGCCGGGTTTGCCGCAACTGCGGCTGATCGGCGCCATCACCACGCTGGGGGCGCCGTGGTGGGTCTGGGCGCTGCTGATGGGCGCGCCGGGGCGCAAGATGCTGTTGCGGGGCCTGCGCGCCTGCACCGCGCCGCGCACGCGCAGCTTCTGGCTGGCCTTGCACGACATCGACACCCGCCCCGAAGCCGACCGCCGCCGTTACCTCGACCGGGTGCGGGCGCGGGTCGCCCGCATCCCGGTCTGAGCGGCCGGGGGCTACATCCGCAGCCGGCGGCCTTCGGGGTCGAAGGGCGGGGCGGCCAGCACGGTGGCGCGATGCGGGCGGCCCAGCACCATCACCTCGAGCCCGGTCCCCGCCGCAATGTCGGGGCGCAGGTAGGCCAGCGCCAGCGACCTTTCGACGTGATAGCCATAGGCCCCGGACGAGACCTTGCCCGCAGGCTTGCCGGACAGATCGAAGATCGGCTCGTTGCCGGTGGCATCCGCGGTGGTCGCCTCGATCGCCAGCATCCGCAACACCTCGCGCGGCGGGCGCGCCATGACCTCGGCGCAGGCCTCGCGGTTCAGGAAGGGCTTGTCGAGCTTGACAAGGCCCGCCAGCCCCGTTTCCTGCGGCCAGTATTCGGGGCTGTAGTCGCGCCCCCAGCTGCCATAGCCCTTTTCCACCCGCAGGCTCATCAGCGCGCGGCTGCCCACGGGGCCGACGTTCAAGGGCTTTCCGGCCTCCAGCAAGGCGGCGTAAAGCCGGGGCTGGTCGGCCTCGGTGCAGTGCAGCTCCCAGCCCAGATCGCCGGTGAAGCTGACGCGCAGGGCGATGCAATCGACCCCGGCGACCTCGATCCGGGCCGAGCGCATGAAGGGGAAGGCCGCATTCGACAGGTCGGCATTGGTCAGCCGCCCCAGCACCTCGCGCGCCAGCGGCCCGGCGATGTTGAAGCCCGCCATCGCCTCGGTCACGCTGCGCCAGGTGGTGCCGGCAGGCAAGGGCACGGCATCGAAGAACCGCTTGTGATAGCGTTCCGCCATGCCAGAACCGACCATGAAATAATCGTCCGGGGCAAGGCAGGTCACGGTGAAATCCCCCGCAATCCCGCCGCGCTTGCCGATCAGCGGGGCAAGGCAGGACCGACCCGGCACCGCCGGAATGCGGTTGGCCAGCAGCGCCTCGAGCCAGTCCTTCGCCCCCGGCCCGGCGATGCGGTAGCGGGCGAAGTTCGAGATGTCGATGATCCCGGCCCGGTCGCGCAACATGCGTGCCTCGCGCCCCACGGGGGCCCACCAGTTCTGCCGCTCGAACCCGATGGTCTCCTCGGTCGGCTCGCCGGGGGCGGAAAACCACAAGGGGTGTTCCCAGCCGAAGTTGAGCCCGAACACCGCGCCCATCGCCTTTTGCCGCTCATACACGGGGCGCACCCGCACCGGGCGGCCGGCGGCGCGCTCCTCGTTCGGGAAATGGATCTTGAAGCGGTTGGCATATTGGTCGCGCACCCGTTCGCGGGTGAAATCGCGCCCAGCCCAGGCGCCGAAGCGCGCCAGATCCCAGCCGAACATGTCGAGCTTGGGTTCCCCGGTGACGATCCATTCGGCGGACAACAGGCCGAGCCCCCCCGATTGCGAAAAGCCGGGGATGATGCCGTTGCAGCAGAAATAGTTGCGCAGTTCCGGCACCGGGCCGAACAGGGCGGCGCTGTCGGGCGACCAGATCATCGGGCCGTTGATGACGCGCTTGATGCCGGCGGTGCCCACCACCGGCACCCGGGCAATGGCGCGCAGCATGTTGGGTTCGATCCGGTCCAGATCGTCGGCGAACAGCTCGTGCCCGAAGCCCTGCGGTGTGCCGTCCTCGGCCCAGAAGCGCATGTCGCGCTCATAGGCGCCGACCAGCAGGCCCAGCCCCTCTTGCCGCAGGTAATATTCGCCGTCGCGGTCGGCAACCGAAGGCAGGCGGCGGCCCATCGCGGCAACCTCGGGGATGGTCTCGGTGACGAAATACTGATGTTCCGTCGGCATCAGCGGCAGGGTGATGCCGGCCAGCGCGGCCACTTCGCGCGCCCAGAGGCCGGCGGCGTTCACCACCCAGCCGGTGCGCACCTCGCCCAGCGGGGTTTCCACGATCCAGGTTCCGTCGGGTTGCGGGCGCGTGGCGGTGACGGGGCAGTTGCGCAGGATCTGCGCCCCGCGCGCCCGGGCGCCGGCGGCATAGGCCATCGTCACGCCCGAAGGGTCCACGTTGCCGCCTTGCGGTTCGTGCATGATGCAGCGGATGCCGGTGAAATCCACCAGCGGGTGCAGGCGTTCGGCCTCGTCGCGCGAGATTTCGTAGAACTCCATCCCGTAGTAGCGCGCCTTGGCGGCTTGCAGGCGCAACTGATGCTCGCGCGCCTCGGTCTGGGCCAGATACAGCGAACCGGGCTGAAAGATGCCGCAGCCCTGGCCGGTTTCGGCCTCCAGATCCTTGTAAAGGCCCATCGTGTAGTGCTGCAGCCGACTGATGTTGGTGCTGTCGTGCAGGCCGTGGATATTGGCCGCCGCGTGCCAGGTGCTGCCCGAGGTCAGCTCGCTGCGTTCCAGCAGCACGACATCGGTCCAGCCCAGTTTGGTCAGGTGATAGAGGATCGAGCATCCGACCAGCCCGCCGCCGATGACGACAGCCTGGGCATGGGATCGGGGTCTTGCGGGTTCGGTCTGGGTCATGGCGGTCTTTCGGGGCGCTGGCGGCCGGGGGGCAAGGGTCGGGTCGCAGGGCAGACTAGACGAGCGCCGCGAAGATGACACACAAGGAAAACGCGGGTCTGGACCCCGCTTTTGCGATGCCATCCGCCGTGGCCGAACCGGGAGAGCACCGATGCAACACCTGCCGCCGCTGAACTACATCCGCTCGTTCGAGGCGGCGGCCCGGCACCAGAGCTTTACCCGCGCGGCGCAGGAACTGGGCCTGACGCAAGCGGCGGTATCGGCCCATGTGCGCGCGCTGGAAACCTGGGTCGGGCGGCCCTTGTTCCGGCGCGGCCCGCGCAGCCTGACCCCGACCGAGGTGGCCGAGGCCTGGCTGCCCGCCTTGCGCCAGGCGCTGGCGCAGATCGAGGCGGCGACCGGGCAGATCCTCGCCGTGCCGCACCGGCAGGAGGTGACGCTGGCCTGCCCGGCCAGCCTGGCTGCCAACTGGCTGCCGCGGCGGCTGGCCGCGTTTCGCGCGCGGCACCCCGATATCGGGATCACCGTCCACGCCACGATCTGGGCCGAAAGCGGAGACCAGATAGCCGACCTGCGCATCGTGCCGCGCCATGCCGGCCAGCCGCCCCTGGGCCTGCCGCTGGGCGAAGACCGGCTGGTCGTGGTTTGCGCGCCCGGGTTCCTGCACGGCCCCGATGCCTTGCGCACCCCCGCCGACGTTGCGCGCAAGGGCCTGATTCACGTGCTGGGGCGCGAGGAACACTGGCAGGCCTTTGCCCGGCATCACGGGCTGGCCGGCCTGCCGCTGGCCGAGGGGCCGCGGACCGACAGTTCCAACGTGGCGCTGGAAATGGCCGCCGCCGGCATGGGCTGCGCCATCGCGCAAGAGTCGCTGGCCGCCTTGCCCATCGAACGCGGCACGCTGGCCGCCCCCTTTGCCGACCGCATCGCCAGCGGCTGGGGCTACGAGGTGCAGACCGGCGACCTGGCCCCCAGCCGCGCCAGCGAAAGGTTGCTGCAATTCCTTCTGGCGGCGCGCTGAGCCGGCCGGCCGCGCCCTACCGGCTTGCCCCGTAGGGCCTGACGCCTTACACAAGCCAAGACCAGAAGAAGGGAGCCCCCCATGCGCCGCGTCGTCATCACCGGGATCGGCATCGTCTCGCCCATCGGCAATACCGCCGCCGATGTCAGCGAAAGCCTGCGAACCGGGCGGTCGGGCATCGTGTTCGCGCCGGAATACGCCGAACACGGCTTTCGCAGCCGGGTGCATGGCCAGCCGCAGATCGTGCTGGAAGACCACATCGACAAGCGCGACCTGCGCTTCATGGGCGATGGCGCCGCCTACAACTTCATCGCCATGAAACAGGCGATCGAGGACAGCGGCCTGACCGAGGCCGAGGTTTCGAACGAACGCACCGGCATCATCGTCGGGTCCGGCGGGCCTTCGACCAAGTCGTTCTACAAGGCGCACAACATCGTGCGCGAAACCGGCAGCCCGAAACGGATCGGGCCGTTCGGGGTGACCAAGGGCATGTCCTCGACCACCTCGGCCTGCCTGGCCACGCCGTTCAGGATCAAGGGCGTGAACTACTCGATCACCTCGGCCTGCTCGACCTCGGCGCATTGCATCGGCAACGGCACCGAGCTGATCCAGTTCGGCAAGCAGGACATCGTCTTTGCCGGCGGCGGCGAGGAACTGGACTGGACGCTGTCGTGCCTGTTCGATGCGATGGGCGCCATGAGCAGCAAATATAACGACACGCCGGAAACCGCGTCGCGCGCCTTCGATGCCACGCGCGACGGCTTCGTCATTGCCGGCGGCGGCGGCGTGGTGGTGCTGGAGGAGCTGAACCACGCCCTGGCCCGCGGGGCCAAGATCTATGCCGAGGTCACCGGCTATGGCGCCACCTCGGACGGGCACGACATGGTGGCCCCCTCGGGCGAAGGCGGCGAACGGTCGATGCGGGCCGCGCTGGCCACCCTGCCCCGCGACCGCAAGATCACCTACATCAACGCCCACGGCACCAGCACGCCCGCCGGCGACGTGACCGAGGTCAAGGCCATCCGCCGCGTGTTCGGCGAAGGCAAGGTGCCGCCGATCTCCTCGACCAAGTCGCTGACGGGGCATTCGCTGGGCGCCACCGGCGTGCACGAGGCGATCTACAGCCTGCTGATGATGCAAGGCGGGTTCATCGCCGCCTCGGCCAATGTCACGCAGCTCGACCCCGAACTGCACCCCGACGAAATCGCCACCACCCTGCGCGAAGGCGTGGAATTCGACAGCATCCTGTCGAACAGCTTCGGCTTCGGCGGCACCAACGCAACGCTGGTGATGAGCCGGTATCTGGGCTGAGCGGAGGCAGGCATGGGCGAACTTCTGAAAGGCAAGCGCGGGCTTGTCATGGGTGTGGCGAACGAACGCTCGATCGCCTGGGGCATCGCGCGGGCGATGGCCGGCGAAGGGGCGGAGCTTGCGTTTTCCTATCAGGGCGAGGCCTTCGGCAAGCGGGTCGAGCCGCTGGCGGCCTCGGTCGGGTCGTCGTTCCTGGTCGATGTGGACGTGACCGACGAGGCAAGCCTTGACGCCTGCTTTGCCCGGCTGACGGCGGAATGGGGCCGGATGGACTTTCTGGTCCACGCCATCGCCTATTCCGACAAGACCGAGCTGACCGGTCGGTTCATCAACACCACCCGCGGCAACTTCCTGCATTCGCTGAACATCTCCTGCTTCAGCTTCATCGACGTGGCGCGCCGGGCCGCCGGTCTGATGCCCGATGGCGGGTCGCTGATCACGCTGACCTTCCAGGGCTCCAACCGGGTGACGCCGAACTACAACGTGATGGGCGTGGCCAAGGCCGCGCTGGAAAGCGCAACCCGGTATCTGGCCAACGATCTTGGCCCGCAGAAGATCCGGGTGAACGCGATTTCGCCGGGCCCGATGAAGACGCTGGCCGGCGCGGCCATCGGTGGCGCCCGCGCGACCTATCGCCATACCGAGGCGAACGCGCCCTTGCGGTCGAACGCCACGCTGGAGGCGGTGGGCGGCACGGCCGTATGGCTGGCGTCGGACTGGGGCGCCTGCACCACCGGCGAAGTGGTGCGGGTGGACGGCGGCTTTCATGTGCTGGGGATGCCGCAGGCGGAAAACCTGTAACATTCGGATTGCAGGGTTCGGGCACCGGGCGCGCGGCAGCGGCCGGCGGCGGGGGTTCGATGCCCCCGCTGCCGGCGCCCCCTCCCTGCCCCCGGCCCTACTGCCCCGCCTGGCGCAAGGCCGAAACGGCGTAACCGTTGAAGGCCAGCACCTGGCGCGCGGCCGCCAGCCGGTCGGGGGCGATGCGGCCGCGGTCCAGCACCACGGCAAAGGCGCCCGAGGGTGCCGCCAGCACGGCGGTGCGGGCGCCATCGTCGGCCCAGATCAGCCACCAGGGTTCGGCAAGGCCCGAAACCGCCAGCCGCCCCGGCCCGGCCGGCACCGCCTGCGCCGCCAGCGGGCGCGCCACGCCGCCCAGGCACAGCACCCCGTCCAGCCGCAGCGCCGCCCCTTCGGGGCGCACGGAAACCCGCCCGGGCGCGCAGGGGGCGGTTCCGGGAGGGGCCAGATGCGCCACCTCGGCCCAGTCGCCCGCGAGGCGGCCGAGGTCGAACGCGGCCAGCGACCGCACCGGCACGGCCGGATCGCGCATCAGGGCCCGCGGTGCCGGCCCGGCGCAGGCGGCAACCAGCAGGAGGGTGCAAAACCCGGCGAAGGCGCGGGTCAATCGCGGCACAGCACGGCCTTCTGGCCCTGATCCATCAGGATCTCGTGGCACCCGAACAGCGGCACCACCGGGGCGCAGGTGCCGCTGCGCGCCAGGCAATCGCCTTCGCAGTCGCCGGCCCTGCGGCATTGCTTGCCGGAATCGCGCGTCTCGCGGATACAGGTCATGGCGCCGGCGATGCCGGCCTTGACCATGCGCCCGCCCGTGCGGGCGCAATCCTGCGTCGCCTGTTGCAGCAGGTCGGGCAACAGCGGCTCGGGCTTGGGCGCCTCCTCGCGGCAGGCAGCCAGCGCCAGAACGGCCAGCAGCAGGACCGACGCCGCCCGCATCAGAACGGCATCGGGTGATCGCGGCGCACCGCGGCCAGGTCGGCCTGCACCTCGGCGCTCAGCACCAGGCCGGCGGCGCCGAGGTTGGTGCGCAGCTGCGCCAGGCTGGTGGCGCCGATGATCGGGATGGTCGGCACCGGACGCGAGCGCACGAAGGCCAGCGCCATCTGGCACGGGTCCAGCCCATGCGCCGCCGCGACCCCCAGATAGGCCGCAACCGCCGGAAACACCTGCGGCGTGATGCGCCCGCCCAGGTCGGGCGTGGCCGCGCGGCGGGTGCGGTCGGGGGTGACGTCGCCGGCATACTTGCCCGACAAGAGCCCCGCAGCCAGCGGCGAAAAGGCCAGCAGCGTCACGTCCTCGTTGTGGCAAAGCTCGGCCATGTCGGTATCGAAATGGCGGCACAGCAGCGAATATTCGTTCTGCACCGAGGCCACGCGGGGCCAGCCGTTCAGGTCCGACAGCCGCAGCCATTGCGCCGTGCCCCAGGCGGTTTCGTTCGACAGGCCGAAGGCGCGGATCTTGCCTTCGCCGACCAGCTTGCCGGCCTCGACCAGCACGTCCTGCATGTGGGCGATGGTGGCGGCGCGGTCCTGGCCGGTGGGGTCGTAGGTCCAGTTGCGGCGGAAATGATAGCCGCCGCGGTTGGGCCAGTGCAGCTGGTAGAGGTCGATCACCTCGGTGCGCAGGCGGCGCAGCGAATCCTCGACGCAGGCGCGCAGGTTGGCGGCGGTGATCGGCTCGCCCCCGCGGACCGCAGGTTGCCCGACGCCGGTGATCTTGGTGGCGATCACCAGCCCGTCGCGCCGCCGGCGCGCCGCCAGCCAGGCGCCGATGATTTCCTCGGTGCGGCCGACGGTTTCGGGGCGCACCGGGTTGGTCGGATACATCTCGGCCGTGTCGAGAAAGTTGATGCCGTGGTCCATCGCCATGTCGATCTGGGCATGGGCCTCGGCTTCGGTGTTCTGGCTGCCCCAGGTCATGCTGCCCAGGCACAATTCGCTGACCTGGATGCCGGTGCGGCCAAGCGGCAGTTTCTGCATGGCGGTCTCCTTTGCGTGGGCGCAGACTAGCCATGATGGCGCCGGGGGCAAGCAGGCAGTTGAGAACGAAAAAGGAACATGGCACCATGCGGGCATGACGACTCATCCTTCCCCGCTGCCGGGCCTGCCTGCCCGGCCCGATATCGTGCTGGCCGAGGGTATCGGCTTTCGCCCCGGTCGGGTGCACGAAGCCTGCGGCCGCGCGCGCCGGGTGCTGGCGGCCATGCTGGCGGGGGCGACGGGCGGGCCGGTGGTCTGGGCCCAGCCCGCGTGGGACCGCGACCGGCTGTATCCCCCCGGTCTGGCCGCGTTCTGCGACCCGGGGCGCATCGTGCTGGCGCGTGGGCGCAGCCCTGCCGACCTGCTGTGGGTGGTGGAAGAAAGCCTGCGGTCGGGGGCAGTGGCGCTGGCGGTGGCCGAACTGGCCGAACCGCCGGGGCTGACGCCGGTGCGCCGCCTGCATCTGGCGGCCGAGGCCGGCGGCGGGCGGGCGCTGGGGCTGCTGCTGACGCCGGGCACAGGCGGGGCTGCGGGGGTGGAAAGCCGCTGGCACCTGTCGCCCGAGCCGGGCGGCGGCTGGCTGGCGCACCGGCTGCGCGCCCGCATGGCGCCCGAGCTGCGCCTGCGGTTGCGGCCGGGGCCGGGCGGGCTGCGCAGCGACCGCGCCGAAGGGGCCGCGGCGGTGCAGCCGAACACCGGGCAGGACGAGGCGCGCGCGCCCTAGCGGCCGCGGCGTTTCACCCCGCCGCGCTGGCCCGGGCGGCCGGCGGTGGAGCGGCCCTTCATGCGCTGCGCTTCTTCCACCGCCTCCTCCACGACCGACTGGCGGGCCAGCGGATCGTCGGCGATGGCCAGTTCCACGGCCTCCAGCCGCTTGATTTCGTCGCGCAGGCGGGCGGCCTCCTCGAACTCCAGGTTCTCGGCGGCCTTGCGCATCTGCACCCGCAAGCCTTCCAGATGCGCGGCCAGATTGGCGCCGACCATCGGCTTTTCCACCTTGGCGGTGACGCGCGACATGTCGGTGTCGCCTTGCCACAGGCCGGCCAGCACATCCTCGACGTTCTTCCTGACCGTGGCGGGGGTGATGCCGTGCTCGCGGTTGTAGGCCATCTGCTTTTCGCGGCGCCGGTTGGTTTCGGCCAGCGCGCGTTCCATGCTGCCGGTGATGCTGTCGGCATACATGATGACGCGGCCTTCGGCGTTGCGCGCCGCCCGCCCGATGGTCTGGATCAGCGAGGTTTCGCTGCGCAGGAACCCTTCCTTGTCCGCATCCAGAATCGCCACCAGCCCGCATTCGGGGATATCCAGCCCCTCGCGCAGCAGGTTGATGCCGATGAGCACGTCGAAGGCCCCGAGCCGCAGGTCGCGCAGGATCTCGATGCGTTCGATGGTGTCGATGTCGGAGTGCATGTAGCGCACGCGCACGCCCTGTTCGTGCAGGTATTCGGTCAGATCCTCGGCCATGCGCTTGGTCAGCGTGGTGACCAGCACGCGCAGGCCGCGGGCGGCGACGCGCCTTACCTCGTCCAGCAGGTCGTCCACCTGGGTCTTGACGGGGCGGATTTCCACCTCGGGGTCCAGCAGGCCGGTGGGGCGGATGACCTGTTCGGCGAACACGCCGCCGGCCTGTTCCATTTCCCATTTCGCCGGGGTGGCCGACACGAACACCGATTGCGGGCGCATCGCGTCCCATTCCTCGAACTTCAGGGGGCGGTTGTCCATGCAGCTGGGCAGGCGGAACCCGTGTTCGGCCAGCGTGAACTTGCGCCGGAAGTCGCCTTTGTACATGCCGCCGATCTGCGGCACCGACACGTGGGATTCGTCGGCAAAGACAATGGCATGGTCGGGGATGAACTCGAACAGCGTGGGCGGCGGCTCGCCCGGCGCCCGCCCCGTGAGATAGCGCGAATAGTTCTCGATTCCGTTGCAGACGCCGGTGGCCTCCAGCATTTCCAGATCGAAGTTGGTGCGCTGTTCCAGCCGCTGCGCCTCCAGCAGCTTGCCTTCCTCGGTCAGTTGCTTCAGCCGCTGGTGCAGCTCGGCCCGGATGCCCTTGATCGCCTGTTGCAGCGTCGGGCGCGGGGTGACGTAGTGGCTGTTGGCATAGATGCGGATCTTGTCGAAGGTGTCGGTCCTGGCCCCGGTCAGCGGATCGAATTCGGTGATCGCCTCCAGCTCCTCGCCAAAGAACGAAAACCGCCAGGCGCGGTCTTCGAGGTGGGCGGGCCACAGCTCGACCACATCGCCGCGCACGCGGAACGCCCCGCGCTGGAACCCGGCATCGTTGCGACGATAGGCCTGGGCCACCAGTTCGTTGATGAACTTGCGCTGGTCGTAAAGCTGGCCCACCGCCATGTCCTGCGTCATGGCCGAATAGGTTTCCACCGACCCGATGCCGTAGATGCACGACACCGAGGCCACGATGATGACATCGTCGCGTTCCAGAAGCGCCCGGGTGGCCGAGTGGCGCATCCGGTCGATCTGTTCGTTGATCTGGCTTTCCTTCTCGATGAAGGTATCGGTGCGCGGGACGTAGGCCTCGGGCTGGTAGTAATCGTAGTAGCTGACGAAGTATTCGACCGCGTTTTCGGGAAAGAACCCCTTGAATTCGCCATATAGCTGCGCCGCCAGCGTCTTGTTGGGCGCCAGGATGATCGCGGGGCGCTGGGTGGCCTCGATCACCTTGGCCATGGTGAAGGTCTTGCCGGTGCCGGTGGCGCCCAGCAGCACCTGGTTCTGTTCGCCGGCCAGGATCCCGGCGGAAAGCTCGGCAATGGCGGTGGGTTGGTCGCCCGCCGGCTGAAAGGGGCTGTGCATGACGAAACGCCGCCCGCCTTCCAGCTTGGGGCGGGTCAGCACATCGGGGCGGGGGGCAGGCGCGTTGGTGTTGTTGTGCGGCATGGACGATTCCCTTCGGCGCCCAAGGTCGGTCGCTTTTTGTTCCCGTTCAAGGGGCGACAGCGCGGCGCCCTGTCACGGCTGCTTGCGCGCCTGTTCCACCTTGCGCGCCCGGATCAGGGTAAAGACCCCGGCGCCGACGACGATGGCCGTGCCCAGCATCACGTTGGGGCGCAGCACCTCGGCAAACAGCACGACCCCCAGCACCGAGGCGAAGGCCAGTTGCAGATAGGCAAAGGGCTGCACGGCGCTGGCCTCGGCCACCTCGTAGGCGCGGATCATCAGCCAGTGGCCCAGGATTCCGGTGCAGCACAGCACCGTCATCCAGCCCCAGTCGGGGGCGCGCATCGGCTCCCAATACCAGATGCCGATCAGGGTCATCACCACCGCGCCGGCGGTGCCGGTCCAGAACAGGCTGACGGACGAGCTGTCGTGTCGCCCGACATAGCGCGTGAGCAGACCATAGAGCGCGAACATGAAGGCCGCGCCCACCGGCACCAGCGCAAAGGGCGAAAACACCCCCTGCCCCGGTTGCAGGATGACCAGCACGCCGGCAAAGCCGATGGCAATGGCCGTCCAGCGCCGCCAGCCCACCCGCTCGCCCAGCACCGGGCCCGACAAGGCGGCGATCAGCAGCGGATAGACGGCAAAGATCGCGTGGCTTTCCACCAGCCCCAGCGTGGCGAAGGACAGCACCGCGACGCAGATTTCCAGCGCCAGCAACACCCCGCGCCCGACCTGCAACCACGGATACCGGCTGGAAACCGCCGCCCGCAAGCCCCCCGGCGCGCGCGCCGCAAGCGCGATGACGAAGGCGGCAAAGAACCAGTAGCGGATCATCACCACCATCAGCACGTTGTATTCGCTGGCCAGGTGGCGCGAAATGCCGTCCTGCGCGGCAAAGACCGCGGTGGTCGCAACCATAAGCCAGATGCCCAGCCGGGTGTTCTGAACCGCCATGTCCTATGCCTCCTTGCGTGCCGGCAGGCGCAACAGCGTGACCAGCCCCGCCGCAACCACGATCGCCGCCCCGATCACCACCGGCGCCTCCAGCGGCTCGCCGAACACCGCCACCCCCATGCCCATCACGAACACCAGTTGCAGATAGGCAAAGGGCTGCACCACATTCGCCTCGGCCCGGGTGTAGCAGCGGATGATGAGCCAGTTCGACAGGATGGCAAAGGCCCCGTTGGCCAGCGTCAGGCCCCAGTCGTCCAGCGGCATCGGTTCCCAGAACCAGATCCCGATTGCCGTCATCAGCACGCAGCCGAGGATGCCCGACCAGAAGAAGGCCACGAAGGTCGGCTCGGCCCGCGTGGCCAGCCGGGTCAGCACGGAATACAGCGCAAACAGCGCCGCCGAGGCCAGCGGCAGCACCGCCAGCGGGGTGAACAGGTCCGACCCCGGCCGCAGGATCACCAGGATGCCGCAGAACCCCGCCCCGATGGCCAGCCAGCGCGCGAGCCCCACCTTTTCGCCCAGCACCGGGCCCGACAAGGCGGCGATCATCAGCGGGCAGACCGCGAACAACGCATGGGTGTTGATGAGGCCGATCAGCGTGAAGCTGGCCACGATGACGCAGATTTCCGCAATGTGCAGGCTGGCGCGCGCCAGGTGCAGCCCGGGTCGCACCGTGGCCACCGCCTTGCGCAACCCTTGCGGCTGGCGCCAGCCCAGCACCAGCACGAAGGCAGCAAAGAACCAGTAGCGGATCATGATGGTCTGCCAGACGGTGTATTCCCCGGCCAGGTGCCGCGAAAGCCCGTCCTGCACGGTAAAGCTGGCCACGGCCCCGATCATCAGCCAGATGCCTGCACGATTGTCCGCAGCGGTCATGTCACCCCAGCCTGCCTGCGCTCATGTGCCGCTTGGCCCCGAATCCCGCCGAACGGGTGACCTGAAACCCCGCCGCCTGCAAGGCCCTGCGCACATGTCCGGCGGCGGTATAGGTGGCGAAGGTGCCGCCGGGCGCCGTATGGGCCGCCACCTCGGCCATCAGCGCCGCGCCCCAGATCTCGGGGTTCTTCGCGGGGGAAAACCCGTCCAGGAACCAGGCGTCGGCGCGCCCGGGCCAGGCCGGCAAGGTCTGGCGCACGTCGCCCACGATCACCTCGGCCTCCAGCCCTTCGGCCCGGATGTGCCTTGCCCCCGCGGCCCATTGCTCCAGGAACGGCCCTGCCACCGCCTCTGCCTCGGGGAACAGCGCCAGAGCCCGGGCGATGTCGGGGGCAGGCAGCGGCCAGGCCTCGAAACTGGTAAACCGCAGCGGCCCCGCGACCCCGGCCGCGCGCCACGCGATCAGCGCGGCCAGCATGTTCAATCCGGTGCCGAAGCCCAGTTCGGCTATGTGGAACCCCAGCCGGAACCGCCCAGGCAACCCGTTGCCCGCCAGAAACACGTGCCGCGTTTCCGCCAGCCCGTTGCCCAGCGAAAAATACGGGTCGTCGAACCGGCGCGCCACGGGCACGCCCTCGCCTGTCCAGTCCAGCGCATCCTGCGGCATGCGGCCTCTTGCCCCTTCACCTTGCCGCAAATATCCCGGGGGGCGCCGCCTTGGGCGGCGGGGGGCGGCGCCCCCCTCTTTTCGGGTTGCGCCAGGCGAAAGGCAAGCCATGCAGGACATCACCGTGATGGGCGCCGGCATCTTCGGCCTCTCGCTCGGGTGGGAGGCAGCGCGCCGCGGCGCCCGGGTGCAGGTGATCGACCCGGCAGGGCCCGGCGCGGGTGCCTCGGGCGGGCTGGTGGGGGCGCTGGCCCCCCACGCGCCCGAGGCCTGGACCCCCGCCAAGGCGCTGCAACTGCAAGCGCTGATGCTGGCCCCCGACTGGTGGGCCGGGGTCGAGGCGGCCGGCGGGCTTTCTGCCGGCTTCGGCCGCACCGGCCGGGTGCAGCCCCTGCCCGATGCCCGCGCCGTGGCGCAGGCCCGCGCCCGGGCCGAAGGCGCCGCAGCGCTGTGGCAAGGCGCCGGCCATTGGCAGGTGCGGCCCGCACAGGCGGGCGACCCCGTCAGCCCCTCGGGACTGGTCGCCGAAGACACGCTGAGCGCCCGGCTGCACCCGCGCCGGGCGCTGGCCGCGCTGGTGGCGGCGATCCGGGCTCGCGGCGGCGTCGTGGCGCAGGACGGGCCCGCGAAGGGGCCGGTGGTCTGGGCCACCGGCGCGGCTGGGCTGCGCGACCTTGGCGCCGCGCTCGGCCGCGATGTCGGGCGCGGCGAAAAGGGCCAGGCGCTGGCCCTGCGGCACGCCGCCCCCGAAGCGCCGCAGCTTTATGCCCCCGGCCTGCATGTCGTGCCGCATGCCGATGGCACCGTGGCGGTCGGCTCCACCTCGGAGCGCGACTACGACCGGCCCGACAGCACCGATGCACAGCTTGACGCGCTGCATGCCCGCGCGGTGGCACTGTGGCCCGTGCTGGCCGCGGCGCCGGTCGTGGCCCGCTGGGCCGGCGAACGCCCGCGCAGCGCCAGCCGCACGCTGGTGCTGGGGGCATGGCCCGGCCGGCCCGGGCATTACGTCGCCAACGGCGGGTTCAAGACCGGCTTTGCAATGGCGCCGCTGGCCGCGCAGCTGATGGCCGACCTCGTGCTGGACGGCCGCGATGCGCTGCCCGCGCCTTGGCGTCTGGGCTGAACCCGATCAGGTTTCGCGCACCACATCCTTGTGGATGATGACATCGGCCTGCGGATAGGCCTCGATGATCGCGCGGCGCAGGCCGGCACCGATGGCATGCGCCTCGCGCAGGGTCTGGTCGCCATCGAGTTCGATGTGCAGGTGCACGAAGATCCGGCTGCCGGCGGTGCGGGTCTTCAGGTCGTGCCAGCCGCGCACGCCGGGCCAGCTGCCGGCGATGCGCCCGATGCCCTCGACGATGGCCGGGTCGGCGCGCCGGTCCATCAGCGCATCCCAGGCACCGCGCCCGATGGTCAGCGCCCCGCGCGCCAGCACGACCGCCGCCACCATCGCCACCACCGCATCCAGCTGCCAGACCCCCCACAGGTGCGAGGCCGCCAGCGCCGCAATGGCCCCCAGTGCCGGCAGCAGGTCGGCCATGTAATGCAGACGGTCGGCCGCGATCACGCGGTTGCCGGTCAGCCTGGCCACGCGCCCTTGCCAGGCCACCAGCGCCAGGGTAAGCACGATGGACAGCCCCATCGCCACCAGACCCGGCCCCTCGGACCCCATCCGCGGCGGCTCGGGCGCCACCAGTCGGGCGACGGCCTGCCAGATCAGCCCCGCGGCCACCACCGCCAGGAACAGCGACTGCGCCAGCGCCGTCAGATCCTCCACCGAGGTGTGGCCGAAATGGTGGTCGTCGTCGGCGGGCCGTGCGGCATAACCGATTGCCGCCATCGCGGCCAGCGACATCATCACATCCATCGCCGAATCCGCCAGCGAGGCCGCCACGGACAAGGCCCCGGTGGCCCACAGCGCCCACAGCTTGACCGCCACCAACACCACCGCCACGGTCACCGAAGCGACGGCAGCCGAGCGGTTCAGGGCGTGCAGATCGACATGGGCCATGACACGGCTCCGGCATGGGACAGGAAGGGACGCGCCCCATGCCATGATGCCGCGAGTCGGGCAAGTTTCAATCGAAGGTTTCCTGCGGATCGACGCCCCAGAGCGCGGTTTTCGGCACCCATCCGCGCAAACCGTCGCGGCTGATGCGGCACCAGTCGGGGCGGCATTCGTGAATGCGCGCGATCACGCCGGTTTCGGCCCGGGCCAGCACGGCGGCGCCCGGATCGGGCGCGGATCGCAGCTCGGCCAGATCCTGCACCACCATCGCGGTGCGGGTGGGCGACAGCAGGGCATAGTGCATCCAGCCGCCGACGCCTTCGGCATCCTCGACCCGGCGCCAGTTTTCGTATTCCGCCGTCACCTTCAAAGGCAGCCCGGGGCGCTGGTAGATCCAGTCGACGCGGTGGTCGGCGCCGGGGCCGCGGCGGGCGCGCGCCTCGGCCCCTTTCAGCGACACGTAGCGCGGCAGCGGGCGGCGCGTGACGCAGCCCAGCCCGGGCGGGCAGTCCTTGCCCGCAGGGCGGGCGGCAGCCGGAACCGCGGGCGGTTCCTCGACCGTCTGCGCCGGCGCGACGCCGCCGGCGAACCCTGCCCATGCCATCGTCATCAGCGCGAACATCGCCTGTCGCATCGGGTCTGCCTGTGTTGGGGCGCCACGGGGGCGCGGCCATCCTCGGGGTTTCGCGGTCTTTTTGCCGCGCTGTTGCTCGGGCGCGCTGCGGGGTGCTTGTGCCGGCCGCGCGCTTGCGCCACCTTGCCACCGAAGGCCACGGTTTGGAAGTGCAGGGAGGAAGACCATGCCCGCGAAAAGGCTGAGTGTTGTCGTGACGCGACGGTTGCCCGAGGCGGTCGAGACCCGCATGACCGAACTGTTCGACGTGTCCTTGCGCGACCCCGACGTGCCCATGACCCGCGACGAACTGCTGGCCGCAATGAAGACCGCCGATGTGCTGGTGCCTTGCGTGACCGACCAGATCGACGCCGGCATGCTGGCCCAGGCCGGCGAACGGCTGAAGCTGATCGCCAGCTACGGCGCCGGGGTCGACCATATCGACGTGGCCACCGCGCGCAGTCGCGGGATCATCGTGTCGAACACGCCGGGCGTGTTGTCGGAAGACACCGCCGACATGACCATGGCGTTGATTCTGAGCGTGCTTCGGCGCATTCCGCAAGGCATGGCCGAAATGGCCGGTGGGCAATGGAAAGGCTGGGCGCCGATGGCGAACCTGGGCCACCGCGTGGGCGGGCGACGGCTGGGCATTCTGGGCATGGGGCGCGTGGGCCTGGCGGTGGCGCGGCGGGCGCGGGCGTTCGGCATGCAGATCCATTACCACAACCGCCGCCGGCTGCGCCCCGAAACCGAGGCCGAGGTGGAGGCGACCTACTGGGAAAGCCTCGATCAGATGCTGGCGCGGATGGATGTGATTTCGGTCAACTGCCCGCACACGCCCAGCACGTTCCACCTGCTGAACGCCCGGCGGCTGAAGCTGCTGAAACCGACGGCGGTCATCGTGAACACCAGCCGCGGCGAGGTGATCGACGAAAACGCCCTGGTCCGCGGCCTGAAAGCCGGAGAGATCGGCGGCGCAGGGCTGGACGTTTACGAACACGGGCACGAGGTGAACCCGGCCTTGCGCGAACTGCCCAACGTGGTGCTGCTGCCGCACATGGGTTCGGCCACCATCGAAGGCCGGGTGGAAATGGGCGAAAAGGTGATTCTGAACATCAAGACCTTTGCCGATGGCCACCGCCCGCCGGACCGGGTGGTGCCGGGGCTGCTATAGGCCCTCAGGGGCGCGCGCCGGCCTGTTCGCGCAAGGTCGCCGTGGCGCCGTCGAAGGCCGCCGCCTTTTGCTGCAGGGCCGCCAGCGCCTTTGCCTCGATGTCGGCGCGCAAGGCATCGACCATCTCGGCCAGGTCGCGTTCGAAATCGGCACGGTTGAAATAGGCGTCGATCCGCACCACCGCGCTGTCGACGGCGATCCAGGTCACTACGCCCCCTGCGGCACCGCACAGCACCGCCGCAGGCCCCGCCCAGGAACAGGCCAGCGCCCCGGTGCCGGCGCCGGCCAGAACAGTGCCCATCTTGCCGGCCGCCTTGGCCGCCGATTTCGCGGCAACCTTGGCGGCAAGCTTCTTGGCCACCACTGCCGAGGCCGTCTTGGCCACGCCGGCTGCCACCGCCGTGGTGGCCACCAGATTGACCGGCAGCGTCACCTTGAAGCGGTCTTGCGCATCGGCAATGGCGGCCTGGGTCAAGGGCCCGAAACCGAGGTCGGGGTCGTTCAGCGTGGCGCGCAGCTCGTCCAGCCGGGCTTGCAGCACGGTCGCATACGTTTCGCCCAGCCTCTGGTCCAGTCCGGTCAGTTCGGCCTGCAGCCGGGTTTCGAAGCCAGCGAACATCTTTTCCAGAATCGCCGCCGATGCTTGCCCGAGTGCGGCATTCGCCAGCTCGGTATATTCGCCCGGCACCGAATAATGGAAATCGGCATAGGCCGGAACCGCCGCGTGAACCGGGGCAAAGACCCGGTCCAGGGCAGGCCCCAGATGTTCGGCACGCACCTTGTCCACCGTTTCGGCGGCAGCGTCGGACAGGATCTCCTGCAGCGCGTCGGGTTCGACTTCGACCGCGTGCCGGGCGGGCCCACGCAAGGCGGCCACCGCCAGCGCCAGCAACACCGTTGCGGCCATCAGCAGGATCACGCCCCAGAAGCCGCGGGAAAAACCCTGCGACGGCGCTGCGGTTCGGGTCATCGGATTCTCCCTGCAATGTGGCGCACCAGATCGAGAACCGCGACGAAGCTGCGCACGAAAACCAGCCCGACCAGGGCCGCATCCAGGCTGTAGACCAGCCCCGGCACCGCGGAACCGGCAAAACGGTGCACCAGCCAGAGCTTGAGCGATTCGGCCAGCTGAAACCCGCGCATCAGGGCGGCATCGGCGCCGGATGCGGCCGGCGCGCTGTCCAGCCCGAATTGCAGCGCCTCCAGCAGCCCCATGTCGGCATAGGCGACCGGGTGCTGCACCACTGCCCAGTTGACCCAGGCCAGGATCGGCACGAACACGGCCGCCGGCAGCCAGGTGGCCAGGGCCACCGTCCAGCCCCGCACGTAGGCGGGCCGGAAATGCCGCGCCGCGGTGCCGCCGGCGCCAAGGCAGACCACCCCGCCGGCAAGGCACAGCGCCGCCAGCACCAGCGCCTCGGGCCGGGTCGCCGACAGCGCGGTCCAGGCCATGACCGGCACGGCCACGGCCGCCAGTGCCAGCGCCGCCAGAAGGGCGGCGAACCGCCCTTGCAGCACACCGTTGAGCCAGGATTCGGGCAACAGCGCCGCCGAAAGCCGCGCCCGGTTCAGCGCCAGCCGCTGGGACGCGACCGCCGACACGATCACCAGCGCCAGCCCCAGCAAGGGCAGGCCGGCCAGGCTCGCCTCGGGATAGGTCAGCCGCGAGGCGGCCAGCGGCGCCAGGAATACCGCTGCCGCGGCAACAAGGATCAGAACGGTCGGCACGGCGGTTTCCCCGGAACGGTGCCAGTGACGCGGCAAAGGGCGGCAAAGTCAACCGCCGTGCGGGTTTCGCGCGCGCGCCCTCTTGCCTGCGCGAGGAATCCGGGTAGTTTCGGGTTCCCTGACGGGCCGGTTTCCGCGCGGGGCAAGAACAGGGAGTTCCGGTATGAAATTCAGCATCGAGCGCGCGACGCTTCTGAAAGCCGTGGCACAGGCGCAGTCGGTGGTCGAACGCCGGAACACCATCCCGATTCTGGCCAACGTGCTGATCGAGGCCGAAGGCTCGGGCGTGTCGTTCCGCGCCACCGATCTGGACATCGAGGTGGTGGACAAGGCCGTAGCCCATGTGGACCGCGCCGGGGCGACCACGGTTTCGGCGGTGATGCTGCACGAGATCGTGCGCAAGCTGCCCGATGGCGCGCTGGTCACCCTGACCGACGAGGCGACGCAAGGCCGGCTCGTCATCAACGCCGGGCGATCGACCTTCAACCTCGCCACGCTGCCGCGCGAGGATTTTCCGGTGATGGCCAGCTCGGAATACGTCTCGAACTTCTCGGCGCCGGCCCCGGTGCTGCGCCGGCTGTTCGACAAGGCGAAGTTCGCCATTTCCACCGAGGAAACCCGTTATTACCTGAACGGCGTCTACATGCACACCGCGCAAGGCGAAGGCGGGCCGGTGTTGCGCTGCGTGGCGACCGACGGGCACCGCCTGGCGCGCATCGATGCGCCCCTGCCCGAAGGGGCGCAGGGAATGCCCGGCGTGATCGTGCCGCGCAAGACCGTGGGCGAGCTGCGCAAGCTGCTGGACGACGACGAAGCGCAGATCGCCGTGTCGGTCAGCGAAACCAAGGTGCGGTTCGCAACCCCCGGCGTGACGCTGACCTCGAAGGTGATCGACGGCACCTTCCCGGATTACACCCGCGTCATCCCCACCGCCAACAGCCGGCGCCTGGAAGTGGACGCCGGCGACTTTGCCAAGGCGGTGGACCGGGTGGCAACGGTTTCGTCCGAACGAAGCCGGGCGGTGAAGCTGAGCCTGGACGAGGATCGGCTGGTGCTGTCGGTCAACGCGCCCGATTCGGGGGCGGCCGAGGAGGAACTGGTCGTGGCCTATGGCGACGAGCGGCTGGAAATCGGGTTCAACGCGAAATACCTGCTGGAAATCGCCAGCCAGGTGGACCGCGAGAATGCGGTGTTCCTGTTCAACTCCTCGGGCGACCCGACGCTGATGCGCGAAGGCAACGACAATTCGGCGGTCTATGTCGTGATGCCGATGCGGGTGTGACCCGCGTTGCCGCGGGGGCTGTCTGCCCCCGCACCCCCGAGGATATTTTGGCAAGGTGAAAGCCGGAGACGGCATGTTGACCGAATTGCGCCTTGCCCTGTTCCGGTCGCACCGCGCGGTGCGTCTGGCCTTTGACGGCCGGCCGGTGGCGATCTGGGGGCCGAACGGGGCGGGCAAGACCAATATCCTGGAAGCGGTGTCGTTGCTGTCGCCCGGGCGCGGTCTGCGCGGTGCGGCGGCCGAGGAGATCGGGCGCCGGCCCGATGGCGCAGGCTGGAAGGTGGCGGCGGTGCTGGACGGGCACGAGCTGGAAACCTGGGCCGAGGGGCCGGGGCGGCTGGTGCGCATCGACGGCAAGACGGCCTCGCAGGCGGCGCTGGCAGGGATTGCGCGCGTGGTCTGGCTGGTGCCGGCGATGGATCGGCTGTGGATCGAGGCGCCCGAAGGGCGGCGGCGGTTTCTGGACCGGCTGGCGCTGAGCTTTTTCCCCGGCCATGCGGAAACCGCGCTGGCCTATGAACGCGCGATGCGCGAGCGCAACCGGCTGTTGCGCGACGGGGTCGCGGATGCGGGCTGGTATGGTGCGCTGGAGGCGCGGATGGCCGAGGCGGGGGCGGCACTGACCGCCGCGCGGGCCGCAACGGTGGAGCGGCTGATGGCCGCGCAGGTGGAGGGGGCCTTTCCTGTGGCTGCCTTGTCGCTGGATCCGGGCGAAGGCGCTGCGGATCTGGCCGCGGCGCTGGTGGACGGGCGGCGGCGCGACATGGCCGCGGGGCGCACGCTGGCCGGGCCGCACCGCGCCGACCTGCGCGCGGTCTGGGCGGCCAAGGGCATGGATGCGGCGCTGTGTTCCACCGGCGAGCAGAAGGCGCTGCTGATCGCTCTGGTGCTGGCCAATGCCCGCGCGCTGGCCGCCGAAACCGGCGCCCCGCCCCTGGTGCTGCTGGACGAGGTGGCGGCGCATCTGGACCCGGGGCGGCGCGCGGCGCTGTTTGACACCTTGTGCGGCATGGGGGTGCAGGCCTTTCTGACCGGAACCGAGGAAGCGCTGTTTGACAGTCTGGGCACGCGGGCGCAAAGGATGACGGTCGCCGACGAGGGCGGCGCATCGGTGGTGAGGCCGGCATGACCCCGCAGCGCGTGAGCCTGATCACCGTGGGTCTGGCCGATCGGGCGGCGGCGCGGACATTCTTCGCCCGGCCGGCTTCGGTGGAACATGGGCTGAGCCAGTCGGGGGTGGCGTTCCATCAGTTGCAAGGCGCGGTGCTGGCGCTGTTCGGGCGCGCGGAACTGGCTGCCGATCAGGGGCGCGCGGGGGCCGATCCGGGCGCGGGCGCGGTGACGCTGGCGCAGAACCTTGCCACCGCGGCCGAGGTGGATGCGGCCTTTGCCGCCGCGCTGGCGGCCGGGGGCACGGCGCCGAAGGCCCCGGAACGGGTGTTCCGGGGCGGCTATTCGGGCGATCGGGCCGATCCCGATGGCCATGTCCGGGAGGTTGCGAAGAACGCGTTCTGGCCGCGGGGCGAAGATGGGAGCCTGACCCTGCCATGACTGTGACCCTGCACCAGTTGCTGCTTTACACGCTGGGCATGATCGGCCTGTGGGCCGTGCCCGGCCCGGTCTGGGTGGCGCTGACGGCGCGGGCGCTGTCGGGCGGCATGGCGGGGGCCTGGCCGCTGGCGGTGGGCGTCGCCCTGGGCGATCTGGTCTGGCCGCTTTGCGCCATCCTGGGCCTGGCCTGGGTGCTGTCGCTTTATGGCGATGCGCTGGCGGTGCTGCGCTGGGTGGCGGCAGCGGTGTTCGTGGCCATGGGTGTGCTGTTGATCCGCAAGCCCGCGGCCGCCCCCGGCACCGACAGCCGCCTGACGCGACCCGGCATCTGGGCCGGGTTTTCGGTGGGGGTCGCGGCAGTGATCGGCAACCCCAAGGCCATCCTGTTCTACATGGGGTTTCTGCCGGGGTTCTTCGACCTGAGCCGCGTCACCGCCCCCGACATCGCCGCGATCCTCGCCATTTCCGCGCTGGTGCCGATGCTGGGGAACCTGGGGCTTGCGCTGTTTCTGGACCGGGCGCGGCGGCTGCTGCAAAGCCCTGCGGCGGTGCGGCGGCTGAACATCGGCTCGGGCGTGCTGCTGGTGCTGGTGGGGCTGGTGATCCCGTTCACCTGACCCCAAATATGGTGGCCAAGGCGTGACATTCCCGGGGCTTGCCGCTATAAGTCGCGGGCAACGTGAAGGACAAGGCAGGCATGGCCGAAGCAGCGCGGAAAGCCGATTCGTACGGCGCCGATTCCATCAAGGTTCTCAAAGGGTTGGAGGCGGTGCGCAAACGCCCCGGCATGTACATCGGCGATACCGATGACGGCTCGGGCCTGCACCACATGGTCTACGAGGTGGTGGACAACGGCATCGACGAGGCGCTGGCCGGCCACGCCACCGCGGTGCAGGTGAAGATTCACGCCGATTCCTCGGTTTCGGTGCGCGACAACGGCCGCGGCATTCCGGTGGACATCCACGAGGAAGAAGGCGTCAGCGCCGCCGAGGTCATCATGACCCAGCTGCACGCCGGCGGAAAGTTCAACAACACGGACGAAGGCGGCAACGCCTACAAGGTTTCGGGCGGGTTGCACGGGGTCGGGGTTTCGGTCGTGAACGCGCTGTCCGACTGGCTGGAACTGACGGTCTGGCGCAACGACACCGAATACCGCGCCCGTTTCGAAAACGGCGAATGCGTGGTGCATGTGCATCCGGTCGGCCCGGCGCCGGGCATGCGCGGCACCGAAGTGCGGTTCCTGGCCTCCAGCAAGGTCAACCGGGCGGACGGGACGTTCTCGAACCTCGATTACAGCTTCAAGACGCTGGAAACCCGGCTGCGGGAACTTGCGTTCCTGAACTCGGGCGTGCGCATCATCCTCGAGGACGAGCGCCCGGCCGAACCCTTGCGCACCGAACTGTTCTACGAGGGCGGCGTCAAGGAATTCGTGAAATACCTCGACCGCTCCAAGACGCCGGTCATGCCGGAACCCATCTACATGCTGGGCGAAAAGAACGGCATCGGGGTGGAAGTGGCGATGTGGTGGAACGATACCTACCACGAAAACGTGCTGCCCTTTACCAACAACATCCCGCAGCGCGATGGCGGCACCCATCTGGCCGGGTTCCGCAGCGCGCTGACCCGCACGATCAACGCCTATGCGCAATCCTCGGGCATCGCCAAACGCGAGAAGGTGGATTTCACCGGCGACGACGCGCGCGAAGGGCTGACCTGCGTGCTGTCGGTCAAGGTGCCCGACCCGAAATTCTCCAGCCAGACCAAGGACAAGCTGGTCAGCTCCGAGGTGCGCCCGGCGGTCGAGAACCTGGTGAACGAAAAGCTGGGCGAGTGGTTCGAGGAAAACCCGGGCCCCGCCAAGATCATCGTCGGCAAGATCATCGAGGCCGCGCTGGCGCGCGAGGCCGCGCGCAAGGCGCGCGAGCTGACGCGGCGCAAGACGGCGCTGGACGTGGCGTCGCTGCCGGGCAAGCTGGCCGATTGCCAGGAACGCGACCCGGCAAAGTCGGAGCTTTTCCTGGTAGAGGGCGACAGCGCCGGCGGCAGCGCCAAGCAAGGGCGCAGCCGCGCCAACCAGGCGGTGCTGCCCTTGCGCGGCAAGATCCTGAACGTGGAACGCGCGCGGTTCGACCGGATGCTGGCCAGCCAGGAAATCGGCACGCTGATCACCGCGCTTGGCACCGGGATCGGGCGCGACGAATTCGACATCTCGAAACTGCGCTACCACAAGATCGTCATCATGACCGACGCCGATGTGGATGGCGCGCATATCCGAACGCTGTTGCTGACGTTCTTCTTCCGGCAGATGCCGCAGCTGATCGAAGGCGGCTACCTGTATATTGCGCAGCCGCCGCTCTACAAGGTCAGCCGCGGCAAGTCCGAGGTCTACCTCAAGGATCAGGCCGCGCTGGAAGACTATCTGATCGCCATGGGCACCGAAGGCGCGGTGCTGCGGCTGGGCACCGGCGAGGAGATCGCCGGCGCCGACCTGAACCGGGTGATCGAAGGGGCGCGTCAGTTCCGCCGCATCCTCGATGCCTTTCCGACGCATTATCCGCGCACGATCCTGGAACAGGCCGCCATCGCCGGGGCCTTCGACGCCGGGCAGACCGACCTGCAGGCGATCGCGGACCGGGTGGCAACCCGGCTGGATGCCGTGGCGGTCGAATACGAACGCGGCTGGCAAGGGCGGATCACCCAGGATCACGGCATCCGCCTTGCGCGGGTTCTGCGCGGGGTGGAGGAGATTCGCACCCTCGACGGGGCCGTGCTGCGATCCGGCGAGGCGCGGCGGCTGGCCCAGGTGGCGGCCGGCACCCGCGATGCCTATGGCGCCGGCAGCCGGCTGGTCCGCAAGGACCGCGAGACCCCGATCCAGGGGCCGCTGGACCTGTTGCGCGCCGTGCTGGCCGAAGGCGAAAAGGGCCTGACGCTGCAACGCTACAAGGGCCTGGGCGAGATGAACCCCGAACAGCTGTGGGAAACCACGCTCGACCCCGACGCGCGCACCTTCCTGCAGGTGAAGATCGACGATCTGGCCGAGGCCGACGACATCTTTACCAAGCTGATGGGCGATGTGGTGGAGCCGCGGCGCGAGTTCATCCAGCAGAACGCGCTGAGCGTGGAGCATCTGGATTTCTGATGCGGGCCGAAGGGCCGCCCGGAAAAGGGGGGCGCTGCCCCCCTGCCTGATCGTGGCGCCTTGGCTGGCCTTGCGCCTGCCCCCCGGGATATTTGGGGCAAGGTGAAAGGCAGCGCGGCGCCGCGCGATTCCGCTGCAGGATTTTCGAAAATCCTGTTGCATCTGCTGGCGGCTGACCGCACACTCCGCCCCGAACCCGGAACGGAGGAAGCCATGGCCCGCCCGCACGAGAACCACCGCGAAGATGTCGCCGGCCGCGCGAATGTCGAGGATACGCCGGAACTGCTGGCCTATTACGACGACCTGGACCGTTTCGGTGCCGGGGCGCTGTGGACGGTGGCCAACAAGATCGAACCCTGGGAGCCGAAGTCGACCTCGGTGCCGATGCTGTGGCGCTACAACGACCTGCGCGGGCATGTGCTGCGCTCGGTCGATCTGGTGACCCCGGAAAAGGCCGGGCGGCGGGTGATCTACCTGCGCAATCCGGGCCGCGACGATGTGGCGGCCGCGGTGGGCTGGCTTTACTCGGGCCTTCAGGTCATGCACCCGGGCGAAGCGGCCAGCGCCCACCGGCATTCGGCCTCGGCGGTGCGCTTCATCCTCGAAGGGGCGGGCGCCTATACCGTGGTCGATGGCCACAAGATGACCCTGGGCCGCAACGACTTCGTGCTGACCCCGAACGGCACTTGGCACGAACACGCCGTCGCCGCCGACGGGTCGCCCTCGATCTGGCAGGACTGCCTCGACATTCCTTTCGTCAATGCGATGGAGGCGAACTTCTACGAGGTGCACCCCGACCTGAGCCAGGGGGTTGCCTATACGGTCGACGACATGACCAAGACCTGGGGCAACGCCGGGCTGACGCCTTCGACCCAGTGGTCCAAGCCCTACAGCCCGATGTTCAAATACGAATGGGAGCCGACCTACGAGGCGCTTTGCCGCTATGCCGCCTGCACCGAGGGTTCGCCCTTCGACGGTGTACTGATGGAATACGTGAACCCCGCCACCAACGGCCCCGTCATGCGCACCATGGGCGCCAGCATGCAGATGCTGCGCCCCGGCGAGGCGACCAAGGCCCACCGCCATACCGGCAGCTACCTTTACACCGTCGCCAAAGGGTCGGGATACAGCATCATCAACGGCAAACGCTTTGACTGGACCGAGCGCGACATCTTCTGCGTGCCGTCCTGGGCCTGGCACGAACACGCCAATGCCAGCACCACCGAGGACGCCTGCCTGTTCTGTCTGTCGGACATTCCGGTGATGCGCGCGCTGGGGCTCTACCGCGAACAGGCCTTTGGCGACAACGGCGGCCACCAGCCCATCTTGTGAGGAACCCATGAAACTTGTGACCTACCGCGCCTCGGTCGAGGCGGCGGCCCGCCTTGGTGTCGTCAGCCACGATCACGTGGTCGATGTGGCCCGCCTCGGTGCGGCCTTCGACGAACCGCTGCCCGACTCCATGCTGGGGCTGATCGACTTGGGCAAGCCGGGGCTCGACGCGCTGGCGGCGATTCTGGGCGAATGCGACGGCGTCTTTCCCCCCGGCACGGCCACGCATCAGGCCAATGTCCGCCTGCTGGCGCCCATTCCGCGGCCGCGCAAGAACATCTTCGGCATCGGCCTGAACTATCTGGACCACGTCGCCGAAAGTGCCGCGGCGCTCGATACCTCGGCCGACCTGCCGCGCCAGCCGGTGATCTTTTCCAAGCCGCCGACCGCCGTCATCGGCCCGGGCGAGCCGATCCGCCACGACAAGACCATCACCCGCCAGCTGGACTGGGAGGTGGAACTGGCCGCCATCATCGGCACCACCGCATCGCGGGTGGCGCGGGCCGATGCCTTGTCGCATGTCTTCGGCTATTCGGTGATGATCGACGTTTCGGCCCGCGACAACCGCCGCGCCGGGCAATGGATCGTGTCCAAGGGGATGGACAGTTTCGCCCCCTTCGGCCCCTGCATCGTGACCGCGGACGAAATCGAAAACCCGCAGTCGCTTGACCTGTGGCTGACGGTGAACGGCGTGGAAAAGCAGCGCTCGAACACCGCAAAGATGCTGTTCAAGGTGGACGAGCTGATCGCCGACATTTCCCGTGTCATCACGCTGGAACCCGGCGACATCATCGCCACCGGCACGCCGGAAGGCGTCGGGGCCGGGCGCACCCCGCAGGAATGGCTCTGGCCCGGCGATACCGTGGTGGCCTGCGTCGAAGGCATTGGCACCATCCGCCACCCCGTGATCGACGTCTCGGGGGATTGACGCGCCGTCCTTCTTCATTTTCTGTCCACAAGTATCCCGGGGGTCCGGGGGCAGCGCCCCCGGCGCTCTCGCATCAGGAGCCGCACCATGAACGCCCCCTTCAAGGTCGCCGTCGCCCAGATCGCCTCGATCCCGACCGACAGCCTTGCCACCGCGCGCAAGGCCGCGGCCACCTTGCGCGAGGCGGCCGGCCAGGGCGCGCGGCTGGTGGTGTTTCCCGAAGCATTGATCGGCGGTTACCCCAAGGGCGCCAGCTTCGGCGCGCCGATCGGCATGCGCAAGCCCGAAGGCCGCGAGGCTTTCGCGCGCTACCACGCCGCCGCCATCGACCTTGACGGGCCCGAGGTTGCGGCCCTGACCGAAGCCACCGCCGAAACCGGCGCCTTTGCCGTGGTCGGCGTGATCGAGCGCGACAAGGGCACGCTCTATTGCACGGTGCTGTATTTCGATGGCGCCAAGGGGCTGGTCGGCAAGCACCGCAAGTTGATGCCCACGGCGGGCGAGCGGCTGATCTGGGGCTTTGGCGACGGGTCTACCCTGCCGGTGTTCGAAACCGATTTCGGCACCGTCGGCGCGGTGATCTGCTGGGAAAACTACATGCCGGCGCTGCGGATGCACATGTATCATCAGGGCGTCACCCTGTATTGCGCCCCCACCGCCGACGACCGCGACACCTGGATTGCCACCATGCAGCACATCGCGCTCGAAGGGCGCTGCTTCGTGCTGACCGCCTGCCAGCACATCACCCGCGCCGCCTATGGCCCCGATCACGAAAGCGCCCTGGGCGACGCCCCCGAAACGGTGATGATGCGCGGTGGCTCGGCCATCGTCTCGCCTTTGGGGCGGGTGATTGCGGGGCCGGATTTCTCGGGCGAAACCGTGCTTTACGCCACGCTCGACCCCGCCGACATCGCGCGCGGCAAATACGATTTCGACTGCACCGGGCATTACGCCCGGCCCGATGTCTTCCAGCTGACGGTGGACACCAACCCCAAGCCCGCAGTGCGCAGGGCATGAGGTTCGATTACGACAAGCTGGGCCCGGGCATCGGCTACAAGCTGATGACCGCCACCATCACCCCGCGCCCGATCGCCTGGGTTTCCACGCTGGGCAAGTCCGGTGTGGTCAACGCAGCCCCCTACAGCTTTTTCAACGCGATGGGGCATACGCCGCCCACCCTGGCGCTGGGGCTGCTGGCCGACCCGGCGCGCGGCTACAAGGATACCGCGCGCAATATCCTCGATACCGGGGAATTCGTGGTGAACCTGGTGCCCGAGCGGCTGGCCGAGGCGATGAACCTGACCTGCATCGACGCGCCACCCGACGTATCGGAACTGGACCTCGCCCGGCTGACCCCGGCCCCGAGCACCCATATCCGCGCCCCGCGCATCGCCGAAAGCCCGGTCAGCTTCGAATGCGTGTCGCTTTCGACCATCGTTACCGGGCCGCACCAGACGGTGGTGATCGGCCGGATCCTCGCGGTGCACATCGACGATGCCTATGTCATCGACGGGCCGCGCGGCCATATCGACACGCCGGCGCTGGGGTTGATTGCGCGGATGCATGGCGCGGGCTGGTATGCCCGCAGCACCGACCTGTTCCAGCTCGACCGTCCGGTGTGGCCGCCCAAGACCTGAGCGGCCGCCCCCGGTTCAGACCGTGTGCAGATACAGGTCGTAATCCACATCGGCGATGGTGCGCGCCACCCGGGCATATTCCGCCGCCTTGATCGCGGTAAAGGTGCGGTGCATTTCCTCGCCCAGCGCGGCTTTCAGAAAGGCCGATCCAGTTGCCGCCCGGATCGCCTCGCGCCAGTCGCGGGGAATGGTGTCGGACCCCGGCGCATCATAGCCGTTGCCGGTGACCTCCGGCCCCGGGTCGATGCGGTGCGCAAGCCCATGCCGGATACCCGCCAGCACCGTGGCGCCCACCAGATAGGGGTTGGCGTCCACGCCGGCGGGCCGATGTTCGATCCGCCGGGCCTGGACGTCGCCGGCCGGGATGCGCAGCGCGACCGAGCGGTTGTTGACCCCCCAGGTCGGCGCCACCGGCGCATAGCTTTGCGCGGCAAAGCGACGCCAGCTGTTGGCATGCGGCGCAAAGACCAGCATCGATTCGCCCATCGTCGCAATCAGCCCGCCCAGCGCATGCAGGAGCGTGGGCGACCAGCGGCCTTCTTTGGCCTCGACGAACAGGTTGCGTCCGGCGGGGTCTTGCAGCGAGACGTGAAAATGCATGCCCGAGCCAGCATAATCCTCGACCGGCTTGGCCATGAAGCAGGCGGTCACCCCGTGGCGCCGCGCCTGCATCCGCACGATGCGCTTCAGCCGGAACAGGTCGTCGGCGGCCTGAAGCACATTGGTGCGGTAATGCAGCGTCAGCTCGTATTGCCCGGGGGCATATTCCGAAATCATCGTCTCGGCCTGCACCCCGGCCAGTTCTGCCGCCGCATAAATGTCGGAGAACAGCGGCTGCATGCCGTGCAGGTGATCGACCGAATAGACCTCGGTCTTGCTGGAGGGACGGCCATCCAGCACCGCGCGGGCGGGTTGCACGCGGCCGTTGCCGTCGCGTTCGTTGGCCAGCAGAAAGAATTCCAGCTCGAAGGCGCCGGCGGGGTGCATCCCTTCGGCTTCCATTGCGGCCAGTTGCCGGGCCAGTGCATGCCGCGGGTCCGACCCCATCGGCACGCCGTCCAGCGAATACATCGACATGAACACCTCGGCCCGCGCGGGGTTGGTGCCATGCAACCGCTTCAGCGTGCCCGGCACCGGCCAGGCGCGCAGGTCGCCATCGCCCTGATCCCAGATCAGGCCGGTTTCGTGCACATCCTCGCCGCAGATGTCGAGCCCGAGAATGGAAATCGGCAGATGCCGGCCCGAGCGGTAAAAGGGCAGCAGCTCGTGCCGCCGGATGATCTTGCCGCGCCCGATGCCGTTGGCATCGTGCAGCACGATGTCGATGGCCTCGACATCGGGGTGGGCGGCCAGAAAGGCCTCGGCCTCGGCGACCGAGGAACCGGAAGGAGAGGTGGTCATGGGGTTATCCGAACAATTCCGTCAGCACTTCGTCGAAGGCCGCGATCAGACGATCGATCTGGCGCTTCTTCGTGGCCGGGCTGACCAGCATCATGTTGTGGAACGGCGCGATCAGGCAACCGCGGTTGAGCAGCATGGTGTGCACGACGGCTTCGACCTGCGGCTGGTGCGCCGCCGCCGCCTCGGTGCCGTTGCGCAAGGGGCCCGGCGCGCAGATGAATTCCACCCGCGCACCGACCCGCACCACATGCCAGGGCGCCCCGTGTTTCGACAAGGCGGCGGACAGACCCGCCGCCAACCGTTCGGCCCCCTTTTCCATATGGGCATAGCTTTCCGCCGTCATCACCTCGGCCAGATTGGCGACAAGGCAGGCGAACTGCATCGGGTTGGCCGACAGGGTGGTGCCCATGCCGGAATGGCCGGGGGCGCGCGTGACCTCGTAGTCGGCAAAGCGGGCGGCCACTTCGGGTGTCAGGCCCCAGACGGCAGTGGGCATGCCGCCGGCGACGCATTTTCCGGCGACGAAGATATCGGGCTCCAGCCCGTGCACCCGGGTATAGCCGCCCAGACCCGACGACAGGGTGTGCGTTTCGTCGATAATCAGCAAGGCACCGTGCCGCCGGGTCGCCGCGCGCAAGGCGGCGTGAAACCCGGGTTCGGGCAGCACCATGCAGGAATTGGTCATCACCGGCTCGGTCAGCACGGCGGCGACATCGCCGGCGGCCAGGGCCGCCTCGACCGCGGCCATGTCGTTGAATTCGACACAGACGGCCAGCGCCGACAGGTCGGCCACCTGCCCGACCAGACCGGGGCGATTGACGGTGCGGCCCTGATCCAGCGTGACCATGCAGTCATCGACCGTGCCGTGGTAGCAGCCGTTGAACACCAGAACCTTCGGCCGCCCCGTCACCGCCCGCGCCACGCGCAGGGCAAAACGGTTGGCGTCGGTCGCGGTGGTGGCGATCTGCCAGCGGAAATCGCCGAAGCGTTCGGTCAGCAGTTGCCCGGCCTGAAACGCGGCCTCGGTCGGCAGCATGTAGGTCAGGCCGCGCCGCGCCTGGCGGCGGATGGCGCGGGCCACCGGCGCCGGCGAATGGCCGAACATGCTGCCCGTGTCGCCCAGGCAGAAATCGTCGATGCCGAAACCGTCCAGGTCCTCCAGCCGCGCGCCTTCGGCCTTGGCGACCACCAGCGGAAACGGCATCGGCCAGTCCTTCATCCAGTGCATCGGCACGCGGTCGAGGAAGGGCGCCGCCCCTGCCTCCAGCGCGGCACGGGTTCGGGGGCGCGATGCGGCAAAGCGGCGGGCTTCACGCTCGGCGATCAGGGCGAGGCGCGCCGAGGGCACGCCGGCAACGAGTTCGGGGGCAGACATGAGGCTTCCTTGCGGTTTGCCTTGTCATACCTGCACGGCCGCCGGGCGTCCACACCCTGCCCGGGGGGTCATTCCGCCGGGGTTGCGTGGGCCGGCGGCGCAGCCGACGGGCGCCGGGCAGGCAGTTCGCCCCGGGCGCGGGCCTGTTCCACCACCAGGAAGCACCCGGCACCGATGATGCAGGCCGCGCCGATCAGCGTGCCGAGGGCCGGCACCTCGCCAAAGGCAATCCGCCCGATCCCCACCATCCACAGGAATTGCAGGTTCATCAGCATCATAGCCACATGCGCCCGCAGCCGCAGCAGCGCGGGCACCATCAACCAGCGCGCCAGAAACACGGCGCTGGCATAGGCCGCGACCAACCCGGCATCGGCCAGCGACATCGGTTGCCAGACAAAGGGCAAGGCCGCCCCCATCACCACCACCATCGCCGCATGGGGCCAGAACACCTGCGCCAGCGTGTTCGGCTCTTGCTTGGTCATGCGGCGCATCAGAACCAGCGACAGCGTGCCCGACAGCACCCCGAAGGCCGCCATCAGGTGCCCCCAGCCGATGCCCGCCACCCCTTGCGGAAACAGGAACAACACCCCGCAGGCGCCTGTGGCCAGCGCAACCCAGGCCGCCGGCGCCACAGGCTCGCCCAGCACCGGGCGGGACAGGATGGCGGCCAGCAAGGGCATCATGCCGATGAAGACGAACACCTCAGCCAGCGGCAGATTGGCAAAGGCATGGTAGTAGCTGACCACCGACACCAGCACCAGGACCGTGCGCAAGGCGAGCAGGCGCCCGAACCGCGTCCTCAGCCGCCCGGTCGGGCCAATCGAAGGTGTGGCGCGGTTCATCAGCAGGCTCATCCCGGCGACGACCAGACCGCAGAAGAAATAGAGCTGCGGCGGGGCGAAACTGCCGGTCAGGTGCTTGGTCAGGCCATCGGCCGCCGCCGACACCAGGGTGGTGGACAGCACAAGTCCCACCCCGATTACCACCGCCATATCCCAGCCATCGCGCTTCATGCGGCAAATCCTTTCGGGGTGGCCCGCACGAAGCGGGCAAAGAAGGGTTCGAATGCCGGGGTCGATGCCGCGGCACGGTCGAGAACGGCCAGCGCCGGCACCGACAGCCGCGGTGCCAGGCGCCGCCGCATTACAGGCCAGTCGGGGGTGCGGGCCAGGTCGAGCTCCAGAAGTGCCGCCGAAATCTCGGACAAGGCCGAGGGGCGGCGCGGCGCGGCAAACCCGAGCGTCCCGGCGGGCAAGGTCCGCGCCAGCGGCGCCCCTCCCGCGGCCGCAACCGACCAGGCCGCCATCAGCCAGGCATGATAATCGTCGCGCCCGGCGGCGCCTTCGGCCGGAGCCACGCGGAACGCGGCCAGATCGGCGGCCACGGCATCTTCCCAGGCGGCAGGCGGCGGCGCCCCGCAATAGCGCAGCGCCACGCAGATTTCCGCCAGCAGGTCGGTGTTCTGTTCAAGGCAAGCCACCAGGCCGGCGAAGGACAGGCTTTCGCACAGCCGCTCGGCCCCGTCAAAGGCATGGCGCCCGTAATCGGACAGGTAGAAGGCGATGTGCGTCAGTTCGTAGGCCGCCTTCTTGTTGGGCAGCGCGAAAGTGGCGGCGCGCGACCCGAACCGCAGCAAGCGGTCGGTCAGCGATGCATCCCCCGGCATCGTCAGGCCGACACGCTGCGCGAACAGCCGCGCTTCGGCCCGCTGAAGATCGGACAATTCGGCTTCGGGAAGGCCGTCGGCGATGGCCTGCGCCACCAGCGCATCGGCGCGCAAGCCCGGCAGGCCAAGGGCCACCAGATCCAGCGCGATCGAGAGGTGGAAACGGTAGTATTGCGGAAAGAAGGCCAGCCTGCGTGGCAGGTCGCGCGCCGTGCCGCCGTGGACGCGCGACACCACCTCGGGCGAAGGGCCTTGGCCGGTGGTCACCAGCAGGCGCAGCGCCTCGGCGTTTTCCTTGAGCCAACGGGCATCGTCGGCAGGGTGACGGTGATTCGCAAACAGATCGACCAGCCGTTCCGCACCCGGAACGTGGGCGCGGGTGCGCGCGGTCTGAGGCAGTGCAACGACGTTCGACATGGGTCCGCTCGGCTCCGGTGCTTCCGGCACCCCTCGGTCAGGATACCGGGCCTGTCTTGGCGGGCCGGGTCGCAGGACAAGCCTGCGACCCGTGGCGCCTCAGCGTTCGGACGCCGACGAGAACATCTGCACCGCTTCGCCGCGCTGCAAATCGCGGCCGGCCGGCAGCGATGCCGACGAGAACATCTCGACCGCGTTGCCGCCGGCCATACCGTGCCCCACCGGAGCGGAGGCCGACGAGAACATCTGCACGGCACCGCCATCGGCAAGGTCGAACGCCACCGGCAGCGAGGCGGACGACATCATTTCCACCGCGTCGCCGCAGTTCAGGTCGAAGGCCACCGGCATCGACGCCGACGAGAACATCTCGACAGCTTCGCCGCCGTGCAGGTCGGCGACGCGGGCCAGAGCTTCAGCGTTTTCTTTGATTTTCAGAGCGTTGTTCACAGATATCCCCCAGGATTGGCAAGTTCAGCAAAGAAACGCTAACAACCTGGAGATGATTCGGAAATAGAAATCCACTACCTTTGAGAGATAAAAATGCAAAAACTCGCCCTATGCGCGAATCGCTCGGCCAGCGATGTCAGAAAGAAGCGCCGTTCAGCACCCGCAAGACCGCCTCGGCACCGTTGAGGCCGGTCAGCGCGCGGGTATCGGTCAGGATTTCGGCGTAGTAGGGCACGTTGCGCAACCGCTGCTCGCGCGGTTCGCGCACCCGCATCGCGTTGTAGCCGACCTGATGGTAATAGGCGACGCGCGCGCGGATCTCGGCGGTGTGGCCCTGAAAGCCCAGCGCCAGGAACACACCGCGCAACTGCGCGATGCGGAATGCCTCGACCTCGGCCAGAATCGCGGCGGTACGCGGGGCGTGGTGCGCCCAGTCGCGGATCGCGTTGTCGTAGCCGGGGTCGAACTCGTCCTCCATCACCACCACGCGCACCCAGGCCAGGTATTGCCGCAGGCCTTCGGGGCCGGCGGCCCCGATGGCGCGCGTGAACGGTGCGGTGTTCCGGTCGGCCCAATCGGCGCGCAACGCCTCGTGCAAGGCTTCGAGGTTGCGAAACTGCCAGTAGAACGCGCCGGGCGTGACGTTCATCTCTGCGGCCAGCGCCCGCACGCCCAAGGCGCCGATGCCCCGTTGCACCAGCACCGCACGCGCCGCCGCCACCCAGTCGGCGCGGGTCAACTGGCCGGATCGGCCAACGGGGTCTGGGCGGGGCGAGACGCTGTCCATGCCGCCAAGGCTGCGGCAAAGCGGACAAAGGCGCAAGGGCGGGTTGCAGGGCTTGCCGATACCGCACCGGCGCCGCAGAATGCAGCCCGATCCCGACTGGAAGGAGCCCGGCATGCCCCCCCTGCCCGCCTGCCCCGCAGACCAGAGCCGCAACCGATGGCTGTAGACCCGAAGAAATTCGGCCCGACCCGGGGCGAGCTGTGGTTTCGGTTGGGGTTCAGCCTGTGCGGGCTGGCCTTGCTGGCGGTTGCGGTGGCCCTGCGCGGCTTTCCGGCCGGGCCGGCGATGGTCGAGGTGGGCGGCATTGCCGGCCTGTTCCTCGGGGGCACGGCGATCTGGTCGGCGCGGCGGCTGATCCGGCAGTTGCACCCATGACCGCGCTCGGGCTGGTGGTGCAAGGGCTGGTCTTTGCGGTTTGGGCAGCCCTGGCCTTTCGCACGCTGTTTCGCCTGCGTGCGCGGGCGGTCGCGCAGTCGGGGCAGGCCTTTCCGAGGCTGCGGGCAACCCTTGCGGCCTTCGCCGGCTTCTGGCACGCCCCCGACCATGCCGCCGACCGCAAGGCGATGGGCTGGAGCTCGGCCCTTCTGGCGGTCGTCATGCTGGTGAACCTCGGGGGAAATCCGTGACCGAACGGCAGCGGGCCGAAATTGCCGTGATCGGCGGCGGCGTGGTGGGAATGACGATTGCCTTGCGCCTGGCGCGCGCCGGGCGCGAGGTTGTGCTGATCGAGCCGGGCGTTCCGGGCATGGGTGCAAGCTTCGGCAACGCCGGCACCATCGCCGACTATGCGGTGATGCCTGTGGGCACGCCTTCGGTGCTGCGGTCGCTGCCGTCGCTGCTGTTCGACCGCAACTCTCCGCTGGCGATCCGGCGCGCGGCCATCCTGTCGCTGGCGCCGTGGTTGCTGCGGTTCTTGCGCGAATCGTTGCCGGACCGCGCCCGGGCGAATGCGGCGGCGCTGGCCAACCTGCTGGCCGATACCACGCCGCTGTGGCTGGAACTGGCCGCCGAGGTCGGCGCGACCGATCTGCTGCGCCGCTCTGGCGCGCTTTACGTCTACGACAGCACGCAGGCGGTGCAGGACGCGCGGGCCGACATGGCGGCAAGGCGGGCACTGGGCGTTGCGGTAGAGCTGCTCGACGCCGCCACCCTGGCCACGATGGAGCCGCGGTTGCCGCCCGCGGCGGGGGGCGCGTTCTTTCCGCAGGCGGTCTTTCTTTCCGACCCGGGGCAGATGATGGCGCGACTGGCCGCTGCGGTGGCTGCTGCCGGTGTCGTGCACCTCCAGACCCGGGCCGACCGGCTGGAGCGCGGCCCGCGCGGCGTGCGCCTGACCGGCCCCGGGCTGGATCTGACCGCCACCCGGGTGGTGATCGCCGCCGGCGCCCGGTCGCGCGACCTCGCGCGGCAGGCGGGCGACCGGGTGCCGCTGGACACCGAACGCGGCTATCACCTGGAATGGGACATGGCCGAGCCGCTGCTGGGCCGCCCCTGCTGCCCGACCCGGCTGGGGTTCTACCTGTGCCCGATGGCGGGCCGGCTGCGCGCGGCAGGCACCGTCGAACTGGGCGGGCTGACCGCGCCGCCATCGCCGCACCGGCTCGCGCGGCTGGAACAGGGTGTCCGGTCGGTTTTTCCCGATCTGCCGCCGCCCGACCGCAGCTGGATGGGGTTTCGCCCCTCGATGCCCGACAGTCTGCCGGTGATCGGGCCGTCGCAAGCGGGGGCCGAGGTGATTCATGCCTATGGGCACGGTCATATCGGGGTGACGCTGGCCCCGGCCACCGCGCGGCTGGTCGAGGCGGTGATCGCCGGCAACCATGCCGACCCCGGCCTGTCGCCCTTGTGCCCGGGGCGGTTCTGAATGCGGCTGATGCTGCTGACGACGCTGGCGATGGCGGCCTTTGCCGGCAATTCGCTGCTGAACCGCTGGGCCGTGGGCGCAGGGCATGCCGATGCCTTCGGCTTTGCCGCGCTGCGGGTGGCCTCGGGGGCGCTGATGCTGTGGCTGCTGGTGCGGATGCGCGGGGCCAGCCCCGCGTGGCGGTCGAGCCGGCGGATGCAGGCGGTGGTGGGGCTGGCCGCCTATATGCTGGGGTTCTCGGCCGCCTATCTTGCGCTTGATGCCGGCACCGGGGCGCTGATCCTGTTTGCCACCGTGCAGGTCACCATGTTCACCGGCGCCGCCCTGGCGGCCGAACCGCTGCCGCCGCGGCGCTGGCTGGGCGCCGGGCTGGCGCTGACGGGCCTTGCAGTGCTGCTGTGGCCGGGGGCCGGCGCGGTGCCGGCCGCCCTGCCCGCGCTTGCGATGATGCTGGCCGGGGTGGGCTGGGGCGTCTATTCGCTGGGCGGGCAGCACGAGGCGGACCCGCTGGCCGCCACGGCCGCCAATTTCGCGCTGTGCCTGCCGGTGGTGCTGGTGCCGCTGATGCTCTGGCCGCCGCAGGTCGATGCCGTTGGGCTGGCGCTGGCCGTGGCCTCGGGGGCGGTCACCTCGGGCCTGGGCTATGCGCTGTGGTTCGCCGTATTGCCGGCGCTGGGGGCGGGGCGGGCCGCAGTGGCACAACTGGGGGTGCCGGTGCTGGCCATGCTGGGCGGCGCCGCCATTCTGGCCGAGCCGCCCAGCATGGCCGCGATTCTGGCCGCAGCCGTGGTGCTGGGCGGGGTGGCGCTGGGGCTGCGGCGCTGACGCGCGGTGCTTCAGCCTGCGAGGCGCCGCGCGATGATCCATGCCACCGGCAGCGCCAGCACGAACCCGGATGCTGCCGCCAGCAAAATGGCCTTCAGAGTGACAAACCCTGCGGTCAGCGCCACCACCACACCGCTGCCCATCAACGCGGTGGACACCAGCGAAAACATCAGCCCGAACAAGCGCGGCATCTCAACCCCCCGAATGGAACCGGCCGCGACTGTAGAACCCGCGCGCACAGCCGCCATGATCGGGATCAAGTCGGCGGCGCGACGTCAGGCACCAAGCCGGCGCAGCGCATCCTTCAGCCGGGCGGTCTTGGGCCCCGCGGCATCCCAGGCCAACTGCCCTTGCCAGAAGGCGAACAGGATCGCGGCGGCCTCTCGGCCTTTCGGCCCGTCGCCCAACCGCGCGGCAAGCCCCGACTCGATGCTGCGGCGCCATTCGGCCGCGCGGGCCGGGTCGGCCGCGACCGGCGCGGGGCCCTGCGCCGACAGCGCCTTGAGCAACCCGATCGCCCCCTTCGCCGTCATCGGCGCCTCGGCCAGGGCGGCGGCGGTTGCGGCCTCGATCTCGTCCCAGGCGCCCTTGCGGGCGTCAGCGATCATGCCCGCCACGCTGCCGTGCCGTTCGGCCAGCGAGCTTGCCGCCAACCCGGCCCGCGCAGCGACGGCCGAAAAGGTCACCGCCTTTTCGCCGCCTGTGCGGATCAGCGCCAGGACGGCCTGATGCACCACGGTATCGGGAACGCTGCGAGGTCTGGCCATGCGCGCAGCATAGCGCAAGCCGCACGCCGCGAAAGGGGGATCAGCGCCGCGGCGGCCGCGCCTTGTAGACCGGCAGCCGCCAGCCGAAGGCCAGCGACCCGGCGCGCAAGGCCAGCGTCACCCCTGCGCAGATCAGCAGCGCCACCGGCTCGGGCTGGCCGGCCTGCAAGGCCAGCAGCGCCGCCCCGGCGCCGGCCAGCGCGCAGGTGACGTAAAGCTCGCCTTGCTTGAGCACCAGCGGCACCTCGTTGCACACCACGTCGCGCATCAGCCCGCCCATGCAGCCGGTGACGATGCCGGTGACCAGCACGATCGGCCAGGGCTGGCCCAGCCCCAGCGCCACGCCGGTGCCCGCCGGCACCGCAACCGCCAGCGCGCAGGCATCGAGCCAGGCCAGCGTGCGGATGCGGCTTTCCAGCAGATGCGCGGTCAGGAACACCAGCACCGCGGCGCTGGACGCGACGCCCAGATACAGCGGTTCGGCCACCCAGATCACCTTGCGGTCCAGCAGCAGGTCGCGCAGCGTGCCGCCGCCCACCGCCGTCAGGCAGGCGACGAAGACAAAACCCACGATATCCAGCTGCGCCCGGCTGGCGGCCAGCGCCCCGGTCAGCGCAAAGACAAAGACCGAGGCCAGATCCAGCGCCTGAACCAGCGTCATTGCGGCTTTCCGCGCTTGTGCGGCGCCATGCCGGCCCGGGCCAAAGCGTCGGCGCGTTCGTTTTCGGCATGCCCGGCATGGCCCTTGATCCAGCGCCAGGTCACCTGATGGCGCGCCTGCGCGGCATCCAGGCGTTGCCACAGGTCCATGTTCTTGACCGGCTTGTTGTCGGCGGTGCGCCAGCCGTTGCGCTTCCAGCCGTGGATCCAGCCGGTGACGCCGTTCTTCACATAGGCGCTGTCGGTCACCAGCGTGATCGCCGAAGGCCGGCCCAGGCTTTCCAGCGCCGAAATGGCCGCCATCAGTTCCATGCGGTTGTTGGTGGTTTCGGGCTCGCCACCGCTCAGCTCGCGTTCCTTCAGCGTCGCCTCGCCCTCGCGCGCCACCAGCAGCACGCCCCAGCCCCCGGGGCCCGGGTTGCCGGAACAGGCACCGTCGGTATAGGCGAAAAGCTCGGGCATCGGGCCTCCTTGCGGTTCGATGTGCCCATACGCGGGATTGCCGGCAAGGGCCAGAGGCCAAGCCTTTCCCCCGGCGGGCCGCTGCGCGATCAGACCCGGAATCGCAGCCGAAGCGGCTGGCCGTTGCGGATCAGGTCGATGGCCCAGCTTCGGGTCTGGGCACGGGCGGCGCGCTCGACATCGGCGGGGGTGGCGACGCGTTCGCCATTGATGGCCAGCACCACATCGCCGGGGCTCAGCCCGGCCTGCGCGGCCCAGGCCTGCACGCCGGTCACGATCACGCCTTCGGCCTGCATCGGCAAACCCCATTCCGCGATCACCGCCGGGTTGATCCGCGCCACCTCCAGCCCTTCCAGCGCGCTGCCGGGGCCGATCCGGCGCGGGTCGCGCGCCGGGGTATCGGGCGGGGCGATGAGGGTGATGCGGGCCTGCCGTTCCTTGCCCTTGCGCAGGTAGCCAAGCTCGACCTGCGCGCCGACGCCGCGGGCCGACATGCGAAAGATCATCTCTTGCGGCGAGTTCACCGGCGCCCCGTCCAGCGCCACGACCACATCGCCCGGCTGCAACCCGGCCTTCGCCAGCGGGCTTTCGGGGTGCAGGTCCGACAGGATCACCCCTTCGGGGCGCGGCAGGCCCAGGCTTTCGGCCAGGGCGCCATCGACCGCCTGCCCGTTCACGCCGGCCCAGGGCCGCTGAAACCGCGTGGCCCCCGCTTCGGCCTGCGCCACCACCGCGCGCACAAGGTTCGACGGAATCGCAAAGCCCACCCCGTTCGACCCGCCCGACTGCGTCAGGATCGCGGTGTTGATCCCGACCAGCCGCCCTTGCGCATCGACCAGCGCACCGCCCGAGTTGCCGGGGTTGATCGCCGCATCGGTCTGCAGGAAATAGCCGCGCCCGTCGCCCACCGAAATCGACGACCGCGCCAGCGCCGAAACGATGCCCATGCTGACCGTCTGCCCGATGCCGAACGGGTTGCCGATGGCCAGCACCAGCTCGCCGACCTCGACCCCGTCGCTGTCGCGGAAAGGCAGCACCGGCAGGTCGGTCGCCTCCTTCAGGCGCAGCACGGCCAGATCGTTGTCGCGGTCGGCCAGCACGACCTCGGCCGCGAACTCGCGGCGATCCTGCAACACGACGGTGATGTCGGTGGCGGCATCGACCACATGGTAATTGGAAACCACCAGCCCGCCGGCGCCGACGATCACCCCCGACCCCAGCGAATTCTGCACCTCGGGGCGCGCGGCGCCGAAATCGCGGAACAGCCGGTCGAAGAACGGATCGCCGCTGAACGGGCTGACCCGGGTTTCCACCACACGGGTCGCATAGATGTTCACCACGGCCGGCGCCGCCTGTTTCACCACCGGGGCAAAGGACAGGGTGATCTCGGCCTGGCTTGCCGGGACACGCGTTTCGGCCCCCAGCGGGGCGGCAACGATCAGCAGGGCGGACAGGATCAAGGGCAGGCGCATGACATCCTCCGGGCTGGTGCGCTGACGATATGGGCGCCGGCGCCGAAAGTCGCAAGACAGCAAAAGGCCCGCCGGCGTGCGGCGGGCCCCCGGTCTGCCAAGCGGCAGAAATCAGTCCTCGGCGGCCTCGGCGGCTTCGCTGCGGGCACGGTCGGCAGCGCCCTTGGCGCTGGTGTCACGGTCCACGAACTCGATGATCGCCATCGGCGCCATGTCGCCATAGCGGAAGCCGGCCTTCAGCACGCGGACATAGCCGCCCTGACGGTTCTTGTAGCGCGGGCCCAGGATTTCGAACAGGCGGGCAACGTGGCGCTCTTCCTTCAGCTGCGCGGCAGCCTGACGGCGGGCGTGCAGGTCGCCGCGCTTGGCCAGCGTGACCAGCTTTTCGATGATCGGGCGCAGTTCCTTGGCCTTGGGCAAGGTGGTCTTGATCTGCTCGTGCTCGATCAGCGAGCCCGACATATTGGCGAACAGCGCCTTGCGGTGTTCGTGGGTGCGGTTCAGGCGGCGGTAGCCGCGGGCGTGACGCATGATGGTCTCCTTACGTCTTTTGCTTTGTGTTGGGCCCCGTGCGTAGCGAGGCCCGTCGTTGGGGCAGGATTGCCCATATGTTCCCCGGCGGTCCGGGCATTGCCGGACGCGCCCCGGGCCGGGCCCGGGGCGGATGTCAGAACTGGTCCTCGAAGCGCTTGGCCAGATCCTCGATGTTTTCCGGCGGCCAATCCTCGACCTCCATGCCCAGGTGCAGGCCCATGCCGGCCAGCACTTCCTTGATCTCGTTCAAGGACTTGCGGCCGAAGTTCGGGGTGCGCAGCATCTCGGCTTCGGTCTTCTGGATCAGGTCGCCGATATAGACGATGTTGTCGTTCTTCAGGCAGTTCGCCGAACGGACCGACAGTTCCAGCTCGTCCACCTTCTTGAGCAGCAGCGGGTTGAACTCCAGCCCGGTGTCCAGCTCGCCGGCCTTGGCCGATTCCGGTTCGTCGAAGTTGACGAAGATCGACAGCTGGTCCTGCAGGATGCGCGCGGCATAGGCCACGGCGTCTTCCGGGGTCAGCGACCCGTCGGTTTCCACCTTCAGCGTCAGCTTGTCATAGTCCAGCACCTGGCCTTCGCGGGTCGGCTGCACTTCGTAGCTGACCTTCTTGACCGGCGAATAGATCGCGTCGATCGGGATCAGGCCGATGGGCGCATCCTCGGGCCGGTTCTTGTCGGCCGAGACATAACCCTTGCCGGTGTTCACGGTCAGCTCCATGAACACGTCGGCGCCTTCGTCCAGGTGGCAGATCACGTGCTCCTTGTTCAGGATGGTGATGCCGTTCGATTCCGAAATGTCGCCCGCGGTGACGACGCCCGGCCCCTTGGCCGAAATCGACAGGCGCTTGGGCCCCTCGACCTCCATGCGGATGGCGACGCCCTTGAGGTTCAGGACGATGTCGGTCACGTCTTCGCGCACACCGGCCACCGAGGAAAACTCGTGCAGCACGTTGTCGATCTGCACGCTGGTGATCGCGGCGCCCTGCAAGGACGACATCAGCACACGCCGCAGCGCGTTGCCAAGCGTCAGACCGAAACCGCGTTCCAGCGGTTCGGCAACCAGGGTGGCCATCCGGCTGGGATCGGCGCCCGGCTTGACCTCAAGCTGTTGCGGCTTGATGAGTTCTTGCCAGTTCTTGTGGATCATGCGTGTCGCCTCCATACCTGCCTGTCGGCCATGTCCGTAACCGCAGACGCCCGAGGATCTTCAATGACGTATGGGCCGCGCCCGGAAGGCACGGCCCGCAAAGGTTTCGCCGGCGTCAGACGCGGCGCCGCTTGGGCGGCCGGCAGCCGTTGTGCGCGATCGGGGTGACGTCGCGGATCGAGGTGATGTTGAACCCCACCGCGGCCAGGGCGCGCAGCGCCGATTCGCGGCCCGAACCCGGGCCCTGCACTTCGACCTCGATGGTCTTCACACCATGTTCCTGCGCCTTGCGGCCGGCATCCTCGGCAGCCATCTGGGCCGCATAGGGGGTCGATTTGCGCGAACCCTTGAAGCCCATCGTGCCGGCCGACGACCACGAGATCGCGTTGCCCTGCACGTCCGAGATCAGGATCTTGGTGTTGTTGAACGACGAATTCACATGAGCAACGCCCGAGGCGATGTTCTTGCGCTCTTTCTTCTTGCCGCCGCGGGCGGCCGATTTGGTGTCGCGTGCCATCTGCGTCCGCTCCCCTTACTTCTTCTTGCCGGCGATGGCCTTTGCGGGGCCTTTGCGCGTGCGGGCGTTGGTGTGGGTGCGCTGGCCGCGGACCGGCAGGCCCTTGCGGTGACGCAGGCCGCGGTAGCAGCCAAGGTCCATCAGACGCTTGATGTTGGTCGAGACTTCGCGGCGCAGGTCGCCTTCGACCGTGAAGTTCGCGTCGATATGTTCGCGGATCGCGAGCACTTCGGCATCCGACAGTTCGTTGACGCGGCGGGCGCGGTCGATGCCGACAGCCTCGCAGATCAGTTCGGCCACATGCGGGCCGATGCCGTGGATGTACTGGAGCGCGATCGGAACGCGCTTTGCAGTGGGGATGTTGACGCCAGCAATACGTGCCACGCGTATCTTCCTTTCGTTGCGGTTCCGTCGTGCCAGAACCTTTTTTCACAACGCGAGTCCCAGGGCCGGATGCCCGCGGGCCTTTGCATCGCCTCGGATGTTGCTTCGCCCCGGGGCGAAGCCCTTTCGACGATTCCCTTGCGGGACGCCGTTCCCTATGGGGTTTTCACGGTCGCGTCAAGGCGCGTCACGCCTTGTCAAGCACTTTCGCAATGGCCGCCGCCACCGCATCCATCTCGGCCAGGCCATCCACACCGTGCAGCTTGCCCTTGGCATGGTAGTAGCCGATCAGCGGGCTTGTCTTCTTGTAGTATTCCATCAGCCGGGTTTTCAGGCTGTCCTCGTTGTCGTCGGCGCGCCGCACCATCTTGTGCGAGCCGCAGACGTCGCAGACGCCGGGAACGGCCGTGGGCCGGGTCACGTCGTGATAAACAGCCCCGCAATCGCCGCAGGTGTAGCGGCCGGTGATGCGCGCGACCAGCGCCGCATCATCGACCTGCATTTCGATCACGGCATCCAGGCTCTGGCCCACGCGCGCCATCAGGGCCTCCAGCGCATCGGCCTGCGCCAGCGTGCGCGGGAACCCGTCGAAGATGAACCCGCCGCCGGCGGCCCCGGTCAGGCGTTCCTCGATCAGGCCGATGACGATCTCGTCGGTCACCAACTCGCCCCGGTCCATCACCGCGGCCACCTTGCGGCCCATTTCGGTGCCGCTGGCCTTGGCCGCGCGCAGCATGTCGCCGGTGGAAAGCTGCACCATGCCGCGTTCGTCTTCCAGCCGCTTGGCCTGGGTTCCCTTACCAGCTCCTGGCGGCCCCAACAGGATGATGTTCGGCATCGTCGGTCCTCAGCGCCGGGCAGGGGCGCGGTTCGCGCGTTTCTTGCCGCCCAGACGGCTTTTCTCGATAAGGCCTTCATACTGGTGCGCCAGCAGGTGGCTTTGCACCTGGTTGATCGTGTCCATCGTCACCGACACCACGATCAGCACCGAGGTTCCGCCGAAGTAGAACGGCACCGCAAGATTGCTGCGCAGAACCTCGGGCAACAGGCAAACTGCGACAAGGTAGGCCGACCCGAGCACCAGCACGCGGTTGACCACGTAGTCGAGGTATTCCTCGGTCTTCTTGCCGGGGCGGATGCCGGGTATGAACCCCGTCTGGTTCTTCAGGTTATCCGCCACGTCTTCGGTCTTGAAGGCGACGTTGGCGGTGTAGAAGTAGCTGAAGAACACGATCATGGCCGCAAAGAACAGCAGATACAGCGGTTGCCCCGGCCCGAAATAGGCCAGGATCGTCGACATGATCGGCCCGGTCTGGTTGCCCGAAAAGGTCGAGACCGTAACGGGCAGCAGCAGCAGCGACGACGCGAAGATCGCCGGGATCACGCCGGCCGGGTTGACCTTGATCGGCAGGTGGCTCGAGCCGCCGTCATAAACCTTCATCCCGACCTGGCGCCGCGGATACTGGATGTGGATCTTGCGCAACGCGCGCTCCATGAACACCACAAAGGCGATCACGGCCACCACCATCACGATCACCCCGATGATGACCGGATAGCTGATCGCGCCGGAACGGCCCTGGCTGAAGAACTGCGCCAGCGCGCTGGGGATTTCGGCGACGATGCCCACAAAGATGATGAGGCTGATGCCGTTGCCGATGCCGCGCTGGGTGATCTGCTCGCCCAGCCACATCAGGAACATGGTGCCGCCGACCAGCGTGATGACCACCGCCGCGCGGAAGAACAGGCCCGGATCATGCGCCAGATCGCCTGCCTCCAGGCTGACCGCGATGCCCCAGGCCTGAAAGAACGCCAGCGCCACGGTGCCGAAGCGGGTATACTGGTTCAGCTTCTTGCGCCCGGCCTCGCCTTCCTTCTTCAGCGCCATCAGGCTTGGCACCATCGCCGCCAGCAGCTGCACGATGATCGAGGCCGAGATATATGGCATGATCCCGAGCGCAAAGATGCCCATGCGCGAAATCGCGCCGCCGGTGAACATGTTCAGCATGCCGCCGATGCCGGCCGCCGCTTCGTCCATGAACTCCTTCAGGGCAACGGCGTCGATCCCCGGCACCGGAATGTAGGTGCCGATGCGATACACGATCAGCAGCCCGATGGTGAAGAAGATGCGCTGGCGCAGGTCCGTGGCCTTGGCCAGGCTGCCCCAGCTGAGGTTCGCCGCCATTTGCTCTGCAGCAGATGCCATGTCCGGTCTCTTTCATGACAGCGCCGCCGGACCATCTTCCGGTCGGCGGCGCGGGAAAACTGGGGCAGATGTAAGCGGGGCAAGCCCCGCCTGCAACCTTATTCGGCAGCCGCCGGCTGCGCCGTCAGCGTGATCTTGCCGCCCGCCTTCTCGATCGCCTCGACCGCCGATTTCGACGCACCGGAAACCACCAGCGTCACCGCCGCGGTGATCTCGCCCTTGCCCAGCACGCGGATACCGTCGCGCTTGTGGCCGGTCACACCAGCGGCAATCAGCGCGTCCTCGGTGATTTCCGCGTCGGCCGCCAGCTTGCCGGCCTCGATGAACTTCTGGATCATGCCGAGGTTGACGACCGCCCATTCCTTGCGGTTCGGCTTGTTGAAGCCGCGCTTCGGCAGGCGGCGATACAGCGGCATCTGGCCGCCTTCGTAACCACCGAGCGCCACGCCGGAGCGCGATTTCTGGCCCTTGATCCCGCGGCCGGCCGTCTTGCCCTTGCCCGAACCCGGGCCGCGTGCCACGCGCTTCTGCTTCTTGGCGGCGCCGGGGTTATCGCGCAGTTCGTTCAGTTTCATGTCGCACTCTCCTTGGCCGGAACTGCCCCGCCTGCGACGGATGGGGCAAACACGGCATTTCTTGATTCTTGCGGCGCGATGCGCCACCGGTCGGCATTACACCCGACGCCCGCGCCGCGCAAGCGGGTCACGCCTCGCTGACGTAAAGGCCCCAGCCTTCGGCCGCAAAGCCGTGCACCGCAGCCAGCAGCGTCAGCCGTTCCTCATGCGCCCAGATCGCCTCGAAGGTCACCGGGCCTTCGGGGGCCGTGATCTCGATCCAGGTGTCGTCCTCGTCGTCGCCCTGATACCAGGCGACCTCATAGCCCTTGGCCTCGGCAGCGTCGGTCAGCGCATCCCAATCGGCATCGTCCGTCTCGGGCACGAACTGGAAATCGACCGAAGCGCTGGCCGGCACGTCGCCCTTGGCCATGATTTCGCGGAATACCGACTCGGTCTCGGCACGCTGGTCTTGCAGGTCCATCGCTGGCTCCTTGTTGCGGGCGGGCGATACCGCCCCAATGGCAACGCCCCGGCCTGCGGGCCGGGGCGCCGGATTCGGTCAAGGGCAATCATGCCCTCAGCCGCGCTCTTCGATGATCTTCACAAGATGCGGGATCTTGTTGACCATGCCGCGGATCGCCGGGGTATCCTCCAGCTCGCGGGTGCGGCGCACCTTGTTCAGACCAAGACCCTTGAGCGTCGCAGTCTGGATCGCAGGGCGGCGGGCGGCCGAGGCCACCTGCTGCACGACGATGGTTTTCTTCGTCATCGTGCTTCTCCTCAGGCTTCGACCGCGACGGCTTCGGCTTCGGGCTTCTTCAGGATGTCGGCCACCTTCTTGCCGCGGCGCGCCGCGACCATACGGGGGGACGATTCCAGCTTCAGACCGTCGATGGTCGCGCGGATCATGTTGTAGGGGTTCTGGCTGCCGATGGACTTTGCCACGACATCCTGGACGCCCAGCATCTCGAACACCGCGCGCATCGGACCGCCGGCGATGATGCCGGTGCCCGCCACGGCGGCGCGCATCACGACCTTGCCCGCACCGTGGCGGCCTTCGATGTCGTGGTGCAGGGTCCGGCCATCGCGCAGGGCAACGCGGATCATGCTGCGCTTGGCCTGTTCGGTCGCCTTGCGGATCGCCTCGGGCACTTCCTTGGCCTTGCCCTTGCCGAAGCCGACGCGGCCGCGCTGGTCACCCACCACGACCAGAGCCGCAAAGCCGAAGCGCTTGCCGCCCTTCACGGTCTTGGAGACGCGGTTGATCGCCACCAGACGGTCGGCGAATTCCGGGGTTTCCTCGGCACGCTCGCGACGGTCTTCGCGGCGGCCTTCCCGGCGGTTTTCTCTTTCTGCCATGTCCGTCTCCTCAGAACTTCAGGCCACCTTCACGGGCGGCATCGGCAAGCGCCTTGACCTTTCCGTGAAACAGGAAACCGCCGCGGTCGAAGTAGCACTCCTCGAACCCGGCCGCCTTGGCCCGCTCGGCAATCGTCGCGCCCACCTTGGTGGCGGCCTCGATGTTGTTCTTGCCGTAGAACCCCAGCTCCTTTTCCAGCGTCGAGGCGGCGGCAACGGTCACGCCGCGCACGTCGTCGATCAGCTGGGCGCTGATGTTCTTGTTGGACCGGTGCACCGACAGGCGCAGGCGCCCGTCGGACATTTTCCGCAGCTTGTTCCGCACGCGCAGGCGGCGCTTGATGAACAGCTCTCTTTTCGTGTTCGCCATGATTGCGCCCCTTACTTCTTCTTGCCTTCCTTGCGGAAGATGAACTCGCCCTTGTAGCGGATGCCCTTGCCCTTGTAGGGCTCCGGGCGCTTCCACTCGCGGATGTTCGCGGCGGTCTGGCCGACCAGCTGCTGGTCGATGCCTTCCACCACGATTTCCGTCTGCTTGGGCGACGTGACGGTGACACCGGCCGGCGGGGTGAACACCACTTCGTGGCTATAACCCACCGACAGCTTCAGCGCGTTGCCCTGCATCGCGGCGCGATAGCCGACGCCCTGGATTTCCAGCTCCGACTTGAAGCCGGTGGTGACGCCGGTGACGAGGTTCGCCACCATCGACCGCGACATGCCCCACATGGAGCGGGCGCGCTTCGAGGTGCCGCGCGGCGTGACCTTGACGGCGGTGCCGTCGATGGTCAGCGCCACGTCGTCGGGGGCGGTAAAGCTGCGGGCACCCTTGGGGCCCTTCACTTCGATGGTCTGGCCGGACAGGGAGGCAGTAACCCCCTTGGGCAGCTCGACCGGCTTTTTCCCAATACGAGACATCCCACCCTCCTCAGAACACGGTGCAAAGCACTTCGCCGCCGACATTGGCAGCGCGCGCATTTGCGTCCGACATCACGCCTTTCGGCGTCGAGACGATGGAAACGCCCAGGCCGTTGCGGACCGCCGGGATTTCCTTGACGCCCATGTAGACGCGGCGACCGGGCTTGGACACCCGCTTGATCTCGCGGATCACGGGGGTGCCTTCGAAGTATTTCAGGCTGATTTCCAGCGCGGGCTGACCGTTGGCATCGGTCGTGCGCTCGTAGCCGCGGATGTAGCCTTCGGCCGACAGCACATCCAGCACCCAGGCGCGCAGTTTCGAAGCCGGCGTGGTCACGGTGGACTTGCCGCGCATCTGCGCGTTACGGATGCGGGTCAGCATATCGCCGAGCGGATCGTTCATCGACATGTGATCCTCCTTACCAGCTCGACTTCACCATGCCCGGGATCTGGCCGAACGAGGCCAGTTCGCGCAGCATGATCCGCGACAGTTTCAGCTTGCGATAGAAGGCGTGCGGACGCCCGGTCAGTTCGCAGCGGTTATGCAGCCGGGTGGCCGACGAGTTGCGCGGCAGTGCGGCCAGCTTCAGGCTGGCACGGAACCGTTCTTCCATCGGTTTCGACTGGTCCTTGACGATTTCCTTCAGCGCGGCCCGCTTGGGAGCGTAGAGCTTCACCAGCTTCGCGCGCTTCTTCTCCCGTTCGACCATGGAGACTTTTGCCATTGTCCTGTCCTCGCGCGATCAGTTGATGAAGGGCATGTTGAAATGCTTCAACAGCGCCTTGGCTTCCGCATCGGTCTTCGCGGTGGTGCAGATGATGATGTCCATCCCGAGGATCTCGTCGACCTTGTCGAAGTCGATCTCGGGGAACACGATGTGTTCCTTCAGGCCCATCGCGTAGTTGCCGCGGCCGTCGAACGAATTGCCCTTGACCCCGCGGAAGTCGCGGACGCGCGGCAGCGCGACGTTGATCAGGCGGTCGAGGAATTCGTACATCCGGTCGCCCCGCAGGGTGACCTTGCAGCCCAGCGGCATCTTTTCTCGCACGCGGAAGCCGGCGATCGACTTCTTGGCATGGGTGACAACAGCCTTCTGGCCGGCGATCCTGGACAGTTCCTCGGCGGCCTGCTTGACCTTCTTGGTGTCCTTGACGGCTTCGCCGACGCCCATGTTCAGCACGATCTTGTCGAGCTTGGGCATCTGCATCGGGTTGGTGTAACCGAACTGTTCGGTCATCGCGGCCTTGATGCGGCCGTTGTATTCGGCCTTCAGGCGCGGCGTGTAGGTGGCTGCGTCCAGCATCAGATCGCCTCCCCGGTGGTCTTGGCGAAACGCACCTTCTTGCCGTCTTCCATGCGGAAGCCGACGCGGGTGGCCTTGCCGTTCTTGTCCACGAGCGCAAGGTTCGACAGGTCGATCGGCATCGCCTTGGGGATGCGGCCGCCCTGGCTGGTGGCGCTCTGCTTGGTGTGGCGGATGGCGACGTTCACGCCTTCGACCACGGCCTTGTTTTCCTTGGGCATGACAGCGGCGATTTCGCCCTGCTTGCCCTTGTCCTTGCCGGTGAGCACGATCACCGTGTCACCCTTGCGGAGTTTCGCAGCCATCACAGCACCTCCGGCGCAAGGCTGATGATCTTCATGAAGTTCTTGGCGCGCAGCTCGCGCACGACCGGCCCGAAGATACGGGTGCCGACCGGCTCGCCCTGGTTGTTCAGGATCACGGCGGCGTTGCGGTCGAAGCGGATGGCGGTGCCGTCCTCACGGCGAACTTCCTTGGCGGTGCGCACGACAACGGCCTTGCGGACGTCGCCCTTCTTCACGCGGCCTTTCGGAATCGCTTCCTTGACCGACACCACGATGATGTCGCCCACGGATGCGTAGCGGCGGTGCGAACCGCCCAGAACCTTGATGCACTGCACCCGGCGTGCGCCGGAGTTGTCAGCGACATCCAGATTGGTCTGCATCTGGATCATTGGTTGTCTCCCGACCTTTGGGGACCGTCATGCAGTCCGGCGGCCCCAGGGTTTCGAATATGCCTTGCGGCGATCAGGCGTTGGCCTCGGTCACCACATGCCAGCGCTTGGTCTTGGAAATCGGCGCGCATTCGACGATGCGGACGGTATCCCCGGCCTTGAACTGGTTCAGCGGGTCATGCGCACGATACTTCTTGGACTTGCGCACGGTCTTTTGCAGCAGCGGGTGCTTGAAGCGGCGCTCGACCAGAACGGTGATGGTCTGGTCGTTCTTGTCCGAGGTCACGGTGCCTTGCAGGATACGACGGGGCATCTGTGGCTCCTCACTTCGCCGCCGCTTGCGCGGCCATTTCGTTCAGCACCGTCTTGATCCGCGCCACTTCCTTGCGGACGGCGTTGATGCGGGCGGTGTTTTCCAGCTGGTTGGTGGCCTGACGGAAGCGCAGGTTGAACGCCTCCTTCTTCAGGGCCGTCAGCTGATCGCGCAGCTGGTCGGGCGTCTTGGCCCGCAGTTCCTTGGCGTTCATGCGCCTCGTTCCTTTTCACAATCACCAGAGGGCCCCTGCGGTTTGCTCAGGGTGACCTCTCGCCTGGTGGATCCATGACAGACCCACGACTCCGGTCGCCCGGATTCGCAGGATGCGCCCGTATAGGGGGGAATGCCCGTGGGGGCAAGCGGATTCGCGGGGCCTGGAACGCAAAAAGGCCCCCGCCGGTTTCCCGGCAGGGGCCTGTCGGCCGGGGTCGCCCCCGCCCGGACTTACCAGTCTTCGCGCGCGACCACGCGGGTGGTCACCGGCAGCTTCATCGCGCCCAGGCGCAGCGCCTCGCGGGCGATCGTTTCCGACACGCCGTCGATCTCGAACATGATGCGGCCGGGCTTCACCTTGCACGCCCAGTAATCGACCGAGCCCTTGCCCTTACCCATCCGCACTTCGGTCGGCTTGGACGAGACCGGAACATCCGGGAACACCCGGATCCAGACGCGGCCCTGACGCTTCATGTGGCGGGTGATCGCGCGGCGGGCCGCTTCGATCTGGCGGGCGGTCACCCGCTCGGGCTCGGTCGCCTTCAGGGCGAACGAGCCGAAGTTCAGCAGGAATCCGCCCTTGGCTTCGCCGTGGATGCGGCCCTTGTGCTGTTTGCGGAACTTGGTCCGTTTCGGTTGCAGCATTTGTCCCTACTCCCCTCAGGCGCGTTCGCGGTCGCGGCGCGGGCGGGGCCCCGGAGCGTCGTTGCCTTCGGCAGCACGACGGTCGCGGGCCTGCGGATCATGTTCCATGATCTCGCCCTTGAAGATCCACACCTTCACCCCGATGATCCCGTAGGGGGTCGAGGCTTCGGCCAGCGCATAGTCGATGTCGGCGCGCAGCGTGTGCAGCGGCACGCGGCCTTCGCGGTACCATTCGGTCCGCGCGATTTCCGCGCCACCCAGACGGCCCGAGACGTTGACCCGGATGCCCAGGGCGCCCAGACGCATCGCGTTCTGCACCGCACGCTTCATGGCGCGGCGGAAGGAAACCCGACGCTCCATCTGCTGCGCGATCGATTCGGCCACCAGCATCGCATCGACTTCCGGCTTGCGGACTTCGACGATGTTCAGATGCAGTTCCGACTTGGTGAAGTTCGCCAGCTTCTTGCGCAGAGTTTCGATATCGGCGCCCTTCTTGCCGATGATCACGCCCGGACGCGCGGTGTGGATGGTCACGCGGCACTTCTTGTGCGGACGCTCGATGATGACACGGCTGACGCCGGCCTGCTTCACTTCCTCATGGATGAACTCGCGCATGCGCAAGTCTTCCAGAAGCAGGTTGCCGTAGTCCTTGCTGTCGGCATACCAGCGGCTGTCCCAGGTGCGGTTGACCTGCAGACGCATCCCGATGGGGTTGACCTTCTGTCCCATTACGCAGTCTCCCCTTTCTGACGCACCTTGATCGTGATTTCGGCGAACGGCTTCATGATCTTGCCGAACCGGCCACGGGCACGCGGGCGGCCGCGCTTCAGGGTGATGTCCTTGCCGACATAGGCTTCGGCGACGACCAGTTCGTCCACGTCCAGCCCATGATTGTTCTCGGCGTTGGCGATCGCCGATTGCAGGCACTTCTTCACGTCGACCGCAATGCGCTTCTTCGAGAAGGTCAGGTCGGCCAGGGCCTTGTCCACCTTCTTGCCGCGGATCATCGCCGCCACAAGGTTCAGCTTCTGCGGGCTGGTCTTGAGCATGCGCGCGATGGCCTGAGCCTCGTTGTCCGCCACGCGGCGCGGATTCTTCTCCATACCCATGGCTTACTTCCTCTTGGCTTTCTTGTCGGCGGCGTGACCGTAGTAGGTGCGGGTCGGCGAATATTCACCGAACTTCTGGCCGATCATCTCCTCGGTCACGGCGACCGGGATGTGCTTGTGGCCGTTGTAGACGCCGAAGGTCAGCCCGACGAACTGCGGCAGGATGGTGGAGCGACGCGACCAGATCTTGATCACCTCGCCACGGCCCGACTCGCGGGCCTTCTCGGCCTTCTTGAGGACATAGGCGTCGACAAAGGGGCCTTTCCAGAGAGAACGTGCCATGGATCAGCGCCCCTTCTTGGCGTGACGCGAGCGGACGATGTACTTGTCCGTCGCCTTGTTCTTGCGGGTCTTGTTCCCCTTGGTGCCCTTGCCCCACGGGGTGACCGGGTGACGGCCACCGCTCGTGCGGCCTTCGCCGCCGCCGTGCGGGTGGTCGATCGGGTTCATGGCCACACCGCGCACCGTCGGGCGGATGCCCATGTGGCGGCGACGGCCGGCCTTGCCGAGGTTCTGGTTCGAGTTGTCGGGGTTCGACACCGCACCGATGGTCGCCATGCATTCCTGACGCACCATCCGCAGCTCGCCCGACGACAGGCGGATCTGCGCATAGCCGCCGTCGCGGCCGACGAACTGGGCATAGGTGCCCGCCGCGCGCGCGATCTGGCCGCCCTTGCCCGGCTTCATCTCGACGTTGTGCACGATCGTGCCGATCGGCATGCCCGAGAACGGCATCGCGTTGCCCGGCTTCACGTCGACCTTGGCGCCGGCGATCACCTTGTCGCCCACAGCCAGACGCTGCGGCGCGATGATGTAGGCCAGTTCGCCGTCTTCATACTTGATCAGCGCGATGAAGGCGGTGCGGTTGGGATCGTATTCGATCCGCTCCACCGTCGCCGCCATGTCGAACTTGCGCCGCTTGAAGTCCACGATGCGGTAAAGACGCTTTGCGCCGCCGCCCTGGTGGCGCATCGTGACCCGTCCGAGGTTGTTCCGGCCGCCGTTCTTGGTCAGACCCTCGACGAGGGCCTTGACCGGGCGTCCTTTCCAAAGCTCAGAACGGTCGATCAGCACCAGCCCGCGCTGGCCAGGCGTCGTCGGTTTGTACGACTTGAGTGCCATGGTTTCTGTCTTCCGTCTGTTAGGGGCCCGAGGGCCCGAGGTGTAGGGCCCCGAAGGTCCCCGTCTTGCAGTCCGGCGCCTGCCGGACAAAACACACGGCCCCGGAAACCCGGGGCCGCGAGATTCGCTGGCCTTCTATCAAAGGCCGGTGGTGACGTCGATGGTGTTTCCTTCCTCGAGCGTCACATAGGCCTTCTTCACGTCGGAACGGACGCCGGGGCGGCCGCGGAAACGCTTGGCCTTGCCTTTGGTGATGGTGGTGTTCACCGCCTTCACCTTGACGCCGAAGACGGCCTCGACCGCCGCCTTGATTTCCGGCTTGGACGAGGACATCGCGACTTCGAACACCACCGCGCCGTTTTCCGACGCCATGGTGGCCTTCTCCGTGATCACCGGGCGGCGGATCACATCGTACTGTTCGGGCTTCGCGCTCATTTCAGACGAGCCTCCAGGGCAGCGACACCCGCCTTGGTGAGCACGAGCGTGTCACGCTTGAGGATGTCATAGACATTGGCACCGATACCGGGCAGCACATCGATGCCTTCGATGTTGCGCGCGGCCTTGGCGAAGTTTTCGTTCACGTCGGCGTCGATCACCAGCACGCGCTTCCAGCCGAGGTTCGCCGCGGCCTTGGCCAGCATCGCGGTCTTGGCTTCGGCGATTTCGGCCGATTCCAGCACCACCAGCTCGCCTGCCTTTGCCTTGGCCGACAGGGCGTGCCGCAGCCCGAGGGCGCGGAACTTCTTGGTCAGGTCGTGGGCGTGGCTGCGCGGGGTCGGGCCCTTGTAGACGCCGCCCTTGCGGAAGATCGGGGCCTTGCGGCTGCCGTGACGGGCGCCGCCGGTGCCCTTCTGGCGATAGATCTTCTTGGTCGAATAGCTCACGTCCGACTTGCCCAGCACCGAGTGCGTGCCGGCCTGGGCCTTGGCCCGCTGCCAGCGCACCACGCGGTGCAGGATGTCGGCGCGCGGCTCCAGGCCGAACAGCGCTTCGTCCAGTTCGATCTCGCCGGCCTTGCCGCCGTCAAGCTTGATCACATCGAGTTTCATGCTTCACCCCCTTCGACCGCCACTTCGGCAGCCGGAGCAGCCGCAGCCCGAATGGCCGCCGGCTTCGGCGCCTCGGGATGAGCCGGCTTCTTGACGGCGTCCTTCACGGTGACCCAGCCGCCGCGCGACCCCGGAACCGCACCCTTGACCATGATGAGCCCGCGTTCGGCATCGGTGCGCACGACCTGCAGGTTCTGCGTGGTCACGCGCACGGCGCCCATGTGGCCGGCCATCTTCTTGCCCTTGAACACCTTGCCGGGGTCCTGGCACTGGCCGGTGGAGCCGTGCGAACGGTGGCTGATCGACACGCCGTGGCTGGCGCGCAGACCGCCGAAGTTGTGCCGCTTCATCGCACCGGCAAAGCCCTTGCCGATCGAGGTGCCGGCGATGTCGACGAACTGCCCGGCCAGATAGTGTTCGGCCGAAATCTCGGCGCCCACTTCGATCAGGTTTTCCGGCGACACGCGGAACTCGGCCAGCTTGCGCTTGGGCGCCACGTTGGCCTTGGCGAAATGCCCGCGCATCGGCGCCGGGGTCCGCTTGGCCTTGGCATTGCCTGCGCCCAGCTGAACGGCGGTATAGCCGTCGCGGTCGGCGGTGCGCTGCGCGACGACCTGAAGGTTGTCGAGCTGCAGCACGGTGACAGGCACCTGCTTGCCGTCTTCGAGGAACAGCCGGGTCATGCCCAGCTTCTTGGCGATAACACCAGAACGCATCGCGATGCCCTCCTCAGACCTTGACCTCGACATCCACGCCGGCGGCGAGGTCGAGCTTCATCAGCGCGTCCACCGTTTGCGGGGTCGGATCGACGATGTCCAGCAGGCGCTTGTGGGTGCGGATCTCCCACTGGTCGCGCGACTTCTTGTCGATGTGCGGGCCGCGCAGCACCGTGAACTTCTCGATCTTGTTGGGCAGCGGGATGGGCCCGCGCACCTGGGCGCCGGTCCGCTTGGCGGTCGAAACGATTTCCGCGGTGCTGGCATCCAGCACGCGATAATCGAAGGCCTTGAGGCGGATGCGAATGGTCTGACCTTGCATTGCTCTTCCTTCGGAACATAAGCCAGCCGGAAGCGGGCCCATAGGTTCACATTGTTGATGGTCTGCGGCGCGCCCCGAAAGGCGCGCCGCGCGTCCTTACCTTGTGTGCTTCCCCTTGGAAAGGGGATTCGCACTGTCTCAGGCGATGATCTTGGAGACGACGCCTGCGCCGACGGTGCGGCCGCCTTCGCGGATGGCGAAGCGCAGTTTTTCTTCCATGGCGATCGGGGCGATCAGCTCGACCTCGAACTTCAGGTTGTCGCCCGGCATCACCATCTCGGTGCCTTCCGGCAGCTTGACGGTGCCGGTCACGTCGGTGGTGCGGAAGTAGAACTGCGGACGGTAGTTGGCGAAGAACGGGGTGTGGCGGCCGCCTTCTTCCTTGGTCAGGATGTAGGCTTCGGCCTCGAACTTCGTGTGCGGCTTCACCGAGCCGGGCTTGCACAGCACCTGGCCGCGTTCCACGCCGTCACGGTCGATGCCGCGCAGCAGCGCGCCGATGTTGTCGCCCGCCTCGCCGCGGTCCAAGAGCTTGCGGAACATCTCGACGCCGGTGCAGACCGACTTCTTCGTCGGGCGGATGCCCACGATTTCCACTTCGTCGCCGACGTTGATCACGCCGCGCTCGACCCGCCCCGTCACCACCGTGCCGCGGCCCGAGATCGAGAACACGTCCTCGATCGGCATCAGGAACGGCTGGTCCACCGCACGCGCCGGCGTCGGGATATATTCGTCCACCGCCTTCATCAGCGCGCGGATCGACGATTCGCCGATCTCGGGACGCTCGCCGATCATCGCCTGGTGCGCCGAACCCTTGATGATCGGGATCTCGTCGCCGGGATACTCGTAGGACGACAGAAGCTCGCGCAGTTCCATCTCCACCAGCTCGACCAGTTCCTCGTCATCCACCAGGTCGATCTTGTTCATGTAGACGACCATGTAGGGAATGCCCACCTGGCGGCCCAGCAGGATGTGCTCGCGCGTCTGCGGCATCGGGCCGTCCGACGCCGCGCAAACCAGGATCGCGCCGTCCATCTGCGCCGCACCCGTGATCATGTTCTTCACGTAGTCCGCGTGGCCGGGGCAGTCCACGTGCGCGTAGTGACGGTTCTCCGTCTCGTATTCCACGTGCGCCGTCGAGATCGTGATCCCGCGCGCACGCTCCTCCGGCGCACCGTCGATCTGGTCATAGGCACGGAACTCGCCGAAATACTTCGTGATCGC
>NZ_JBKBQM010000010.1:0-72841 GCF_046292685.1 Gemmobacter sp.
GTGTTGCCGCCGGCATCCTCGCTGGCGCGCACCCGGGTGCGCCCTTCGCGGGCCGCCGCCACCAGGTCGGCCGACACGGCGGCGGCATCCGGCGGCGTCGCCGCCGGCCGGCTGCCCGGCACCAGGCGCGAGACGCCCGACCACACGCCGTTCAGCAGGTCGGTCAGAAACGTGTTGCGCGGCTGTGCCACCGGGTCCATCGGAAAGGCGCCGTCGCGCGCCTGGCCCACGGTTTCGGCGATGACCTGGCCGTTGCGGTCGTAGACCCGCAGCACCGTGCCCGGCGACACCTCGATGCGGGCCAGCGCCAGTGCGGCCACGGCGCCCTGGCTCGGCGCGTTCTGCAAGGGGCCGGCCACCTGCGGCATGCGCGCCTCGACCGCGTTGGCGATCAGGCGCGCCTCGGTGACCAGCGCCGCCTCGCGCTGCATGACCAGGCTGTCGCGGAACGGGTTGAGAAACAGCACGCCCGCCACCAGCACCAGCAGCGCCAGCAGGTTGAACACCACGATCTTGCGCGCCAGCGGCGAGGTGTTGAGCGACACCAGCCCCCGCCTGCGGCGCCGGGCGCGCAGGCCGGGGTCGGTGGCGGTTTCCGGGCCGGTCCAGTCTTCGCCCAGCACGACGGGGCCTTGCGCCCGGGTCGGCGCAGGTTCGCTGTTCTGCAGATCGACGCGGGGCGCGAGGGTCATTCTTCGTTGTAGCGGTAGCCGATGCCATACAGCGTCTCGATCGCCGAGAAATCGGGATCGACGGCGCGCATCTTCTTGCGCAGGCGCTTCACATGGCTGTCGATGGTGCGGTCGTCGACATAGACCTGGTCGTCATAGGCCACGTCCATCAGCTGGTCGCGCGACTTCACGAAGCCGGGGCGTTGCGCCAGCGCCTGCAGCAGCAGGAACTCCGTCACCGTCAGCGCCACGTCCCGCCCCTTCCAGGTCACCGCGTGGCGCAGCGGGTCCATGCGCAGGTGGCCGCGCTCCAGCACCTTGGATTCGTCGGCCGCCGGCAGATCGCCGGTGGCGATCGCCTCCTGCCGGCGCAGCAGCGCGCGGATGCGTTCGACCAGCAGCCGCTGGCTGAAGGGCTTTTTCACATAGTCGTCGGCGCCCATGCGCAGGCCCAACACCTCGTCGATCTCGTCGTCCTTGGAGGTGAGGAAGATCACCGGCATGTTGGTCTTCTGCCGCAGGCGTTGCAGCAGGTCCATGCCGTCCATGCGGGGCATCTTGATGTCGAGCACCGCCATGTCGGGCAGGCGCCGGTTGAAGGCATCGAGGGCGCTTTGCCCGTCGTTGTAGGTCTCGACCTCGAAACCTTCGGCTTCGAGCGTCATGGAAACGGAGGTCAGAATATTGCGGTCATCGTCAACGAGGGCGATCCTCGACATGGGCGCTGTCCTTGTACTGCTCGTTATGCCTGCTTTTTGCCACATTCTCTGCCTTTCGCCGTTTTGAATCAACAGCCAACTGCGAATCACCCGCCCGGATGTCGCCCAGAAGACCAAAAAATCCTCAACCAATGGCTAAATTGCCGCAGTGATCCGGGTGGTTGCGCTAAACCGACCTTGGTTGCGCTAACTGCGCCCAACTGTCCTGTTACATGTCCGAGCCGACGTGCTATAGCGCGCCCATCGCCCCTTCCGGCGCGATCGGCGCAACATTGTTTCATTCACGGCGCCGTCATCGGAATCTATGCAATGCCGCCCCGACGGCACGGAGCCTGCACATGGATCATGGACGCGTGAACCCGGCCCATACTCTGGAAACCCAAGGTCTGCACGGGCTTGGCAACGTCTATTACAACCTGATCGAACCGGCGCTGGTCGATGCGGCGGTGTCGCGCGGCGAAGGGCGGTTGGGGCTGGGGGGGGCGTTTCTCGTCTCGACCGGGCAATTCACGGGGCGTTCGCCCAAGGACAAGTTCGTGGTGCGCACGCCGTCGGTGGAAAACACCATCTGGTGGGAAAACAACGCCCCGATGGCGCCCGAGGCCTTCGACCGGCTGTACGAGGACATGACCGCCCACATGAAGGGGCGCGACTATTTCGTGCAGGATCTCTATGCCGGCGCCGACCCGGCCAACCGGCTGGACGTGCGGATGGTGACGGAGCTGGCCTGGCACAACCTGTTCATCCGCCATCTGCTGCGCCGCCCCGCGCGGGCCGAGCTCGACAGCTTCGTGCCGGAATGGACGGTCATCAACTGCCCCGGCTTCAAGGCCGACCCGGCGCGCCACGGTTGCCGCACGGAAACGGTGATCGCGCTGAACTTCGACCGCAAGCTGATCCTGATCGGCAACACGGCCTATGCGGGCGAGAACAAGAAGTCGGTGTTCACGCTGCTGAACTACCTGCTGCCGGAAAAGGGCATCATGCCGATGCACTGCTCGGCCAACCACGCGCCGGGGAACCCTGCGGAGACGGCGGTGTTCTTCGGGCTGTCGGGCACCGGCAAGACCACGCTGTCGGCCGACCCGGGGCGGGTGCTGATCGGGGATGACGAACACGGCTGGTCGGACACGGGCACCTTCAACTTCGAAGGCGGCTGCTATGCCAAGACCATCAACCTGTCGCCCGAAGCCGAGCCGGAGATCTACGCCACCACCCACCGTTTCGCCACGGTGGTGGAGAACATGGTCTACGATCCCGATACGCTGGAGCTGGATTTCGCCGACAGCAGCCTGACGGAAAACACCCGCTGCGCCTATCCGCTGGATTACATTTCCAACGCCTCGCACACCGGGCTGGGCGGGCATCCGAAGAACGTCATCATGCTGACCTGCGACGCCTTCGGCGTGCTGCCGCCCATCGCGCGGCTGACCCCGGCGCAGGCGATGTATCACTTCCTGTCGGGTTTCACCGCCAAGACCGCCGGGACCGAGCGTGGCGTGACCGAGCCGACGCCGACCTTCTCCACCTGCTTCGGCGCGCCCTTCATGCCGCGCCGCCCCGAAGTCTATGGCAAGCTGCTGCAGGAAAAGATCCGCCAGCACGGTGCCACCTGCTGGCTGGTCAACACCGGCTGGACGGGGGGCGCCTACGGCACCGGCAGGCGCATGCCGATCAAGGCCACCCGCGCGCTGCTGACCGCGGCGCTGGACGGCTCGCTCAACAGTGCGACCTTCCGCAAGGACCCCAACTTCGGGTTCGAGGTGCCGGTGGCGGTGTCGGGCGTGGATGCCGCGCTGCTGGACCCGCGCAGCACCTGGGCCGACCCGGCCGCCTATGACGCGCAGGCGGCGAAACTGATCGGCATGTTCTCGAAGAACTTCGCCCAGTATGTCGCCCATATCGACGACGAGGTCCGCGCCGCCGCCATCGGCTGAGGCCGGCCTGACGACAGCGGGGCGCAGAGGGCCTGCCCCCCCTGTCCCTGCGAGGGACATGACACGGGCCAAGCCATTTCAATGGCTTGGCCTTTCGTTTTTACCCGGCGTTAACCTCTGCCCGCCACAGCCCCGGCCGAAGCCTTGCGAAAAATTACCGGCGCGGGGGTTTTTCCTTTGGCCCGCGATGGGCTACATCCGGCGCAGACCCGCAAGGAGAATGTCATGCTGCGCGACGATCCGCTGTTCCTGCTGGCTGCCGGCGCCTCGCTGGTGGTGCTGGTGATCCTGATGATCGGCATCGGCGGCTTTGCCCGGGGGGGCGAGTTCAACCGCAAGCATGCCAACCGCCTGATGCGGTATCGCATCTATGCCCAGTTCGTCGCCGTGGCGCTGATCGTGGGCTTTGTCTACATCCGGCACACCTGGGGGAACTGATGGTCGTCCTGTCGAAAATCTACACCAAGACCGGCGATGCCGGCGAAACCGCCCTGGGCAACGGCGCAAGGGTGGCCAAGCATTCCATCCGCGTCAGCGCCTATGGCACGGTGGACGAGACCAACGCCACCGTGGGCCTCGCACGCCTGCATGCGCAAGACGAGATGGACGCGGCGTTGAAACGCATCTCGAACGACCTGTTCGACCTGGGCGCCGACCTGTGCACCCCCGACATGCACCTGGATGCCACCCTGCCCTATACCCCCCTGCGCATGACCGAAGGCCAGGTCGAGCGGCTGGAGCGCGAGATCGACGCGATGAACGCGCGGCTGGAGCCCCTGCGCAGCTTCATCCTGCCTGGCGGGTCGGTGCTGGCGGCGCAACTGCACCTGTGCCGCACCGTCTGCCGGCGCGCCGAGCGGCTGGTGGTGGAACTGGCCACGATGGAGGCGGTGAACCCGGAGGCGGTGAAATACCTCAATCGCCTGTCGGACTGGTTCTTTGTGGCCGGCCGCATCGCCAACGACGACGGCCGCAGCGATGTGCTGTGGGTGCCGGGGTTGACGCGCTAGCAGCGGAAAACGCGACGTCGCGGCATGAAATCATGTCGAATCCGCACTGTTCTCGCAGGTGCAGAACAGCTAACACAGCCGAGGATGCAATGGCGCGGCCCCGCCCGCGCGGATGGATGGGAGAGTGCTGCCGATGAAGGTGTTGGTGCCTGTCAAGCGCGTGATCGACTATAACGTGAAGGTTCGCGTGAAGGCGGACGGATCGGGCGTCGATCTGGCGAACGTCAAGATGTCGATGAACCCCTTTGACGAGATCGCGGTGGAAGAAGCGATCCGGCTGAAGGAAAAGGGCGTCGCGTCGGAAATCGTGGTGGTGTCGATCGGCGTGAAGCAGGCGCAGGAAACCCTGCGCACGGCGCTGGCCATGGGGGCGGACCGCGCCATCCTGATCGAGGCGGCGTCGGACGTGCACCAGGACATCGAGCCGCTGGCGGTGGCCAAGCTGCTGGCCGCGGTGGCACGCGCCGAGGAACCCGGCCTAATCATCACCGGCAAGCAGGCCATCGACAACGACATGAACGCGACCGGCCAGATGCTGGCCGCGCTGCTGGGCTGGGCGCAGGCGACCTTTGCCAGCGAAATCGCCGTGGCCGACGGCAAGGCCACCGTCACCCGCGAGGTGGACGGCGGGTTGCAGACCATTCAGGTCAGCCTGCCGGCGGTGATCTCGGCCGACCTGCGGCTGAACGAGCCGCGTTATGCCAGCTTGCCCAACATCATGAAGGCCAAGAAGAAGCCGCTGGAGGAAAAGACCGCCGCCGATTACGGCGTCGATGTCACCCCGCGGCTGACCGTGCTGAAGACCGTGGAGCCGGCAGGCCGCAAGGCGGGCGTCAAGGTCGGCTCGGTCGATGAGCTGATTGCGAAACTGAAAGACGAGGCGGGGGTTCTGTGATGGCTGTTCTGCTGATTGCCGATGTGAACGGGGGCCAGCTGGCGACCGATGCCGTGGCCAAGACCCTGACGGCGGTGGCCGGTTTGGGCGAGGTGCATCTGCTGGTGGCAGGCCCCGCGGCGGCGGCGGCCGAAGCAGCGAAGCTGCAAGGCGCCGCCAAGGTGCTGCATGCCGAGGACGCCGGCCACGGCCTGGCCGAAGGGCTGGCCGACCTGGTGGTGAGCCTCGCCGGCGGCTACAGCCACATTGCCGCCGCCGCCACCGCCTATGCCAAGAACGTGCTGCCCCGCGTGGCCGCGCTGCTGGATGTGATGGTGCTGACCGATGTGACGGCCGTGGTCGATGCCGACACGTTCGAGCGCCCGATCTATGCCGGCAACGCCATCCAGACGGTGAAGTCGTCGGACGCGAAAAAGGTGTTCACCGTGCGCACCGCGGCCTTTGCCGCCGCCGGTATGGGCGGTTCGGCCCCGGTCGAGGCGGTGGCGCCCAAGGCCTCGGCCCTGTCGTCCTGGGTGGAGGACAAGGTGGCGGCCTCCGACCGGCCGGAGCTGACCTCGGCCAGGATCGTGGTGTCGGGCGGGCGCGGCGTGGGGTCGAAGGAAAGCTTCGACATCATCGAGAAGCTGGCCGACAAGCTGGGCGCCGCGGTGGGCGCATCCCGCGCGGCGGTGGACAGTGGCTATGCGCCGAACGACTGGCAGGTGGGCCAGACCGGCAAGGTGGTGGCGCCGCAGCTGTATGTGGCCGTCGGCATCTCGGGGGCCATCCAGCACCTGGCGGGGATGAAGGACAGCAAGGTCATCGTCGCCATCAACAAGGACGAGGAGGCACCGATCTTTCAGGTCGCCGACTATGGCCTGGTGGGCGACCTGTTCGCCGTCGTGCCGGAGCTGACCGCCAAGCTGTAAGGCCGGCGGCAAGGGATTGAAGGGGGGGGGCGGGGCCCTGCCCCTTTTGCCTAAGGGGGGGCGGGGCCGGCGGGGCCCTGCCCCTTTGGCCTAATGCGCCCCTTGCCGCAGCCAGGGCAGCAGCGCATCGGCCAGCGCCTGATGCGCCGAAGGCCCGGGAAGCGACAGGGCCGCCGGCGCCTCGAGCGGGGCGAAGGACTTGCCTTCGGCGCTGCCCGCGCAATCGGGGTGGACGACTTCGACCAGGCCGGCCAGATGCGGGCGCAAGGCGGTGAGCATCATGCGGTCCACCAGCAGCGGCGCGCCTTGCGCGAGGTCGGGCGGATCGTCGGGCAAGGGCGGCGGACGGTCGGCAAACCACACCAGCACCGTGGGCCCCTTGAGCGCGGCCATGAGCTGGCCCATGCGGTCGAGCCAGGCTTGCGACAGCCCGCGCGCCAGTTCGGCAAAGCGCGGGGCGCCGTGGCCGGCCAGCACGCGCAGCAGGTGCCGGGTGAAGGCGAAATCGGTGAAGTCGATTTCGGGGTAAAGCCGCTGCAAGGCAGGGCTGGCGCGCAGGAAGCGGTCGTTGCGGCGCGGATGCACGGTGTAGAAGCGGTTGGAAAGGTTGACCGCCCCGGGCACCGCCAGAAAGCGCAGCCGGGCGCGGGCGGCAAGGCTCAGCACCTCGGGCTCGGCCAGCCAGGCATCGGGGCCGGCCTGCGGCACGCCGAGGTTCAGCACCATCTGCCCCGAGGCCTGTTCCAGCAGCTGCGGCCAAGGGCGGGCCACGAAGCGGCCATAGGTGGCCGCCCCGCCGAGCGCCACGCTGTAACCCGGCCGCACCGCCCGCCAGGGCCCGCGAAACACCAGCCGCGCCGCCCCGTAGCGGCATGGGAAATAGTCCAGCGCCCCCGCGCCGGGAAGTTCGCATGTCATGTCACCCACCCAGGTCAAGTCACCCGACCCCAGCCTGCCACGCCAGGGTAAGGGAGCGGTTAAGGGTTAGAATTGCACGGGTTTTCCGGCGCGGCGCGATGCGGCCTTGCGCTGGCGCGCGGCACCGGCATAAGGTCGGGCGGCGGTCGGACAAGGGAGGGGTGCATGGACATTCGCAGCGTGGGCGTGGTCGGCGCCGGCCAGATGGGCAACGGGATTGCGCATGTCTTTGCCCTGGCAGGATATGACGTGCTGCTGACCGACATCAGCGAACAGGCGCTGGCCGATGCGGTGGCGCTGATCGACCGCAACATCGAACGCCAGGTCGCGCGCGGCAAGATCACGCCCGAAGCCAAGGCCGAGGCGATGGCGCGCATCCGCACCACGCTGAACCTGGCCGAGCTTGGCCCGCTGGACCTGATCATCGAGGCGGCAACCGAGCGCGAGACGGTGAAGCACCAGATCTTCGAAACACTGGCGCCGCATCTGGGGCCGCAGACCATCCTGACCTCGAACACCTCGTCGATTTCCATTACCCGACTTGCGGCGCGCACCGACCGCCCCGAAAAGTTCATGGGCTTTCACTTCATGAACCCCGTGCCGGTGATGCAGCTGGTCGAGCTGATCCGCGGCATCGCCACCGACGAGGCGACCTATCAGACCCTCCTGGGCGTGGTGCAGCGCCTGGGCAAGACCGCGGCGAGCGCCGAGGATTTCCCGGCCTTCATCGTCAACCGCGTGCTGATCCCGATGATCAACGAGGCGGTCTATGCGCTGTATGAAGGCGTGGGCAACGTGCGCAGCATCGACCAGTCGCTGAAGCTGGGCGCGAACCACCCGATGGGGCCGCTGGAACTGGCCGATTTCATCGGGCTGGACACCTGCCTGGCGATCATGAACGTGCTGCATGACGGGTTGGCGGATACGAAATACCGCCCTTGCCCGCTGCTGACGAAATACGTGGAAGCCGGCTGGCTGGGCCGCAAGACCAAGCGGGGCTTTTACGACTATCGCGGCCCGGAGCCGGTGCCGACGCGCTGAGGGCCGGCGGCGGCGCGGGGGGCCGGCGGCGGCGCGGGGGGCCGGCGGCGGCGCGGGGGGTTTTGCACCCCCCGCACCCCCCGCAGGATATTAGCACAAGGTGAAACGGCCGAGGGCGTGAAGCGGCCGGGGGGACGGGTCGCCGTGCCGGTGTTGCGCCGGCGGGGGGGCGGCGTCAGACCGCCATGTCGTCGCGGTGGATGAGCACGGTGCGGCCGGGGTAGCCGAGGATGCCTTCGATTTCCGCGCTGCGGTGGCCGGCGATGGCGCGGGTTTCGTCGGAGGTGTAGCGGATCAGGCCCTTGCCCAGATCCTCGCCCGCGGGGCCGGCGATGGTGACGGGCTCGCCCCGGCCGAAGCGGCCCGAGACGCTGCGCACGCCGGCGGGCAGCAGCGACTTGCCCGCGTGCAGCGCCGCGACGGCGCCGGGATCGACGGTGACGGTGCCGCGCGGCTTCATCGCCGCGATCCAGCGCTTGCGCGCGGCCTGCGGGTCGCCTGCCGGCAGGAACCAGGTGCGCGGCGCGCCTTGCGCCAGCGCGGCAAGCGGGCGGTAGGTGGAGCCTTCCATGATCGCCATCGCGCAGCCGCCGGCGACGGCGGTTTTCGCCGCCATCAGCTTGGTCTTCATCCCGCCCTTGGAGAGGCCCGAAACCGGGTCGCCGGCCATCGCCTCGATCTTGGGGGTGATGTGGTCGATCACGTCGAAGCGGCGGGCGGTGGGGTCGGTCTTGGGGTTGGCGGAATAGAAACCGTCGACATCCGACAGGAGCACCAGCTGATCGGCGCCCACGGTGACGGCGATGTTGGCGGCGAGGCGGTCGTTGTCGCCGAAGCGGATTTCGTCGGTGGCCACCGTGTCGTTTTCGTTCACGATCGGCACCACGCCCAGCGACAGCAGCGTGGCGAGGGTGGCGCGGGAGTTGAGGTAGCGGCGGCGGTCCTCGGTGTCTTCGAGCGTGACCAGTACCTGCGCGGCCTTGAGCCCGTGCGGCACCAGAGCCTCCTCGTAGGCGCGGGCCAGGCGGATCTGGCCGACGGCGGCGGCGGCCTGCGACTGTTCCAGCGGCAGCGCGCCGTCGGGCAGGCCCAGCACGCGGCGGCCGAGCGCGATGGAGCCGGAGGAGACGAGGATCACGTCGGCCCCGCGGGCGCGGGCGGCGGCCACATCCTCGGCCAGGCCGCGCAGCCAGTCGCCGCGCAGGCCGGTGGTGCGATCGACCAGCAGGGCAGAGCCGATCTTGACGACCAGCCGGCGGGCGCGGGCGATGTCGGGGGGGGTCAGGGCCGCCATGATCCGGTGTCGTCCTCGGGGGTGGCGCGGTCGGCCCGGATGGCGGCCATCAGGGCGCGCAGCACCTCGGGCAGGCCCTGGCCGGTGGCGCCGGAAATGGCAAAGACCTTGTCCCCGCTGGCCTTTTCCAGCGCGCGGCGGCGGGAGGACAGGGTTTTCGGGTCGATCGCGTCGATCTTGTTGATGGCGGTGATGCGCGGCTTGTCGGCCAGGCCGTGGCCGTAGGCATCGAGCTCGGCGATGATGGTGCGGTAATCGCGGGTGATGGTGGAGGAGGTGCCATCGACCAGATGCAGGAGCACCGCGCAGCGTTCGACATGGGCCAAGAACTGGTCGCCCAGACCGCGGCCTTCGGAGGCGCCTTCGATCAGGCCGGGAATGTCGGCCATGACGAATTCCTTGCCGTCGATCCCCACCACCCCGAGGTTGGGCACCAGCGTGGTGAAGGGGTAGTCGGCGATCTTGGGCCGCGCGTTCGAGGTGGCGGCAAGGAAGGTGGACTTGCCGGCGTTGGGCAGGCCCAGCAGCCCTGCATCGGCGATGAGCTTGAGCCGCAGCCAGATCGTGCGCTCGACCCCTTCCTGGCCGGGGTTGGCGCGGGCCGGGGCGCGGTTGGTGGAGGACTTGAAGCGCAGGTTGCCCCAGCCGCCGTTGCCGCCTTGCGCCAGCAGCACGCGCTGGCCGGGTTCGGTCAGGTCGGCGATGAGGGTTTCCTCGTCTTGGTCCAGAATCTCGGTGCCCACGGGCACGCGCAGCACGATGTCGTCGCCGGATTTGCCGGTGCGCTGGCTGCCCATGCCGGGCTGGCCGGACTTGGCGAAGAAATGCTGCTGGTAGCGGAAGTCGATCAGGGTGTTGAGCCCTTCGACCGCCTCGGCCCAGACCGAGCCGCCGTTGCCGCCATCGCCGCCGTCGGGGCCGCCGAACTCGACGAACTTTTCGCGCCGGAACGACACGCAGCCCGCCCCGCCGCCGCCCGAGCGGATGTAGACCTTGGCAAGGTCGAGGAACTTCATCGGTCTGGTCCTTTCAGGGTCCGGGCCCCGCTTTAGCGCATCGGGGGCCCCGGCCTCAATGCTATTCCGTCAGGCAGCGCAGCACCCAGACATCGTAGCGCGCATGGTCGAGCGCCGAGAGCGCCGGGCTGGAGGCGACCATCCAGCCCGAGAACACGGTGGCATCCAGCAGAGAATCGCGCACGGTGAGGTGGGCAAAAGCCTCGCCGGTGGGGTTGTCCTCGGGGTAGCGGCAGGCGTTGAGCTGCACCGAAAGCCGCCCCCAGACCGCCGACTGGCCGCGCGACAGCTCGATATCGGCGGTTTCGCCCGACAGGCGGTCGAGCCAGCGCAGCTGCGCGCCGGGGGCCTCAAGGATCGGCTGGGCCTGCGCGGGCAAGGCCAGCAAGAGCAGCGCCAGGGCCGCGCGAATCATTCGCCGGCTTTCAGCGCATCGCCGGCCGCGCCGCCGACGAACTTCATCAGCAGCGTGGTGAGGCTGACGGCGCCCTGGGTGTCTTCGATCTCGGCGCCGGGCTGGAGGTTGAAGGGGGAACCGCCGGGCGTGATCTCGACGAAGTTGCCGCCGAGCAGCCCCTCGGAGGAGATCAGCACGGTGCTGTCGTCGGGCAGAAGAATGCCGTCGCGCACGGTAAAGCGGGCTTCGGCCATGAAGGTGTCGGGGTTCAGCGACAGGCCGGTGACGGTGCCGACCTTGACGCCGGCCATGCGCACGTCGGTGCCGAGCTTGACGCCTTCGACCGATCGGAAGGCGGCGCGCAGTTCGTAGCTGCCGGCGGGCGCGCCGAGCCCGGTGGCCTGCGCGGCATAGACCAGAAAGCCGATGGCCACGGCCAGAACCGCGCCGCCGACGGCGACTTCGGTGGCGTTCTCGTTCATTCGGGCTGCCAGGCCTCGTAATCGCGGCGCTCCACCGGGGCGGCGCGGCGGATCGAGCCGGGGGGCGCATAGGCGGCGGGGGTGCCGGTCAGGTTTTCCTGATGCGGCTTTTCCCAGGCCTTGCGGCGCAGCGGCTGTTCGGTGGGGGGCGCGTCCCAGGTGTGGTGCAGCCAGCCGTGCCACTCGGGCGAGATGCGGCTGGCCTCGATTTCGCCGTTGTAGATCACCCAGCGCTTCTTGCCGTCGCGCGAGCGGTAGAAGGTGTTGCCTTGCGCATCCTCGCCGACCTTGACCCCGTGGCGCCAGGTATGGAAGCGGGTGTTCAGGGTCTGGCCGTTCCACCAGGTCAGAAAGCTGAGCAGGAACTTCACGAGAGACTCTCCTAGCGCGTGCGGATGGTTTCCATATGGCGCAAGGGCGCGCCGAGGTCCAGCGGCGAGTTGACGCCGCAAGGCGCAAGGCCGGCGGATGCGTGCCACAAGATTTTCAAGATTGTTGCACAGGCCGACCTTTCGGTCCGGGTGCGGAATCGTTCCGGGCGGCAATGTGTTGTGCCGGGAACGGAAGTGCGGTCAGGACGGTTACCGCTACCATCGGAAGCGTCTGTCTTTACACCGCCGGCCTCTTGTCGTTGCAGACCGGGGGGTTGCTGAATGTCAGCGTGCTCAACTTCGGGTCGGGGCCGCTGTCGGCCACCATCGTCAACGACGACGAGGTGCTGGACCAGGCCAGCGACGGCGTGGCCACCGCCGCCATCGACGGGGGCCCTGCCCTGCCGCCGGAATACATCGGCAAGGGCACGGCGCAGACCTTCACGCTGTTGGGGCTGCCGCTGCTGGCGGTGCCGGCGGTGGCCTTCAAGGCGGGCGACCAGGTGTTCGTGCATTTCCCCAACGGGCCGCCGCTGTTGTCGGGGCTGCTGATCGGCTTCGGCCTGAACCCGGGCCTGGGCTTTGCGCTGCCCGATCCGATGCCGATCTGCCCGGGCGCCGGGGCGCGGGTGGCCACGCCGAACGGCCCCGTGCCGGTCGAGCAGTTGCGGCCGGGCGACCGGGTGCTGACGCCGCCCGCGGGCCGATGCCGCTGCTGTGGGTGGGCGCGCGCCGGGTGGAACCTGATGCACAGCCGCGCGAGCCCCGGCTGCGCCCGGTGCGCAATCCGGCCGGAGGCCGGTCAGCCGGCGGCGACGCGGGCTGTGACCTCGATCTCGAATCGCATGGCGTCTTCCATCAGCCGCGCCTCGATCATGGTGGCGGCGGGGCGGGCGGTGCCGAAGGCGGCCGAAAGCTGCGGCCAGAGCCGCGGAAACTCGGCGCGGTCGGGCAGGATGTAGGTGACGCGCACCACGTGATCGAGGCTGCTGCCCGCCTGGTCCAGCACCTGCGCCACCGTAGCCAGCGCGTTGCGGCACTGGTCCTCCACCCCTTCGGGCAGGGTCATGGTGGCGTAGTCGTAGCCGGTGGTGCCGGCCACGAAGACCCAGCCGTCTTGCACCACGGCGCGGGAATAGCCGATGGTCGCTTCGAAACTGGAGCCGGAGGAGATGAGACGGCGCAAGGCAGGCCCTTTCGGTTGTCGGCAGGTCGGGTGCGCGCAGGCTTGCGCATCGCGCCGCGGCGCGCAAGGGTGGCGCGGCGGCAGGCGAAAGGGCAGGCGCGGATGCAGGCGATTCCGATCTATGCGGCGGCGGCGCTGGCCGAGATTGCCGGCTGTTTTGCCTTTTGGGCCTGGGCGCGGCTGGACAAGCCGGTCTGGTGGCTTTTGCCGGGGATGGCGTCGCTGGCGGCCTTTGGCTGGCTGCTGGCGCAATCGCCGGCCGATGCGGCGGGGCGCAGCTATGCCGCTTATGGCGGGGTCTACATCGCCGCCTCGCTGATCTGGCTGTGGGCGATGGAGGGGCAGCGCCCCGACCCCCGGGATCTGGCCGGGGCCGGGTTGTGCCTGATCGGGGCGGCGATCATCCTGTGGGCGCCGCGGGGCGGCTGAACAGGCAAAAGGGGCGCCCCCCCGAAGCCCGCCCCGCCTGCCGCCTCAGCCGGCCGAGGCGGTTTCCTTTTTCTTGCGTTCGGCGTGCACCAGCAAGGGCTTGGCGGTGCCGTTCACCACCTCTTCGTTCACCACCACCTCGTGCACGCCGCCCATGCCGGGGAGTTCGAACATGGTGTCGAGCAGGATGTCTTCCATGATCGAGCGCAGGCCGCGGGCGCCGGTCTTGCGCTTGATGGCGCGCCGGGCGATGGCGGTCAGCGCGTCGGGCGCGAAGGTCAGCTTGACGCCCTCGATCTCGAACAGCTTCTGGTATTGCTTGACCAGCGCATTCTTCGGCTCGGTCAGGATGGTGACCAGCGCGGCCTCGTCCAGATCGGTGAGCGTGGCGATGACCGGCAGGCGGCCGACGAATTCGGGGATCAGGCCGAATTTCAGCAGGTCTTCGGGTTCGAGTTCGAGGAACAGTTCGCCCACGCCGCGGGCGTCGGGGGCCTTGACCTCGGCCCCGAAGCCGATCGAGGTGCCCTTGTGGCGCTGCGCGATGATCTTTTCCAGCCCCGCGAAGGCGCCGCCGCAGATGAACAGGATGTTGGTCGTGTCCACCTGCAGGAATTCCTGCTGCGGGTGCTTGCGCCCGCCTTGCGGCGGCACGGAGGCAACGGTGCCTTCCATGATCTTCAGAAGCGCCTGCTGCACGCCTTCGCCCGAGACATCGCGGGTGATGCTGGGATTGTCCGACTTGCGGGTGATCTTGTCCACCTCGTCGATGTAGACGATGCCGCGCTGCGCGCGTTCGACGTTGTATTCCGAGGCCTGCAACAGCTTGAGGATGATGTTTTCCACATCCTCGCCCACGTAACCGGCCTCGGTCAGGGTGGTGGCATCGGCCATCGTGAACGGCACGTCGAGGATGCGCGCGAGCGTTTGCGCAAGCAGGGTCTTGCCGGTGCCGGTGGGGCCGATCAGCAGGATGTTGGACTTGGACAGTTCCACATCGCCCGACTTGCCGCCGGTGTGGTTGAGCCGCTTGTAATGGTTGTGCACTGCGACCGAGAGCACGCGCTTGGCGCGGTCCTGGCCGATGACGTAATCGTCCAGCACCTTGGCGATGTCGCGCGGGGTGGGGACGCCGTCGGCGGTCTTGAGGCCGGAGGTCTTGGTTTCCTCGCGGATGATGTCCATGCACAGCTCGACGCATTCGTCGCAGATGAACACGGTCGGCCCCGCGATCAGCTTGCGCACCTCATGCTGGCTCTTGCCGCAGAACGAGCAGTAGAGGGTGTTCTTGCTGTCGCCCGAATTGCTAGCCATGCGTTCCGTTCCTATCGCCTGTCCGTCAGTCCCGCCCGCAAGATTACGGAAGGGCCGTGCGCATCACAACGCCTAATCGCCGCCGGGGCGGCGCCCGGCGATCACTTCGCGGCCGGGTCGGCCTTGCCGCGGCTGTCCACGATTTCGTCGATCAGGCCCCAGGCCCTGGCATCTTCGGCGGACATGAAGTTATCGCGCTCCAGCGCGGCCTCGACCGTGGCGATGTCCTGGCCGGTGTGCTTGACGTAGATCTGGTTCAGCCGGTCCTTCAGCTTCTGCGTCTCGCGCGCATGGATCATGATGTCGGTGGCCTGGCCCTGATAGCCGCCCGAAGGCTGGTGCACCATCACGCGGGCATTGGGCAGGCTGAAGCGCATGCCCTTTTCGCCGGCCGTCAGCAGGAGCGAGCCCATCGACGCCGCCTGCCCCACCACCAGCGTCGAGACGCGCGGCTTGATGTACTGCATGGTGTCGTAGATCGACAGGCCCGAGGTGACGACGCCGCCGGGGCTGTTGATGTACATGCTGATTTCCTTGGTCGGGTTCTCCGCCTCCAGAAACAGCAGCTGCGCCACGATCAGGGTCGACATGCCGTCGTGCACCGGGCCGGACAGGAAGATGATGCGTTCCTTGAGCAGGCGCGAGAAGATGTCATAGGCCCGTTCGCCCCGGCTGGTCTGTTCGACCACCATCGGCACCAGGGTGTTCATGTAGAAGTCTGCCGGATCACGCATCTGTCTTGCCTGCCTTCGGATGTTTCGCTGATCTATGCCACCAGGTCCTTGCCAGAGTCTTAGTTTGGCGCCCGCCCCCCCGCAAGGGCCGGGGGGGAACTTTCCTGTGGCGCCCCCCGCGGCGGCATCCGGGCGCCGGCGGGGCCGCATTCCGCGTCAGCGCCGGCAAGCGGGGGCTCGATGCCCCCCGCGCCGGCAGCCCCCCTGCCCGCCCTGCCCGCTGGCCGCAGCCTACCTTTGCCCGCTTGCGCCCGGGCCTGCGCGGGCCTAGCAATGCGGCATGAGCCTTGCATCCTCCCCCCCCGCCTTCGACGACCGGCTGGCCCGGCGCAATGTCTGGGTGCTGGTCGCCGCGCAGGCGATCCTTGGCGCGCAGATGCCGATGATCTTCACCATCGCGGGGCTGGCGGGGCAGTCGCTGGCCTCGAACCCCTGCTGGGCGACCTTGCCGATTTCGGCCACGGTGATCGGCTCGATGCTGAGCGCCACGCCGCTGTCGGCGCTGATGCAGCGCCACGGGCGGCGGGCGGGGTTCGTCGCCGGGTCGGTGGGCGGCATGGTCGGGGCGGCGATCGGCGCCTGGGCGCTGACCATCGCCAGCTTTCCGCTGTTCGTGCTGGGGGCGCTGTTCACCGGCATCTACATGAGCGCGCAGGGCTTTTACCGCTTTGCCGCGGCCGATACCGCGTCCGAGGCGTTTCGGCCCAAGGCGATTTCCTGGGTGATGGCGGGGGGGCTTCTGTCGGCCATCCTCGGGCCGCAGCTGGTGAAGGTGACGGCCGATGCCTTCGTCTACCCCTTTCTCGGCACCTATCTGGCGGTGATCGGGCTGAACGCGGCCGGCATGTTCCTGTTCGCCGGGCTGAAGATCCCGCGCCCGGTGCCGCCGGCGCCCGGCGCCGATACCGGGCGCAGCCGGCTGGAACTGCTGAAGTCGCCGGCCATTGCGGTGGCGGTGATCTGTGCCACGGTGTCCTACGCGCTGATGAACCTGGTGATGACCTCGTCGCCGCTGGCGGTGGTGGGCTGCGGCTTCGACAAGGGCGACGCGGCCGATGTGGTGACGGCGCATGTGCTGGCGATGTATGCGCCGTCCTTCGTGACCGGGCACATCATCGCGCGGCTGGGGGCCGACAAGGTGGTGGCGATCGGGCTGGCGATTCTGGCGGCTTCGGGTGCGGTGGCGCTGTCGGGGGTGCAGCTGGAACAGTTCTTCCTGGCGCTGATCCTGCTGGGGGTGGGCTGGAACTTCGGCTTCATCGGGGCGACCACGATGCTGGCCAGGCTTTACACCCCGGCCGAGCGAGGGCGGATGCAGGGGCTGAACGACCTGATCGTGTTCGGCGGGGTGACGATGGCGTCGCTGTCCTCGGGCGGGTTGATGAACTGTTCGGGCGGCTCGCCCCAGGCGGGGTGGGAGCTGGTGAACCTGGCGATGGTGCCTTTCCTGATCTTGGCCGGGGCGGCGCTGATCTGGCTGATGGGGCGCGGCAAGGCGGCCTGAGCCGCCAGCGGCGCGCGGGGGGGGTGCGAAAAATCCGCCTGCGCCCTCTTGCACCGCCCGGCACCTTGGGCTAATCCACCGCCCACGGAGTGCGGGCGTAGCTCAGGGGTAGAGCATAACCTTGCCAAGGTTAGGGTCGTGAGTTCGAATCTCATCGCCCGCTCCAGAAAACCGAAACGGGCGCCCTTGCGGGCGCCCGTTCGCGTTTGCACCCCCCCCTTTCGATATCCGCCCGGCGCTTCGCCAGCATCCGGCGCCCCCGGCGGCATCGCCCGGCGCGGCGCGGGAAAATTCCCGTGCGCGCCCTCTTGCACCGGCCGGCACCTTGGGCTAACACCCGCGCCACGGAGTGCGGGCGTAGCTCAGGGGTAGAGCATAACCTTGCCAAGGTTAGGGTCGTGAGTTCGAATCTCATCGCCCGCTCCAGAAAACCGAAACGGGCGCCCTTGCGGGCGCCCGTTCGCATTTCCGCCCCCCGTTGCCGTTCAGCGCGGCGGGCGCTCGCCACGCTGCGGACCGCGGGCAAAGCTGCGTTCCAGCCGGTCGGCAAAGGCGCGGCGGGCCTCGGGGGTCATCGCGGCGATGTGGTCGCGCATCAATGCTTGCCCGAGGTCCAGCCGTTCCAGCATCCGGGCGCGCATGCGCGCCGCAACGGCATCGAGGGCGGCAGGGTCGAACGGCTCCGCCCGCAAGGCCGCCAGCAGCGCGGCGCGGTCGGCGCGGTCTTCGGCGCGGGCGCGGCGCAGGTCGAGGCCGCTCGCGTCGAAGCGCTGGCGCAAGGCGCGCAGGTCGCCGCGTTCCAGCCCGCCCGACCACAGGCCGAAGCCCAGGCTGCGGTCGGCGGCCGCAGGCGCCATGTGCCCCGGCCCCGCCATGCGCAGCGCTGCCCCCGCCAGAACCCCGACCACCAGCAGGTTGAGCGTGAGCGAGCCGATCAGCAACCAGCGGATGCGCCTCGGCAGGCGCGGCTTTTCCGCGGCCGGGGCAAGGGGGGCGGGGGGCGGCGTTTCGGTCATGGGTCAGCCTTCGGATGCGGGGTCGGCGGCAAGGATCCGGTCGAGAAGGTCCGGATCGCCGGGGTAAAGCTCCAGCGGGGTGTCGGCGGCCAGCGCGCCGAAGGGCAAGGCGGCCGGCTGGGCAAAGCCGATCCAGACCCCGGCGAGCCCTGCGGCCGCAAGCCCGGCCACCGCGCCGCGCCCGCCCAGGGCGGCAACCAGCACAGCGAGCCACCCCGGCGGTGCCGGCCGGGCAGAGGCGGCGGCCGGGGCGGAGGCCCGCGGGCGGCGCGGCATCGCCGCATCGGCATCGGCCAGCACCCGCGCCAGCAGCGCATCGGGCACCGGCTGCGGCGGCGCGGCGCGGGCAGCGGCGAACAGATCGTCCAGCAGGACGTCGGGGGCGGGGTCGCGCTTCGGTTCAGTCGTCATGGTCATACCCCAGGGCTTCGCGTTGCCCGGACAGCCGGGCGGCAAGCGCGCGTTTGCCGCGCGCGGTCAGGCTTTCCACAGCTTCGACGCCGATCCCCATGATCTCGGCGATCTCGGGGTTCGGCAGACCTTCCAGATGGCGCAGCACCACCGCCTGGCGCTGGCGGTCGGGCAAGGCGGCCAACGCGAGGTCCAGCGCCGCGGCGCGGTCGGCGGCCACCAGCGCCTGCACGGCGCTGGGGGCAGGATCTTCGGGGTCTGGCACGTCGTCGAGCCCCACCCCGCCGCGCCGGCGCCGCAGCCGGTCGGTGCACAGGTTGGCCACCACCCGCCACAGCCAGGTGGAGACCTGCGCCTCGCCGCTGCGCCAGCCGGGGGCCATGCGCCACAGCCGCAGCATGGCCTCCTGCGCCACGTCCTCGGCCTCGGCGGCATCGCCGAGGATGCGCCGGGCATAGGCCAGCGTGCGCGGCAGGAACCGGCGCGCCAGTTCGCGCGCCGCCGCCGCATCGCCGCCGGCATAGAGCGCCAGCAGCGCCGCGTCGGAGGCGCCCGCCATGCCCGAATCGAGCGCCATCATGGCGCCTTTGCCCGGTCGCGGGCCGGCGGGAATGGCAAGGATGGCAAGGATGGCATGGCCGGGATCACTGCCGGGGGCACCTTTGCAACAGCACCATCGCGCGAAGGCGGCAACCCGCAACGGGGCCGCCGCCGACGAAGCCTAGACCGCGGCCCGGGCCCCGACAAGCCGGGCCGGGCCGCGCGGGGCCGCAGGATCAGTTCCGCGGCTTGCCGTGGCCATCGCGGCGGCCTTCGCCGTGGCCGCGCCGGCCTTCCGGCATGCGTTCGGCCATGCGGTCGTATTCCGCCTTGCTGATCGCGCCGTCGCCGTCCTGGTCGAGGCGCGAGAACATCCGGTCGAGCCCGGCCTGGCGGCGCGGCGCGGCGGCATCGAGTTCGGCCGCCGTCAGCTTGCCGTCCTTGTCGGCATCGGCGCGCTCGAACATCCGCGCGGCCTTGGTTTCGGCACGGGCGGCGGCCTCGGCGGCGGCGTGGGCCTTCATTTCTTCCAGGGTCACGAGGCCGTCGCCGTCGGCATCCATCGCCTTCTGGCGGTCGGCCCGGCGGGCGTCGAGCTCGGCGCGGGTGATCTTGCCGTCGCCGTCTGTGTCGAGGGTGGCGAAATCGGGCATCATGGCGGCGGGGCGGCCGCCCATGCGGTCGTGTTCGCCCGGGCCGCGGGCCTGCACGGCACCGGCTGCCACGGCCAGCGCCAGCGCCGGGGCCACGGTCAGCATCAGAACGGTCTTGCGGGTCATGTCGCGTCTCCTTGGTTGCAGGCCTTTCGGCCGATCGACACCCCTTTCACGCCGCGGCGCGGGGTTTCCGTCGCGGGGCCGAACACGAAAGCGCGCGCCGGCAGGCCGCTTGCGGCGCAAGGTCGCGGGCGACCGGGGCGGCTTTCCCTTGCGCCCGAGACGTGGCAAGGTGCGGCTCTGCCCTGCCCCAACACGCAAAGCCGCCATGTCCGCCCCAGCCGCGATTCCCCCGACCCGGCCTGCCGATGCCTTGCCCGACGCCGAGGACCGCCCGCTGGCCCTGGCTATGTGGCGCGGCTGGCGGCGGCGCTGCCCGGCCTGCGGCGCGGGGCCGATGCTGCAAGGCTACCTCAAGGTGCGCGAGCATTGCCCGGTCTGCGACGAGGCGCTGCACCACCATCGCGCCGACGACGGGCCGGCCTACCTGACCATCGTGGTGGTGGGCAAGCTGCTGACGCCGCTGCTGTTCTGGGTGTTCGTGACCTATCGGCCCGACCCGCTGGTGATGGCAACGCTGTTCGTCACGCTGGCGGTGGCGCTTTCGCTCTACCTTCTGCCGCGGCTCAAGGGCATGCTGGTGGGCATCCAGTGGTCGCGGCGCATGCACGGATTCGGGCGCGACGCGGCCTGAGCCGGCAAGAGGCGCCCATGACGACAGATTCCCAGCCGATCCGCGATGCGGCCACGGTCATCCTGACCCGCGAGGGGCGCGAAGGCCCCGAGGTGCTGATGGGCCAGCGCGGCGCCTCGGCCGCGTTCATGCCCAACAAGTTCGTCTTTCCGGGTGGCGCGGTGGATGCCGGCGACCGCGCGGTGCCGCTGGCACGCCCGATGCCCGAAGCCTGCCGGCGCCGGCTGGCGGAAAACCCGCTGCCCGGGGCGCTGGAAGGGCTGACGCCCGAAACCCTGGCCGCGACCGCGATCCGCGAGTTGTGGGAGGAAACCGGCCTGCCGCTTGCGCGCCCCGGCACCTGGCCGGCGGCGCCGCAGCCCGACTGGGCGCCGATGGCCGCGCGCGGGCTGGTGCCCGATGCGGCGGCGCTGCGCTATGTCTTTCGTGCCATCACCCCGCCGGGGCGCAGCCGGCGGTTCGACGCGCGGTTCTTTCTGGCCGACGTGTCGGGCGTGCTGGGCGACCCCGACGACTTTTCCGGCGCGCAGGACGAGCTGGCGCATCTGCAGTGGATCCCGCTGCGCCGGGCGCGCGGGTTCGACCTGCCGTTCATCACCGAAGTGGTCATCGCCGAAATCCTCCGCCTGATCGAGCGCGGCGGCGACCCCGACAGCGTGCCGTTCTTCGACAACTCCGGCCCGGTGCCGATGTTCCGCCGGATCGTCTGACGCGCCCAGCGTCAGGGCGCGGCGCCCATTGCCACCACCACCTTGCCGGTGGACTTGCGGCTGCGCAGCAGCTCCAGCGCCTCGTCCGTGCGCTCCAGCGGCAGCACGTGGCTGACATGGGGGTGCAGGCGGCCGGCGGAATACATCGCCATCAGTTCCGCAAGACTGTCGCGCAACAGGCCCGGGCGAAAGGCCATGTAGCCGCCCCAGTAAAGGCCGATCACCGTCAGGTTCTTGACCAGCAGCAGGTTGGCCGGAATCTGCGGCACCCCGCCGCCGGCAAACCCCACCGGGATCAGCCGGCCTTCGGGCCGGGTGGCGCGCAAGGCCGCCATGAAGGTTTCGCCCCCCACCGCGTCATACACCACGTCCACCCCGCCCAGCGCCTTCAACGCGGCGCGCAGGTCGGGGGTGGTGTCGCTGTCGATCAGGTGATCGGCGCCGGCGGCCCGGGCCACCGCCAGCTTGTCGGCGCCGCGCGCCACGGCAATGACGCGCGCGCCCATCGCATGGCCGATTTCCACCGCCGTCAGCCCCACGCCGCCGGCCGCCCCCGTGACCAGCAGCGTTTCGCCCGGTTGCAGCCGCGCCCGGTGCTGCAAGGCCAGATGCGAGGTGCCATAGGCGATCATGAAGGCGGCCGCGGTTTCGAACGGCATGTCGGGCGGCAGCAGCACGCAACGGTCGGCCGGGAACACGCCCCATTCCGCCAGCCCGCCCTGCCCGGCAAAGACCGCCACCCGGTCGCCCGGCGCCAGCCCCTGCACGCCCGGCCCAGGCGCCTCGACCGTGCCGGCGACTTCCATCCCGAGGGTGAAGGGCGGCTCGGGCCGTTCCTGGTATTCGCCCTTCAGCATCAGAAGGTCGGCAAAGTTCAGCCCGCAGGCGGCAATGCGCAACCGCACCTCGCCCGGGCCGGGGTCGGGACGATCCACGGTTTCCAGGCCGGCGGCACCGCCGAAGGCGTGAACACGATAGGCGCGCATGGCGAGGCTCCTTTGCCAGAGGTCGGCGCCAACCTATACGGTTCGGCACAGGCTGGCCAGCACTTGCAGATTGCAACAATTTCGCATTTCAGAATATTTGCGAATTGCAACAATCGTTGCATATTGCCACGACCAGCGCAACCCAACGGCGCACCCATCCGACCCCGAGATCGACCGGAACGGGAAAATTCACCGTTCTGGATGAGTATTGGCCCACGAACATCACTTTTCTGACCGGTTTTGCTCGTTTGCTGATAAAGATGAACAAAAGATTTCAGCGGCCGTGAGCCTGGCACGGTTCTTGCTAAGAGACCCACAGGCACAAGGGAGAAAACCATGAAACATCCTGTGGACGCCCACGTCGGCAAGCGCATCCGCCACCGCCGGTGGATGGTCGGCATGACCCAGCAGCAACTGGCCGACCGGGTCGGGATCAAGTTCCAGCAGATCCAGAAATACGAAACCGGCATGAACCGGGTCAGCGCCTCGCGGCTTTACGACATCGCGCAGGAGATGGACGTGCCGGTCAGCTTCTTCTTCGAAGGGCTCGACAGCGCGGAAACCGCCAAGCCCGCGGGCGACCTGCTGGGCGACAAGGAGGCGCTGGAACTGGTGCGCGCCTATTACAGCATCCCCGAACAGCAGCGCCGCCGCCTGTTCGACCTGGCGCGGGTGCTGTCGGACAGCTCGGCCGCCTGACCGGCGCACGAAGGGCGCTTGACCGCCCTGCCCGGCCCGCGCTAGCGCGAGGGCCGGACGCAGGGAGGAAAGCGCCATGACCGCACGCACCCCGGCCACCGCAGCGGAGCTGTTCGCGGTGGCCGAAGATCTGGCCGATGCCGCCCGCGCGGCGATCCTGCCCTATTTCCGCACCGAGGGGCTGGGCGCCGAAAGCAAGGAAACCACCCGGTTCGATCCGGTGACCGAGGCCGACCGCGCGGCGGAAGACGCCATGAGGGCGATCCTGGCCGCGCGCCGCCCGCAGGATGCCATCCTGGGCGAGGAACGCGGCCGCCGCGAAGGCACCAGCGGGCTGACCTGGGTGCTGGACCCGATCGACGGCACCCGGGGCTTTCTGTCGGGCACGCCGACCTGGGGCGTGCTGATCGGGCTGACCGATGCGGCGGGCCCGGTTCTGGGGCTGATCGACCAGCCGCATATCGGCGAACGCTTTGCCGGCGGGCCGGGGCGGGCCGACCTGGCGGGGCCGCACGGCAGGCGGCCCTTGCGCACCCGCCCGGCGCGGCCGCTGGCCGAGGCGGTGGTCTTTACCACCTTTCCCGAGGTCGGCACGCCGGCGGAAGGTGCCGCCTTTCACCGGCTGGCCGCGCAGGCCCGGCTGGTGCGCTATGGCATGGATTGCTACGCTTACGGGCTGGTCGCCGCCGGCCAGGTGGACCTGGTGATCGAGGCGGGCCTGCAAGCCTACGATATCGTGGCGCCGATCGCGGTGATCGAGGCGGCCGGCGGCATCGTCACCGACTGGCGCGGCCGGCCGGCGCATCAGGGCGGCCGGGTGATTGCCGCGGCCAATGCCGGCATCCATGCCCAGGCGCTGGCGCTGCTGGCCGATGTGCCGGAATGACGACAGGGTTTTGACAGGTGCGTGAATTGCGGCAATAGTCGGCCTGCACCGACCGCACCGGAGGGGGGAGCCGACGGATGGGCAAGCACGTGCTGCTGATCGAGGACGAGCCGAATATCTCGGAGGCCATCCGCTTCATCCTGACGCGCGACGGCTTTCGGGTGTCGTGCCACGATCAGGGCGGCGACGCGCTGGAGGTGGTGCGCGCCGAACGGCCCGATGCGCTGATCCTCGATGCGATGCTGCCCGGCCGCACCGGCTACGACATCCTGCGCGATCTGCGCGCCGAGCCGGCCACGGCCGCGCTGCCGGTGCTGATGCTGACCGCCCGCGGCCAGGGGCGCGACCGCGAGCTGGCGGCGGCCGCCGGGGCCAGCGGCTTCATGGCCAAGCCGTTTTCCAACGCCGACGTGCTGGCCTCGGTCCGCGCGCTGCTGGGGCAGGCATGAAGCCGCCGCGCCAGCCGCTGTTCGTGGCGCCGGACACCTACCGGCTCCGGCGGCTGATGGATGCGGCGCGGATGCTGCCGGCGCTGGGGGTGGGGTTGATGGTGCTGCCGATGCTGTGGGCGCCCGACCCGGGCGGCACGCGCGCCACCTCGACCGACGGGATCTACCTGTTCGCGATCTGGGGCGGGCTGATCGCCGCAGCGGCGCTGCTGGCCCCGCGGCTGGTGCGCCCGCCGCCCGAGCCGCGCGACCTGCGCGACGAGGGCTAGGCCATGCCCTTCAACCTGCTGGTGCTGTCCTGCCTGGCCTATGTGGCCTTTCTGTTCGCGGTGGCCTTCGTGGTGGAACGGCGCGCGGCCGATGCGGCCTTGCCCTGGTTGCGTTCCCCGCTGGTCTACACGCTGTCGCTGTCGGTCTACTGCACGGCCTGGACGTTCTACGGCGCCGTCGGCTATGCGGCGCGGTCGGGGCTGGAGTTCCTGACGATCTACCTTGGCCCCACGCTGGTCTTCGTGGGGTGGTGGGTGATCCTGCGCAAGCTGGTGCGCATTGCCAAGACCCAGCGCGTTACCTCGATCGCCGACCTGATTTCCAGCCGCTATGGCAAGTCCAACGCGCTGGGCGTGGCGGTGACGCTGATCTGCGTGACGGCCGCGACCCCCTATATCGCCTTGCAGCTGCAATCGGTGGCGCTGTCGTTTTCGGTGTTCGCCTCGGACACGCCGACCGGCTGGCACCTGCCCGACCGCGACACCACCGCGCTGTGGGTGGCGGCGGGGCTGGCGGTGTTCACCATCCTGTTCGGCACGCGCAACCTCGATGCCAACGAACAGCACCACGGCGTGGTGATCGCCATCGCGGTGGAGGCGGTGGTCAAGCTGGTGGCCTTGCTGGCGGTGGGCATCTTCGTGGTCTGGGTGGTGGCCGACGGCCCGGCCGACATCAAGGCACGGATCGACGCTTCGGCGCTGTCGGGGTGGCACCTGCAACCCGACCGCTGGGCGGGGCTGATCTTCCTGTCGGCGGCGGCGGTGCTGACCTTGCCGCGGATGTTCCAGGTGCTGGTGGTGGAAAACGCCGACGAACGCCACCTGGCCACCGCCAGCTGGGCCTTTCCGCTGTATCTGGCGCTGATGAGCCTGTTCGTGGTGCCGATCGCGGTGGTGGGGTTGCAGGTGCTGCCGCCCGGATCGAACCCGGACCTGTTCGTGCTGACGCTGCCTTTGGCGCTGGATCGGGGCGGGTTGGCGATGCTGGCCTTTCTGGGCGGGTTTTCCTCGGCCACGTCGATGGTCATCGTGGCGGCCATCGCGCTGGCAACGATGGTGTCCAACCACATCGTCATGCCGGTGATCCTGGCCTTCGGGCGCAAGGGCACCGAGGCGGGCGACCTGCGCCGGGTGGTGCTGCTGGCGCGGCGGCTGTCGATCGCGGCGGTGCTGGGGCTGGGCTATGCCTATTATGCGCTGTCGGGCGGGTCGGGCGCGCTGGCCGCCATCGGGCTGATCGCCTTTGTCGGGGTGGCGCAGATCCTGCCGGCGATGCTGGGGGGGCTATTCTGGCGCGGCGCCACCCGGACCGGCGCGCTGCTGGGGCTTGGCACCGGGTTCGTGCTGTGGGTCTATACGCTGTATCTGCCGTCGTTCGGTGCAGGAGCGGTGCTTTCGGTGCGCACCTTTGCCGAAGGCCCCTTCGGCATCGCCTGGCTGCGCCCGCAGGCGCTGTTCGGGGTGGGCGGGATGGACCCGCTGATCCATGCGATGTTCTGGTCGCTGGCGCTGAACACGCTGATGTTCTGCGCCGGGTCGCTGTTGACCTTTCCCACCCCGCTGGAACGGTTGCAGGGGGCGCAGTTCGTCAATGTCTTCGACCACAGCGGCCCGGCCTCGGGCTGGGCGCGCGGACGGGCCGAGGCCGAGGCTCTGCTGGTGATGGCGCAGCGCATTCTGGGCGAGGATGTGGCGCTGGCGTTCTTTCAGCAAGAGGCAGCCGCGCAAGGCAAGCAAGGCTATCTGCCCGACATCACCCCCGGCTTCATGAACGCGCTGGAACGGCGGCTGTCGGGCTCGATCGGGGCGGCGGCAGCCCATGCCATGCTGGCGCAGATCGCCGGCGGCGCGTCGGTCTCGGTCGAGGATCTGATGGCGGTGGCCAACGAAACCGCGCAGATGATGGAGTATTCCGCCCGGCTGGAGGCGCAGCAGGCCGAGCTGACGCGCACCGCGCGCCAGTTGCGCGAGGCGAACGAGAAGCTGACGAAGCTGAGCGTGCAGAAGGACGCCTTCCTGTCGCAGATCAGCCACGAGCTGCGCACCCCGATGACCTCGATCCGGGCGTTTTCCGAGATCATGATGGACGACGAGATGCCGCCCGAACTGGCCGCGCGCTATGCGCGGATCATCCACGAGGAGGCGATCCGCCTGACGCGGTTGCTGGATGATCTGCTGGATCTGTCGGTGCTGGAAAACGGCACCGTGCAGCTGGCGATCAAGGAGGCCTCGCTGCGCGACACGCTGGACCGGGCCTTGCAGGCGGCCGGCTCCACGCGGCCCGAGCGCGATTTCGCGGTGCAGCGCGATGCCCCGGCCGAGGAGGTGACGGTGGTTTCCGACACCGACCGGCTGACGCAGGTGTTCATCAACGTGATCTCGAATGCCCGCAAGTATTGCGATGCCGAAACCCCGGTGCTGCGCATCGCTGTGCGCCGGCGCGGCGGGCGGGTGCAGGTGGATTTCATCGACAACGGCAGCGGCATTCCGGCCGAATCGCAGGCGCTGATCTTCGAGAAATTCGCCAGGCTGACCGATTCCAGCCATGCGGGCGGGGCGGGGCTGGGGTTGGCGATCTGCCGCGAGATCATGCATAACCTCGGCGGCGACATCAGCTATCTGCCCGGGCAAGGCGGCGCGGCGTTCCGGGTCAGCTTTCCGCAGGTGCTGGTGCTGCCGCAACAGGGGGCGGCTTAACGGGTTGCTAACGCCTTGCTGCAAGGATGCCGTAACGGCACAAGAGGGCGGCATGGCGGATCAGGGCGGGGTTCTCAGGCGCAAGGTGGTGGCCGCGCGGCCACCGGAAACCGGCACGGATACGGGCGCGCGGGCCTGGCGCGTGGCCTTTGCCCGCGCGGCGCGCGATTGCATCGGGCTCGACCTGGCCGTGCCGGTGCTGCGCGACGACCGGCGGTCGCTGGGCGAATTGCTGGAGCTGCTGCCCGAACGCGCCTTGCTGGCGGTGCTGGAAGGCCCGGGGCAAGGGCTGGGCCTGCTGGCCCTGTCGCCCGAAGTGCTGGCCGCGGTGATCGAAACCCAGACCATCGGCCGCGTCGCGGCCACGCCGCCGGTGCCGCGCCGGCCCACGCGCACCGATGCCGCCATGTCGGCCCGGCTGATCGATGCGGCGCTGGCGGGGCTGGAATCGGCGCTGGCCTGTTCGCCCGACCTGACCTGGACGGCGGGTTTCCGCTATGCCTCGTTCCTCGACGAACCGCGCCCGCTGGGCCTGTTGCTGGACGATGTGCCCTATCGGCTCCTGTCGTGCGAGCTCGACATCGCCGGCGGGGTGCGGCAAGGCCGGGTTCTGCTGGCCTTGCCGGCCGAAGGGCGCGGGCCGAAACCCGCGCCGCCGCCTCCCGCCGACGAAACCGAGGCGACGGCACAAGCCTGGCAGGCCGCGCTGAACGGTGCGGTGCTGGGGGCCGAGGTGGTGCTGGATGCCGTGGTCGGCCGCATCCGCGTGCCGCTGGCGCAGGCGATGGCGCTGGAACCGGGAATGCTGCTGCCGCTGGGCGATGCGCGGATCGATGGCGTGGCGCTGGTCAGCCCCGGCAGCGGCCGGATCGCTACCGGAAAGCTCGGCCTGCACAAGGGCATGCGCGCGCTGAAGCTGCGCCGGATTCAAGGCGAGCCGCTGCCGGAGCCGGTGGCCGACCGCCCGCCCATGCCGGCCCGCACCGCACCGAACGCGGGCGCAGCCGCCGCCCCCCCGCCGCAAGCCGCCCCGCCCCCGCTGGCCCGCAGCGCCTGACCCACGCTTTCGGGCGCGCCGCAAGCCCCGGCGCCGGGCGACCGCCTGCACCGCCCGGGCAAAACCGGGAGGCCGGGTCTGTGGTGCACCGCACCACCCCTCCCGACGTGCCCGAAACGGGAGGAGGGGGCGCCTTGCCGCACCGCCGGCAAGGCGCGTTCGTTGAGCCGTCAAGGCACTTCGAAAGCCCCCACAGGAGGCCTGGCGCCGCAGCGCCCCGCCAGGGCGAAGGGGGGCTTTCCGGTGCTCGGGCCCCGCGGCCGCCCGCACCGCCGACAGTATCACGGCGATTGCCGCAGGCCCGACACCTCGGCACCGTTCCGCGGCAGCGCCGCCAAGCGGGGGCTCGATGCCCCCCGCGGCGGCACCCCCGTTTCAGCCGCGCGCTGCCCAGGCGCGCACGGCATCGCCGAAAGCCGCGAACAGCGGCCGCGACACCGGATCGGTCGCGGCGCGGTATTCGGGGTGCCACTGCACCGACAGGGTGAACCCTGGGGCATCGGCCACGCGGATCGCCTCGGGCGTGCCGTCGGGGGCGGTGCCTTCGATCACGATTCGCGCGCCGGGCCGGGCGATGCCTTGCCCGTGCAGAGAATTGGTCATCACCTCCTCGGCGCCGAGCACCTGCGCAAAAACGCCACCGGGCACCAGCCGCACCGGATGGCGCAGCGCGAACTTCTCGTCCAGCGTGCCGTCGGGGGGCATGCGGTGGTTCATCCGGCCGGGCAGATCGCGGATTTCCGGGTGCAGGCTGCCGCCCATGGCCACGTTCACCTCCTGAAATCCGCGGCAGACCCCCAGAAAGGGTTGGCCGCGTTCGACACAGGCGCGGATCAGCGGCAAGGTGATGGCATCGCGGCAACGGTCGAATTCGCCGTGAGCGGGGGTTTCATCCTCGCCATATTCGCTGGGGTGCACGTTGGGGCGCCCGCCGGTCAGCAGAAAGCCGTCGCAAACCGCCAGCAGCTCGGCCACCGACACCAGCCGCGGATCGGAGGGGATTACCAGCGGCAGGCACCCGGCCACCTCGGCCACCGCTTCCGAGTTCATCAGCCCGGTGGCATGCACATGATAGCTGTCGTTGATGACGTTGTGGTTGCCGATGATGCCGACCACGGGCCGGCGGGCAGGTCTTGTCATGGGATCCCTCGCGCGTGCCGGGGCATGATAGGCCGGGACCGCGGCAGGGTGAAGGGGCGAGGCTGCGCGGTGGCGCGCAGACCCGGCCCCCCCCCGCTTGCACAAAGGCGCGGGGGCTCAGGGCTCGGCGATGAAGCCGGCTGCCTCGATCCCGGCCACGGCGGCCAGCGCATCGTTGTCGGAGGTGTCGCCGGTCACGCCGACCGCACCCAGCACATTGCCCTTGGCATCGCGCACCAGCACGCCGCCCTTGACGGGCACGAACTTGCCGCCGAAGGCGCCGTTCATCGCCTGGACGAAATAGGCCTGCTGTTCGGCCCGGGCATGGATGGCGCTGCCGCCAAGGCCCAGCATCACGCAGCCATGCGCCTTGCCGCGCGCCACCTCGAAGCGGCCGGGGCTGGCGCCATCGGCGCGCTCGAAGGCGATGGGGTGGCCGCCGGCATCCAGCACCACCACCGACAGCGGTTTCATGCCGGCCTCGGCCCCTTTGGCGAGCGTCGCCTTCAGGATGGTGCGGGCCTTGCGCAAGGTTATCATGGTGTCCTCCCTTCAGGCGGCCTTGGCGCGCAGGCGCCAGGCGTGCAGCAGCGGTTCGGTATAGCCCGAAGGCTGTTCGGCCCCCTTCAGAACGAGGTCGCAGGCGGCGCGAAAGGCCGGCCCGTCGAAGCCCGGGGCCATCGGGCGATAGGCAGGGTCGCCGGCGTTCTGGCGGTCCACCACCTCGGCCATGCGGCGCATCACGTCCATCACCTGCGCCTCGGTCACCACGCCGTGGTGCAGCCAGTTGGCGATATGCTGGGCCGAGATGCGGCAAGTGGCACGGTCTTCCATCAGGCCGACGTTGTTGAGGTCGGGCACCTTGGAACAGCCCACGCCCTGATCCACCCAGCGCACGACGTAGCCGAGGATGCCTTGCGCGTTGTTTTCCACCTCGCGCAGGATCTGCGCCTCGGTCCACTTGCGATAGGTGGCCTGCGGAATCTCCAGCAGCGCATCCACATAGGCCCGCCGCCCGCCCTTGGCCAGGCGGCGCTGCACCGCCTTCACGTCGATCTTGTGATAGTGCAGCGCGTGCAGCGTGGCGGCGGTGGGGCTGGGCACCCAGGCGCAGTTGGCGCCGGACTTCGGATGCTCGATCTTCTGTTCCAGCATGGCGGCCATCAGGTCGGGCATGGCCCACATGCCCTTGCCGATCTGGGCCCGGCCCATCAGCCCGCATTCGAGGCCGATATCGACGTTCTGGTTTTCGTAGGCGGTGATCCAGGCCTTGCGCTTGATGAAATCCTTGCGGCTGAAGGGTCCGGCCTCCATGCTGGTGTGGATTTCGTCGCCGGTGCGGTCGAGGAAGCCGGTGTTGATGAAGGCCACCCGGTGGCGCGCGGCGCGGATGCATTCCTTGAGGTTGACGGAGGTCCGCCGCTCCTCGTCCATCACGCCCAGCTTGACGGTGTATTGCGGCAGGCCCAGCACTTGTTCGACGCGGGTGAAGATTTCGTCGGCAAAGGCCACTTCTTCCGGCCCGTGCATCTTGGGCTTGACCACATAGACCGAACCCTTGACCGAATTGCGCATCCCTTCGGTCTTTTTCAGGTCGTGCATGGCGATCAGCACGGTGACCATCGCGTCCATCAGCCCTTCGGGGATCTCGCTGCCGTCGGGCAGCAGGATCGCCGGGTTGGTCATCAGGTGGCCGACGTTGCGCACCCACAAGAGCGCACGCCCCTTGAGCGTCAGCGCCGAACCGTCGGGCGCGGTGATCGCCACGTCGGGGTTCAGCCGGCGGGTAAAGCTGCGCCCGCCCTTGGCCACCTCCTCGGTCAGGTCGCCTTTCATCAGGCCCAGCCAGTTGGAATAGGCCAGCACCTTGTCCTCGGCATCCACACAGGCCACCGAATCCTCGCAATCCATGATCGCGGTCAGCGCCGATTCCAGCCGCACATCGGCCAGCAGCGCCTGGTCGCGCGCGCCGATCGGGTGGGCACGGTCGAACACCAGTTCGACATGCAGCCCGTTGTTGCGCAGGAACACCGAATCCGGCGCCTTGGGGTTGCCCTTGTAGCCGACGAACTTTTCGGGCTGCATCAGCGGCATGTCGTCGATCAGCAGCGCGCCGTTCTGCACGTGGTAACGGCGCACGTCGGCATGGCTGGCGCCCTGGATCGGGAAGGTTTCATCGAGGAACACGCGGGCGCGGGCCACCACCCGGGCGCCGTGGCCGCGGTCGTAGCCGCCGGGCGGCGGCAGCGTGCCCATCGCGTCGGTGCCATAGAGGCAATCGTAAAGGCTGCCCCAGCGAGCGTTGGCGGCGTTCAGCGCATAGCGGGCGTTGGTGATCGGCACCACCAGCTGCGGGCCGGGGATATCGGCGATTTCCGGGTCGACATTGGCGGTGTCGATCTGAAAGTCAGGGCCTTCGGGCAGCAGATAGCCGATGTCCTCCAGGAACGCCTTGTAGGCGTAGTGGTCGTGCGGCTGGTTGCGGCGCGCCTTGTGCCAGGCGTCGATCTGCGCCTGCAGCGCGTCGCGCTTGGCCAGCAACGCGCGGTTGCGAGGCGCGAGGTCGGCCACAAGGGCGGCAAAGCCCGACCAGAAGGCATCGGGCGCAATGCCGGTGCCCGGCAAGGCGCGATCCTCGACAAAGGCGGCAAGCCGCGCATCCACCTGCAACCCGTGCTTATCGATCCGGCTCAAGGCGTCCTCCCTCGCACAGCGGCACTGCGCCGCATACGACGGTATGCCATAGGGAAAAAGTTTCCGATAGGCAACAGCGCGGTCAGATGAACTGACCAATTTCGCCAAGAAACAGCTTTCAGCAGGTCAGCGCAATGCGGGTTTGCCCTGGGTGCGGCAGCGGTCGGAGCAGTATTTCACCGTCTCCCAGTCGCGGGCCCATTTCTTGCGCCAGGCAAAGGGCTTGCCGCAGCAGGCGCAGGTCTTTTGCGGCAGGTGCTGCTTCTTGACCCCGCGCGGCATGGTCAGAGATCCAGCGTCAGTTGCGCCGGCGCGGCCGGGCGGCGGCGCGGCGCGGGGGCGCGGCGGTCGTTGACGAAGACGGGCGTGGCCGGGCTGGAGTGGCGTTCGGCGATGCGCGCGGCGGCGGCGGCAAAGCCGGGCGCGCGGCGATGCGCCCACAGGGTTTCGCGCGCCGCACGGGCCGATTCCGCCGGATCGACCAGCGGTTCGGGGTAGCGCCGGCCCAGCAGGGTGCCTGCGCCGCTCCAGCGCCAGGGGGCGTGCAGATGCGGGTCGGGCACCGCCGCCAGTTCCGGCACCCAGCGCCGGGTGAAGGCGCCGGTGGCGTCGTGGTCCTGCCCCTGCTTCACCGGGTTGTAGATGCGGATGGTGTTGATGCCGGTCACCCCGGCCTGCATCTGCACCTGCGGCCAGTGGATGCCGGGGTCGTAGTCGGTGAACAGCCGCGCCAGCACCTGCCCCGCCGCGCGCCAGTCGAGCCCGAGGTGATGCACCGCCACCGACACCAGCATCGCCCGGGCGCGAAAGTTCAGCCAGCCGGTGGCCCGCAGATAGCGCAGGCAGGCATCGGCAAAGGGCAGGCCGGTTTCGCCGGCGGCAAAGGCGGCCAGATGCACGGTGTTGCCGGCCGTCACGTCGCAGGCCGGGTGCAGCGGGCGCAGTTCCATGTCGGGCCGGTCTTCCAGCCGCTGGTGGAAATGGTCGCGCCAGGCCAGCCGGGCACGGTAGGCACGCAAGGCCCCCGCGGCCAGCGTGCCGGGCCCGACCGCCGCCGCCTCGCGCAGCGACAGCGTGCCATAGGCCAGATGCGGCGACAGGCGCGAACAGGCGCGTTCCCCCCCGACGGGCGAAGCCATGGCCGCCTGATACCCCTGCCCCCGCCCGGCAGCAAAGCTTTCGGCCAGCGCGAGCCCGGCGCTGCGCGCGCCCGACTGGCGGTGCGGGCACGGGTCGGGCGCCAGGCCCAGCGCGCGGGCGGCCGGAATCAGCCCCGGCTCCACCCCCGGCACCGGCGTCAGCGCCACCGGATCCAGCCGCGGTGCGGCCAGAAAGGCGGCCTGCGCCTCGGCCCAGCCGGTGCGGTTCCGCTGGCCGCGGCGGATCGCCGATTGCGGCAGTTCTTCCCACGCCACGCCCTGCGCGCGCGCCCAGGCCGCCAGGCGGCGGTCGCGGTCATAGGTCCAGAGCGTGCCGGTTTCCTGGTGGCTGACGATGGCGCCGATGCGGTGGGCGCGCACGAGCCGCGCGATGACCTCGACCGCCTCGCCCGACCGCACCACCAGCGGCGCGCCCAGCGCCGCAAGATCGGCACGCAGGCCCGCCAGCGCCTCGGCCAGCGTGTCCCAGTGCCGGCCCGCCATGTCGGGTTGCGCCCACAGCCCGGGTTCGGCCACGTAAAGCGGCAGCACCCGGCCCAGGGCTGCCGCCCGGACCAGCGCCGGATGATCGGCGACGCGCAGGTCGCGCTTGAACCACAGAAGAACATTCATGGAACAAAAGGTATAGCGCGGCGCGTCGATTCGTAAAGACCCCGGCAAGGCCACCAGATGTGCAGCAGCACCCGGGTTGCAATGCCGCCGGTTGTGGCAGCGGGGCGGTTGCGCCACGCAGAGGGCAATTTTTCGGGAATTGCCTTGCCACGCTTTGCCTTGGCGGGCGAATCCACCTATCCTGCCCGGGCAGAAGCAGGGGTGTGGAATGCAGCGTTTCGAATACAGGGTGATTCCGGCGCCACGCCGGGGCGAGAAGGCCAAGGGGCTGAAGACCACCGAGGCGCGGTTCGCCCATGCCTTGACCCAGACGATGAACCAGATGGCCGCCGATGGCTGGGAATACCTGCGCGCCGACACCCTGCCGGCCGAGGAACGCGTGGGCCTGACCGGGCGGACGACGACGTTTCAGCACCTGCTGGTGTTCCGCCGCGCGCTGCCGGCCGCCGCCACCGCCACCGCCGCCGCGGCCGAGGTGCCGGCCCCGGCGCTGCACCTGGCACGCCCGGCCGCCCCCCCCGCCGAGGACGAGCCCGCCGCCTTGCCCGAACCCGATGCGCTGGACGTGGCCGCGCGCCGCGCCGCGCTGATCGCTCGGCCGCAATTCGGCACAGCCCCGCGGCTTTCGGCCAAGGCGGAAACCGGGCTTGCGCCTTCGGTCGGGCCGGCCCCCGGCGGCGGCGGGCAGGCCGCGCAATAGGCTCAGGCTTCGATCTCCAGCGCGAGGGCGTGAATCCGGCCCATCAGCTCGGGCCCCAGCGCGGCATGCACCGCGCGATGGCGCGCGATGCGCGACTGCCCGGCAAAGGCGGCCGACCGGATCGCCACCCGGAAATGGCTTTCGCCCGACCCGTCGTCGCCGGCATGCCCGGCGTGGCGGTGGCTTTCGTTCACCACGTCCAGCCGCTCGGGCGCGAAGGCTTCGGAAAGTTGACGGCGAATTTGGTCCTCGACCCGCATTTTTGCCCGGCCCCCCCCTTCAAGTGCGCGTGGAATAACCTAGACTTGCCCGCCTGAGTCGGAAAGGCAAGACCGGAGCCCGCACATGACCACCCGTTCGCCATTTGATTTCGACATCCGCGTGTCGGCCGACAAGAAGCGCAAGGCACGCGGCCGTCGTGGCATGTCGGGCGCCGTGGAGGGCACCGACCGCCCCTGCACCTATCCGGGTTGCAAGGAGGCCGGCCAGTATCGGGCCCCGAAATCGCCCGACCTGCTGGACGAATTCGTCTGGTTCTGCCGCGAGCATGTGCGCGAATACAACCTGAAGTGGAACTTTTTCCAGGGCCAGACCGAGGAGGAGTTCCAGCGCTTCATCGACAAGGATCGCGTCTGGGGGCGGGAAACCCGGCCCTTCGGCCAGCGCGCCGACGAAGGCCGCGCCTGGGAACGGCTGGGCGTGAACGACCCGCTGCAGATCCTGGGCGACAAGGGCACGCGCTCGGCGCCGTCCTCGGTCAGCACGCGCCGCCTGCCGCCGACCGAACGCAAGGCGCTGGAGATCCTCGATGCCCGCGACACCTGGACGCGCACCGAGATTCGCAAGCAATACAAGAGCCTGGTCAAGGATCTGCACCCCGACCTGAACGGCGGCAACCGCGCCGACGAAGACCGCCTTCAAGAAGTGGTCTGGGCCTGGGACCAGCTGAAGGACAGCCGCCACTTCAAGGACTGAAGGGCGGCCGCACCGGTGCCGCGCGATCAGAAGTCGGTCGGCGCGCCGCCTTCCTGCTTGCGGCGGGCGACGAATTCTTCCAGCGCGCCCTTGTGGTCGGGGTTCATCGCCGGCGGCTCGAACTCGGCCAGGATCGCCTTGTAGATGCGGTGCGCGCGCTCGGCCGTCCAGACGGCGCCATCGGCCTGCCACGCTTCGTAGTTGCGCCAGTCGCTGGCGATCGGGGCGTAGAACGCGGTGGTGTAGCGCTCTTGCGTGTGCTGGCAGCCGAAATAGTGGCCGCCGGCGCCGACCTCGGCGATGGTGTCGAAGGCGATGTCCTCGGGCGTGGTGGCCCAGGTCGCCTGTTCGAAATAGCGCTGGATCATCTGCAGCACCTCGCAGTCCATCACGAACTTTTCGGGGCTGGCGATCAGCCCGCCTTCCAGCCAGCCGGCCGCGTGATAGACAAGGTTGGTGCCCGATTGCACCGCCGCCCACAGCGAGTTGCAGGTTTCCCACATCGCCTGCCCGTCGGGCACGTTGGCCGCGCATACCCCGGACGACCGCATCGGCAAGCCGTAATGGCGCACGAGCTGCCCGGTCATCTGGGTCGCGCGCATGTATTCCGGCGTGCCGAAGGCGGGGGCGCCCGATTTCATGTCCACGTTGCTGGTGAAGGTGCCGATGGCCACCGGGCAACCGGGGCGGATCACCTGCAGCAGCGCAATGGCCGACAGCGCCTCGGCGATCGACAGCGCGACCGCGCCCGACATGGTCACCGGCGCCATAGCCCCCGCCAGCGTGAAGGGCGTGACCACCACCGGCTGCCCGCGCCGCGCCAGCCGCATCGCGCCGTCCAGCATCGGGAAATCGTGCTTGAGCGGGCTGACCGAGTTGATGTTGGTATACATCCGCGGTTTCGCCTCGAATTCGTCATGGCTCAGCCCGCCGGCCAGGCGGACCATTTCCATCACATCCTCGACCCGTTCGGCGCCCAGACTGTAGGCATGGCAGACCTTGTCGGTCAGCACGAGCTTTTCATACAGGCAGTCGAGGTGCCGCACGCTGGGGTGAATGTCGATCGGCTCCACCGGATAGCCGCCGGCGACATGGATGCAGTTGAAATACTGCGTCAGCTTGATGAACTCCCGGAACGTCGCAAAATCGCCGGCGCGCTTGCCGCGTTCCAGATCCCAGGCATTCGGCGGGCTCGAGACGTTGACGAAGACCATGTGCTTGCCGCCGATCACGATTTCGCGGTCGGGGTTGCGCGGGGTGATGGTAAAGCTGGCGGGCGCCTTGCGCACCTGCTCCATCACGAAATGCTCGTCCATGCGCACATTGGTGCCCGAGACGATGCAGCCCGCGCGGCGCAGGATCTCGACCGCCTCGGGGTTCAGCATCTCGATGCCGATTTCGGACAGAATCCGCATCGCCCCGCGGTGAATCGCCATCACCCCGTCGTGGTCCAGCGGCTCGGTCGGCCGGTCGGGGTTGAGCGGGATGCGCCACGACATCTGGTCGATGGCATGTCCGCCGCTGCGGCGCTGGTTGCCCGCCCGGCCGCCGCCCCGCGATCCGGCGCGGCGCTTGCCTGCTGTATCGTCGCTCATGGCGCATCCTTCCGCTCAAGCTGTCTGTCCGAGGCAGCATGACGGCAAGCGTCGGGCAGATGTTTCGCCGGATGCGACAGGTTCAGGTCGTTTTCGCGCCTTCAGGCGGCAGCCTGACGGTCCAGCCAGGCCGGAAGGCTGCCGATGTCGGGCAGCACGGTATCGGCATGGGGGGCCAGTTCGGCGGTGCGGGCGATGCCGGTCAGCACCCCGATGCGGCGCATGCCGGCATGGGCGCCGGCGTGCAGGTCGTGCAGGCTGTCGCCCACCATCACCACCTCGCGCGGCGCCAGCCCCATGGCCGCACAAAACGCCAGAAGCTGCCCGGGCGCCGGCTTGGCCCCATGGCCGGAATCGCAGCCGGCGACGAAATCGAACAGGTCGGCCACGCCGGCGCGGTTCAGGTGGGCATGGGCCGGCATTTCGGCATCGTTGGTCACCAGCCCGATGCGCAGCCCGCGCGCGCGCAGGCCTTGCAACAGCGGGCGCAGCGGCACGGCCTCGGCCAGCGGCACATCCGCGGCCAGGGTGTTCATCCGCTCGACCAGACGGGCCGGCACGCAACCGGGCAGATGCGGCGCCAGCAGCGCGGCCAGCTCCACCGGCGTGCCGCCGATGACCGGGCTGTCCCAGGCGAAATCCCGCGTCGCCAGATCGAAGCCGACCACCCGGCCCAGCGCCTCGGCCCGGGCGGCATCGCCCTGCGCCAGTTCCAGCGTCAGCCGCGCGGCCCATTCGGCCCAGGTGCGGCGAAAGTCGAACAGCGTGCCGTCCTTGTCGAAGATGATGCCGCCGATCATGCGCCCCCCCAATTGGCTTTCCCCGCCGCACCCTGCCCGGGCCGCTGCGGCGGCGCAAGGGGGCGCCGTCAGGTCCAGTGCCAGGCCTGCCCGCCCGGCAGGCGGGCGCGGGCCTCTGCCGGTTGCGTGGGCGCGATGCCTGCGGCGGCGGCAAAATCCAGCACGCGGCGGTCGTCCTCCAGCAGGAAATCCAGCACCGCCCCCAGAAAGGCCGGATCGGCCGCCCGGGCGCGCAGGTCTGCCGGGCTGGCGCCGCTGGCAGCCAGAAAGGCGGCGAACAGGTCATCCTGCGCCGCGATGTGCGACAGCGCCTGCAAGCCCAGGATTTCGGCCTGTTCGCGGGTCATGCCCGTTTCCTTCTGCGCGGGTTTCCGCACGATTCCGGCAACCTTTTCTGGCCTGACGCGGACGGAAACCTTTTGTTAACCATTGGCAGGGAATCTGCGACACATAAGGTATGCGCGCAACCCGTCACGAGCGAGAGGAGTCACAGTGCCATGACGCGCAGGATTCTGATCGTCGATGACGTTCCCACCAACCGGATCATCCTCAAGGTCAAGCTGACGGCCGCGTGTTACGAGGCGGTGCAGGCCGCCAGCGGCCCCGAGGCGCTGGAGATCGCGCGCCGCGACCCGCCCGATCTGGTGCTGTTGGACTATGCCATGCCGGACATGGATGGCATCGCGGTCTGCCGCGCCTTGCGCGCCGATCCGGCGACGGCGCGGGTGCCGGTCATCATGGTGACCGCCTCGGGCGACGAAGAAGCCAAGATCGCCGCCTTGCGCGCCGGGGCGGACGATTTCCTCGTCAAGCCCATCGACGACCGCATGTTGCTCGCGCGCATCCGCAACCTGCTGCGCGCGCGGGGCGACGATCTGGGCGCCGGCTCGGCGGCGCTGGACGAATTCGGCCTGGCCGAGCCCGCGGCGGGCTTCGACCTGCCGCCGCGGGTGGCGCTGATCGCACCGCGGCCCGAAACCGGCCTGCGCTGGCGCAGCGTGCTGGCGCCGCATCTGTTCGCGGCCATTACCCCGATGGCGCGCGAGGCCGCGCTGGAAGGTGCGGGGGGGGCGGCGGACCTGTATCTCATCGGCCTCGATCTCGACGCGCCGGGCAGCGGGTTGCAACTGATGTCGGAACTGCGCTCGCGCCCGGGAAGCGCCCATGCCGCGATCTGCCTGGTGCTGCCGGCCGAAGGCCAGGGGCAGGCGGCAACGGCGCTGGATCTGGGCGCCGACGACGTGCTGCGCGAAGGCTTCGACGGGGCCGAGGTGGCGTTGCGCGCCCAGGCCCTGATCGCCCGCAAGCGCGCCGCCGACCGCCAGCGCGCCCGCCTGGCCGAAGGGTTGCGTCTGGCTTTGACCGACCCGCTGACCGGCCTGCACAACCGCCGCTACGCCTTGCCGATGCTGGGGCGAATGCTGGCCGAGGCGGCGGCGCACGGCCGGACCTGCGCGGTGATGGTGCTGGACATCGACCGCTTCAAGTCGGTGAACGACCGGTTCGGGCATGCCGCGGGCGACAAGGTGCTGACAGGGGTGTCCGCGCGCCTGTCGGTGGCCTTGCGCCCGGGCGACCTGATTGCCCGCATCGGCGGCGAGGAGTTTCTGGTTGCCCTGCCCGGCGTGACCGAGGCCGAGGCGCTGATCCTGGCCGAACGCCTGCGGCATGCGGTTTCCGAACGCCCCTTTGCGATCGACCTGTCCGAACCCCCGCTGCGCGTCACGGTGTCGATCGGGGTGGCGCTGGCCTCGACCCCGGCCGAAACCGCCGAGTCGGCGCTGGCGCGCGCCGACCGCGCCTTGCTGGCCGCCAAGGCCGACGGGCGCGACCAGGTGATGAATGCCGGCCGCAACGCCGCCTGAGCGGGGATTCGGGGTTTGTTAACACGCCCCCGTTAGGCTTGCGGGACACGGCAAGCGAGGCGGGTGGCATGCATGGTCTGATGAACCGCGCGATCCAGGGATTTCTGCGCGATGTCTACGGGGCCGATCTGTGGTCCGGCGTCGCCCGCGGCGCCGACCTTGGGGCCGACGGGTTCGAGGCGATGCTGCATTACGACGACAGTCTGACGGCCCGGGTGCTGGATCAGGCGTCGCGCGCCCTGGGCCGGGCGCGCGAGACCATTCTGGAAGATATCGGCACCTGGCTGGTCGCATCGCAGGCCGGGCAACCCCTTCGGCGGCTGCTGCGCTTCGGCGGCGTCAGCTTCACCGATTTCCTGCATTCGCTGGAGGATCTGCCGGGGCGCGGGCGGCTGGCCCTGCCCGACCTCGGTCTTCCGGCGCTGCGGTTGCAGGAACCGCAACCGGGCATCTACCTCTTGACCTGCGAAGGGCTGGCGGGCTTCGGGCATGTGCTGGTCGGGCTGCTGCGCGGCATGGCCGACGATTACGGCGCCCTGGTGCTGCTGGACCACGAAGGCGGCGACGACGGGTCGGAAACCGTGCGCATCCACCTGCTCGCCGCCGATTTCGCCGAAGGCCGGCGGTTCGACCTGGTGGGCGGGGGGTAGGCGGTGGACGGTGCGGCCTTGACCCCGGATCTGAGGATCGGCACCGCGGCGCTTGGCCGGGTGATGCCGATGCACCTGCATGTGGACGCCGGCGGCGTGATCCGGGCGGTGGGGCCCACGCTGGCCAAGGTTGCGGGAACGCGGCTCGAAGGCCGGGATTTCTTCGAGGCGGTCGAGGTGCGTCGCCCGACCGGGGTGGCCGACCTGGCCGCCCTGGGCCGCAGGGCCGGGCAAAAGCTGCATCTGGCCCTGCGCCACATCCCCGTCAGCACGCTGCGCGGCCTGGCCTTGCCGCTGGCCGACGACGGGCTGCTCTTGAACCTGTCCTTCGGGATCGACCTGCCCGAGGCCGTGCGCCACCACCGCCTGACCGATGCCGATTTCGCCCCCACCGATCTGGCCATCGAATTGCTGTATCTGCTGGAGGTGAAGACCCTGGTGATGGACGAGCTGGCCGATCTGAACCGCCGCCTGGCCGGGGCCAAGATCGTGGCCGAGGAACAGGCCCAGACCGACGCGCTGACCGGCCTGCGCAACCGCCGCGCGATGGATCGCCGCATGGCGGCGCTGATCGCCAGCGGCACGCCCTTCGGGCTGATGCACCTCGACCTCGATTTCTTCAAGCAGGTCAACGATTCCTTCGGCCATGCCGCCGGCGATCACGTGCTGATCCGGGTGGCCGAAATCCTGCGGGCCGAAACGCGGGCGGACGATACCGTTGCCCGCGTCGGCGGCGACGAATTCGTGCTGCTGCTGCCCGGTCTGGTCGACCTTGCGCGGCTCGAACGCATCGCCGCCCGCATCATCCGCCGCCTGCGCAGGCCGATCCCCTACCGCGACCATCAGTGCGTGGTTTCGGCCAGCATCGGCATGACCGTCTCGACCGCCTATGCCGAACCGCAGCCCGACCGGATGCTGGCGGACGCGGACAAGGCGCTTTACGCCTCCAAACACGCGGGGCGCGGGCGCTTTCGCACCCATCGGATCGGCGACGAAACTTTCGAAAATTCCGGTTGACACATGTTCGATTCCCCACAAAACTACACCGTAAAGTAAAGTTACGCACCTCATCTGCCCCGGGCAGACACCGGCGCACCTCGCGCAGGGCGGTGGCGTATGACCGAACGGGGGGGCGATGCTGCAGGAACGGATCGAAGGCAAATGGCTGGCGGCCTTTCGCCGCGTCTTTGCGCTCAACGGCATCGGGCGGGGCACGCCGGTGGCCATCGTGTCGGAAACCCAGTCGCGCCCGGTGCTGGTGCATCTGAGCGAACTGGCCGCCTATGACCTGGGCGCCGAATTCTGCATGATCTGCATGCCCACGCCGGCGCAGACCGCGCCCGTGCCGGTGAAATCCACCGGCACCAGCTGGGCGCTGGCCGGCAACCGCGCGGTGATCGAGGCGTTGAAGCGCGTCGAGGTGATCGTGGATTGCACCGTCGAAGGGCTGATCCACGCCCCCGAATGGCCCGAGATCGAGGCGGCCGGCCGCACCCGTCTGCTGGTCATCACCAACGAACACCCCGAAATCCTGGAACGCACCGAACCGAAGGCGGAACACGCGGCCGCCGTGCAGGCGGGCATCGCCGCGCTGAAGGCGGCCGAACACATGCACGTCACCTCGGCCGCCGGCACCGATTTTCACGTCGATCTCCGCGGGGCGCCCTGCGGGGGCACCGCCGGCTTCGGCACCACGCCGGGTGCGGTGGCGCATTGGCCGGGGGGCCTTTGCCTTGCCTTCCCCGGCAAGGGCTGCGCGCAAGGGCGCATCGTGATGGACGTGGGCGACATGAACCTGACGTTCAAGACGGTGCTGACCAGCCGCATCGACTTCACCATCGAGGACGATTTCATCACCGCCATCAAGGGCGACGGCATCGATGCGCTGCACCTGCGCGAATACCTGGAGGCGTGGGACGACCCCAACGCCTATGGCATGAGCCACGTCGGCTGGGGGGTGAACCCGGGCGCCAAATGGGTTTCGGCCGCGATGTACGACAAGCGCGACATGCAGGCGGTGGAGTTCCGCGCGCTGGCGGGGTCGTTCCTGTGGTCCACCGGCGCCAACCAGTATGCCGGGCGCTTCACGCTGGGGCATTTCGACCTGCCGATGCGCAACTGCACCATCGCCCTTGATGGGCGCGTCGTCGTGCGTGACGGCGTTCTGACCGAAGGATTCGCCGCATGAACGACCCGCGCCCCATCCCCGCCGTCCTGCCCATGAGCCACCCGGGCGATTACTACGACCTGAGCCGCATCCGCCCCGAGGTTCTGGCGGTGCTGGAGCGGATCAACGCCCTCGGCCCCGTCTTTGCCGCCCGGGCGCGGGCCGTGGATGACGAGGCGTCGTTCCCGGTGGAAAACTACCGCGACCTGGCCGACGAAGGCTTCCTTGGCCTGTGCATTCCCGCCGAATACGGCGGCATGGGGTTTTCCATGTGGGAATACGCCATGGTCGGGGCCGAGATCGGCAAGTATTGCGGCGCCACCGCGCTGACCTTCAACATGCACAACTCCAGCATGGCCTGGTCGCGCTTCATGTTCGAGATGCCGAACCTGACGCCCGAGGAACGCGCCGAATTCGCCCCCTTGCGCGAACGCCAGTTCCGCCGCGCGATCAAGGAACGCGCGATCTTTTCGCAGCCCATCTCCGAAGGCGGGCAGAACTGGACGTCGAAGCCGAACCAGACCCGCTGCCACGCGGTCGAAGGCGGCTGGCGCATCAGCGGGTTCAAGAAATTCGCGTCTCTGGCGGGGTATTGCGACTATTACACCATCGTCTGCACCGAGGTGTTCGAAGGGGTGGAACCCCGGCACGAGGACACCATGCTGTTCGTCGTGCACAAGGATACCCCCGGTCTGAGCGTTCAGGGCGACTGGGATCCGCTGGGGATGCGCGGCACCAACAGCCGCGACCTGATCCTGCGGGACGTGTTCGTGACCCGCGACGACCTTCTGATGCCGCGCGGCATCTTCGGCAAGACCCTGCCCAACTGGCCGCACATGATGGCCACCCTCAGCCCCACCTACATGGGCGTGGCGCAAGGCGCCTATGACTTCATGGTGGCCTATCTCAAGGGTCAGGTGCCCGGCCAGCCCCCCATCGACCGGCGGATGTATGCCACCAAGCGCATCACCGTGGGCAAGATGTATGCGCGCCTGGCCAACATGCGCGCCCTGTGGTGGCAGGCGTTTTCCGAGGCGAAGGGCTTCCCCTCCAAGGCCGAGGTGATGCGGATGTATGCCGCGCAATACAACATCATGGAAGGCGTGCAGGAAATCGCGGCCCTCGCCATCCGCACCTGCGGCGGGCAATCCATGCTGCGGTCCCTGCCCTTGGAACGGATGTATCGCGACAGCCGCTGCGGCGCGCTGATGCTGCCCTACACCTCGGAAATCATGGAGGATTATCTGGGCGTGCTGGCGCTTTACGAGCTGGACGAGCTCGACACCGCCCCGGGCGACGAAGGGGGGGCGCGCAACTCGCTCTGGCGCGGCGATGCCGGCGCGCTGAAGGGCCTGCGCTGAGATGCCGCGCGACCGGGTGCAGGTGCGCGGGCAACTGGCGGCATCGGCCGATGCGGTCTGGCACATGGCGGGCGATTTTCTGGGCGCCTGGCACCCCGCCATCGCCCGGATCGAAGCCGAACCCGGGGTCCACGAAACCCGCCGCTTCACCGTGCGGGGCGAGGACACGATCTACCGCGAACGCCTGACCTATCGGTCCGAAAGCGACCGGGTGCTGGCCTACCGGATGCTCGAAGGCATCGAAGGCGCCGACCGCTACGATGCCCGCCTGTCGGTTGCGGCCACCGGAACCGGCGCCTCCGTGCTCTGGACGGCCGAGATCGCGGCCCGCGCCGACCGGCTGGCCGCGATCCGTGCGGGGACCGAGGCGGTGTTCCGCGCCGGGATCGACGCCTTGGCCGCCGCCCCCCCTGCCCCGCCGGTGCCGCCCCCGGCGGCCGCGCCCGCTGCCGCCATCGAAACCCGCCTGCTGGAGGGCACGCCGCGGCTGGCCCTGTCGGTCGCGGGGGAAGGCGGCCCGCTGGTCGTCTTCCTGCACGGCATCGGCGGCGGGCGGCGGAACTGGCACCGCCAGTTGCAGGCGCTGGCGCCCCATGCCCGCGCCGTGGCGCTGGACCTGCGCGGGTATGGCGACAGCACCCTGGGCTTCGGCCCCTCCACGGTCGATGGCTACTGCGACGATATCCTGCGCGTCGCCGCAGCCTTCGGGGCCGACCGTTTCGTGCTCGCGGGTCTGTCCTATGGCGCCTGGATCGCCACGTCCTTTGCCATGCGCCACCCCGGCCGGCTCATGGGCCTGGTGCTGTCGGGCGGCTGCACCGGCATGTCCGAGGCCGGCCCCGAAGAACGCGAGGCCTTCCGCCTCAGCCGCGAGGTGCCGCTCGATGCCGGCCAGCGCCCGGCCGATTTCGCGCCCGCGGTGGTGGGCCTCCTGGCCGGACCCGGCGCCGACCACGCCATCCGCGCCGAGCTTCTGGCCAGCATGGCGGCGATTCCGGCCGAAACCTACCGCGATGCGATCCGCTGCTTTACCAACCCTCTGGAACGGTTCGATTTTTCCCGCATCGCCATGCCTTGCCTGCTGATGACCGGCGAACACGACCGGCTCGCCCCCCCGGCCGAGATTCGCGCCGTGGCCGGGCGCATCCTCGACGCCAGCCCGGAACCGGATGTGCGGTTCGAGGTGATCGCCGGCGCCGGTCACCTGTGCAACATCGAAGGCCCCGCCGGCTACGACCGCCACCTGATCCCCTTCGTGCAGCGGGTGGCGGCATGACCGCCGGCGCCCGCGCCTTGAACCGCGCTGCCAGGGAACGGCGCATCCTCGACGCGGCCTTCCGGGTGTTTTCCCGGGCGGGCTATGCCGGCGCCTCGATGGATGCCATCGCCGAAACCGCCGGCGTGTCGAAACCCACGCTCTACCAGTATTTCGGCTCCAAGGACGCGCTGTTTGCCGCCATGATGGACAGCGCCCGCGACGCCATGACCGAGCCCTTCGGCAAGGGCGGCGACATGGTCGATCAGCTTTACCGCTTTGCCTGGGCCTATGCCGATACGGTGATGCGCCCCGACCTTCTGGGCCTTGCCCGGCTGGTGATCGGCGAGGCCGCGCGCTTTCCCCATATCGGCGCCGCCTATCAGGCCGCCGGTCCCGACCGGCTGCTGGCCGCGATGATCGCCTGGCTGGAGCGCCAGCGCAGCGCCGGGCGACTGGCCTTCGAGGATGCCGAGCTTGCGGCGCAAGACCTCTGGGCGCTGATCCTGTCGGCCCCGCGCACCCAGGCGCTGCACCGCCCCGATGCGGTTCCCGGCCGCGCCCAGGTGCGCCGCTATCTGGAAAACGGGCTGCGCGTCTTCCTGCGCGCCTATTCCACCAACCCGCAAGCCGATCTGGCGGCGCTTGCGCGGCTGACCGACAACCCGCCGGATACAGGGACACCATGAACCTCGACGAATTGCTCGAACAGAACGGCTGCAAGTTCGCCACCGTGGCGATGGTCGATACCAACGGCGCCTTGCGCGGCCAGATGGTCAGCCGCCGGTCGCTGGCCGGCATCCTGCGGCACGGCATGGGCATGGCGCCGGTCACGCTGGCGCTCGACCCGACCGACAAGGTGCTGACGGTGCCGGGCATCACCGACGACAGCGCCGACTTCCACGACGACCCGCTGATCGTCGACCCCGCCACGGTCCGCCGCATTCCCTGGGCGCGCCCCGGGCACGACCTCATGTTCCTGTCCAACTACGGCGGCGCCACGGCGCAGATCTGCCCGCGCGCGCTCCTGTCGCGCGTGCTGGCCCGCGCGGCCGGCGCCGGGTTCCACCCGAAATACGGGCTGGAGCTGGAATACACCCTGTTCGACGAAACCCCCGAAAGCGCGGCCGCCAAGGGCTATCGCAACCTGCGCACCGCCACCCTGCACCCCAGCCACGACCTCGTGCTGTATCAGGCGCTGCAATCCGAATGGTATCAGGCGGTGGCCGACATGGCCGAACCGCTGCGCATCGACCTGGCCAAGATGCACGAGGAAATCGGCGGCGGCTTCATGGAGGCCTGCATCGCCGCCGGCGAAGGGCTCGAGCCCGCCGATCAGCTGGTGCTGCTGAAAACCTTCCTGCGCGCCCTCGCCTTGCGCCAGGGCAAGACCGTCACCTACATGCCGCGCTGGAGCGAACAGGCCGACAGCCAGTCGATTCACCTGCACATGTCGCTCAAGGATGCCGACGGCACCCCGGTCTTCTGGGACGCGGCCGAACCCCACGGCATCAGCCGCACCTTCCGCCACTTCATCGGCGGGCTGCAACGGCATCTGGCCGATCTCACGCTGGTGTTCCTGCCCACGGTCAACGCCTACCGCCGCTTCGCCCCCGGCACCTTCGCCCCCCCCGGCCTGACCTGGGGCTACGAAAACCGCACCACCGCCTTGCGCGTGGTCGGCCACGATCCCGGCAGCCTGCGGGTGGAAAACCGCCTGCCCGGGTCCGACACCAACCCTTATCTGACCGTCGCCGCCACGCTGGCGGCCGGAATCGCCGGCATCCTTGACGAAATCGAACCCGAGGCCCCGGTCCTCGGCAACGGCTACGGGCAGCCGCCCGCCCGCGACTTCCACCGCCAGATGCCCGAGGCCATCGCCGCCTTCCGCGCCAGCGCCTTCGCGCGCGACTGGCTGGGCGACGCCTTCGTCACCACCTTCGCCGCCGCGCGCGAAAGCCAGTTCGACCAGTTCCGCGCCCAGGTGCCGGATGTCGAGCTGATGCGCTATTTCGATCTGGGGTAACCGCCATGCCGTTTCACCTTGACCCAAATATCCCGGGGGAGTCCGGCCCCCGGCCGGACGGGGGCAGCGCCCCCGCCGCCACGCCATGACCGGGGATCTGCGGCAGGATTTCCTGCACGCCATGAGCCGCGCCGCCGCCTCGGTCCATGTCATCACCACCGACGGGCCGGGCGGGCGCGCGGGGCTGACCGCCTCGGCCGTCACCTCGGTTTCGGCCGATACCGCGAAACCCTCGCTGCTGGTCTGCCTCAACCGCGCCAGCCGCTCGGCGGCGGCGATCCTGGAAAACGGGGTGTTCTGCGTCAACCTGCTCGGCCACGAACAGCAGGCGCTCGCGGACGCCTTTGCCGGCCGCAGCACGGGCGACCGCTTTGCCTTGGGCCGCTGGATCGACGGCCCCACCGGCAGCCCGGTGCTGGCCGATGCGCTGGCCGCCTGGGATTGCCGGATCACCCGGTCGGACCTGGTGGGCAGCCATCATGTGCTGATCGGGCAGGCCGAACAGGTCTGGCTCAACGCCCCGCGCCTGCCGCTGATCTATGCCAACCGCGGCTATCTGCCCATGCCGGCGGCCGGATGTTGCACGCGCAACGAAACCGCTTGACTCCTGCACTTGTTAAGAATGTCCTGACCCCATCCAGCCGAACCGGGCGCCAGACCCGGACCATTCCAGGGAGACACCGATGAAAACCCGCCTGACCCTTGCCGCCGCGCTGGCTGCCCTCGCGCTGCCCGCCTTTGCCGATTATCCCAACCAGCCGGTCAGCTTCATTGTGCCCTGGCCGCCGGGCGACCTCGAAGACGTGCTGACCCGCATGATCGCCGACCAGATGCAGCAGGATCACAAGGTCGCCGCCGCGGTCGTCAACCGCCCCGGCGGCGGCGGCGGCCCCTTCCCCGGCGCCATCGACGTGGCCAACGCCAAACCCGACGGCTACACCGTCGGCTCCTTCGTGCTGGATGTGGCGCTGGTCGGGCACGAGATCGGCATCCCCGAGCTGACGCCCGAAAAGTTCGACCCCGTCGGCATCTTCCTGAACTATCCCTTCATCCTCGCCGCCAAGGGCGATGCGCCCTACAAGACGATGGCGGAACTGACCGAATATGCGAAATCGAACCCGGTCGCCGTCGGGCATTTCGGCATCGTCACCTCGCCGGCCCAGGTGACGATGGCGATGGCCAGGACGATGGGCTTCGAATGGGGCTCGGACGCCGCCTTCGACGCGCTGGATTGCAACACCCTGGCCTCGGGCGATGCCGATGTCATCAACACCACCGTGCAGCTGGTGCTGCCCTGCCTGAACGACCTGACGGTGCTGGTGGCGCTTACCGACAACCGCATCCCGCTGCTGCCCGAAGTGCCGACCATCGGCGAACTCGCCCCCGAGATCGCCATGTCCAGCTGGAACGGCCTGTTCGTGCGCAAGGAAACCCCGCAGGAGGTGCGCGACGTGCTGGCCGAGGTGACGAAAAAGGCGATGGCCTCGGAGCGCGCGCAGCAACTGGCCAGGGATACCGGGGCCGAGGTCTATTTCCTCGACGCCGCCGGGTCGGCCGAACGGATCGCGCGCGACAAGGAAACCCTGGCCCGCATCATGGCGCTGATCGAGTGACCCTTCCGGCGTGACCGGGGGCGGGGCAGGCGGGGGCGCGCCCCCTCCCGCCCCGCCCCCGGCCCCCCACCCCTGCCCGCCCCCAGCCCCGGACCCGCCCGATGCGCCCCGCTGCCAGCCCGTTGCCCGACCGCCCGCTGCGCCAGCGGGGCGAACTGCCCTTTGCTCTGGGAATGCTGGTCTTTGCGCTGGTGATGATCGGGTTTCTGGGCGACCAGGCGAAGTGGTTCCCGAAAGGGGTCAAGGCCTATGCCCAGCCCGCGCTCTGGCCCGCCATCGGCCTGATCGGCATGGCCTTCTTTTCGGCGCTGCACGTGCTGGCCTGCCTGCGCGCGCGCAAGCCCGATACCGAATGGCGCGAGATGCTGATCTGGCTGCGCGCCTTCGAATTCGTGCTGTGGTATCTGGCCTATGCCTTTCTCACGCCCTGGCTCGGCTATCTGCTGGCCAGTCTCGTGACGATGGTGGGGCTGGTCTGGCGCGTCGGCCTGCGCGACCGGGCAAGCCTGCTGTGGGCCGCGGTCTTTGCCGTCGGCATGGTGCTGGTGTTCAAGACCGGGCTTTCGGTGAAAATCCCCGGCGGCGCGCTTTACGACCTGTTCCCGGAACGGACCCGCATCTTCCTGTCGCTGAACTTCTGAAAGACGCCGATGGACATCCTGCTTTCCGCCTTGTCGATTCTGGCCACCTGGCAGGTGCTGGCGGCGCTGGTCATCGGGTCGGTCGGCGGGGTCGTCATCGGCGCCATTCCCGGCGTGGGCCCGCCGGTGGCCATCGCCATCCTGCTGCCGGCCACCTTCGGCTTCGACCCCATCGTGGGGTTGACCGCGCTGCTGGGCATCTACGGCAGCTCGATGTATGGCGGGGCGATCCCGGCCATTCTCATCAACACGCCGGGCACGCCGGTCAACGCGCTGACCACCTATAACGGCTATCCGATGACGAAGAATGGCGAAGGCGTGCGCGCCCTGGCGCTGGCCTATGCCGCCTCGTTCTTTGCCGGCATCTTTTCCGTCGTCTGCCTGATCCTGCTTGCCCCGGTGCTGGCGAAAATCGCGCCGATGTTCGGTTCGCGCGAGATTTTCCTCGCGGCCGTCCTGGGCATCCTGCTGGTTGTCATCGCGCATCGCGGGCAGATGCTGGCGGCCGGGGCGCTGGCGTTCTTCGGCATCTTCCTGTCCACCGTGGGGCTCGAGGCCGTGCGCTACACCCGCCGCTACACCTTCGATCAGGCCTGGCTCGCCTCGGGCATCGACCTGATCGCGGTGGTGCTGGGGCTGTTTGCCATTTCGCAAGCCTTCGTGCTGCTGATCGAGCCCAACCACACCCCGCGCGCGGGCAAGCTGGGCACCGGCCTGTTCCGCGCGATGGGCGAGATCTTTCGCTACAAGCGCGTGGCCACCGTTTCGGCCGGCACCGGCGTGGCGATGGGCATCCTGCCCGGGGTGGGCGAATTCACCGCGCAGTTTCTGGCCTATACCTATGCGCAGAAAACCTCGAAAGCCCCCGAGATGTTCGGCAAGGGCAGCCCCGAAGGGCTGATCGCCTCCGAGGCGTCCAACAACTCGGTGCCGGCGGCCGCGATGGTGCCCTTGCTCGCGCTTGGCATCCCGGGCGAGGAACTGACGGCGATGATGCTGTCGGTGTTCTATGTCCACAACGTCGTGCCGGGGCCGGGGCTGTTCGAGACGCGGATGGATTTCGTGGTGGCGCTCTATATCGCGCTGGGGCTGCTCAATGTGATCGTGCTGGCCTTCCTGCTGGCCGCGACCCGCCCGATCATGAAGACGATCGAGGTGCCGACCCGCTTTCTGGGCGCGGCCATCCTGGTGCTCAGCTTCGTCGGCGCCTATTCCATGCGCAACTCGGTGGCCGATGTCGGCGTGGCCGCGGCCTTCGGGGTGTTCGGCTTCGTGCTCAAGCGGCTCGATCTGCCCACGGTGCCGCTCATCATGGGCATGGTGCTGGGCTTCATCATGGAAACCCGGCTGCGCACCGCGATGATGCGGGTATCTTCGCCGCTCGACTTCATCGACCGCCCGATCACCATGATCCTCGCCGGTCTGATCGCGGCACTGGTGCTGATGCAGGTGTGGTCGGCGCTCAAGACGTTGCGGCGGCGCTAGGCGCCGCGCTGCCGGTTCAGCCGGCGTGCAGGCTGGGCGCTTCCAGCGCGCCAAAGCCGTAGTGGCGCAGCCAGCGCAGATCGGATTCGAAAAAGGCGCGCAGGTCGGGGATGCCGTATTTCAGCATCGCCATCCGGTCGATCCCCATGCCGAAGGCAAAGCCCTGCCACTGGTCGGGGTCGATCCCGCCTGCGCGCAGCACATGCGGGTGCACCATGCCCGAGCCCAGCACCTCCAGCCAGCCGTTGCCTTCGCCGACCTTCAGCGTGCCGCCGACCCAGCTGCACTGGATATCCACCTCGGCCGAAGGTTCGGTAAAGGGGAAATGGCTGGCGCGGAACCGCGTGCGGACGCGGGCGCCGAAATAGGCGGAAAAGAACTCCTCCAGCACCCATTTCAGGTTGGCCATGCTGATGTCGCGGTCGATCGCCAGCCCCTCGATCTGGTGGAACATGGGCGTATGGGTCTGGTCCATGTCCATGCGGTAGACGCGCCCCGGCGCAATGACGCGGATCGGCGCGCCCTGGTCTTGCATGGCGCGAATCTGCACCGGGCTGGTATGGGTGCGCAGCACGTGCGGCGGGCGGGCGTCGCCGGGCGCGCGGTGCAGAAAGAACGTGTCATGTTCCTGCCGCGCGGGGTGTTCGGGCGCGATGTTCAGCGCGTCGAAATTGTACCAGTCGGTTTCCACCTGCGGGCCTTCGGCGACGCGAAAGCCCATGTCGGCAAAGATCGCCGTGCATTCCTCCATCACCTGGCTGACCGGGTGGATGGTGCCCACCCGGCGCGGGCGGGCGGGCAGCGTCACGTCCAGCCATTCGGCGCGCAACCGTTCGTCCAGCGCGGCATCGGCCAGCGCCGCCTTGCGGGCGCGCAACGCCGCGTCCAGCTCGTCGCGCAAGGCGTTCAGCGCCTTGCCGGTGGTCTGGCGCTCCTCGGGGCTCATGCCGCCCAGGTCGCGCATCATCAGCGCCACCTCGCCCTTCTTGCCCAGTGCGGCCAGCCGCACGGCCTCCAGCGCGGGCTCGTCGGCGGCCTCCAGCACGGCGCCAAGATACTTCGCGCGCAAGCTGTCGATCTGGGTCATGGCGGGCCTCCTGCGGGTGGGTGCCCTCTGCTAGCCGCGCGGGGCCGTTTTGTCCAGAACCGGGGCGGCGCGAAAAGGATTCCGCCGCCCGGGCGCGGACCGTCATACAACCGTTACAAAACTGCAGCACAAGCGTCATGCCCGCGCGGTATCCCGGCACCAGCGGCCGAATCCCGGCCCGGAAACCAAGGAGCAATTCCATGTCCTTCATCAAGCTTTCGGCCTCGGCCATCGCCATCGCCGCCGTCTCGGCCTCGGCCGCCATGGCGCGCGACCAGATCCGAGTCGTCGGGTCGTCGACCGTGTTCCCCTACACCCAGGCCGTGGCCGAAGAATTCGCCAACCACGGCGGCAAGTCGCCGGTCACGGAATCCACCGGCACCGGCGGCGGCTTCCAGGTGTTCTGCGGCGGCGTGGGCGCGGGTCACCCCGATGTCACCGGCGCCTCGCGCGCGATGAAGGCGTCCGAATACGAGCTGTGCGTGAAGAACGGCGTGACCGACATCACCGAAGCGCTGATCGGCTATGACGGGCTGGCCATCGCCATGTCGCGCGCCAACCCGGTCGATCTGGACCTGACGCTGCAGCAGGTTTACCTTGCGCTGGCGGCCAAGGTGCCGGGCGGCGACGGCCTGATCGACAACCCCTACAAGAAGTGGTCCGACATCGACGCCGCGCTGCCGGCGACCGACATCATCGCCTACGGCCCGCCGCCCACCTCGGGCACTCGTGACGCCTTTGTCGAGCTGGCCATGCACGTCGGCTGCGAATCGACCGACTACGCCAAGGCGCTGAAGGCCGCCGGCGACAAGGACGCCTACAGCAAGTTCGTCAAGGAAGACTGCTCGCGCATGCGCCAGGACGGGCCCTTCATCGAGGCCGGCGAAAACGACAACCTGATCGTGCAGCGCCTCATTGCCGACCCGAACGCCGTGGGCATCTTCGGCTTCTCGTTCCTCTATGAAAACCTCGACAAGCTGAAGGACGTCAAGATCAACGGCGTCGAGGCGAACAAGGACACCATCGCCTCGTTCGAATACCCGATCGCGCGCCCGCTGTACTTCTACGTCAAGAACGCCCACCGCGGCGTCATCCCGGGCCTGAACGAGTTCCTGGCGGAATACACTTCGGACGCGGCGTTGGGCAAGGGCGGCTACCTCGCCGAGCGCGGCCTCGTCGTGCTGAGCCCCGAGAATCTGGCCAAGGTGCAGGCAGACGTGACCGGCGCAACCCCGATGGCGGCCCCCGCGAAGTGATGCCGACCGGCCCTGGGCGACCCTCGCCCGGGGCCACCCCTTTTACCGATGGGCCCTGCTATGACCCTTGCTGCCTTTTCCGTTCTGTTCGCCGCGGTGGTGGCAGGGTATCTGTTGAACCGCCAGGCGGCGGCCGCGATACGCACCCGAGGCGCCAGTCTGCATTCGCTGGTCGGGTTTCACGCCGCCTATTCGGCGCTGCTGGTGCTGCTGCCGGGGTTTGTCGTGATTCTGCTGTGGCTCATGCTGCAAGGGGGCCTGATCGACGCCGCCGTGATGGGCGGCATCCCCGCCGACGCCGTGGCCGCCGATGATGACAGTGCCTATCGTCTGGTGCTGGCCGAAATCAAGTCCATCGCCCGCGGCCAGGTTTTCGGCACGCCCGAGCCGTGGAAGATCGAGGCCGCGGAACGCTGGACCGCGCTTTACGCCACCTCGCGCACGGCGATGGTGGTGGCGGTGGGGCTGCTCAGCCTCGGCCTGCTGATCTTTGCCCGCGCCCGCGTCTCGGCCGATTTCCGCGCGCGTCAAAGCGTCGAGGCGATCGTGCTGGGCCTGATGATCGCCTGCTCGACGCTGGCCATCTTCACCACGCTGGGCATCGTGCTGTCGCTGATGTTCGAAAGCGTCCGGTTCTTTCAGAAGGTGCCGGTGACCGAGTTCCTGTTCGGTCTGCGGTGGGAACCGCAGATCGCCATCCGCGCCGACCAGGTGGCCGGTGCCGGGGCCTTCGGCGTGATCCCGGTGATCCTCGGGTCGGTCGTCATCATGGTGATCGCGCTGGTGGTGGCGGTGCCGATCGGGCTGATGTCGGCCATCTACCTCAACGAATTCGCCACCCAGCGTTTCCGCAAGCTGGCCAAGCCGGTGCTGGAAATCCTGGCCGGGGTGCCGACCATCGTCTACGGCTTCTTCGCCATCCTGGTCGTGGCGCCCTTCCTGCGCGGGGCCGGACAGGCGAGCGGGCTGGAGGTTTCGCCCAACACCGCGCTGGCCGCCGGCATCTGCATGGCGATCATGCTGATCCCCTTCATCTCGTCCTTTGCCGACGATGCGCTGTCGGCGGTGCCGCGGTCGTTGCGCGACGGGTCGCTGGCGCTGGGGGCGACGCGGGCGGAAACCATGCTCAAGGTCATGTTCCCCGCCGCCATCCCCGGCATCGTCGGCGGCGTGCTGCTGGCTGTCAGCCGCGCCATCGGCGAAACCATGATCGTGGTCATGGCTGCCGGCATCATCGCCCGGCTCACCATCAACCCGCTCGACAGCGTGACCACCGTGACCGTGCAGATCGTCACCCTGCTGATCGGCGATACCGAGTTCGACAACCCCAAGACGCTGGCGGCCTTTGCGCTGGGGATGCTGCTGTTCGTCATCACGCTGGGCATCAACGTGCTGGCGCTGCGCATCGTGCGCAAATACCGCGAACTCTACGACTGAGGGAACCCGACCATGACCGACATGACCTCCGGGCGCCCCGACGCCGACACTGCCTCGGGCTACCGCAGCCGCGCCTATGCCGCCCGCGTGGCCCGGCGCAACCGCAGCGAATTCTGGCTCAAGAGCCTCGGCCTCGCCTCGATCCTGGTCGCCTTCGGCTTTCTGGCGCTGATGCTGGGCTCGCTGGTGTCCACGGGCTACAAGGCCGCAACGCAGACCCACGTCACCCTCGACGTGCCGCTGCCCGCCGACCGCTTGAAGGAAGGCGACCTGTTCGGGTCGAACTGGCGCGGCATCGTGCAGGATGCGGTGGCGGCCACCCTCCCCGGCCTCGAAGGGCCCGCGCTGCGCGAGGCGGTGGGCATCCTGTCGAACGGCGCGCAATTCATGATCCGCGACCGTGTGGTGGCCAACCCGCAACTGGTGGGCAGCACCCTGACCGTCACCGTGCCGGTGTCGGACCCGTTCGACCAGCTGCACAAGGGCCTGATCGACCGTGCCACGCCCGAGGCCAACCGCCGCGTCAACGACCGCCAGATTGCCCTGTTCGACCAGCTGGCCGACGCGGGGCGCATCACCAGCCCGATCAACTGGGGCATCCTGACCAACGCCGACTCGCGCTTTCCCGAACTGGCGGGCCTGCGCGGGGCGATCACCGGCACGGTCTGGCTGCTGCTGACCTGCTTTGCCATCTGCTTTCCCATCGGCATCGGCGCCGCGATCTATCTCGAGGAATTCGCGCCCAGGAACCGGCTGAACGACTTCATCGAGGTCAACATCAACAACCTGGCCGCGGTGCCTTCGGTGGTGTTCGGCCTGCTGGCGCTGGCGGTGTTCCTCAACTGGTTCGGCCTGCCGCGCGGGGCACCTTTCGTCGGCGGGCTGACGCTGGCGCTGATGAGCCTGCCCACCATCATCATCGCCACCCGTGCGGCGCTGAAGGCGGTGCCGCCTTCGATCCGCGAGGCAGCGCTCGGCATGGGGGCCTCGCGCCAGCAGGTGGTGTTCCACCATGTGCTGCCGCTGGCGATGCCGGGCATCCTGACCGGCACCATCATCGCCATGGCCCAGGCCATCGGCGAAACCGCGCCGCTGCTGCTGATCGGGATGAACGCCTTCATCACCGCGGTGCCCGAAGGGGCCTTCTCGGCCGCCACCACGCTGCCCACGCAGATCTTCATCTGGGCCGACAGCCCCGAACGCGGCTTCGTCAGCCGCACCTCGGCGGCCATCCTGATCCTGCTGGCCGTGCTGGTGATGATGAACGCGCTGGCGATCTACCTCCGAAACCGTTTCGAGCGCCGCTGGTAAGGATATACACCATGAACGACATGCGCATCGTGGAGAGAACCGTGGAAACCCACCCGACCAAGATCACCGCCCGCGGCGTCCAGGTGCATTACGGCGAAAAGCACGCGCTCAAGGATGTCGATGTCGATATCCTCGACAAGACGGTGACCGCCTTCATCGGCCCGTCGGGCTGCGGCAAGTCCACCTTCCTGCGCTGCCTGAACCGCATGAACGATACCGTGCCATCGGCCCGCGTGTCGGGCACCATCCTGCTCGATGGCCAGGACATTTACGACAGGCGGGTGGACCCGGTGCAACTGCGCGCCAAGGTGGGCATGGTGTTTCAAAAGCCCAACCCCTTTCCCAAGTCGATCTACGACAACGTCGCCTACGGGCCGAAGATCCACGGGCTGACGCGCAACAAGGCCGAACTCGACGCCGTGGTCGAAAGCAGCCTGCGCAAGGCCGCGCTGTGGTCCGAAGTGAAGGACCGCCTGCAGGAATCCGGCACCGGCCTGTCGGGCGGCCAGCAGCAGCGCCTGTGCATCGCCCGTGCCATCGCCACCAGCCCCGAGGTGCTCCTGATGGACGAGCCCTGCTCGGCGCTCGACCCCATCGCCACCGCGCAGGTCGAGGAACTGATCGACGAGCTGCGCAGCCAGTTTTCCGTGGTGATCGTCACGCATTCCATGCAACAGGCCGCGCGCGTCAGCCAGCGCACCGCCTTCTTCCACCTCGGCAACCTGGTCGAATACGGCGAGACGGGGCAGATCTTCACCAATCCGCGCGACCCGCGCACAGAATCCTACATCACCGGCCGCATCGGCTGACGGAGGCGACCATGAGCCAATCGCAACACATCGTCTCTGCCTTCGACCGCGACCTCGAGGCGGTGCAGGCCCAGATCATGAAGATGGGCGGGCTGGTCGAGGCCGCAACCCTCGACTGCGCCCGCGCGCTGGAGGACCGGGACGAGGAACTGGCTCGCCGCATCGTCGCCGCCGACCGCGACATCGACCTGCTCGAAGCCCAGGTGAACGAGGAAACCGCCCGCCTGATCGCGCTGCGCGGCCCCATCGCCAGCGACCTGCGCACCGCGCTGACCGTGCTGAAGATCGCGGCCGCGCTGGAACGCATGGGCGACTATGCCAAGAACGTGGCCAAACGGTCCACCGTGCTGGCGCAGTCGGGCCCGGTGGGCGAAACCGCCAGCACCGTGCGGCGCATGGCGCGCCATGTGGAACAGATGCTCAAGGACGCGCTGGATGCCTACATCCGCCGCGATGTGGCGCTGGCCGCCGACGTGCGCAACCGCGACAAGGATGTGGACCAGATCTACAACGCCCTGTTCCGCATCCTGCTCACGCACATGCTGGAAGACCCGCGCAGCATCACCAACTGCATGCACCTGCATTTCATCGCCAAGAACATGGAACGCATGGGCGACCATGCCACCGGCATCGCCGAACAGGTGGTCTACCTCGTCACCGGCGATTTGCCCGACGACCCGCGGCCCAAGGGCGACAGCACCGCCTTTGTCGCCTCGGTCAACGACTGATCGGGGGCCCGCCATGCAGACGCAACGCGCCCCCCTCGTCCTGCTGGTCGAGGACGAAAGCGCCCAGCGCGAAGTCCTGACCTACAACCTCGAGGCCGAAGGCTTTACCGTCTCCACCGCCGTCAGCGGCGACGAGGCGCTGCTGATGGTGCAAGAGGAATCGCCCGACCTGATCGTGCTGGACTGGATGCTGCCCAATGTGTCCGGCATCGCGGTCTGCCGCCAGATCAAGGCCCGCCCCGAAACCCGCGGCATCCCTGTCGTCATGCTGTCGGCGCGCTCCGAGGAACTCGACCGCGTGCGCGGGCTCGAAACCGGGGCCGACGATTATGTCGTCAAACCCTATTCCGTGGCCGAGCTGATGGCCCGCCTGCGCACCCAGCTGCGCCGCGTGCGCCCGGCGGCGGCGGGCGAACGGCTGATCTGGCAGGACATCCTGCTCGATGCCGCCGAACACCGGGTCTGGCGCGGCGAACAGCCGGTGTCGCTGGGGCCGACCGAATTCCGCCTGCTGTCCACCTTCATGGAAAAGCCCGGCCGCGTGCTCAGCCGCGACCAGCTGCTGGACCGCGTGTGGGGCCGCGACATCTATGTCGATACCCGCACCGTGGACGTTCATGTCGGCCGCCTGCGCAAGGCCCTGATGAAGCACGGCGGGTCCGACCCCATCCGCACCGTGCGCGGCGCCGGCTACGCCCTGGGCTAGCCGGGGCGCCCGCCACAAGGGGGCCTCTCAGGGCGCCGCCACCGGCCCCGACCCCAGAAGCCGCGCATGTTCCTGCAAGGCAAAGCGGTCGGTCATGCCCGCCACGTAATCCGCCACGATCCGCGCCAGCGCGGTTTCGCCGCTGGCGGCGGCGACGTCCTGCTGCCATTCCTGCGGCAACAGTTCGGGCCGCGCCATGAACAGCGGGAACAGGTCGGCAATCACCGCCGATACCCGCGCCCGTTCCGCCATCACCGAAGGCGCGCGATACATCCGCGTGAACAGGAAAGACCGGATCGCCTTCAGCTCCTGATACAGCGGCTTGGAAAACCGGATCACCGTGCCTTCCATCGCGCGGATCTCCTCGACCGACCGCGGCCGCGCCGCCTCCAGCCGGTTGCGCGCCACGGCGATCACATCCTCGACCATCACGCCGAACACCCGGCGCAGCGCCTCGTGCCGGCGGCGCATCCGGTCCAGCCCCGGCCAGGCGCGGTCCACCGCCTCGAAGGCGGGGCCGGTCACCGGCAGTTGCATCAGGTCGTCCTCGGTGAACAGCCCCGAGCGCAGCCCGTCGTGCAGGTCGTGGTGCGAATAGGCCACGTCGTCGGCAATCGCGGCCACCTGCGCCTCGGCGCTGGCAAAGGTGTGCAGTTCCAGGTCCCATTCGGCATTCGCTTCGGCCAGCGCATAGGGCAGCGGGTCGCGGGCGTGCTTGGGGTCGGCAAAGGGGCCGATCACCGGGCCGTTGTGCTTGGCAATGCCTTCCAGGCATTCCCAGGTCAGGTTCAACCCGTCGAAGCCGGCATAGTGCCGTTCCAGCCGGGTCACGATGCGCAGCGCCTGGGCGTTGTGGTCGAACCCGCCATAGGGCGCCATCAGCGCGCCCAGCGCATCCTCGCCGGTATGGCCAAAGGGCGTGTGGCCCAGGTCATGCGCCAGCGCCACCGCCTCGGCCAGGTCGGTGTTCAGCCCCAGCACGCCGGCCAGCGTGCGCGCCACCTGCGCCACCTCGATGCTGTGGGTCAGCCGGGTGCGGTAATAGTCGCCTTCATGTTCCACGAAGACCTGGGTCTTGTGCTTCAGCCGGCGAAAGGCGCTGGAATGGATGATCCGGTCGCGGTCGCGCTGGAAGGGGCTGCGAAAGGTGCTGATGCTTTCGGGGTGGCGCCGCCCGCGGCTCAACTCGGGCTGGCAGGCATAAGGGGCGGACATCGGCGGCTTCCTTGTCGCAGGGGTCGGAAAAGCCTATATTCTTTTGGTAACCGCATTGCCAGCGTGGATGCCCCGCCGATGACACTGACCCTGCCCCCCACCGTGACCGACCGCGCCTATGCCCGCCTTGCCGAAATCGCCGAGGCCACGGGCGAGGCGCGCCCGCTGCGCGTCGCGGTCGAAGGCGGGGGCTGTTCGGGCTTTCACTACGACATCAGGCTCGACGATCCGGCCCCCGACGATCTGGTGCTGGAAAAGGACGGCCTGCGCGTGCTGGTCGATCCGGTGTCGCTGCCGTTTCTGGCCGGGGCGCGGATCGACTTTTCCGAAGAACTCATCGGCGCGCGCTTCGTGATCGACAATCCCAATGCCTCAAGCTCCTGCGGCTGCGGCACCAGCTTTTCGATCTGACCGGGCCGTGACCGGCCCCGGGCCGTCGCTGCGCCCCGAAACCGCCAGCGCCAGCGGGCAAGGGATACGGCCGTCCACCCGGTCATTCGCACGCCCGCCGCGGCCCAGCGGCACATCCCGCGGCCAGGCGCCATCGGGCCCGCCCAGGGCACGGTTGCGCGGGGCGTCCAGATGCGTGCCGATGAAACCGTCGGTGCGAAACAGGTTGACCCAGGCCACCAGCCCCTGCCCGCCCGCCGCACAGTCGAGGCCCGGACGCGGGCGCGCGGCAAGTGCGGTTCGCCGCACCCCTTTCGCCGCGCGCCGCTTTGCTGTAAGGGCGCAGGCGGATCGGGTATGGAGGCCGCAATGGGCTACAGGGTTGTCGTCGTCGGGGCCACGGGCAACGTCGGCAAGGAAATGCTGAACATCCTCGCGGAACGCGAATTCCCGGTGGACGAAATCGCCGCCCTGGCCAGCCGCAAGTCGCTGGGCACCGAGGTGAGCTTCGGCGACCGCACGCTGAAGACGCAGGATCTGGATACCTTCGACTTCACCGGCTGGGACATCGCGCTGTTCGCCATAGGCTCGGACGCGACCAAGGTCTATGCCCCCCGCGCCGCGTCGCAAGGCTGCGTCGTGATCGACAATTCCTCGCTCTACCGCTATGACCCGGACATCCCGCTGATCGTGCCGGAAGTGAACGCCGACGAGGTGGTGCGCTACAAGAACAGGAACATCATCGCCAACCCGAACTGTTCGACCGCCCAGATGGTGGTGGCGCTGAAACCCCTGCACGACCGCGCGCGGATCAAGCGGGTGGTGGTTTCCACCTATCAATCGGTGTCGGGCACCGGCAAGGAAGCGATGGACGAGCTGTGGAACCAGACCAAGGGCATCTTCGTGCCCGGTCAGGAAGTGGCGCCCAGCGTCTACCCCAAGCAGATCGCCTTCAACGTGATCCCCCACATCGACGTCTTCCTCGATTCCGGCGAGACCAAGGAAGAATGGAAGATGGTGGCGGAAACCAAGAAGATCCTCGACCCCGCCATCAAGGTGACCGCCACCTGCGTGCGCGTGCCGGTGTTCGTCGGCCATTCCGAAGCGATCAACATCGAGTTCGAGGATCACCTCGACTGGGAAGAAGCCACCGACATCCTGCGCGAGGCGCCGGGCGTGCTGGTGGTGGATAAACGCGAGCCGGGCGGCTACATCACCCCCATCGAATGCGTCGGCGAATATGCCACCTACATCAGCCGCATCCGTCAGGACAGCACCATCGAGAACGGCCTGAACCTGTGGTGCGTGTCCGACAACCTGCGCAAGGGTGCGGCGCTGAACGCGGTGCAGATCGCCGAAGTGCTGGGCAACCGCTGCCTGAAAAAGGGCTGAGCCCGGCCGACGGACCGGGCAGAGGCGGGGGGCGCTGCCCCCCGCACCCCCCGGGATATTTGGACAAGGTGAAAGGGGGCGGGCCGGTCAGGCGTCGTCGTCGCCGGGGGGGCCCGGGTCGCGGCGATGCGCCTCGTGATCGCGCCGGGTCTTTTCGGCCTGCGCCTCTTGCAGCGCGCGTTCGGCCTTGCTGCGGCCGAACTTTGCGGCATTGGCATCGGCCTGCGCCCGGGCGGCCTTGCGCGCCGCCTGCTTGCGGGCCTGCCGCAGGTTGATGATTTCCGCCATCCGGCCCGCCTCCTGCCCTGTCACGGCCGCAGCGGGCGCGGGCGCCGGTGCGGGCAAATGTGAACGCACCGTTAAAATGCGCCGCCAAGTGACTGATATTGCTGGCCCCGGCCCCTGTCCCTTCGAGGGACGGGGCCGGGGCGGTTCGGCGGATCAGCCCTTGGGGCCGATCATGTCTTCGGGGCGGACCACGCGGTCGAAGGTTTCGCCATCGACGTAGCCCAGGGCGATGGCCTCCTCGCGCAGGGTGGTGCCGTTCCTGTGCGCGGTCTTGGCCACCTTGGTGGCGGCGTCGTAGCCGATGGTGGGGGCCAGCGCGGTGACCAGCATCAGGCTTTCCTTCATCAGCTTGTCGATGCGGGCGGTGTTGGCCTTGGTGCCCACCACCATGTTGTCGGTGAAGCTGCCGGCTGCATCGCCCAGAAGCTGCATGGATTGCAGCACGTTATAGGCCATCATCGGGTTGTAGACGTTGAGTTCGAAATGCCCCTGGCTGCCGGCAAAGCCCACCGCGGCGTCGTTGCCCATGACATGGGCGCAGACCATGGTCAGCGCCTCGGCCTGGGTCGGGTTGACCTTGCCGGGCATGATCGAGCTGCCCGGTTCGTTTTCCGGCAGGATCAGCTCGCCCAGGCCCGACCGCGGGCCCGAGCCCAGCAGCCGCATGTCGTTGGCGATCTTGAACAGGCTCGCCGCCACGGTCTTGAGCGCGCCCGAGAACATCACCATCGCGTCATGCGCGGCCAGCGCCTCGAACTTGTTGGGGGCGGTGACGAAGGGCAGGCCGGTGATGGCCGCGATCTCGGCCGCGACGCGGGTATCCCAGCCGACGCGGGTGTTCAGCCCGGTGCCGACTGCCGTGCCGCCCTGCGCCAGTTCGTAGATGTCGGGCAGGCAGGCCTTGACCCGGGCGATGCCCTTGTCGACCTGGGTGGCATAGCCCGAAAACTCCTGCCCCAGGGTCAGGGGCGTGGCATCCTGGGTGTGGGTGCGGCCGATCTTGATGATGTCCTTGAACTCGGCCGATTTCGCCCACAGCGCCTTGGACAGCTTTTCCAGCCCCGGCAGCAACACGTCGCGTGCCATCATGCCGATGGCGACATGCATCGCGGTGGGGAAGGTGTCGTTGCTGGACTGGCCCATGTTCACATGGTCGTTCGGGTGCACGGGCTTTTTCGAGCCCATCACGCCGCCCAGCATCTCGATGGCGCGGTTCGAGATCACTTCGTTGGCGTTCATGTTCGACTGGGTGCCCGAGCCGGTCTGCCAGACCACCAGGGGGAAGTTGTCGTCGAACTTGCCGTCGATCACCTCTTGCGCGGCGGCGGCGATGGCGTTGCCCAGCTCGGGGGCGATATCGCCCTGGGCGATGTTCACCAGCGCGCAGGCCTTCTTGATGACCCCCAGCGCCCGGATGATCGCCACCGGCTGGCGTTCCCAGCCGATGGGAAAGTTGATGATGCTGCGCTGGGTCTGGGCGCCCCAGTACTTGTCGGCGGGAACCTCCAGCGGGCCGAAGCTGTCGGTTTCGGTGCGGGTCGCGGTCATCGGGGCCTCCTGAAGCTTGCGCCGCCCTGATAGGGCAGCGCGCATGGGAAATCAATCGGCATACCGTGGCATACCATTTACACACCCTAGACGACCAAGGCGCAGCACCCGTGCCGGCGGCAGGTTGGCCCAGACGCGCGGGCCGCGGTCGACGCGCAGGCCCAGCCGTTCCAGCTGGCCCGGCGTCAGCGGGTCGGAGGGGCCGTAGGTGAATTGCACCATCGTGCCGCCGGGCGCCAGCACGGCAAAGGCCGCTGCCACGATATCCTCGCGCAAGGCCGGGGGCATCGACAGCAGCGGCAGGCCCGAAACCACCCGTTCGGCCACCGGCGCCAGCAGCCGAGGCGCCTCTTGCGCCGGCGCATGAATCACGCGCACCGCCGGAAAGCGCAGGCGCAGGTGGCGGACGAACTCCTCGTTCATCTCGAACAGGGTCAGGCGCGCGGGCGGCAGGCCGGTGGCCAGGATCGCCTCGGTCAGCCGGCCGGTGCCGGGGCCGAATTCCACCACCGGGCCCGACCGGGGCCCAAGCCCCGCCGCCATCGCCCGTGCCAGCGACGGCGACGAAGGCGCCAGCGCCGAGATGCGGCGCGGGTTGCGCAGCGCCTCGCGCAGGAACAGGCGGGCGTCCTCGCGCACGGGCTCAGGTCTTGCGGAAACGGTCGAGACGGACCACCTCGGCCTCGCGCGGCGGGGTCGGCGGATCGTCGTCGCCGCCGCCGTCGTCGTCGCCGTCGTCGCCGTCGTCGTCGTCCTCCTCGTGCTGTTCGAAGCGCAGGCCGAATTCCACCGAGGGATCGACGAAGGTGCGCAGCGCATCGAAGGGGATGCGCAAGGGTTCGGGCTGGTTGCCGAAGTTCAGCGTGACGGTAAAGCCTTCGTCATCGACCATCAGGTTTTCGAACCAGTGCTGGATCACGATGGTCATTTCCGCCGGATAGCGCGTGCGCAGCCAGTCGGCGATCTGCACGTCGGGGTGGCGGGTGTCGAAGGTGATGAAGAAGTGGTGCGCCCCGGGCAGCCCGTGCGCCGCCACATCGGCCAGCACCTGCTGGATCAGGCCGCGCATCGCCTGATGCATCAAGTTGCCGTAGTCGATGCCGCGCGCCATGCAAGCCCCCCTGCTTCTGGCGCCAGCATAGGGGATTCGCCCCGCGATGGAAGAGGCCGGGGCGCATTTTTCGCACGCGCAGCAACCCGCCGCGGTCAGGCCAGCGCCGCCCCGCCCGACACCGCCGCCGCCAGCCCCAGCACCAGCGGCAAGGGCCAGTGCCAGCGCAAGAGCATCACGCCCGCCGCCGCCGCCAGCGCCAGCGCCGGCAGGTTCACGCTGGACCAGTCCGGCACGATCAGCGCCCCCGCCCGCCCGACCCGGTCGAACACCACATGCGCCGCGAACCAGACCGACAGGCTGGCGATCACCCCCACCACCGCCGCGGTGATCGCCCCCAGCGCCCCCGCCAGCCGCGGCGCGCCGGTGATACGGTCCAGCCAGGGCGCGGCGGCGAAGATCCACAGGAAACAGGGGGCAAAGGTCATCCACAGCGCGACCAGCGCCCCGGCCACGCCCAGGGCCACACCGCCCGCGCCATGCCCGGCCATGAAGCCGACGAACTCGGTCACCAGGATCAGCGGCCCCGGCGTGGTTTCCGCAAGGCCCAAACCGTCGATCATCTGCGGCAGGGTCAGCCAGCCCTTGTCCTCGACCACGGCCTGCGTCATCCAGGCCAGCACCGCATAGGCGCCGCCGAAGGTCACCACCGCCAGCAGCGAAAAGAACAGGCCCAGCTCATAGAGCAAAGCCGGGCCGAAGGCCGCGAGCCCCGCCAGCGGCCCAAGCCAGACCAGGCCCCAGACCGCCACCGTGCGCAGCGTGCCCGGCGCAACCGGCGCCGGCGCCGCCCGCGCCGCCCCCGCCGCCTGCGTCAGCCCCCAGAGCCCCGCCGCGAGGATCACCAGCGGAAACGGCAGCCCGAAGGCGAACAGCGCCACGAAGGCCAGCCCCGCCACCACCCGATGCGCCGTCGTCTTGAGCGCGCGGCGCGCCACGCGCAACAGCGCTTCGACCACCACCACCACCACAACGGCCTTGACGCCCAGGAACAGCGCCGCCGTCAGCGGCAAGGCACCCCAGGCGGCATAGGCCGCCGACAGCGCCAGCACCACCGCCGCCCCAGGCAGCACGAACAAGAGCCCCGCCAGCAGCCCCCCCGCCACCCCGCGCAGCCGCCAGCCGCACCAGGTGGCCAGCTGCATCGCCTCGGGGCCGGGCAGCAGCATGCAGAAGGACAACGCCGACAGGTATTCGCGGTCTTCTATCCAACGCGCGCCTTGCACCAGATCGCGCTGCATCAGCGCGATCTGCGCCGCCGGCCCGCCAAAGGACATCAGCCCGATCCGGCCGAAGACCCGCACCATCTCGCCCCAGCCCGGTGTTGGCGGCATGCCCGTTCCCCTGCTCGCCCGGCTCAGGCGCCGGGTCTGGTCAACTCTCGCAGCATCTTGGAGCGGATCGCACGGGCATAATCCAGATGACCTTGCGCGGTTTCCACGAACCCGCCGGGGGTGATGACCCAGCGGCGGTAGAAATTGCTGATCGACAGCCCCATCGCCTCGATCGCCAGGGCGTTCACCTCGACCCCTTCGGCGATGGCGCGGGCACGGGCGCGGGGGGTGGTGTAGCCCACGTTCTCGTCCCCGTCGCCCGACATGTCCACGATCCGGCGGCGGCAATCGGGCACGGCGGCGAACTGGTCGAGCGAAAACTCCAGCGCCTGCCCCACCGCGGTATCCGACCCCGGAAAGGCGCGCGGCATCGCCAGAACGCGGGCGGCAAAATCGTCGATGGCGCGCGCGCTCAGCATCCGCTGCCAGGGCAGCACCAGCGCCTGCTGGCCAAGGCTCGACCATTGCACCACCGCCAGTGCGACCTGGTCTTGCACCATCACCTCGCGCAAGGCCGGGTCGGCCAGCGCCGCGGCCAGACCTTCGACCTGCAACAGGTATTCGCCCCGGTCCACCGAGCCCGACACATCCATCGCCAGCACCAGCGCTGCCTCGCAGGCGTCGGCGGCCGCAGGCAGGGTCAAGGCAAGGGCAAGGGCAAGCGCACGCATCGGCGCCAGCCTAACCCGCACCCGGCCCCGCGCCAAGCGCCGATCAGATCTCGATCTGCTGGAACCCTTCGCGCAAGGCGCGCGACCAGGCCTCGGACATGGCGCGGAAATCGGGGTCGCCTGCGTCGATCCGGCGCGACAGGGTCACGCGCAGGGCGTCCTTCTCGATCACGCACAGATCCAGCGGCATCCCCACCGACAGGTTCGACCGCAGCGTCGAATCCATGCTGAGCAGCACCGCCTTCTGCGCATCCTGCAACGATGTGTCGGGCCGCACCACCCGGTCCAGGATCGGCTTGCCATACTTGTGCTCGCCGATCTGAAGGAAGGGCGTGTCCTCGGTCGCCTCGATGAAATTGCCTTCGGGGTAGATCAGGAACATCCGCATGCCCCCGCCCCGGCGCTGGCCGGCCACGATCATGCTGGCGCTGGCGCCCTGCCCCATCGCCGACAGCTTTTCCTGAATCTCGCCGCGCACCCTGGCCAGGGTCGAGCCGACGATTTCCGCCACCGCCAGCATGGTCGGCGCCTTGAGGATGCAGTTCGACGAATCGGCATCGGGCGAATCGTTCATGTCGCGCAACCGCGCGATGGTGGTCTGCGTCACCGACAGGCTGCCCGCGGTCATCACCACGATGACCCGTTCGCCCGGCACCTCGAAGGTGAACATCTTGCGATAGGTCGCAATGTTGTCCAGCCCGGCGTTGGTGCGGGTGTCCGACAGCAGGACCATCCCGGCATTCAGCAAGAGCCCGACGCAATAGGTCATGTTCCCGGTCCCGAATCGATGATCTGCGGACGCTACCCTGTTTCGGACGCGCCGGCAAAGGGGGCGTGCCGGAGGCTGCCGGTTGAAAACCGGCGTCGTGGCCGCTACGCTGACGGCCACCCCTGAACGGAGCCGCCATGCCCCTTGCCGTGGTCTTCGGCGAAAAGCCCGAATGGCGCCGGTCGCTGACGACCGAGCTTTCCGGGCCGGTCTGGCGCTGCGGCATGGCCCCGTTCCGGCCCGAGGCGGGGCCACCCGCCGCCGACCTTCTGGTGCCGCTGTCGCTCGAGGATCAATACGCAGTCGAATGCTGGCGCGACCGGGGCGCCGCGGTGCCCGCGCTGATCTGCCCGGCGGCGGTGCGCGACCTGTGCCACGACAAGCTGGCCTTTGCCCGGCGCCTGGCGGCGGCGGGCCTTGGCCATCTTTGCCCGCCGATCCTCGACCGGCTGCCGCAAGGGGCGGCGGGCTGGCCGGTGGTGCTGAAACTGCGGCAGGATGCCTGGGGCGCCAATACCCACATCCTGCACGACCCGTCCGAGGCCGCACCGCATGCCGCTGCGCTGGACGATCCGGCGTGGTTTCTGCAGGCCCATGTCGCGGGAAACCTTGAATGGACCACGCATGTGCTGATGTGCGCCGGCCGCCCGGCCTGGATGCGCAGCGTCTGCTACGACATGGGTGCCGAGGACGCGGTCAAGGGCAAGGCGCCCGGCGCGCGCATCCTGCGCTGGACCGAGGGCGCCCCCTGCCCGGACGATTGCCTGCGCGTGCTGGACGCGGTGGACCTGCGCGACGGGCTGAGCCGCCTGAATTACAAGATCACCGCCGACGGCAACCCGCTGTTCTTCGAGGTCAACCCGCGGTTCGGCGGTTCGCTGGTGCCCGAAGCGGCAGGGCTGCTGCCCGCTTACGCCGCCTGCCTCGGCCTGCGCCCGCCGGCGCGAAACCGGCTGCGGCAGCTCGGCGCGCGGGTCACTGCTGCTGCTGTTGCTGCGATGCGGCCGGCTGCACCGAAACGCTGACGGTCATGGTTTCGCCGGCCGCGCCCCGGGCGATGCCGCGGATCGGGGCCGCATCGCGCGCGTCGAACCCGCAACCCAGCCGGATATACCGCGCATCGGGGCAACAGCGGTTCGCCGCATCGAACCCGACCCAGCCCAGCCCCTCGACCCACAGTTCCGCCCAGGCATGCGCGGCCTCCTGCGCCGCGCCCGCCTCCGCCGCCAGCAAATAGCCCGAGACATAGCGCGCCGGCAGTCCGCGGGTGCGCGCCAGCGCGATCAGGGCATGGGCGTGGTCCTGGCACACGCCTTGCCCCAGCGCCACCGCCTCGGCCGCGGTGGTCTGCGCCTCGGTCGCGCCGGGCGCATAGGCGATCGCCTCGGCCACGGTCGCTGCCAGCCCGTGCGCCAGCCCCAGCACATCGGGCGCCGAAACCGACTGCGCCAGCGCCACCATCTCGGCATCCGCCCGCGTGGCAGGCGTTTCGCGCAACCAGGCCAGCGGCGGCACGCATTCGCGCTGGCCGCGCAACACACCGGCCATGTCGACCGTCTCCACCACCCCGCGCACCGTCACCACGATTTCCGACACCGGGCCGCGCACCGTCCAGGCCTCGATCCAGTCGCCCGCCCCGTCACGGAACGCCCCGCCCCGCACCCCTTCGCTGACCGCGACCGCCCAGGCCTCCACCCGCTGCCCGTCGCACAGCGACGGCGTCAGGCGATGGCTTTGCACCACCCCGCGCACCGGCTGCGCATAGCGGTAGGTCGTGACATGGTCGACCGCCAGCCTCATCGCACGTCTCCGCTCAGATAGGCATCGTGAATGGTCTGGCCCAGCGCCGAAACCTCGCCGATGAACCGGGTCAGGAACTCGTGCAACCCTTCGTCGAAGATCGCCTCCACCTGCATCTCGGCCAGCTCTCCCAGCAGCGCGCGCGCCTGCGCCTGCGCCGGACCCGACCGGCGATACCGCCGCGCCAGCCGGTCCAGATGCAGCGTCAAGCCTTCGGCGCAGGTCACCAGCGCGCGCGGGCACTGGTTGTTGAGGATCAGGAAATGCGCGATCTTCGCCGCCGTCACCTCGCCGCCATAGGCCCAGTGAAAGGCGCGATGCGCGCTCATCGCCCGCAGCAGCACCGTCCACTGGTAATTGTCCAGCCCCGAGCCCACGAACTCCACCCGCGGCAACAGCACGTAATACTTCACGTCCAGCAACCGTGCGGTGCTGTCGGCACGCTCCAGCGCATAGCCGAGGTTCAGGAAATCGTGCCCGTCGTTGCGCAACAGCGTCGCCTCGATGGCACCGCGCACCATCGCGGCATGGCGCATGGTCCATTCCGTCAACCGGAACAGCGCCCCGTCGCTGCGCGGCTCGCGCTCGAGCCGGCGCAGCTCCTGAAAGGCGGTGTTCAGCGCATCCCACACCTGCATCGACAGCGCCGTGCGCACGATGCGCCCGTTCTCGCGCGCCCGCGTGATGCAGGCCGCCACCGACGACGGGTTGTCATGGTCGAAGAACAGATGGCTTTCGATGTTGCGCTGCACCGCATCGCCATACTTCTTGGCAAAGGCATCTGCGCTGCCCGAAGCCCGCAGGATCGCATCCCACTCGGTGCGGTAGCCATGCCCGGCATTGGGCAACAGCGCAATGCGCGCCCCCACCTCCAGCAGCCGCGCCGCCGTCTCGGCCCGCTCCATGTAGCGCGCCAGCCAGAAAAGGTTGTCCGCGGTCCGGCTCAGCATGGCCCCGCCTTCCCGCCCGCTTCGGCCGCACAGGCATTTTCTGTCCTCAAATATCCTGCGGGGGGTCCGGGGGGCGCAAAGCCCCCCGGCGCCTGCCACCGCTGCCACGCCTGCCCGTTCATTCCGCCAGCACCCATGTATCCTTCACGCCACCGCCCTGGGATGAGTTCACCACCAGCGACCCCTCGGTCAGCGCCACCCGCGTCAGCCCGCCCGGCACCAGCTCGATCCGCTCGCCCACCAGGCAATAGGGCCGCAGGTCCACATGCCGCGGCGCCACGCCCTCGTCGACAAAGGTCGGCACGGTGGACAAGGCCAGCGTCGGCTGCGCGATGTAGTTGCCCGGGTCCGCCAGGATCCGGGCGCGGAACGCCTCGACCTGGTCGGCGGTGGATTTCGGCCCTACCAGCATGCCGTAGCCTCCCGACCCGTGCACCTCCTTGACCACGAGGTCGCCCAGGTTCTCCAGCACGTATTTCAGATCGTCCGCCTTGGCGCATTGCCAGGTGGGCACGTTCTGCAAGATGGGCTCCTCGCCCAGATAGAACCGCACCATCTCGGGCACATGGGTGTAGACGGCCTTGTCGTCGGCCACCCCTGCCCCCGGCGCCGAACAGATGCTGACCCCGCCCGAACGGTAGACATCCATCAACCCCGGCACGCCCAGCATCGAATCGGGCCGAAAGCACAGCGGGTCCAGAAACGCATCGTCGATCCGGCGATAGATCACGTCCACCCGCTGCGGCCCTTCGGTGGTGCGCATCCACACCCGGTCGCCTTCCACGAACAGATCCTGCCCCTCGACCAGTTCCACCCCCATCAGGTCGGCCAGGAAACTGTGCTCGTAATAGGCGCTGTTGAAATGGCCCGGCGTCAGGATCACGATGTTGGGGTCGCGGTCGCACTTCGCCGGCGCCACCGAGGCCAGCGTGCGGCGCAGCGCCTCGGGATAGCTCTCGACCGGCTGGATACGGTTTTCCCGGAACAGGTCGGGGAACATCCGCATCATGATCTCGCGGTTCTCCAGCATGTAGCTCACGCCCGAAGGCGTGCGGCAGTTGTCCTCCAGCACGAAGAACTCGTCCGGCCCCGTGCGCACCAGGTCGATGCCGACGATATGCGAAAACACCCCCTTGGGCGGGCGGATGCCGGCCACCGCCTTTTCATAGGCCGCGTTGCGATAGACCAGCGCCGCCGGAATGCGCCCGGCGCGCACGATCTCGCCCCGGTCGTAGACATCGGCCAGAAAGGCGTTCAGCGCCCGGGCGCGCTGCTTGATGCCGCGCTCCAGCCGCGACCATTCGGCATGGGTGAACACGCGCGGGAACATGTCGAAGGGGATCAGCCGGTCGGGGTCGCCGCCTTCGCCGTAGACGGCGAACGTGATGCCGATGCGGCGGAACAGCTCCTCCGCCTCGGCCTGCTTCATCTGGCGCAGGCTGGCGGGCATCGCCGCCACCCAGTCCTGCAACCGCGCATAAGGCGGGCGGACCGTATCGCCCAGAAACATCTCGTTGAAAAAACCCTTCACGATACCCCCTTGCCGCGCCTTGCCCTCATCCAAGCATTGCCGCTGCCCGGCGGACAAGCCCCCTGACGCCGCAAGCCGCCCCCGCACGGGGCATCTGCCCAAAAAAACGGCAAATCCTCGGCCCCACCCCTCGCAACGCCGGGCCACCCGGGCCAAAGCCGTGGGCCGCCCCCCGCTGCAACAAGCGATCGGGGCGGGGGCAGCCGGGCGCGCGACCCGGGCCCGGGGGCGCAAGGCGCGCATCGGCGCGCCTTGCGGGCGGCGGCGGGGGCTCGATGCCCCCGCCGCCGCCGACCCCGCCGCCTTTCCGGCCAGGGACGCCCGCCCGTTCGGGCTACAGCACGTAGCGCCCCAGGTCCGCCGACCGCGCCAGGGCCCCCACCGCCGCCTCGACAAAGCCGGCGTCCACCACCACGGCCTCGCCGCCGCGGTCGGGCGCGGTAAAGGACAAATCCTCGAACACCCGCTCCAGCACGGTATAAAGCCGCCGGGCGCCGATGTTTTCCACCGTGCGGTTCACCTCGGCCGCCACCCGGGCCAACGCATCGATCCCGTCATCGGTAAAGCGCAGCTCGACCCCTTCGGTCGCCATCAGCGCGGCATACTGGCGCGTCAGCGCATTGTCCGTCTCGGTCAGGATGCGGCGGAAATCGCCTTCGGTCAGCGGCTTCAGCTCCACCCGGATCGGCAGCCGCCCCTGCAGTTCGGGCAACAGGTCCGAAGGCTTGGCCACATGAAAGGCCCCCGAGGCGATGAACAGGATGTGGTCGGTCTTCACCGGGCCCAGCTTCGTGGAAACCGTGGTGCCTTCGATCAGGGGCAGCAGGTCGCGCTGCACGCCTTCGCGGCTGATATCGGCGCCGCGCGTCTCGGCCCGCGCCGCCACCTTGTCGATCTCGTCGATGAAGACGATGCCGGCTTCCTGCACCGCCTCCAGCGCCGCGGCCTTGACCGCTTCGTCGTCCAGCAGCTTGTCGGCCTCCTCGGCCACCAGCAGCGCGTGGCTGTCGGCCACGGTCAGCCGTCGGCGCGTGCGGCGGGCGCCGAACAGCTTGCCCAGCATGTCCTGCATCCCCTGCATCTGGTCCATGCCCGGCATTCCCGGCATCATCGCCATCTGCGGCGCAGGCTCGGCCAGCTCGATCTCGATCATCGTCTGGTCCAGCTCGCCCGCGCGCAGGCGGCGGCGGAACATCTCGCGCGTCTGCTCGCGCGCCTCGGGGCCGGCCAGCGCCGCGATCACCCGGTCTTCGGCCGCGCCTTGCGCGCGCGCCTGCACCGCCTCGCGCATCCGGGCGCGGGTTTCGGCCAGGCCCACATCGGCGAGGTCGCGGATGATGCTGTCCACGTCGCGCCCCACATAGCCCACCTCGGTGAACTTCGTCGCCTCCACCTTCAGGAACGGCGCCTGCGCCAACCGGGCCAACCGGCGGCTGATCTCGGTCTTGCCCACGCCGGTGGGGCCGATCATCAGGATGTTCTTGGGGTGCACCTCCTCGCGCAGGCCCGGCGCCAGTTGCCGGCGCCGCCAGCGGTTGCGCAAGGCCACCGCCACCGCCCGCTTGGCCTCGGCCTGCCCGATGATGAAGCGGTCCAGCTCGGATACGATCTCGCGCGGGGTCAGGTCGGTCATGGGCGTCTCCTGCCTTGGGTCCGGCCAGAGATACGCATCGGGGCGAAGGATTTGAAGGGGACCCTCGCCCGCGGCACCGCGGGCCGACCCCGGCCGGCGCCCCTGCCTTACCCCTTGATGCTTTCCACCGTCAGCCGGCCGTTGGTGTAGACGCAGATGTCGGCGGCAATCGCCATC
>NZ_JBKBQM010000011.1:0-69868 GCF_046292685.1 Gemmobacter sp.
TCATGCCGCCATCAACGGCGGCCAAGGCCCGAGTGCGAAGATCCATGGAAAGTGGTTTGCCCATCCTGAACCCCAACATCTGCTCCGAGCAGACTGAATCACGCCTCGGCCCCGATGGGAACCCCCTCGCGATTCACGACGCTCGGGAACCGCTCAAGCCGAAGGCCGCGCCGGCCAGCGCGGGCCGCGGGTCGAAATCCGCAGCCTCCAGCCGCATCGGCCGAAAGGCGGGCAAGCGCGGCCGCCAGGCATCGAGCGCGCCGAGGTGGGTCGGTGTCTGCGCCGCGATCAGCCCGCCTTGTCCACCAGCACCTTGCCGATGAGGTCGAGCGCCTGCATGCCGCCGGTGGTCACCAGCACGTTGTCGCGGGTCAGGGTCAGCCCCGGTGCGCTGAACCGTTCGGCGATGGCATCGCGCAAGGCCGGCAGCCCGTCGATGGGGCTGTAGCCAAGGGCCGCCTGCGGCGTTTCGCGCACGGCGCGGGCGGCAAGGTCGGCCAGCGGGTCCACCGGCCAGACCGACGGGTCGGGCAGGCCGCCGGCCATGTTGACGAGATCGGGAATCTGCCCGGCCGCCAGGAACAGCCGGGTCACGTCGTTGGTCTGGCCGCGCCAGCGGGCGAATGGCGGCATCGGGCCCTCCCTTGCGTTGCGCGGCGCAGCGTCGGGGGCGCGGGCGCCGACGTCAAGCCCTGTGGCCGGATCCGCTCTGGCGCGCGAGGGCCAGCGCCTCGGCGATGATGGCCGCATCGCCGACCTGGTTCATCAGGATCAGGATGAGGCGGGCGTTCAGCGCGTGGCTTTCCGCCTCGGTCAACCCTTCGTGCGCGCGGATCAGCGCGGCATAGCTGGCATCGGCATCGCTCAGGTTGTTCGCGGTAATCAGCGCCATGGGCTCAGTCCTTGCACAGGCAGCGGGCGAGTGCTGCCGAAACCGCCGCCGCATCATAGGTCTGCCAGCGCGCGGCCACGTGCTGATCGGGGCGGATCAGGTAAACGGCGCCCGGGGCGGTGCCGAGGTAGCGGGCGCGCAAGGCATCGTTGGCGGCCAGCGCCAGGCGCGGCACGGTCAGCCAATGCGCGGCGTGGCTTTCGGGGGCCGCAGCGTCGATGGTCAGCAGGGTGAAGCCGTCCAGTTGCTGCAGCAGCCAGCCTTGCGGGATGGGGGCGTCGGGGCAGGGGCTGCCGGGGCGGCTGCGCGCCGGCATCGCGGCATCGTCCGGCCCGTTCAGCACCGACCCGTCATAGGTGCAAGGCACCGACAGCCGGCCCGAATTCACCATCGCCCGGGCAAAGGGCAAGGTTTCGGCCAACCCCAGCACCGCATTGCGGAACAGGCGCGATACGGGCGTCCTGGGGGTGATGAAGTCGGTCGCGCGGGTGGAATTGAGGATGTTGTCGTCCGCGCCATGCACGCGCTCGGCCTCGTAGGTATCCAGCAGCCGCTCGGGCGCCAGCCCGGCCATCACCGCGGCCAGCTTCCAGCCGAGGTTGTCGATGTCCTGGATGCCGGAATTGGCCCCGCGCGCGCCGAAGGGCGACACCTGATGCGCGGCATCCCCGGCAAAGATCACCCGGCCGTGGCGGAACTTCTCCATCCGGCGGCACTGGAAGGTGTAGATCGAGGTCCAGACCAGATCGTAGGGCACGTCCGGCCCCAGCATCGCATCCACCCGTGCCCGCACCCGGGCGGGGTCGAGCTCGGCCTTGCGGTCGATGTTCCAGCCCAGCTGGAAGTCGATGCGCCACACGCCATCGGGCTGCTTGTGCAGCAAGGCCGAATCGCCCGACTTGAAATGCGGCTCGAACCAGAACCAGCGTTCGGTCGGGAAATCGGCCTGCATCCTTACATCGGCGATCAGGAAGTTGTCCTCGAACACCCGCCCGTCAAAGCCCAGGCCCAGCATCCCGCGCAAGGGGCTGCGCGCCCCGTCGCAGGCGATCAGCCAGTCGGTGCGCAAGGCATAAGGCCCGTCCGGCGTGTCGATGGTCAGCGTTACCCCATCGCCGTCCGGGTCCACCGCCGTCACGCGGTTGCGGCCGCGAACCTCGATCGGTGCGCCCCGGGCCTGTTCGGCGCGGATGGCATCGAACAGGTATTTCTCGAAATAGGGCTGCTGCAGGTTGATGAAGGCCGGAAAGGCGTGGCCATCCTCGGGCAACAGGTCGAATTCATACAAGAGCCGGTCGTCGTGAAACACCTTGCCCACGTTCCAGACCACGCCTTTGGCCATCATCGGGCCGGCCGCCCCCAGCCGGTCGCAGATTTCCAGCGTGCGTTTGGCGAAACAGATCGCGCGGCTGCCTTCGCCGATGCCCTCGTTGTCGTCCAGCACCAGCACCGGCACGCCGCGCCGCCCCAGATCCAGCGCCATGGCCAGGCCCACCGGCCCCGCCCCCACCACGATCACCGGGTGATGCACGGGCTGCGCGGCATCCTGATCGGCCGACCGCGCGTAGGGATACATCGTGAAGTCGATCTGCAAGGGCTGCGCGGTCATGGTCCCTTACCCCTGCAAGGCCGCCCACATCTCCAGATCGCGCGCCGCGGTCCAGATGCGGGGATGCTCGATGCCGCGCGCTTCGTCATAGGCCCGGGCGACGTTGAACGGCAGGCAATGTTCGTAGATCGCGTAATCCTTGAACTTCGGGTCGCAGGCCGCGCGCACGGCATCCCAGGCTTCCTTCAGGCTGCCGCCGCGCGCGGTGATGCGCTCTACCGGCCGGAAGGTCGATTCGACGAAGTCGCGGGTGTTCTCGATGGCCTTGTCCACCATCGCCCGGCCCACCAGCGCATCGCCGCGCCCGGGGGCAATGGCATCGACCTGAAACGCCTTGATCCGGTCCAGCGTTCCGCCCCAGTCGCGGAAATGCCCGTCGCCGCAATAGCAGGCCGAGTGGTATTCCACGATGTCGCCGGTGAACATCACGTTCTGGTCGGGTACATGGATCACGATGTCGCCCGCGGTATGCGCGCGGCCCAGTTGCATCAGGTCCACCCGCCGCTTGCCCAGCCAGACCGACATGCGCCCGTTGAACACCGTGGTGGGCCAGGTCAGGCCCGGAATGCTCTCGTGCCCCTGGAACAGGCGGGGAAAGCGCTGGAATTCGCTATCCCAATCCTCCTGCCCGCGTTCGGCCACCATGTTGCGCGCGGCCTCCGACATCAGGATCTGCCCCGCGCCAAAGGCGGATGCCCCCAGCACCCGCACCGCGTGGTAATGCGTCAGCACCACATGCGAAATCGGCTTGTCGGTGACGGTGCGGATGCAGTCGATCACCTTTTGCGCCAGCCGCGGCGTGGCCTGCGCCTCCACCACCATCACGCTGTCGTCGCCGATGATGACGCCGCTGTTGGGGTCTCCTTCGGCGGTAAAGGCATAAAGCCCGTCGCCGATTTCGGTAAAGCTCGTCGTCTTTTCGCTCAGGTCGCCTTGCGAGGCGAATGCCTTGGCCATGTCAGTCTCTCCGGTAAGGGTCGGCCAGCGCGGGCAGCACCGTGCCCGTGCAGTCGCCGAAGCCGATGGTGTAGCCGTCGCCCGTGCAGGCGCCGCGCAAGGTCAGCGTGTCGTGGTCGGCGATGAAGCTGCGCGTGCCGCCATCGACCGCGATCGGCTCCTTGCCGCCCCAGGACAATTCCAGCAGGCTGCCGCGGCTGTCCTTCGTCGGGCCCGAAATGGTGCCCGAGCCCAGAAGGTCGCCGGTGTTCATCGGGCAGCCGCAGGTGGTGTGATGCGCCAGCTGCTGGGCCGCGGAATAATACATCTCGCGGTAGTTCGTGCGCGCGATCACCGTTTCGCGCCCGCCTTGCGGGGTCAGCCCCACCTCCAGCGCAATGTCATACAGCATCGGGCCAGGCTCCTGCAGATGCGGCAACAGCGGCACCTCGCGCGGCGGGGTGGGCACGCGGAACGGCTCCAGCGCTGCCTTCGTCACGATCCAGGGGCTGATGGTGGTGGCCGTCGCCTTGGCCTGAAACGGGCCCAGCGGCTGATATTCCCATGCCTGGATATCGCGCGCCGACCAGTCGTTCAGCAGCACATAGCCGAAGATCATCGCATCGGCCTCGGCCACCGTCACCGGGCCGTCCGAGGGCAGCCCCACCACCGCGCCCAGCTCCAGCTCGATATCGAACCGGGCCGATGGCGCAAGGCGCGGCGCCGCCTCGTCCGGCCCCTTCACCTGGCCCCAGGGCCGCCGGACCGGCGTGCCCGACACGATCACCGAAGACGCCCGCCCGTTATATCCGATGGGAATGTGCAACCAGTTCGGCGGAAGCGCATTCTCGGCCCCGCGGAACATCGTGCCCACGTTGGTGGCATGGTGGCGGCCGGCATAGAAATCGGTGTATTCGCTTACCAGGAACGGCAGGTGCAACCGCACTTCCGCCAGCGGGTGCAGGAACGGCGCCACCGCCGCCTGCTCGGGCGCGCCTTCGGCCAGCAAGGCCAGCAGCCGCGCCCGCAGCGCCGCCCAGACCTCGGGCCCCGCCGCCATCACCTCGTTCCAGAACGGCACATCCAGCAAGGGCCCGCCCGGCAGAGCCAGCAGCCCCGCCTCCTCCAGCCCGGCCACATCCAGCACCCGGTCCCCGATCGCCACGCCGCAGCGCGGCTCCTCGCCGGCCACCGAAAACACCCCGCACGGCAGGTTGTTCAGCGGAAACGGACACCCGGGTTCATTGGCCGCCGCGACCCACGCGCGCATCAAGGGCATGACGCCATCCTCATTTTCTGTCTGAAAATATCCCACGGGGGGTGCGGGGGGTGTGAAACCCCCCGCTTGCCTCATTTGACACCGGGTGTGCCGTCGAACTTCTTGTCCAGGCTCGCCCAGCAATCGATGTAATCGTCCTGCATCGGCGCGGCCTTGGCGGCCCATTCCGTCAGATGCTGCGGAAAGCGGGTCTCGAACATGAAGCTCATGGTCTCGTCCAGCTTTTCCGGCTTCAACGCCGCGTTCGAGGCGCCTTCGAAGGCAGTGCGGTCCGGCCCGTGCGGCAACATGCAATTGTGCAAGGACATGCCGCCGGGCACGAACCCCTTGGGCTTGGCATCGTAGATGCCATAGATGTTGCCCATCAGTTCCGACATCACGTTCTTGTGGTACCACGGCGGTCGGAAGGAATGTTCGGCCACCATCCAGCGTTCGCGGAACAGCACGAAGTCGATGTTTGCCGTCCCCTCCAGCCCACTGGGCGCCGTCAGCACCGTAAAGATGCTGGGGTCCGGGTGGTCGAACAGGATGGCCCCCACCGGCGAATAGGTGCGCAGGTCGTATTTGTAGGGCGCATAGTTGCCGTGCCAGGCCACCACATCCAGCGGGCTGTGCCCGATGGCGGTTTCATGGAATTGCCCGCACCATTTCAGGATCACGCGGCTTGGCGCCTCGCGGTCCTCGAAGGCGGCGACGGGGGCCTTGAAATCGCGCGGGTTGGCCAGGCAGTTGGCGCCGATCGGCCCGCGGTGGGGCAGGGTGAAGGGCACGCCGTAATTCTCGCACACGAAGCCGCGGCAGGGGCCTTCCAGCACCTCGACGCGATAGACCAGCCCCCGCGGCAGCACCGCGATTTCCTTGGGCTCGAGGTCGATCACCCCCAGTTCGGTGCAGAATCGCAACCGCCCTTCCTGCGGCACCACCAGCAACTCGCCATCGGCGGAATAGAAATATTCGTCCCGCATCGATTCGGTCACAAGGTAGACATGCGCCGCCATGCCTGTCTGGGTATTCACATCGCCGGCCGTCGTGACCGTGCGCATCCCGGTGATCCAGGTCAGCGGTTCGGCGGCATGGGGCACCGGATCCCAGCGATACTGGCCAAGGCTGATGACATCGGGCAGCACATGCGGCGCCGATTTCCACAACGGCACGTCGATGCGGCGAAAGCGCGTGGTGTGCTTCACGCTGGGCCGGATGCGATAGCACCAGGTGCGTTCGGGGTGCGGCTTTGTAAAGGCCGAGCCCGAAAGCTGTTCGGCATAAAGCCCGTAGTTGCATTTCTGCGGGCTGTTCTGGCCTTGCGGCAAGGCACCGGGCAGGGCCTCGGTCTCGAAGTCGTTGCCGAAGCCGGGCATGTAGCCGTCCGTTGTGCCGGTTTGGGTGGCGGCGCGCACCATGCCGGCGGGAAGCGCGTGGCTGGTCATGGGATCCCTCCTTGTCCTGCCTTCGGAACCTGATGGCGCCGGATAATGGTTGCATTCGCAACAAAGTCAAGCAAAGATGTGGCAGGCCTGCAGGAATGTTCCGGCAGGCCGCGCCAATCCGCTGCCGGCAGGACATCCGCGATGCGCGAAACCGCCTTCGATCTCGAACGCTTTCTGCCCTATCTGCTCAACCAGGCGGCCGAGGCGACCTCGCGCGATTTCCAGGCCACCTATCGCGCCGCCTATGGCCTGACGCGCACCCAGTGGCGGGTGCTTGCCAACCTGGGCAAGTTCGGCGCCATGACGGCGCGTGACATCTGCCGGATTTCTCATATGGAAAAGACCAAGGTCAGCCGCGCGGTGGCGGCGCTGGAGGACGGCGGCCTGCTGGCCCGCGCGCCTGACCCTACCGACCGACGGGCCGAGATCTTGTCGCTGACGGCGCGCGGCGCCGAGGTTTTCGAGGATCTGGGCCGCCAGGCGCTGCGCTACGATGCGGCCTTGCGCGCCGACCTCGGCCCCGAGGCGGTGGCGCATCTGGACGCGCTGATGACCCGGCTGATCGCGCGCGGCGCCGGATTGCCCGCCGACGAGGATTGACCCCGCCCCGGCCTTGTGCCGGGGCCTCTGGCCGGATCGTCCCGCCGCCGAGGGCCGGAGGTCCCGGGTCAAGCCCGGGACGGGCTTTGCGGCCGATGCCTGCCGGGCGCTAATGCGCCGCCCCGCCTTCGTGCTGCACGGTAAAGAAGAACCCGGGCGCCACGGAATCGGCCAGGGCAATCTCGTCGGGCACCACCTGCGGACCGGCGTTGAACACCGCCGAGCCGAAATGCGGCGTCAGGCGCGAGAGGCGGCGCATTCGTGGCCCGGTCAGTTCGGCATGAAAGGCGGCCTGTTCCGGGCGGGCCTGCAACTCGGCGATCTTGGCCTTGTGGGCGGCCACGCAGCGCTGGTGCGCGGCGCGGATGTCGGGGTCGGCCATCAGCCGGTCCCATTCGGCTTGCAGCAACGGGATACGGGCCTGGATGCTGCGATCCTCCACCACATTGTGGTTCATGCGGAACCAGTAGTGCAGGCCCTGGTCGCGGTCCACGTGGTTCACCCGGCCGCGGTCGCGTTTCACCAGAAAGCTTTCGGCCGACCGCACGGCATAGTGGTTCAGCTGCACCCAGTCGTAGCCATAGGTTTCCAGCGTGCTGCGCCAGCCGTTGCGGAACATCTCCTTCGGCATCCGCTTGCCCGACCCGTTGAGCCATTTCACCTGGTCCCACAGGTCGGGCTTCAGCCCCTTGGGCCGGTGGACGCCCAGTTTCTTGTAAAGCTCGATGTTGCGAAACAGCGTCTTGAAGCCCCAGGCCTGATGCGGCTTGCGCACCACCTCGGGGGCGCACAGCACGAACTGGTCCAGCAGGAAACGGTCCTCATACCCGTCCACATCGCTGTTGCCGAACAGCCGCCAGGTAAGCGAGATCATGTTGGCGCCCGGCAGCGCCGCCTCCATCGCGGCAAACAGCGTGGGCAGCCGGCCATCGCCCAGCTTGATGTTGATGAATTCGTCCACATCCATGCAGATCGCCCAGTCGGCGTTCTGGATCACGGGTTCGGATTCGGCGGCCTGAAGCGCGGCGTGCTGGGGCTTCAGCTCGCCCCCCGGTTGCCAGGGGTTGACGCGGTGCTGCACGATGCCCTTGTCCTGCAACAGCATCAGGAAGGTATCGGTGCCGTCGGTGCAATCGTTGGTATAGACCAGAAAATCCTGCACCCCGATGGCGCGGTGCCAGGCGACCCATTCCAGAATGAAGGGGCCCTCGTTCTTCATCGTGGTGACGATGGCGGTGCGGTTGCCGATGGTGCGCTCGGCCCGGATGGCGCTTGCAGGGGCGCGTACCGGCTTCCAGTCCAGCGCCTCGGCCAGGGCGATCAGCGCCGGATCCTCGATCAGCGAGGTCTTGGGCGCCAGTTCGGCCGACGACCGCCCGGGCACCCGAATGGCCATCGCGCGCAGAAAGGGCACCACCACGCCCGGGTCGGGCTTGGCGTAGCTGACGCGCGAGCCGCGCCAGGTGTTGTCCAGCCCGGCCTTGTCGGGGGCGACACCCCAGCGTGCGATGCCGCGACGGGCGTCGAACTGACGGCAGATGTGGTCGCCGAAGCGGGCGGGCTGGCCGGTGCGCACGCGCCAGGGGTAGATGCGGTGGCCGACCAGAAACACCACCCCCTGCCGTGCCGCGCGGCACAGATCGAATGCCGAAGGCGCCCCTGCATCGCGGGGGGGCAGGATGTCGCACGGGTCCAGCAGCAGCACCGCGCGCGCCTCGGCCAGATAGCGCCACTTCAACGCCTCCAGCACCAGCCCTTCGCCCAGGGGGGCGCGCCAGGGGTCGGGGGCGGGCACCGGCATCCGGTCCTTGCCCGGGGCATCGGGGGCCAGAAACGGGTGGCTTTCGGGGCCAAGCCCCGGCTTGCCCAAGGGAACGTCGGGTTCCACCAGCACCACGCGCACCGGCAGGTCGCCAAGCGCATCGGACAACGCCTGCGCAAAGGCGGCGTGCCCGGTTTCCGGCGGCGCGCGGTTCACGATCAGCGCGCCGTCGGCGCCGTGCCGGCGCACATGCCAGGTCAGCCATTCGGCCACGGTCTGCGCCGGTTCGTCGATGCGAAACCCCAGCAGGACGTTGCGACCGGCCAGCAATCCGCGTTCGTGCGAGGTTGCGGCAACCTCGGCGCCGCCCCCTGCGGCCAGCGCCAGCACCCTGGGCCCGCGCGCATCGTAAAGGATGCCGCCCCCCACCTCGCGCAGTTCCAGCGCCTCGGCCCGGGCGGGGCCGGGCAGCGGATCGAGCAGCCCGCGGTCGGTGCCGCTGGCCAGAAACACCCGGAACCGCCCGGGGTCGCCGGGTTCGGCCACCGCATCCAAGGCGGCCAGCCCCTCGGCCAGAAGTTGCGCCTGCATCGGCCGCCGCAGCACGCTTGCCTCTTGCCCCATTCCTGCACCCCTTGACCCACCGCCCGGTCTGCCGCCGAACCTTGTGCCCGCGATAGCACATGCGCGCGGTCGCGCAAAACCTTTGCCCGCGGGGCCGGCGAATTATGCTGGTGTTCTGCCGCAATTCGGCCAGAAACTCGGTTCATTGCTGGCCGCAGGAAACAATGCGGCAAGAGAACGAGGAACGCATGGCCCGGGTGCGCGAAGTCGGAACGCTGTGGATCGGCGGGGCGCTGAGCTGGCTGGAACAGCTGTGCCTGAAATCCTTTGTCGATCAGGGGCAGCGCATCACGCTGTTTTCCTACGAGGATATCCCGAACGTGCCCGCCGGCGTGATCCGCCGCGACGGGCGCGAGATTCTCGATACCGACGACTTCATCAAATACGAGCGGAAAGACAGTTTTGCCCTGTTCGCCGACCTGTTCCGCCTGCACATGGTGCACCGATGCCCCGGCATGATCTGGGTGGATACCGACGTCTATTGCCACCGCCCGATGGACTATGACGACGATGTCGTGCTGGGCTACGAACTGCCCGGCAGCCAGCGCGTCAACAACGCCGTGCTGGGGCTGCCGTCCGACAGCGCGATCTTGGCCGACATGCTGGCCTTCACCGCCGACCGCTTTGCCATTCCGCCGTTCCTGAAGCCCAGGCTGCAGGCCGAATACCGTGCCGCCGCCGCGGCCGGAACCCCGGTGCATGTCAGCCAGCAGCCCTGGGGGGTCTGGGGGCCGATGATGGTCACGCATTTCGTGCAGGCGCATGGGCTTGCGGGGCAGGTGCAGCCGCTGGATGCCTTTTACCCCGTGCCCTTTCCCGAGCGCACGAAGTTCCTGCGCCGCCGCGCCGTGGTTGAGGGGATGCTGACGCCGCACACCACCGCGCTGCACCTTTGGGCCTCGAACAAGCGCGAGCTTGGGCTGCGCTTTGGCGGCCTGCCGCCCGAAGGCAGCTATCTGGCGCATCTGGTGCAGCGGCACGGCATCGTGCCCGAAGCCGCGCCGATCAAGGGGCGGGGCAAGCTGGTGTTCGATGCGGGTCTGCTGGACCGGATCGGGCTGAAGGACGTGGCGACCTTTGCCGACATCGGCGGCACGGCACAAGGGCTGGCGCTGGCCGCCCACGCCCGCTGGGACTGCGACATCGTGTTGGTGGACCTGGACGCGAACGGCAGCTTTCCTGCGCAGGAAAGCCCCTGGGTCGGGCCCTATCGCGCGCAACTGGCCGCGCAAGGGGTGCCCGCTGCCAAGGTGCGCGTGGTGCGCGACACGGGCGGCCTGCGGCCCTGGGATCTGATCGTCACGCTGTCGGGCTTTGGCGATGTGCACAAGATCAAGCACCTTGCGCCGGTGCTGGACCGCTGCCTGCACGCCGACAGCCGCCTGATGCTGGACGTGCGCAAGGGGTCGGGGGCGTTTCCGTTTCTGCGCGGGCGGGGCAGCAACGTGCCCTTGTCCACCCGCAACGAGGGCGAGGTGGAAATCACCCGCATCCTGTTCACCCCGAACCCGCCCGCGGAAACCGCGCCGGCCGACCCGGAATGGGCCGCACTCGCGCGCGGGCTTGCCGGCCCGCAAGGGTTTTTCCGCGAAGGCGGCGCGCATTCGTTTCTGTTCATCCCGCGCGGGACCGAAACGCTGGTGGTGACCTTCGACAACCTCGACATCGCCATGAACAAGCGGGCCGAGCGGCGGCCCTGGGGCTTCGAGTTCATCGAGAAACAGGGCTGGTCCATGCTGGGGGTGATGGCGAACGGCTGGACCTGGTACCGCGACCCGTTCGTCTGGCAACAGTTCGACCGGCTGCGCGACGAAGGGTTCTTTGCCCGCTTCGGTCGGGTGGTGTTCTATGGCGCCTCGATGGGCGGCTATGCGGCGGCGGCGTTTTCGCCGGCCTGCCCGGGGGCGGATGTGGTGGCGATTTCGCCGCAATCGACGCTGGACAAGGCGGTGGTGCCTTGGGAAACCCGCTACAAGGTGGCGTGGGACCGCGATTTTTCCGGCCCCTACGGCGATGCGGCGCAGGTTTCGCACGGTGCGCGCCGGGTTACGCTGCTTTACGACCCTTACGAGCCGCTGGATGCCGCCCATGCCGACCGCTTTGCGGGCGCGAATGTGCTGAAACTGCGCACCCCGCTGATGGGGCACCGGCTGGGGTCCAGCCTGCACCAGATGGGCATCCTGAACCCGATCATCCTGGGCGCGCTCGACGGCACGCTGACGGCGGCGCAGTTCTACACCGCGTTGCGGGCGCGGCGCGATTTCGCCCGCTATCAGCGCGAGTTGTTCCAGCGCGCGGTGGACCGCAAGCACCCCGAGCTTGCGCGCCGGCTGGGGCACTGGGTGTTGCGGCGGGGCGAAAACCGGGCGATCCGGCTGGGGTTGCAGGCGTTGTGATCCGGTGGCGAGCCGGGAAGGGCCGCAACCGCCGGCCCCCGGTTCTCTGTGCCCGGCGCGCTTTGCCCGGGCCGGGCACGGAGGGCGGCACAGGCCGCCCCCTTGACCGGTTCAGTTGCCGGTGCCCGAACCGACCGTGGCCAGCGAATCCGCCGCCGTCGCGGTGCCGGTGATGGCATTGATGGTCTTGGACCACTGCACGAAGGGCGCCTCGGTGACATAGACGGTGTCGCCATCGCGCACGACGAAATCGCGGGCGTGGAACATGCCCATCGGTTGCGTCAGATCCAGCACATAGACCATGCGCTGATCGCCTGTCAGGTCGCTGCGGCCCAGCACCTTGTTGGCGATCACGTCGGGTTCGTTGCGGAACACGAAGACCCCGGTCGGGTCGGCCAGGTTGGTGTTCAGCCCGCCGACCTGGGCGATGGCCTCGATCGCGCTGAGGGTCTGGGTGTCGAAGGGCACGCGGGTCTGGGTGCCGGTGGCCCCCATCGCCACGAAGGCGCGGCGGTCCTGTTCGACGACGATCCGGTCGCCGGGCCGCAGCGCGATGTCGAGCGCCGGGTTTTCGTACAGATCCTGCAACCAGACCTTGCGCGTGGTCTTGCCGCGCGTCACGCGCACCTGCGCCACCGCCGGTTCGATGGCAACCCCGCCTGCGCGTGCCAGCATGCCCGACAGCGTCCGCGTCGGCCGTTCGATCGGATAGACGCCGGGCCCCGCAACCCCGCCCGACACCGACACCGCCGACCCGTCGCCGGCCACGCGGTTGATGAGCACCTGCGGGTCGGGTGTCTGGGTATCCAGTTCCTTGGTGATCGCGGCGCGCAGCTGGTCGGGGGTGCGGCCGGCGGCCTTGATGCGCCCGGCATAGGGCACGAAGATATACCCCTTGTCGTCGACCTGCACGTCGGTCAGCACCGACACCCGCTCGCCCGCGGTGGACAGCAGCGGTTCGTCCTTGACGTTTTCGAAGATCTGCAGGTTCAGCACGTCGCCGGCGCTGATCGTGTCGGCGCCGATCCGGCCCGCCGCGGCAAACGACTGCGGAAAGCTCAGGTCGGGGATCACCGAAGTGGCGCGTGTCACCCGGTCGTTGACCGCGACGACAAAGGCGTCGCCTTGCTGAAGCACGCTGGAGGCAAAGATTTCGCGCTTGTTGGGGCCGGAACGGGGCAGGCCACAGCCTGCAACACTCGCCACAACAGTCGCAAGGACCAGATACCTGGCCCCGCGGGACATCATCATGTTCACTGCTCGGGCTCCTTTTCGGAACTGCCTTTTTGGTGTTTTGCGTCAAACCTACAGCAAAGTTTCCGGTCGATCTACCCTGCAGGTCGCCCGTCAGTTCACCAGCCGCAACTGTTGCCGTGGTGCCGCGCACCCCTGGATCAAGGCGTCGTAGGGGTCTTGCGGCGCCAGCATCATGTCCACCACCTGCCGCAACAGCTCGCGCCGCCCGCGGGCGGAATAGAAACCGCCGACGATCTGGCTGGTTTCCAGCAGGAACCGGCGGTAATCGCGGTAGCCGCGCGCGTCCGGGCGGCGCGGCTGGGCGAAGAATTCGGGCAAGGGCTGGTCCGACACGAACTCGGGCAGGTTGTAGACCGCGCGGCCGAAGGCCTTGAGCGGCAGCCCCCGCCACAGCGCCTGCTGTGCGGCGGTAGAATTCACCGTCACGGCCGTGCGCGCGTGGTTGAGCAGCCCCGCCAGCTTGCCGCCGCGCACGTAATGCACCCGCTGGCTCAGGCCCAGCCGCCGCGCGCTGCGGGCAATGGTCGCCTCGATCGCGGCGCGGCCGTCCTCCAGCGGATGGGCCTTGAACACGATGTGGTGGTGGTCGGGTGCGCCGCGGGCGAAACCTTCCAGCACCAGGTCGATGAATTCCGTCATCGAGCCGAAGCTGGAATGCGACCGGAAGCTTGCATCGTGTTCCAGTTGCAGCAGCACCAGGTGATAGGGAAAGCCGCCATTCCGGATGGCGCGCGTGGCCCACCAGCGTTCGACCCGGTGCAGGGGCATCAGCAGCAGGCGGCGCAGATACAGCCGGAACTCGCGCACCACCGGCACGCTGCGGTGCGGGCGAAAGTTGCGATAGCCGCGGTTCGCCGTCATCACGAAGAAATGGTAAAGCGCACCGTAAAAGACGTGCTGGCGCAAGTCGCCCCAGACCGCCGGCGCATCGGGGATGTCGTCGTCGGCATTGGCCAGGGCCGCACGCATCTGCGCCAGCGTCAGCTGCATCAGCCGCGAATGCCCGTTCGACCCGCCCCGTTCGTAGGTGACCCAGTAGGGGCGCAGGTAGCCTTCCTCGAACACATGCACGGTGATGCCGCGCGCCCTGGCCAGTGCGACCGCCTGGGCATGGATCGGGCGCGTGTCGCCATACAGCACGAGGTCGGTGATGCCGTGGCGTTCCAGGATATCGGCGCAGCCGGCGGGCCAGGCCTCGGGCGTGCCGCGCCAGGCGATGTAGCGGGCGCTGTCGCGCCAGAACACCCGGTCGCCCATGTTGAAGCCGACGCGCCACACCTGCGCCCCGGCCTTGCACAGCATGGCGGCCAGCAGCGCAAAGAACGGCCCGTGCGGCCCCTGCAGCATCAGGAACCGTCGCCCGTTGCCGGGGCTGGTGCCGGAAAGTCTGTTGCCCGTGGTCATTGCTTGCCCTTTCGGCCTTGCTTGCCTTGCCGCCATGCTGACAGGCAAGCGGAAACAATCCGTTTCCGGCGCAATCTGGCAGCACCGCGTGGCAACAGTGCGGCAAAGCCGCGGCGCTCTGGCGGTGCTTCCATCGTGCGGCGGCTTGGGCTAGGGAAGGGGCGCAACGAAGGGACAGGGGGCGGGCATGTTCACCGGCATCATCACCGACATCGGCGAGGTTCTGGCAACCGAGCGGCGCGGCGACATCCGCGCCCGCATCGGCACCGGCTACGATATCGCGGGCATCGACATTGGCGCCTCGATCGCCTGCGACGGCGTCTGCCTGACCGTCATTGCCAAGGGCACCGACCCGCGCGGCTGGTTCGACGTGGAAATCTCGGCCGAAACCGTCAGCAAGACCAATATCGGTGCCGGCGGCTGGCCTGCGGGCAAGCGGCTCAACCTCGAACGCGCGCTGAAGGTGGGCGACGAACTGGGCGGGCACATCGTGTCGGGCCATGTCGATGGCGTGGCCGAGGTGGTGGCCGTGCGCCCGGAAGGCGACAGCCTGCGCGTCACCTTCCGGGCGCCGCGGGCGCTGGCCGGGTTCATCGCGCCCAAGGGCTCGGTCGCGCTGAACGGCACATCGCTGACGGTGAACGAGGTGGAGGGCACCGATTTCGGCGTCAACTTCATCCCGCATACGCAAACCGCCACCACCTGGGGCCGCGTCGCGGTCGGCGACCGCGTGAACCTGGAAATCGACACGCTGGCCCGCTATGTCGCGCGCCTGCGCGACTGGGCGGCCGAGACCGCGTCCGCCTGATGCTGCCCGCCGACAAGCTGGACCAGATCGTGCAGCGCTTCGACTTTGTCGAGGCGCGGCTGGCCGCCGGCGCAGCCCCTGCCGAAATTGCCGCCCTGTCGCGCGAACATTCCGAACTGGCCCCCGTTGTGGCCACCATCGCCGCCTGGAAACAGGCCCGCGCCGACATCGCCGAGGCCGAGGCCATGCTGGCCGACCCAGAGATGCGCGCCCTGGCCGAGGAAGAGCTGCCCGGCCTGCGCGCCCGCCTGCCTGCCATGGAACAGGCGCTGCGCGTGGCCCTGCTGCCCAGGGACGCCGCCGATGCCCGCCCGGCCATCCTGGAAATCCGCCCCGGCACCGGCGGCGAGGAAGCGGCCCTGTTCGCCGGCGACCTCTTGCGCATGTATCAGCGCCATGCCGAGCGCATGGGCTGGCAATTCGAGGTGCTGGACCTGACGCCCACCGACCTTGGCGGCGTGAAGGAAGCGGTGGTGCGCATCGTCGGCCCGGGCGTCTTTGCGCGGCTGAAATACGAATCCGGCGTGCATCGGGTGCAGCGCGTGCCGGAAACCGAATCGGGCGGGCGCATCCATACCTCGGCCGCCACCGTCGCCGTCCTGCCCGAGGCCGAGGAGGTGGACATCGAGATCCCCGCCTCGGACATCCGCATCGACACCATGCGGTCCAGCGGGGCAGGGGGGCAGCACGTCAACACCACCGACTCGGCGGTGCGCATCACCCATATTCCCACTGGTATCGTGGTCACCAGTTCGGAAAAGTCGCAGCACCAGAACCGCGCCAACGCGATGGCCGTGCTGCGTGCCCGGCTCTATGACCTCGACCGCAGTGCCAGGGATGCCGCCCGCGCCGCCGACCGCAAGGCGCAGGTCGGCTCGGGCGACCGCAGCGAACGCATCCGCACCTACAACTTTCCGCAAGGCCGCATGACCGACCACCGCATCAACCTGACGCTTTACGCGCTGGGGCAGATCATGGACGGCGACCTTTCGGCGGTCATCGATGCGCTGGTGGCCGACGATCAGGCGGCAAAGCTGGCCGAACTGGGCGCATGAGCTGGACGCTCGCCTTGCGCGCGGCCAGCGCCCGGCTGACAGCCGCCGGGGTGCCCGATGCGCCGCGCGACGCCCGCCTGCTGCTGGCCCACGCCCGCGGCCTGCCGCCCGACCGGCTGACGCTGCGCATGGCCGATCCCCTGGTGCCCGAGGCGCTGGCCCGGTTCGAGGCGCTGGTGGCCGCCCGTGCACGGCGCGCGCCGGTTTCGCACCTGACCGGGCAGCGGCTGTTCTGGGGCCGCCGCTTTGCCGTGACCCCCGATGTGCTGGACCCCCGCCCCGAAACCGAAGCGCTTGTCGCCCTGGCGCTGGCCGAGCCGTTTTCGCGCGTGCTGGACCTTGGCACCGGGTCGGGGTGCATCCTCCTCAGCCTTCTGGCCGACCGGCCCGGGGCAACCGGGTTGGGGGTGGATGTCTCCCCGGCCGCCTTGCAGGTGGCGCAACGCAATGCCAGGGCGCTGGGGCTTGGCGGGCGCGCCGCCTTTCGCTGTTCGGATTGGTGCGCCGACGTCGCAGGGCAGTTCGACCTGATCGTGTCGAACCCGCCCTATATCGCGCTGGCCGAAATGCCCGGGCTTTCGCCCGAGGTGCGCGACCACGAGCCGCACCTGGCGCTGACCGACGGGGCCGACGGGCTGGCCGCCTATCGGCGCATCGCGGCGCAGGCGCCGGGGCACCTCGCCCCCGGCGGGCGGCTCTTGCTGGAAATCGGGCCAACCCAGGGGGCCGCGGTTGCGGGCCTCATGCGCGACGCCGGGCTTGCCGGGGTTTCGGTCCGCCCCGACCTCGACGGGCGCGACCGGGTGGTGCTGGCCCGCGCCCCCTGATGCCGCGCACGAGGCGGCGGGAAAATGCCGTCTCGGGCGAAAAATCGCCAGAAACCCCTTGCCCCGCCGCGCGCCGCGTGCTTTGACAGCGGTGTTGCAAGGCGGGGCGGTTTCGCCCCCCCGCACGATACACCCGCAAAGCCCACACCCGTACCTGCCTGAAGACCGGGGGCCTAGCCGCCCCGCCGCAGGGGTCGGGTCGGGACAAGACCAAGGCCGGAATCCAGGACACATGAGATCCTCCAAGTCCCGCTCGCGTTCCAAGCAGAACCGCCCGCGCTCCATCGGCAACATCGTCAACCGGGTGTTCGACAGCTCGGGGCCCGAAGGCAAGGTGCGCGGAACGCCGCAGCAGATCATCGAGAAATACCAGACGCTGGCCCGCGATGCCCAGCTGTCGAACGACCGCGTCGCGGCCGAAAACTTCCTCCAGCATGCCGAACACTACACCCGCATGCTGGGCGAGGCGATGCGCGAAATGGCGGCCGAACAGGACCAGCGCCGCCAGGGCCAGGGACCGAACGGCAACGGCCAGCCGAACCAGGGCGGCGACCGCGGCGGCTATGCCCCGCGCCGCGACGAACGCGAGGATGAGCAGCCCGATATCGGCCCGGTTCCGGTGTTCGGCTTTGCCGATGTGACCGACGATGCCGACAGCGGCCTGGTGGAAACGCCCGAGGCCCGCCAGGAACCGCCGCCGCGCCCGGCACCGCATCCGCAGAACCCGCCTCGCGGCGACCGCCGCCCGGACAACCGGCCTGCCGAACGCAACGACAACCGCTCGGACAACCGCGCGTCCGAAGGTCCGCGCCCGCCGCGCCCCGATCAGCCCCGTTCCGACCATCCGCGCCGCGACCGCGACGACCGCCGCCGCGATGATCGCCCGCGCCGCGACGAAGCCCCCCGCCCGGTCGCCGAAGCGGCGCCCTCGGCCGAAGCCGCGCCCCGAACCGCGCCGCGCCCCGAGCCGAAGCCGGTCGTCGCCGAACCCGAATCCACCCCCCTGCCGACCGTGACCGAGGCAAAGCCCGCCCCGGCTGCCGTCGCCCCGGCGCCGGCCGCCCCGCAGCCCGAACCCGCACCGACCCCCGAGGCGCCCGCCGCCCCGGTCGCGGCCGACCCCGCAAGCGACGCGCCAGCCAAGCCGCGCCGCCCGCGCGCGCCGCGCAAACCCAAGGAGCCCGGATCCGAACCCGGCCCCGACAGCGCCGCCGCCGAATAAGCCTGCACGTGATCGGCCCGGGGCAACCCGGGCCGGCCGCTCAGCCGCCTTGCGCCACCACTCGTGCCAGCGCGCAGAACTGCTCCAGCCCGATTTCCTCGGCCCGCTGCGTGGGGGCGATGCCCGCGGCCTGCAACTGCGCCTCGATCCCCGGCCCCAGCGCCTTCAGCGCCGAGCGCAACATCTTGCGCCGCTGGTTGAAGGCCATGCCCACCACCCGTTCCAGCACCCGCGCATCGGCCGGATAGCGCGGCTCGGCCCGCGCCACCAGATGCACCACGGCAGAATGCACCTTGGGGGCGGGGGTAAAGGCTTCGGGCGGCAGCACCATCACGATCTTCGCATCGCAGCGCCACTGCGCCAGCAGCGCCAGCCGGCCATAGGCGTCCGACCCGGGGCGCGCCACGATCCGCTCGGCCACTTCCTTCTGGAACATCAGCGTCAGGCTCTGCCAGAACGGCGGCCAGACCGGCGGCGTCAACCAGCGGATCAGCAACTCGGTCCCGACGTTGTAGGGCAGGTTCGCCACCACCTTGACCGGCGCGGTCAACCGCGCCGCCGCATCGACCTCCAGCGCATCGCCTTGCACCACCTCCAGCCGCCCCGGATAGGCCGCGGCAATCTCGGCCAGCGCCGGCAGGCAGCGCGCATCCTTTTCCACCGCCAGCACGCGCCGCGCGCCTTCGGCCAGCAGCCCGCGCGTCAGCCCGCCCGGACCCGGCCCCACCTCCAGCACATCCGCCCCGGCCAGATCGCCGGCCGCGCGCGCGATCTTGGCGGTCAGGTTCAGGTCCAGCAGAAAGTTCTGCCCCAGCTGCTTCTTCGCCACCAGCCCATGCGCCGCGATCACCTCGCGCAAGGGGGGCAAGCCATCGATCGTCGCCATGCCCTCTTGCTCCTGTCCTTCACCTTGATCCAAATATCCCGGGGGGTGAATTGGCGCGCCTGCGCGCCAAGAGGGGGGCAGCGCCCCCCCGCACCCGGGTCACCGGCCTTGCCGCGCGGCTGCCATGCCTTGCGCCATCCGCAGCGCGGCCACCACCGACTCCGGCCGCGCCACCCCGCGCCCCGCGATGTCGAAGGCCGTGCCATGATCGGGCGAGGTGCGCACGAACGGCAGGCCCAGCGTCACGTTCACCCCTTCGTCGAAGGCCAGCGTCTTGATCGGGATCAGCGCCTGATCGTGATAGGCGCAGACCGCCACATCATAGCCGGCGCGCGCCCGGGCGTGGAACAGCGTGTCGGCCGGCAGCGGCCCGCGCACGTCCAGCCCCTCGGCGGCCAGCCGCCCCACCATCGGGGCCATCCACGCCTGCTCCTCGTGCCCCATGGCACCGCCTTCGCCGGCATGGGGGTTCAGCCCCGCCACGACGATGCGGGGGGCCGCCAGCCCGAAATCGCGCCGCATCCCCTGGTCGGTCAGGCGGATCGTCCGCTCCAGCAGCGCCGGGGTCAAGGCGCGCGGCACTTCGGCCAGCGGAATGTGGATCGTGGCGGGCACCACCTTCAGCGTCTCCGAGGCCAGGCACATCACCACATCCACCCCGCCCGCCAGATGCGCGAGGTATTCGGTATGGCCCGGAAAGGCAAAGCCCGCACCTTGCTGCAAGGCCTGCTTGTGGATCGGCAGCGTGCAGACGGCCGAAGCCGCGCCTGCCTGCACCAGCGCCACGGCGCGGGCAATCACCTCGATCACGCCTTGCGCATGGGCCGGGTCGGGGCGCCCGGGCACGGCCGGGCCGCCGGCAAAACGGTGCACCAGCACGGGCAGGGTTCCGGGCGCTACCGCAAGAGCCTCGGCGGGGGCGGCAACTTCGGCCCATTGCGTGCCGGGCGGCAAGTGCGCCGGGTCGCCGATCCAGACAAAGGGCACATCCGCCCGCAGCACCGCGCGCGCCTTCACGGCCAGTTCCGCGCCGATCCCTGCCGGTTCGCCGCAGGTCAGCGCCACCACGGGCGGGGTCATGCGTGCCTCACCGCCGCTCGATCCGGGCGTTCGATCGCAGTTGCTGCAGGTAAAGCTCGGCCTGACCCACCACCTTGTTTTCCGCCAGCCGGGTGCGCACCGCCTGGCGGTCGGGCTCGCCCGTGCCCAGAACCCGGCGCGAACACAGCATCAGCACCACATGCGCCCCGCCGGCGGTCGACACCGCCAGCTCGTTTTCGTCCAGCGGCGCCAGGGCGGCCGCCAGATCGCGCGGCAAGGCCGATTGCGCCACCGTCTCGCGCGTCAGCTGGCCCGGAAAGGCATTGAGGTCGTTGCAGCTGTCCACACGCGCACGCACCTGCGCCAGCACGGCATCGCCGGCCGGCGTGCCGGCCCCGCCGATCACCAGCCGGGCATGATCCACCGCCGTGGTCTGCGGCGTGACGGTATCGCGCAGTTCCACCTGCCGCAGCAGATACACCGCATAGCGCCCGTCGGGCAGCCGCACCGGGGCGGTGACCTGCCCCGCGGTCAGCCCTTCCAGCGAGGCCGCCACCGGCAAGGGCAAGGACAGGACGTTGCGCCAGTCCACCCGCCCGCCTTCGGCGGCCGAAGGCCCGATCGAATGCGTGCGCGCGGCGGCGGCAAAGGCAGCTTCGCCGCGCAGGGTTTTGGAAAGCTCGTCGGCCAGCACCTTCCTCGATGCCGGCAGCAGGATTTCCGACAACAGAACCCGCGTGGTGGCGCGTTGGGTCAGGATCGACAGCGCGCGGTCGATTTCCGGCTCCATCACCGAATCGAGCGCGGCCGGCCCGAACTTGGCCCGGATCACGTCGCGCCAGACCAGGCCCGCGCGCACGAAATCGCGGAAGGTTTCGGCGGCCACGCCGTTCGCCTCCAGAATCTCGACGAACTCGGGCACCTCCATCTGGAAACGGCCGGCGAACTCGGCCATCCCGGCCTCGATCTGCTGGGGCGTCAGGCGAAGCTTCAGCTTTTCGGCCGCGATCAGGCGCAGCCGGTCCTCGATCAGCGTGCGCTCGGCTTCCTTGACCAGGTCGCCGGGGGCGTTCAGCAGCGTCATGAAGCGCAGGCGCTGGTCGTATTCGTAATTGGTGATCGCCTTGCCATCGACCAGCAGCCTTGGCGCGAAAGGCGAACCCTGGGCTTGCGCTGCAGGCGCAAGCGCCCCTCCGAGCACGAGCGCGAACAGCATGGTGGCGGCAACGAGGGTCTGGCGCATCGGTCGTCTTCCGTTCCGGCTTGTCGGTTCAACACTTGGCGCAAAGCGGCTCAAAATACCAGCCCCGCTGCGCGCCGTCATGGCCGGCAGCTGCGGCCGGCGGAGCCCGCCGGGCGCGCGCCGCCGAAGCCCAGCAGGTCGATGGAAAGGCCGAAGTCCGTGGTGGGCGCCACCGCGGTGCTGGTGGTGAACCGCCGGGCCACGGTCAGGTCCACCCGCAGGCATTCGTTGGTGAATTCCAGCCCCATGGCTGCGGCCGTGGTGCGGCGGGCGTCGAAATCGTAGCGGGCCGACCCGCGCGCGGTCCAGTTGGGGGCCAGCCGCAGCCGGCCGTCCACCACCCATTCGGCGGTGTTGGTCAGGCGGTTTTCCGCCGCATCGGCCTCGGCCCAGAGCCAGCCTGCGGCCATGCCGAAGCGGTCGCGTTCCACCCCCAGCCGCATTTCCCCGCGTGCCAGTTGCAGCCGGTCGTCGAACACGGCGCGCCCCTGGAACAGCGTGCCGTTCGGGGCGGCCATGTGCAGCGCCGCCAGCCAGTCCGACCGGCGCCCGCCCAGGCCCGAGGCGGCGGTGAACTGCCCCGCGCCCGTCAGGCGGAACACGCGGCCCGCGCTGCCGACCACGTGCCAGCCGCTTGCGGTGCTGCGCGTCCATTGCAGCCCGGCATTGATGCGGGTGCCGCCTTCGCGCCGGTCGGCCCCGGCAAAGCGGTTGAAGCCGAACAGGTTGCCTTCGTCGAATTCGATCAGCGTGCTGTCCTCGTTCGGGACATGGCCGGGCGGGGCCAGGCGCGACCACACGAGTTGCACCACGGGTTCGATCACATCGGCGGTGCCGCGCGCATCGACCCGCGCCAGAGGCCAGCGCAATTCCACCAGCGCTGCCGGTGTGGCGGTGGTGACGCGGCGCGGATAGGTCGAATCCTGCGCGATGCGGTGCAGGTCCAGCGTGGCGCCGCCTTCCACCGCCAGCAGAAGGCCCGCGGGGCCCACCCAGTCGCGCCGCCAGAAGGCGGAAAGCGTCGCGCGTGCCATGTCGCGCCCGACGATATCGAGGTTGGAGGCGCGTCGATGCGCCTGCGCATCGAAGGCCAGCGTGGCCGTGCCGCCAAGGCCCGGCACCGCCACTCTGCGCACCCAGGCCAGATCGGACGACAATTGCGGCAGGGTCGCGTTGACCTCGCCGGCGCGAATCGAATGCACATGCACCAGCCGCGCCCCGATGTATTCGCCCGCCCGGGTGCGGCTGATGACCAGCCGGCTGTCCAGCCGGTCCTTGTCCGACAGGCCGTAGTCGCGGAAATAGGCCGGGTCGCTGACCATTTCGGCGGCAAAGCGTGCCTCGAACCCGGCGGGCAGGGCAAAGCGCCCTTCGGCCCCCAGCCAGCCGCGCCGCCCGTTGCCGGTGCGGTCGAAGGACAGCGCCCCCGTCAGGGCAATTTCGCCGGCGCGGAACGCCTGCCGGTACCGCATACCCAGCGACTGCACGTCCTTGCTGGCCAGCAGCGGCGTCAGCGTCAGGTCGCGGCTGGCTCCCAGCGTGATGAAATAGGGGATCTGCACCCCGGTCCCGAGGCGCGAGGTGCTGACCAGCCGCGGCATCAGAAAGCCGGTTGTGCGGTCCAGCGTGGGGTCTGGCATGCGCAGGTGCGGCAGCCACAGCACCGGCACGCCGGCGACCCGAACCTGCGCGTTGTCGAAATGGATCTGGCGTTCCTGCTGGTCGTGCACCACGCGGCGGGCGCGGATTTCCCACAAGGGGGTGGCGCGGGTTTCGCACACCCGGCAGCTTGACGCGACGGCGCGCGACATCACGGTGTGCCGCCCGCCGAGGCGCTGCACCTCGTTGGCGGCGATCTGCAACTGCCGGTCCAGCACCACACGCGCCGAAGTCAGGATGCCCTCGCGCAGGTCGTCCGACAGCGCCGCCGACGATGCCAGCAGCACGGTGCCGGCATCGTCGGTCAGCACCAGCGGCCCTTCGATCTCCAGCGACCCGGCGACGCGGTCATAAGCGATGCGGCTGGCGCGCAGCCGCACGCCCTTGTGCAGCACCTCGACCCCGCCTTGCGCCACCAGCGTGCGGTTGGCCACCACCTGCACCCGGTCGGCGACCAGCGTCGCCGCCTCCTGCGCGCGCGCGGGCCCGGCACCGATGGCCAGCACCGCGGCCAGACAGGCGGCCCGCAAGGCGGCCAGACCGCGCATGTCAACCATCCTCCATGTGCAACAGCAGCCCCATCGCCGCCATCAGCGCGGCGGCCGGCGGGGCCCAGGCGGCCAGGGCCACCGGAATCTGGCCGTTTTCGCCCAGCACCTGCGAAAAGTTGCGCAGAAAGAACATGGCAAACCCCGCCAGAACCGCCAGCAGCACCATCGTGCCGGATCGTCCGAACCGCACATGCCGCATGGTGAAACCTGCCGCAAGCAGCACCATCGCCGCAAGGGTCAATGGCAGTGCCAGTTCGCGTTGCAACCAGACCCGGTGCTTTTGCGCCGAAAAGCCGGCCCGCTCCAGCCCTTCGATGAAGGCCGGCAAATCCCAGATCGCCACCGCATCGGGGGCCGAGAAGCTTTCGCGGATGCGCGTCGCCGTCAGGTCGGTGGGCAGGCGGGCGCTGTCCACCCGGGTTGCGGTCTTTTCCGGGTTGGTGTCGGTCAGGCGCCATTCCTTGACTCGGTCCAGCGTCCAGAAGCCGGGGGCAAGGCGCGCCTCGGCGGCCTCGATCCGGCTGATGGGCTGGCCCTCGGCGTCGAAGTCGATGAAGGTGACCTCGAACAGTTGCGTGCCGTCCTGATTGGCGCGCGCCGCGCGGATCACCGTCTGGCCCGCACGGCTGCCCTGACGCAGCCAAAGCCCTTCGCGGCTGACCGACAGCACGCTTTGCACCCCGTCCGACGACAGCCGCGAGGAGACGTCCTCGGCCACCCGCGCCGTGGCGGCGACCAGCGGGTTCAGCACCGCCACCGCCGCCGCCCCCAGCAGGAAGGCCGTCATCACCGGAGCCACCAGCGCCCGGATGGCCGAGCGCCCCGCCGCGCGGATCACCACCAGTTCCGACGACCGCGCCAGCGACAGGAACATTGCCACCGCCCCCAGCATCACCACCAGCGGCAGAATGCGGTAAAGCCCGCCGGCAAGGTTCAGCGCGGCGATATGGGCGGCCTGTGCCAGCCCGGCTTCGGGGTTGCCGGCGTTGCGGCGGATCTGTTCGACCATGTCGATCAGCATCAGGATGCCGGCGAACACCGCCGCCACGATCCCCACGCTGACCAGAAACCGCCGCGCCAGATAAAGCCCCAGCGTCATGGCGTGGCCCCCCCGCGACGGCGCAGGCCATAGGGGCGCTGCGACCACCAAAGCATCGCCGCCGCCATGCCTGTGCCGGTCAGCGGCGCGGCCCAGACCAGCGGCCAGAGCCGGGCATCGCGCACGCCCAGCGTTTCGGCGCTGTTGGCCACCAGTTGCACCGCCACCAGTGCCAGCGCCCCGCCCAGCAGTTGCCGCCACAGCCCGAAGCGGCTGAACGCCCCGACCAGCAGCGAGGCAAAGCCGATCAACGCCGCGACCGTGGCCAGGAACGGTTGGGCGAAACGGTTGTGCGCCTCGTAAAGCAGCACTGCGCGGCTGCGGCCGGTGGCCGCCTGGGTCGCCTCGTCGGCGCGCAGCAATTCCAGCGTGGACAGCGAAGCCTCGTCGCGCAGGCCCAGACCCGCCGGCGACAGGACCGCGCCCAGATCGTAGGTGAAGTCGGAAAACCGCGTCACCGCCAGCCGCTTGCCCTCCAGCGTCAGCGTCTGCGCCATGCCTTCGAACAGCACGAGCTTGGGCCCGGTGGGCGAGCGCGCCAGCAGCGCGCGGCGGGCGGTATAGCTGGTGCGGCTGGTTTCGGACCGGGCATCCGACAGGAAGATGTCCTGCAGTTCGCCGACCTCGGTGATGTCGCGGATATAGAACGTGACCCCTTCGGCCGGAAACTGGAACACGCCCGCGCGCAGGAAGCGGGCGGTGACGTTTTCCGCGATCTCGGCCTGGCGGTTGATCAGCGCGGTGCGGCTGGCCGGCACCAGCGCGTGCATCAGCACCGCCATCATCGCCGCCACGATCAGCCCGAACACCAGCACCGGCCGCGCCAGCCGCCAGGGCGAAAAGCCGGTCGCCTGCATCACCACCAGCTCGGATTCGGTGCTGAGCCGGTTGGTAACATAGGCGGCGGCGGCAAAGGCCGCCACCGGCAGCACCAGCCGGATCACGTTGGGCAGCGTCAGCAGCGTCAGTTCCAGAAACACCAGCGCCGATTGCCCGTCGCCGATCAGCCGGTCGAACAGCCCGACGGCCCGGTTCACCCAGTAGACCGCAACCAGCACCAGCGCAAAGAACCCGAACAGCATCAGAAGCTGCGACAGCAGGTATCTGTCGAATCGCGCCACGCGCCCCACCCCCCGGATCGGCCCTTGCCCTGATTTCCGGTCCTGTCCTAATCCACCTTGCCGCGCCCGGAAACCCGGATTCCGCCGAGGCGGCAGCCGCCCGCCGCATGGGGCAGGTCTGGTCAACCGGCATGGGCAAGGCTAGGGTCGGCCCGCAGACCCAACCGGAGACCGAGATGACCAGCCCCGTCGCCATCCAGTTCGCCCCCGCCGATGCCGCGGCGCTTGCCACTCATGAAGGGCGCATCGCGCTGCTGACCGGCCCCGAGGTGCGCGGTGCGCTGGCGCGGCGGCTGTCGCGGCTGACGCGCGGCGCGCTGGACCGGGCGCTGGCCTCGCCGGCCTTTGCCAGGCTGAAACCGGGCGAGGCGCTGGAGCTGGCCTTTCCCGCCGGTTTGGCGGCGCAGGCGCTGCAACTGGTGCGGCTGGACGGCAAGCCCGATGTCGCCACCGCCCGCAAGGCCGGCGCCGCGATCGGTGCGAAACTGACCGAGGCGCCGGCGCTGGTGCTGGCCGCGGGCGCCCCGCGCCCGGCCGAGGTCGCCTTCGGCCTGGCCTTGCGCGCCTACAGGTTCGTCGAACGCAAGTCGGACCGCGGCAAGGGCATGGGCGCGGTGACGATGATGGTGACCGACCCCGAGGCGGTGGCGGCCGCAGCGGGCCCGATGGCCGCGGTTGCCGAAGGCGTGTTCTTCACCCGCGACCTGGTGTCGGAGCCGGCCAACATCCTGACCACCACGGATTTCGCGGCCCGCCTTGCGGCGATGCAGGAACTGGGGCTGGAGGTCGAGATCCTGGAGGAGGCCGATCTGGAACGGCTGGGCATGCGCACGCTGCTGGCCGTGGGCATGGGGTCCGAAAGCCCGTCGAAGGTGGTGGTGATGACCTGGAAAGGCGGCGCCGAAGGCCCGCCGCTGGCGCTGGTCGGCAAGGGCGTGTGCTTCGACACCGGCGGCATCTCGATCAAGCCGGCGGCCGGCATGGAAGACATGACGATGGACATGGGCGGTGCCGCCGTGGTGGCCGGGGTCATGCGCACGCTGGCCTTGCGCAAGTCGAAGGCGCATGTCGTGGGGCTGGTTGGCCTGGTGGAAAACATGCCTTCGGGCCGCGCGCAGCGCCCGGGCGACATCGTGATGTCGATGAAGGGCGATACGGTCGAGGTGACCAACACCGATGCCGAAGGCCGGCTCGTGCTGGCGGATGTGCTGTGGTATGCGCAGGAACGCTTCAAGCCTTCGGGCATCATCGACCTGGCCACGCTGACCGGCGCGGTCATCATCGCGCTGGGGCACGAGAATACCGGGGTGTTTTCCAACCACGACGGGTTCTGCGACGAATTCCTGAAGGCCGCCCGGGCCGAAGGCGAAGGCGCCTGGCGGTTGCCGCTGGGCGAAGCCTACAATGCCAAGATGAACTCGGACCTTGCCGACATGCGCAACTCGACCGGCGCGCGCGATGCGGGCGCCATCACCGCCGCCTGTTTCCTGCAACGCTTCGTCAAGCCCGAGGTGCCGTGGATTCACCTCGACATCGCCGGCACCGCGCTGGTCAAGGCGGAAACCGCCTTTGCGCCCAAGGGGGCTACGGGGTGGGGGGTGCGCGCCATCAACCGGCTGATCGCCGACCGCGAAGGCTGAGCGGGGTGGGCCACGCGCTGTTCTATCACCTGACGCGGTCGGGCGCCGAGGATGTGGTGCGCCTGCTGGCCGGTCGGGCACTGGCTATGGGGTGGCGCGTGGTGCTGCGCGGGTCCGATGCGGCCGCGCTGGCGCGGCTGGACGAACGCCTTTGGCTGGAACCTGCCGACGGGTTTCTGCCGCACGGGATGGCCGGGGGGCGGCACGATGCGCGCCAGCCCCTGTTGCTGACCACCGGCACCGTCCTGCCCGAGGGGGCGCGGGCGCTGATGGTGGTGGACGGCGCCGGGGTGACGGCCGACGAGGTGGCGCGGCTGGAGCGGGTGTGGATCGTGTTCGACGGGGCCGACCCGGCTGCGCTGGAAACCGCGCGGGCGCAGTGGCGCGCGCTGACCGCCGCAGGTGCGGAAGCGGAATACTGGTCGGAGGAAAGCGGCCGCTGGCAGATGAAGACCGCCCGCCGCGCCGCCCCTTCGGGCTGACCCGAAGGCGGCGCCTGCGGCGCCACGCCTCTTGAGCGCCGGCCGGGCCGGGCCTGCCCGGCGCGGGGTGCCTCCGGCGGGGATATTTCGGGCAAGGTGAAGGGGCTGCGCGATCAGTCGCCCTGGGGCCGGGCGGGCGGGGCCGGCGCGTTGCTGACGGCCTCGGCCGCGATGATGCGGCCGATCAGGGCGCAATCGTCGAGCGAGAAGGTCAGCGGCAGGCGCATGTCGATGAGCCCGGCGAGGACAGCGTCGGTGGCGGGCAGCGGCTGGTGCGGGGCGTAGTGCCAGTGGTCGTGGCGCGAGGTGAAGCCCGCGGGCGTGTCGCGGCCGAACCATTTGAGCTCGACCCCGCGGGCGGCGCAGCGGGCGAGGAAGGCCTCGATCTGCGCGGGGTTGCGTCCGGGCAAGGCGAACTGGAACGACGAGCCGACGCGGATCGCCTCGGGGTGGCGCCGGATCAGCCGGAGCCCCGGCACCTTTGCAAGCGCGGTTTCCAGCCGGTCGTGGCGGGCCTGCCAGCGGGCGACACGGTCGGGCAGCAGCGGCAACTGGGCGCGCAGCACCGCGGCGCGCAGGTTGTCCATCCGCGAGGAGATGTTCGGCACCGTCCATTTCAGCGCCTCGTAAGCCTCGGGGGGCGGGCCGGCGGGGTGGCGGTCGAACAGCATGTAGCTGCCCGAGGCCAGCACCATGTGCGCCATCAGGCCGGCATCGTCGGTGACGATCAGCCCTCCTTCGCCGGAATTGATATGCTTGTAGGTCTGGGTGGAATAGCAGCCGATCGCGCCGTGCCGCCCCGACGGGGTGCCGCGGAAGCTGGCGCCCATCGTGTGGGCGCAATCCTCGATCACCGTGATGTCGCGTTCGCGGCACAGGGCCATCAGCGCGTCCATGTCGGCGATGTGGCCGCGCATGTGGCTGAGCAGCAGCACCGCCCCCGGCCAGGCCCGTGCGGCAAGGTCTTCGAGGTCGATCACCAGGTCGGGGGTGGTGCCCACGAAGACCGGCTCGGCCCCCAGGGCCGCGATGGCGCCGGGCACGGGTGCCAGAGTGAAGGCGTTGGTCAGCACCCGCATCCCCGGCCCGACGCCCAGCGCGCGCAAGGCCAGCCGCAAGGCGGCGCCGCCCGAAGCGACGGCAAGCGCGTGGCGCGCCCCGGTGAAGGCGGCGAAGTCCTGTTCCAGCAAGGCGGTTTGGGCGATTTCGCCGGGGGCGGTGTTGTAGCGGTGCAGCCGCCCGCCTTGCAGCACGGCCACCGCCGCGGCGATGCCGGCTTCGGGGATCGGTTCCTGCTGGGTAAAGCTGCCGGTGAAGACTTCGGTCATGCCATCCTCCGCAAGGTCCAGAGATACAGCGCCAGCGTGCAACCCAGCAAGGCGGCTGCCAGGAAATAGCCCGCATCGGGGGTCTGCCAGCGCGCGCCTTCGGCCATGAAGGCGGCAAAGACCTGGGCGAAGGTGACGGTGCCGGCCAGCATGGCGATGTTGGTGACCGCCGAGATGCCGCCCTGCAATTCGCCCTGGGCGTCTTCGGGCACCACGCGCGACATCATCGCCATCAGCATCGGTTGCACGAAGCCTTCGGGCCCATGCACGACCATCAGCACCACCACCACGCCCAGGCCGCCCGCCAGCCCGTAACCCGCGGCCGCCACCATCGCCGAGGTCAGCCCCAGCACCGCAACGCGCGCCTCGCCCCAGCGTTTCACCGCCGGGCCCGTCAACCCGCCCTGGAACCCCGCCATCACCAGCCCGAACACCGCCAGCGTGAGCCCCACCATGCTTTCCGACCAGCCGAACTTGGCCATGCCCCAGAACGGCCAGATCGCCGGATAGACCGAACTGGCAAAGAAGAACGCGAACAGCACGCCGCACATCGGCAACACGCCCGGATAGCGGCGAAACACCGCGAAGACCCCGAACGGGTTGGACCGGCGCCACTCGAAGGCGCGCTGCGACGCGGGCGGCAGGGTTTCGGGCAGCACGATCCAGCCGTAGACGAAGTTCAGGAAGGATATCCCCGCAGCGACCCAGAACGGCACCCGCGGGCCCAGTTCGCCCAGCAAGCCGCCGATCGCCGGCCCGATTACGAAGCCCACGCCGAACGCCGCCCCCATCAGGCCAAAGGCCCGGGCGCGGTCCTCGGGCGCCTTGACATCGGCGATGAACGCGTTGGCGATGACCCAGCTCGACCCGCAGACCCCGGCCAGAATCCGCCCGACGAAAAGCCACGGCAACGAAGGCGCCAGCGCCGACAGCACATAGTCGAGCCCGAGCCCGAAGATCGCCAGCAACAAGAGCGGGCGCCGGCCGAAACGGTCCGACAGGTTGCCCACCAGCGGCGCGCACAGGAACTGCGCCATCGAAAAGGCGAAATACATCCAGCCGCCGATCACCGCCGCCTCGGCCAGGCCCACGTGGCCGACATCCTCGATCAGCGCGGGCAGCACCGGGATGATCAGGCCGAAGCCCACCATGTCCAGCAGCACCGTGACCAGCACGAAGGCGAAGGCATGCCTGCCGGGCGCGCGCGGCATGGCTCAGGTCCCCAGCAGGCGGTCCACCACCGCCTCCAGCCCGTCGTAATGGTCGAGCAGCCCTTCGGGCTGCAACTCGGCGATGGCGCGCCCTTGCGGGCCGAAGGTGACCAGCACCACCGGCACCCCCGCCGCCGCCGCCGTGCGCCGGTCGGTGATCGTGTCGCCCACCAGCAGCGCGCGCGCCATGTCGCCCCCCGCGCGTTCGACCGCAAGGCGCAAGGGCGCCGGGTCGGGCTTGGCCACCGGCAGGGTCCGGGCGCCCACCATCGCGGCGAACAGGTCGCGCACCCCCAGCCGCGCCAGCAGCAGTTCGGCCAGGTCGTCGGGCTTGTTGGTGCAGATGCCCACCCGGTCTCCGCGGGCGCGCAACCGCTCGACCGCCGCCACCGCCCCGGGATAAAGCCGGGTATGGGTGTCGATCGCATCGCGGTAGGCGGCCAGCAGGCGCGGGTAGCGGCGCCCCACCTCCTCCTCGCTCCAGCCGAGCCCCAACCGCGCCGCGCCTGCGCGCAACATCGCCCGCCCGCCGTGAAAGGCGGTCAGCGCATCCTGCGGGCCCAGCGGCGGGGCATGCCCCTCGTCGGCAAAGGTGGTGTTGGCCGCGGCCAGAAGGTCGCCCGAGGTATCGGCCAGCGTGCCGTCGAGGTCGAAGATCACCGTGCGCGGAAGGGTCATGCTGCGGGCTCCTGTCACACAAGGAAAGGCTGCGTGAGGCCCCGCCCCCTTGCGGCGCCGCGTCCGACGGGTAGAACGGGGCCGAGCAAAAGAAAAGGCCCCGCAGAATGGCATTGTCGCTGATCGTCCTCGCCGCCGGGCAGGGCACCCGCATGAACTCCGAACGGCCCAAGGTGCTGCACCCGCTGGGCGGCGTGCCGCTGCTGGCGCATGCGCTGGCGGCCGGGCGCGCGCTGGAACCCGACCGGGTGGTGGTGGTGGCCGGCCACGGCGCGCCCGAGGTGACGGCGGCGGCGGCCGAACTCGACCCCGAGGCGCAGGTGGTGATCCAGGCCGAACGCCTCGGCACCGCGCATGCCGTGGCCCAGGCGCGCGACGCCGCGCTGCCCCGGGGCGACGTGGTGGTGCTTTACGGCGATACCCCGTTCCTCACGCCCGAAACGCTGGAACGCCTGCGCGCGGCGCGCAGCCGCTTCGACGTGGTGGTGCTGGGCTTTCGCGCGCTCGACCCGGGCCGCTACGGCCGGCTGGTCACCAGCGGCGACGACCTGCTGGCCATCGTGGAATGGAAGGATGCGTCGGACGAGGAACGCCGGATCGACCTGTGCAACTCCGGCGTGATGGCCGCCGATGCCGCCACGCTGTTCGCGCTGATCGACGCGGTGGATAACGCCAATGCCGCCGGCGAATACTACCTGACCGATGTGGCCGGCATCGCCCGCGCCCGCGGCCTGACCGCCGGCGTGGTTCTGTGCGACGAGGCCGAGACGCTGGGCATCAACACCCGCGCCGAACTGGTCGCCGCCGAGGCCGCCTTCCAGGCCCGCCGCCGCGCCGAAATGATCGACCTCGGCGTCACCCTGACCGCCCCCGATACGGTGATCTTCGCGCTCGATACCGTGGTCGGGCGCGATGCGATCATCGGTCCCAACGTGGTCTTCGGGCCAGGTGTCACCGTGGAATCGGGCGCCGAGATCCGCGCCTTCTGCCACCTCGAAGGCTGCCATGTCAGCCGCGGCGCCACGGTCGGCCCCTTTGCCCGCCTGCGCCCCGGCGCCGAACTTGCCGAGGATGTCCACGTCGGCAACTTCGTCGAACTCAAGAATGCCATCCTCGACGAAGGGGTCAAGGTCGGCCACCTCACCTATCTCGGCGATGCCCATGTCGGCGAGCATACCAACATCGGCGCCGGCACCGTCACCTGCAACTACGACGGCGTGATGAAACACCGCACCACCATCGGCAAGCGCGCCTTCATCGGGTCGGACACCATGCTGGTCGCCCCCGTCACGGTGGGCGACGATGCTCTGACCGCCTCGGGCTCGGTCATCACCGAAGACGTGCCGCCCGAGGCCCTGGCCGTCGCGCGCGGCCGCCAGGTCAACAAGCCCGGGCTTGCCGCGCGGCTGATGGCGCGCCTGCGCGCCTTGAAGGCCGCGAAATGACCGTCTTCATTTTCTGTCCGAAAATATCCCACGGGGGGTGCGGGGGGTGTGAAACCCCCCGCCTCCGCCCGCGGCAACAGCGCAAGGCATCCTGACATGTGCGGTATCGTCGGCATCCTGGGCGATCATGAGGTCGCCCCGCAACTGGTCGAGGCGCTCAAGCGCCTCGAATACCGCGGCTACGACAGCGCGGGTATCGCCACCGTCAACCGCGGCCGGCTCGACCGGCGGCGGGCGGTGGGCAAGCTCGTGAACCTCTCCGACCTTCTCGTGCACGATCCGCTGCCCGGCAAGGCCGGCATCGGGCACACGCGCTGGGCCACGCATGGGGCGGCGACAGTGACCAATGCCCACCCGCACCGCGCCGGGCGCGTCGCGGTGGTGCACAACGGCATCATCGAGAATTTCAAGGACCTGCGCGAGGATCTCGCCGCCACCGGCTATGCCCCCGAAAGCCAGACCGACACCGAAACGGTGGCCCTGCTGGCCGCGCGCTACATCGACCAGGGCTGCGACCCGCGCACCGCCGCCGCCCGCACGCTGGAACGCCTGCATGGCGCCTTCGCGCTGTGCTTCCTGTTCGAAGGCGAGGACGACCTGATGATCGCCGCGCGCAAGGGCAGCCCTCTGGCCATCGGGCATGGCGACGGCGAGATGTATGTGGGCTCCGACGCCATCGCGCTGGCCCCGCTGACCGACCGCATCACCTACCTCGAGGAAGGCGACCGGGCCGAAGTCACCCGCGCAGGTGCGGTGATCTACGATGCCGCCGGGCGGCTGGCCAACCGAGCCGAAACCCGCATCCAGATCGACACCGTCCGGGTGGAAAAGGGCGGCTACCGGCATTTCATGGCCAAGGAAATCGCCGAACAGCCCGTGGTGCTGGCCGATGCGCTGCGCCACTACCTCAGCCCTGACCGCACCGGCCTCAGCCTGCCGGAAAAGCTCGATTTCACGGGCGTTTCCCGGCTGATCCTGGTGGCTTGCGGCACCGCCAACCTGGCCTGCCAGGTGGCGAAATACTGGTTCGAACAGATCGCCGGCCTGCCGTGCGAGGTGGATATCGCCTCGGAATACCGCTACCGCGACCCTGTGGTCGATCCTGGCGCCTGGGCGGTGTTCGTCAGCCAGTCGGGCGAAACCGCCGATACGCTGGCCGCCCTGCGCCACGTGCAGGACAAGGTCGCGCAGATCGTCGCGGTGGTGAACGTGCCCACCTCCTCCATCGCGCGCGAGGCCGGGCTGGTGCTGCCCATCCTGGCCGGCATCGAGGTCGGCGTCGCCTCGACCAAGGCCTTCACCAACCAGCTGCTCGTGCTGGCGCTGATGGCGCTCAAGGCCGGGGCCGACCGTGGCCGGCTGAACCCGGCCGCCGTTGCCGCGCATCTTGCGGCGCTGTCGGCGCTGCCCGGGCTGATGAACCACGCGCTCGGGCTCGACGAGCCAATCCGCGACCTTGCGCACGATCTGGCCAAGGCGCGCGACGTGCTGTTCCTGGGGCGCGGCCCGATGTATCCGCTGGCCCTGGAGGGGGCGCTGAAACTCAAGGAAATCAGCTATATCCATGCCGAAGGTTATGCGTCGGGCGAACTCAAGCACGGCCCCATCGCCTTGATCGACGCGGCCGTTCCCGTGGTAGTCATGGCGCCGCGCGATGCGCTGTTCGACAAGACCGTGTCGAACATGCAAGAGGTCATGGCCCGCCACGGCAAGGTGGTGCTGCTGTCGGATGCGCGCGGCATTGCCGAGGCGGGCGAAGGCACCTGGCGGCGGCTTTGCCTGCCCGAAGTGCCGCCGCTGCTGGCGCCGATCCTTTATGCCTTGCCGGCGCAGTTGCTGGCCTATCACACCGCGGTTGCCAAGGGCACCGATGTGGACCAGCCGCGCAATCTGGCGAAATCCGTGACGGTGGAATAGGATGCCTGCAAAAGCTCAAGCCTTGCGTGAACTTCCGTGACCCCCGAAGCCGCCCTGGCCGCCTTGCAGGCGCTGGCCGATGAGCAGAAGGCGGCCGAGATGGCGGCCTACCACAAGGTGCCGCGCCCCTACCTCGGCATCGCCGTGCCGCAGATCGACGCACTGGCAAGGGAATGGCGCCAGACGCTGCCCTTGCCCGACCGGCTGGCACTGGCCGATGCGCTGTGGCGGATGGGCATTCACGAAAGCATGGTGGCGGCGGCCAAGCTGCTGGAACAGGCGCGCATCCGCCCCGACGATTCCGGCGCATGGGCGCTGATCGCCGGCTGGGCCGAAACCTTCGACGGCTGGGCGGTGGCCGACCACGCCGCGATTGCCGGGCAAAAGCGCCTGGTGGCCGACCCGTCGCGTGTGGAAACGGTCCAGTCCTGGACCAACCACCCCAACATGTGGACCCGGCGCGCTGCGCTGGTGATGACGCTGCCCTGGGCCAAGATGAACTTTCCCAAACCGGCCGACCTTGCCATCCGCGATCGCGTGCTGGGCTGGTGCGCCGGCTATGCCGACGACCGCGACTGGTTCATCCAGAAAGCCGTTGCGTGGTGGCTGCGCGACCTGTCGCGCCACGATCCGGCCCGCGCGCGCGACTTTCTGGCCGCGCATGGCGCCCGGCTGAAGGCCTTTGCCCGCAAGGAAGCCGCCCGCTACCTATGACTGCGGCAGACTTCGTGCGTTCCCGAACAAGCCCTTGGTCCTGCCTTCCACCCGGGCTCAGGGGTGCAAGGCGCGAAAGGCCGCCAGCGCCTCGGGCGGCACGTCGTCCACATGCACCACGGTGGTGTGGATGGAAAACACCACCGCCCCGGTCTGCGGCAGCCGCACCAGGCACTGGCGTTCGCTGCGCAGATAGTTGCGTTCGGCCGGTTTCGGCCGGCGTTCGTTCTCGCGCCGCGGCTGGTGCAGGGCAGGATCCTGATACAGCAACGCATTCGCCCGCCAAAGGGGTTGTTCCGGCCTGATCGCATCGAACAGGCGCTGGACGCGGGCCGCGACCTGTGCATCGTAAACCTGCACCGGCGCATGGATGCCGGTCAGCCGGCGGCCGATCTTTTCGGCCAGGGTCCAGCTGGCCGGAAAGCACAGGATGGCGCCCGTCAGCGCATGTTCCCTGCCCTCTGGCGTATGGATCGCAAAATCCTCCTGCACCAGACGGCCCAGGGTCAGCAGCGGGGCATCACGGTTCAACGCCACCGCAACGCCATCGGGCCGTCTCACCGTGCCTTCGGCCAGTTCGTAACCACCCAGCGTCGGCAGTTCGGTCAGCACCCGGTCCAGCAACTCGCGCGCCGGCGCTTCGGCCTCGGGCAACAGGGCGTGGACCACCTGCGGGCAATCGCGGATCAGCCGGTCGCGTTCGGCCATCTGGCCGGCAAAGGCTTCGTCCAGGCGCAGCCAGTCGCCGGGGGCGACGGGCTGGATGCCGGGCAGGCGCGCGGTCGCCGGCTGCATCCAGGGCATCTGCGGCAGGTGCCGTTGCAGGACCGGCGTCATCGGCGCCGCCCCGGGAACACGGGCTTGTCCTTGGGCCCGGTCAGCTTGCGCCGTTCCACCGGCACGGCGCGCGGTATGGGCTTCACTGGCGGCGGTGGCGGCGGAGCCTTGGGCGGCGGGCCGGTCGGGCGCGGCGGTGCCTTGGGGGCGGCACCGGGTTTGGCACGCTCGGCCAGGTCGCGGGCGATGGCGAAGGCGCCCTTGATCTTGTCGGCTTCCGAGGCCCAGTCGCGCTGGATCACCAGCTTGTTGTCCTTGATCTTGATGTATTTCGGGTCGGATTGCAGGTAATCGACCAGGCCGGCGGGGTTGGCATACCTGTCGCCGTGGAACTGCACGGTGGCGCCTTTGGGCCCGCCATCCAGCCGGGCGATTCCGGCCGCCTTGCACATCGACTTGATGCGCATGACCAGCAGCAGCGTGTTCACCTCGCGCGGGACGGGGCCGAAACGGTCGATCAGCTCGGCGGCGAAGCCTTCGAGCTCGACCTTGCCCGACAGGGTCGAGAGCCGCCGGTAAAGGCCAAGCCGCACGTCCAGATCGGGCACGTAATCCTCGGGGATCATCACCGGAACCCCGAGGTTGATCTGCGGCGACCAGTCGGTGTCCAGCGCCTGCGGCCCCTCGATCTCGCCGGATTTGATCTTGGCGATCGTTTCTTCCAGCATGTGCTGGTAAAGTTCGAACCCGACTTCCTTGATATGGCCCGACTGTTCTTCGCCCAGCAGGTTTCCGGCGCCGCGCTGGTCGAGGTCGTGCGAGGCCAGCGTGAAACCCGCCCCCAGCGAATCGAAGCTGGCCAGCAGCTTCAGCCGCTTTTCCGCCTGCGGGGTCAGCGGCACGCGCGGCTTGGTGGTCAGGTAGCAATAGGCCCGCGTCTTGCTGCGCCCCACCCGGCCGCGGATCTGGTAAAGCTGGCTGAGGCCGAACATGTCGGCGCGATAAACAATCATGGTATTGGCGGTGGGGATGTCGAGGCCCGATTCCACGATGGTGGTGGCCAGCAGCACATCGGCCTTGCCATCGTAGAAATCGTTCATCCGCTGGTCCAGCTCGGCCGCTGCAAGTTGCCCGTTGGCGGTGATGACCGTGACCTCGGGCACGTGGTCGCGCAGGAACTCCTCCATCTCGGGCAGGTCGGAGATGCGGGGCACGACAAAGAACGACTGCCCGCCGCGGTATTTTTCGCGCAAGAGCGCCTCGCGGATGGTCACGGTATCGAACTCGGACACATAGGTTCGGATCGCCAGACGATCGACCGGCGGCGTGGCGATGATCGACAGGTCGCGCACCCCCGACAGCGACAGTTGCAGCGTGCGCGGAATGGGCGTGGCGGTGAGCGTCAGCACATGCACGTCGCTGCGCAATTCCTTCAGCCGTTCCTTGTGGGTCACGCCGAAGTGCTGTTCCTCGTCGATCACCAGGAGGCCGAGGTTGCGGAACCTGACCGCTTGCGCCAGCACCGCATGGGTGCCCACGACGATATCCACCGTGCCGTCGGCCAGCCCGGCGCGGGTTGCCGCCGCCTCCTTGGCGCTGACGAACCGCGACAAGGGCCGCACGTTCAGCGGAAAGCCTCGGAAGCGTTCGGCAAAGCTGCGGTAGTGCTGGCGCGCCAGCAAGGTGGTCGGGGCGATCACCGCCACCTGCAACCCCGCCATCGCGGCCACAAAGGCCGCGCGCATTGCCACTTCGGTCTTGCCGAAGCCGACGTCGCCCACCACCAGCCGGTCCATCGGGTTGCCGTTGGCCAGATCGTCCAGCACGGCGGCAATGGCGGAAAGCTGGTCGTCGGTTTCCACGTAAGGGAACCGGGCACAGAACTGATCCCACAGGCCTTCGGGCGGGGTCAGCACGGGGGCGGCGCGCAGGTGGCGTTCGGCGGCCACGCGCATCAGCCGGTCGGCGATTTCGCGGATGCGTTCCTTCAGCCGTGCCTTGCGCGCCTGCCAAGCCCCGCCGCCCAGCTTGTCGAGCAGGCCTTCCTCGTGGCCGTAACGGCTGAGAAGCTCGATGTTTTCCACCGGCAGATACAGCCGGTCGCCCCCGGCATATTCCAGCGCCACGCAATCGTGCGGGGCACCGAGGGCGGTGATGGTTTCCAACCCCTTGAACCGGCCGATGCCGTGTTCGACGTGCACGACCAGGTCGCCGGGGGTCAGGCCGGTGGCCTCTTGCAGGAAGTTTTCGGCCCGGCGTTTCTTTCGCGGGCGCCCGATCATGCGGTCGCCCAGGATGTCCTGTTCGGAAATCACCGTCAGGCCGGGCGCCTCGAAGCCTTCGTCCAGCGGCCAGACCACCAGATACAGTCGGCCCGGACCCGCGACCGGGGGCAGGGCGCGCAGATCCTCCACCACCTCGGCGCCGGTCAGGCCCTGATCGGCCAGCAGCCCCGCCATCCGGTCGCGCGAGCCGGTCGAATGATGCGTCAGCACCACATGGCCGGCGGCGCGGCGGGCGCGGATGTGGTCGGCCACGGCGGCGAACAGGTTGATGCCTTCGGCCTGCCGCTCGGCGGCAAAGCTGCGCCCGCGCCGGGCGCCGGCGTCGATCACGCCTGGGCCGGGCGGCTGCGGCGCACCGTGAAACTGCACCAGCCGCCGCCCGGCCACGGCATCCGTCCAGGCCGCATCGTCCAGATACAGCAGCCCCGGCGGGCAGGGCTTGTACACCGAATCCAGCCGGCCGCGCGCGGCCATCGCCTCGGTCCGGGCATCGTACTGGTCGGAAATCGCTTCCCACCGCGCGGCGCGCGCGGCCTCGGCCTGGTCGTCCAGCGTCAGCGTGGCATCGGGCAGGTAGTCGAACAGCGTTTCCAGCCGCTCGTGAAAGAACGGCAACCAGTGTTCCATGCCGGCCTGCTTGCGCCCGGCGCTGACCGATTCGTAAAGCGGGTCGTCGGCCCCGCCGGCGCCGAACTCGGCGCGGTAGTGCTGGCGGAACCGGGTGATCGCGGCTTCGTCCAGCACCACCTCGGACACCGGCGCGAGGTCCACGGACCCCAGCCTTTCGCCAGAACGCTGGGTATCGGGATCGAACCGGCGGATCGCATCCAGCTGGTCCCCAAAGAAATCCAGCCGCAGCGGCGCATCCAGCCCCGGCGGCCACACATCGACGATGCCGCCGCGCAGCGCGCAATCGCCCGGTTCGGTGACCGTGGGGGCATGGGTAAACCCGGCCCGCACCAGAAAGGCGCGCAAGGCGCCTTCGTCCACCCGGTCGCCCACGCGGGCGACGAAACTCGCGCCGCGCACCGTGGCGCGCGCGGGCACCCGCTGGGTCGCCGCCGACAGCGTGGTCACCAGGATCGGCGCCACCGGCAACCCATGCACCAGCGCCGCCAGCACCGCCATGCGGGCGGCCGACACCTCGGGGTTGGGCGAAATGCGGTCGTAGGGCAGGCAATCCCAAGCCGGAAAGCTCAGCACCAGCTGCCCGGGCGCCAGCACCGCCAGGGCCGCGCGCATCGCCTCGGCGCGCTTGTCGTCGCGCGCGATGTGAATCACCGGGCCGCGCGCCGCCTCGCGCAGGACCAGCGTTGCATCGAACCCTTCCGGGGCGCCCCCCGCCAGCACGCGCGCCATCGCTATTGCCCCAGCACCGACATGTGCATGTTCTGGAACATGCCCCACATCGCCGTCACGAAGATCGAGATCATGCCGATGGTCTGCACCACCCGGCGGTGCCGGCGCAAGCGGCGGAACAGCGCCTCGCCGGTGTTCTCGCCAGCCTCGATGGCGGTGGCGGCGCGCAGCGACAGCAGGCCCACAAGGCTCATGGGCGCGGCCAGCAGGAACACCGCCTGCGCGAACTGCATGCCATACCAGAACCCCAGCACCCCCAGCGCCGACAGGAACCCCGCCATCAGCACCATCAGCGCCGTCCCCGAAACGCGCCCGATGTAAAGCATGCGGTTGACGTAGATGCGCGCCAGATCCTCGACATCGGTCTGCAGTTGCCCGCCCTTGCGGCGCGCGCGCAGCACCATGTCCCACGGCACGCCCAGCACCCAGTGGCTGGCCGTGGACCACATCACCGCGAGCGCGATCCAGAACCACAGGTTCGAGAACGACCGCATGTCGATGACCGAGAAGATGGTGCCTGTCAGGTTCAACGCGCCGTCCTGTGCCTGTTGCCGCTAGCCTGCAGGGCAAAAGCCCGGGGCCTCGCGGCAGGTTTCGCCCCCGCGCCGGTTCTAGTGGGGCCGGCCGCGGAATCCTACCCTTGAGATGCGGTCGAAAGCATGGCAGGCACGGCCATGGCAAGCCCGTCACAGAAAGCCCGCCATGACCCCCAGCTTTGCGCCGTTCCCCGCCACCCGTTTCCGCCGCATGCGCCGCACCGCCGCCTTGCGCGATCTGATGCAGGAAAACCGCCTGTCGGTCGCCGACCTGATCTGGCCGGTGTTCATCCGCGACGGCAACGGGGTAGAGGAGCCGGTGCCCTCGATGCCCGGGGTGGCGCGGCTGTCGCTGGATGTGCTGCTGCGCAAGGCCGAGGCGGCACACCGCCTTGGCATTCCGGCGATCTGCCTGTTTCCCTATACCGATCAGGCCCTGCGCACCGAAACCTGCGAAGAGGCCTGGAACCCCGACAACCTGACCAACCGCGCCATCCGCCTGCTCAAGGCCGAGTTCCCCGACCTTGCCGTGATGACGGACGTGGCGCTCGACCCCTACAACGCCAACGGGCATGACGGGCTGGTGAAGGACGGGGTGATCCTGAACGACGAATCCGTCGAGGCGCTGGTGCGCATGGCGCTGGCGCAGGCCGCGTCGGGGGCCGACATCCTCGGCCCCTCCGACATGATGGACGGGCGGATCGGCGCGATGCGCACGGCGCTGGAGGCTGCCGGGCACAAGGATGTGACCATCCTGAGCTATGCGGCGAAATATGCCTCGGCCTTCTACGGCCCGTTCCGCGATGCGGTGGGCGCCGGCGCGCGGCTGGTGGGCGACAAGAAGACCTACCAGATGAACCCCGGCAACAGCGACGAGGCGCTGCGCCTTGTGGCGCGCGATCTGGCCGAAGGCGCCGACATGGTGATGGTGAAGCCGGGGATGCCCTACCTCGATATTTGCCGCCGGGTGAAGGATGCCTTCGGCGCGCCGACCTATGCCTATCAGGTTTCGGGCGAATACGCGATGCTCATGGCCGCGGCACGCAACGGCTGGATCGACGAGGGCAAGGCGATGGCCGAAAGCCTCCTGTGCTTCAAGCGGGCCGGCTGCGACGGCATCCTGACCTATTTCGCCCCGGCGATGGCCGAGGCGCTGCGCGCCTGACCCGGCAAGGAAATGCCGAAAACCGAAGGCATCCGGTGACAGGCCGGCCCGGCTCTGCTAGCCTTTGTGCCAAGGGGCGATACGGCCCCGGCCCAGAGGCGGAGCATGCCATGATTTCTTCGACCAGCCTGTCCCGGCGCGGCCTTGTGCTGGGCCTCGGTGCGACCTTCGGCCTTTCGGCCTGCGCCAACGGCGTGGGCTCGCGCGGGGGCGACACGATCGATGCGCGCGTCGATGCCACGCGCGACTTCCTGTTTTCGCGCTATCCCGGAACGCGCGACCTGGCCACCAAGGCGGCGGGCATCCTTTACATCCCGCTGGTGACCGAAGCCGGCTTCGGCATCGGTGGCGGCTACGGCCGCGGCGCGCTGCGCATCAACGACGTGACGGTGGATTATTACGCCGCCGCCCGCGCCACCATCGGGTTCCAGATCGGTGCACAGCAATACGCCCATGCGCTGTTCTTCATGACCGAACAGGCGCTGGGCGAATTCCGCCGCGCCGACGGCTGGGCAGTTGGTGCGGATGCGCGCTATGCCTTGCCCGACAAGGGCGGCAGCATCGGAAAGGAAACCACCGAGAATGCGCCGGTGGTGGCGCTGGTGTTCGGGCAGTCCGGGCTGATCGCCGGCGCCACCCTGGCCGGCATCAAATATACCCGCATCATTCCCTGATCGCCCGCCTCGCCCCGGCGTCGGAGCGGGGGTTTTCCACCCCCGCACCCCCGGAGGATATTTCGGCAAGGTGAAAGCATGCACCTTCGCCTTCGGCTGCATTTCACCTTGATGCAAATATCCTCGGGGGTTTCCAAAGGGGGCAGACAGCCCCCTTTGGCCTGCCTGACCGATCGGCGCGCGGATCAATGCAGGGTGAATTCTCCGGTGACGTTACGCCATTCGCCGGCACCGATCATCTTGCGATGCGTGAAGCGCACCGAATGCAGGGGGCCTTCGATGTTCTTCTGCCAGAACTCGATGAAGCGGAACAGGCGCGGGTGATCGGGGGCGAGGTCGTAATCCTGCCAGATGTAGCTGTTGAGCACATTGCGATAGTCGGGCAGTCGATAGAAGAATTCCGCCGTTGTCAGCCCGTAGCCTTTCAGCATCAGTTCGGTTTCCGGTGTCCGGTCGCGCATGCAAGCCTCCTTTCGCACGAACCCCCCTGATGACCGATGATGCCACACAAAGGTTGTTTTTCAATGAAAACAATCTGTTGGCAATCGGTCCCGCCGGCTGCCAGACCGATGGGGGCGGCTTGCCTTGCACCCTGGCCCGCGCATCGGGTATAGTCCGGCCGACCAGACCACGGGCCGCCGCAGGCCCTGTCAGCCAGAGATCGAGCCAACGTGAGCGACCGCCCGGAAAATACTGAAACCGCACCGGAAAATCCGGCGCGCCCTGGCCATCATGGCCCGCAGGTCGACATTTCGGCCGAAATGCGCACGGCCTATCTCGACTATGCCATGTCGGTCATCGTCAGCCGCGCGATCCCGGACCTGCGCGACGGGTTGAAGCCCGTGCACCGGCGCATCCTTTATGCCATGCACGAGGTCGGCAACACCCACGACAAGCCCTATCGCAAGTCCTCGCGCCCCGTGGCCGATGCGATGGGCAAGTATCACCCGCACGGCGACTCGGCGATCTATGATGCGCTGGTGCGCATGGCGCAGCCGTTTTCCATGAGCCTCGTGCTGCTGGACGGGCAAGGCAACTTCGGCTCGATGGACGGCGACCCGCCGGCCGCCTTCCGCTATACCGAAGTGCGCATGGCAAAACCCGCCGCCTACCTGCTGGCCGATATCGACAAGGACACGGTCGATTTCCAGGACAACTACGACGGCAAGGACCGCGAGCCGGTCGTATTGCCCGCGCGCTTTCCCAACATGCTGGTCAACGGGGCCGAAGGCATCGCCGTGGGCATGGCCACGCGCATTCCGCCGCACAACCTGGGCGAGGTCATCGACGGCACCCTTGCCTTGATCGAGAACCCCGACCTGTCGGTCGAGCGGCTGATGGAGATCATCCCCGGGCCCGATTTTCCGACCGGGGGCCTGATCCTTGGCCGGTCCGGCGCGCGCAAGGCCTATCTCGAAGGGCGCGGCTCGGTGCTGATCCGGGCGCGGACCCATGTCGAGGAGCTGCGCAAGGACCGCTTTGCCATCGTGGTCGACGAGATTCCCTACCAGGTCAACAAGGCCGCGATGATCGAGAAGATCGCCGAACTGGTGCGGGAAAAGAAGCTCGACGGTATTTCGGGCATTGCCGACGAATCCGACCGCGTAGGCGTGCGCGTGGTGATCGAGCTCAAGCGCGATGCCACCCCGGATGTGGTCCTGAACCAGCTTTACCGCTTCACCACGCTGCAGGTCAGTTTCGGCTGCAACATGCTGGCCTTGAACGGCGGGCGCCCCGAGACGCTGGGCCTGCGCGATTTCCTGTCGCATTTCATCGGCTTCCGCGAAGATGTCGTGGTGCGCCGCACCGCCTTCGAACTGGGCAAGGCGCGCGACCGCAGCCATGTGCTGTGCGGTCTGGCGGTGGCCGTTTCGAACGTGGACGAGGTGGTGCGCACCATCCGCGCCAGCGCCGACGCCGCCGAGGCGCGCGACCGGCTGATGACGCGGCGCTGGCCTGCCGCGGAAATTGCCGACTACATCCGCCTGGTCGACGACCCGACCCACAAGCTCAACGACGACGGCACCTACAACCTGTCGGAAATCCAGGCCCGCGCCATCCTCGACCTGCGGCTGCAGCGGCTGACGCAGCTCGGCGTCAAGGAAGTGACCGACGAGCTGGAAGACCTGGCCGCGAAGATCAAGGATTACCTGGCCATCCTCGGGTCGCGCGAACGAATCCTGAGCATCATCTCGGACGAACTGCGCGAGGTGAAGCAGCTGTTCGCCGTGCCGCGCCGCACCGAGATCGTCGAATGGGGCGGCGACCTCGAGGACGAAGACCTGATCGAGCGCGAGGACATGGTGGTCACCATCACCTCGGGCGGCTACATCAAGCGCACGCCTCTGGCCGAGTTCCGCGCCCAACGCCGCGGCGGCAAGGGTCTGGCCTCGATGGCGACCAAGGAAGACGATGTGGTCACCACGCTGTTCGTGGCCAACACCCACACGGCGCTCTTGTTCTTCACCACCGACGGCATGGTCTATCAGCTGAAATGCTGGCGCCTGCCGCTGGCAGGGCGCACCGCCAAGGGCAAGGCCATCGTCAATATCCTGCCGATCTCGCCCGGCGTCTCGATTGCCGCGCTGATGCCGGTGGATGCGCCCGAAGCCGAATGGGACAACCTGCAGATCGTCTTCGCCACCTCGGACGGGGATGTGCGGCGCAATGCCCTGGGCGATTTCACCAACATCATGCGCAACGGCAAGATCGCGATGAAACTGCCCGATGGCGTCTCGCTGGTGAATGCCCGCATCGCCGACGAGAACGACGATGTGATGCTGGTGACCCGCCAGGGCCGCGCCATCCGCTTTCCCACCACCGATGTGCGGGTGTTCAAGGGGCGCGATTCCACCGGGGTGCGCGGCGTGCGCCTGGCCGAGGACGACCGCGTGGTGTCGATGGCGGTCATCCGCCATTTCGATGCCACGCCCGAAGAACGCGCCGCCTACCTGCGCCAGCGCCGCCTTGTGGCCGGCGCGGTGGAGGAATTGCCTGAAACCGACGACGAGGACGATACCGCCGAGGCCGGGCAACTGTCGCCCGAACGCTATGCCGAGATGTCGGCGGCCGAGGATCTGATCCTGACCATCACCGCCGGCGGCCTGGGGAAAATCACCTCCAGCCATGACTACCCGGTCCGGGGGCGCGGTGGCCAGGGCGTGCGCGCCAGCGATTCTGCCATGCGCGGGGGGCCGCTGGTGGCGGCCTTCCCGGTGGAGATGACCGATCAGGTGATGCTCGCCACCAGTTCCGGGCAGTCGATCCGCGTGCCGGTCGAGGGGATCCGCTTCATGTCGCGCTCGGGCGGCGGGGTAAAGGTGCTCGACCTCAACGGTTCCGGCGAGGAGGTGGCCTCCGTCGCCCGCATCGCGGCCGAGGCCGAGGACGGCGCCGAAGAATGATCTCCGCCTCTGGCGGCGGCCCGCCCGCGGCCCCATATCGGGCTCAGGAGGGCGCCGCATGACCGGAGACGACTTCGCCAGACTGGCTTGGCTCATCATTCTCGGTTCGGCCGTGGCCGGCTGGCTCGTGGTCGAAAGCCGCGGGCGCATGGGGCAGATGGCGCGGCAGGCGCTGGCCTGGCTGCTGATCTTTGTCGGGCTCGCCGCTGCCTATGGCCTCTGGCAGGATTTCGCGCCTTCGGGCCAGCGCGCGGCTGTGGCGCAACAAGGCGAAACGCAGATCGTCGCGCGGCGCGCGCCCGACGACCATTTCTATCTGACCCTCGATGTGGCCGGAACGCCGGTGCGCTTCATGGTCGATACCGGCGCCAGCACCATCGTGCTGGGCGACCGCGATGCCGACCGGCTGGGAATCGACCGGCGTTCGCTGGCCTATGTCGGCCAGGCTCGCACCGCCAACGGCACCATCCGCACCGCCCGCGTCACCTTGCGCGGCGTAAGCCTCGAAGGCACGCCGCTGGGCGACCTGCCGGCCTGGGTGGGCGACGGGCCGCTTGACGTCTCCTTGCTGGGGATGGAGTTTCTGAACCGTTTCGCCCGGGTGGAAATGACCCGCGACAGGCTGGTGCTGACCCCCTGATCGCGCAGCAGACACCTGCGAAAGATGCCCCGCCGTCCTGCGGCTTCACCTTGTCCAAATATCCCGGGGGTGCGGGGGCAGCGCCCCCGCTACCGCTTTTCCCGCGTGGGCACAGCCCCCGCTATCGCCTTGTCCGCGGTGGCAGCGCCCCCGCTTGCACCGGCGTCAGGCGCCCAGACGGTTGTGCTTGCGCGCCACGAACTGCTTGGCGGTTTCCACCGCCACGGCGGCATCGCGGCAATAGGCATCGGCCCCGATGGCGCGGCCGAACTCCTCGTTCAGGGGGGCGCCGCCGACCAGCACGATGTAATCGTCGCGCATCCCCTTTTCCTTCAGCGTGTCGATCACGACTTTCATGTAGGGCATGGTCGTGGTCAGCAGCGCCGACATGCCCAGGATGTCGGGCTGTTCGGCGATCAGGGCGTCGACGTATTTTTCCACCGAGTTGTTGATCCCGAGGTCCAGCACCTCGAACCCGGCGCCTTCCATCATCATCGCCACCAGATTCTTGCCGATGTCGTGGATGTCGCCCTTGACGGTGCCGATCACCATCTTGCCCATGCGCGGGGCGCCGGTTTCCACCAGCAGCGGCTTCAGAATCGCCATGCCCGCCTTCATCGCGTTGGCGGCCAGCAGCACCTCGGGCACGAACAGGATCCCGTCGCGGAAGTCGGCGCCGACGATGGTCATGCCGGCGACCAGGGCCTTGGTCAGCACGTCATAGGGCGCCCATCCGCGTTCGATCAGGATGTTGACGCCTTCCTCGATTTCTTCCTTCAACCCGTCGTACAGGTCGTCGTGCATCTGAAGCACAAGCTCGTCGTCCGAGAGTTCCGACAGGATGATTTCGTCGTCGTCAGCCATGATGCGCGCCTTGCAGGTGGAATGCGTCGTTCTGCCCCTGAATGCGACCAAAGGGCAAGGGGGACTTTCCGGTTTACGACATGCCGCGCGCCGTCCCCGACAGGCATGCGTCGCAAACGGACGGGGCTTGCCGGCGTTCCGTTTTCGTTCCATGATCCGCACATGACCCGACACGCGCCACCGCCACATTTGCGCAGACCAGCCCGCGCGGCCGGCTCGAACGCGGCCAGCCGGTTCGAACGCCACGACCGCGAGGCCTTCGACGACGGCTGGGACATCCCCGAGGACAGCCGCCTGCTGCGCACCGAGGTGCGGCTCGAACGCCCGCGTTCGGCGCTGGTCTGGAACCGTTCGCCCGATCTGCCCTTCGACCGTTCGGTCAACCCGTATCGCGGCTGCGAACATGGCTGCATCTATTGCTTCGCCCGGCCGAGCCACGCCTTTCTGGGCCTGTCGCCGGGGCTCGATTTCGAAACCCGGCTGGTGGCCCGGCCCGGCATCGCCGCCGTGCTGGACCGTGAACTGCGCGCGCGGAAGTATCGCCCGGCCCCGATCGCGCTTGGCACCAACACCGATCCCTACCAGCCCTGCGATGCCGAACACCGCCTTGCGCGCGAGGTGGTGCAGGTGCTGCACGATCATCGGCATCCCTTGGCCATCACCACCAAGGGCACGCTGGTGGAACGCGACCTCGACCTGCTGGCACCGATGGCGGCCCAGGGGCTGGTGGCGGTGGGTGTCTCGCTGACCACGCTGGATCCCGCGCTGTCGCGGCGGATGGAGCCGCGCGCCCCCGCCCCCGCCCGCCGGCTGGAAACCATCCGCCGCCTCGCCTCTGCCGGCGTGCCCGTGCGCGCGATGATCGCGCCGGTGGTGCCGGGGCTGACCGATCACGAACTGGAACCCTTGATGCAGGCCGCGCGCGGGGCCGGCGCGGTGGCGGCCCGCTTCATCGCGCTGCGCCTGCCGCTGGAGGTGGCGCCCCTGTTCCGCGACTGGCTGGCCGAACACGAACCCGGCCGCGCCGCCCATGTGATGAACCGCGTGCGCGAGATGCACGGCGGGCGCGACTACGACCCCGAATTCGGCCGGCGCATGACCGGGCAGGGGCTTTGGGCCGACCTCCTGGCGCGACGCTTTGCGCTGGCGGCCCGCCGGTTCGGGCTCGATGCCCCGCAGCCTGCCTTGAGGACCGACCTGTTTCGCCCGCCCGCCCGCCCCGGCGACCAGCTTAACCTGTTCGGCGATGTGCCGCCCGGCTGACCGTCCTGTGATGCAGTCAAGCCCCCAAGGCTTTGACCCTGCGGCCCGACAAAGGTATATGTCGGGATCAGTCAGACGGGGGTTTTGCGCGTGATCCGGTTCATCGGTTCCTTTTTCGGGGCCATCTTCACCTTCATCACGCTGGGGCTGCTGGCCGTGGCGCTGCTGCTGGGCGGCGTGCTGTGGTTTTACGCCCGCGATCTGCCCAGCCACGAATCGCTGGCGCAATACACCCCGCCGACCATCAGCCGCATCTATTCGTCCGAAGGCCGCATCATCGACGAATTCGCCCATGAGCGGCGCCTTTACACCCCGATCGAGGATGTGCCCGCCATCGTCAAGCAGGCCTTCGTCGCGGCCGAAGACCAGAATTTCTACACCCACAAGGGCTATGATGCCAAAGGCATGGCCGCGGCCCTGGTCGAGGCCATTGCCACCCGCGGCCAGCGGGTGCGCGGCGCATCGACCATCACGCAGCAGGTGATGAAGAACTTCCTGCTGGGCGGCGAACGCACGGGCGAGCGCAAGATCAAGGAGATCATCCTTGCCACCCGGATCGAAGGCACCCTGTCCAAGGACAAGATCCTGGAGCTTTACCTCAACGAAATCTTCCTCGGGCAGAACTCCTACGGTGTGGCGGCGGCAGCACAGACCTATTTCAACAAGCCGTTGCATGAGCTGAAGCTCGAAGAAGCGGCCGTGCTGGCCAGCCTGCCGACGCAGCCGTCCAACTTCCACCCGGTGCGCAACCGCGACCGGCTGCTGGAACGGCGCGCCTATGTGCTGCGCCGCATGTTCGAGGATGGCTACATCACCAAGGCGCAGATGGACGAGGCGATTGCCGCCCCCTTGCGCACCGTGCAAGGCGGCGAATACGCCAGCTTCCGTTCGGCCATGCCGCCGCGCGACTATTTCACCGACGAAATCCGCCGCCAGCTTTCCACCACCTTCGGCGAGGCCGAGTTCTTCGGCGGCGGGCTGACCATCCGCGCCACCATCGACCCCGAGATGCAGGAAGTGGCCGCCGCTGCCTTGCGCGACGGTCTGGAAAGCTATGACCGCAACCTCGGCATCTGGCGCGGCACCCGCGCCACGCTGGACGCGGAGTTGCTGACCGACGAACGCAAGTGGCGCGAGGCGCTGGCCAGGCTGGAACTGCCGCGCGATGTGGCGGGCTGGTATCCGGCGGTGGTGCTGGAAACCGGGGGCAACACCGCGCGCATCGGCATCGAAGGCGTCGAAGGCACCGACCACGAAATCCCCGCCGCCGATGTCACCTGGGCGCGCAAGCGGCTGCCCAACGGGCGGCTCGGGAACAAGGCCAAGGTGCCGTCCGACCTGCTGGATGTGGGCGATGTCGTGCTGGTCAAGCAGCTGATGAAGGATGGCCAGTTCCAGCGCTGGTCCTTGCGCCAGGTGCCCGAGATTCAGGGCGCCTTCATGGCGATGGACGTGAACACCGGGCGCGTGATCGCCATGCAGGGCGGCTTCAGCTATCAGGACACGGTGTTCAACCGCGCGACCCAGGCGCAGCGGCAGCCCGGGTCCAGTTTCAAGCCCTTCGTTTATGCCGCAGCACTGGACAACGGTTTCAACCCCGCCACCATCGTGGTGGACGCCCCGATCGAGATCAACACCCCCCAGGGCCTGTGGAAGCCGAAGAACGCCTCGAACAAGTTCTACGGCCCCACGACCTTGCGCACCGGGCTGGAACAGTCGCGCAACCTGATGACCGTGCGGGTGGCCGAGGAGATCGGCATGGAAACGGTGGCCGCCTATGCCGAACGCTTCGGGGTCTACAACCGGATGGGGCCGTTCCTGGCCAACGCGCTGGGGGCCGAGGAAACCACGCTGTTCAGGATGGTCGCGGCCTATGCGATGTTCGCCAACGGCGGGGAACGGGTGGAACCGACGCTGGTGGACCGCGTGCAGGACCGCTGGGGCCGCACCGTCTACCGCCATGACCAGCGCGTGTGCGAGGATTGCCGCACCGCCAGCCTGCCCCCCGGCGCGCCGCCGCGCATCACCGCACAGCGCGAGCGGGTGATGGACCCGATCACCGCCTATCAGGTCACTTCGATGATGGAAGGCGTGATCCAGCGCGGCACCGGGCGCGGCATCAGCGTGGGCGCCCCGGTGGCCGGCAAGACCGGCACCACCAACGACGCCAAGGATGTGTGGTTCGTCGGCTATACCTCGAACATCGTGGCAGGCTGCTATATCGGCTACGACCAGCCGCGCAGCCTTGGCAATGCCTCGGGCGGCGGCATGTGCGGCCCGGTCTTTACCCGGTTCATGCGCGAGGCGGTGAAGAAGTATGGCGGCACCAAGTTCAAGGTGCCCCCGGGCGGCTACTGGGTGAAGGTCGACCGCTTTACCGGCGCGCGCCTGCCCGACAGCGCCACGGGCGAAAACGTGATCGCCGAATATTTCCGCGAAGGCCAGGAAGACACCTATGGCTTCGGCAGCCTCGTGGACGGCGGGTTTGCGATGGGCTCCAACCTGCCGCTGTTCGCCTATGGCGAAACCGACGGGTCCGAGACCAGCACCGTCACCACCGCCAGCGGCCAGACCCGCGTGATCCCGAAGAAGGCCGATTTCGGCACGGTGACTTCGGGCGGGCTCTACTGACCCGCCGGATTGCGCTTTCGGGCGCAGTCCGGCCTTATCCTTGCCACTTTCCTTAACAAACTGCGAAGCGCTGCGGTTTGCGAGGAGCTTTTGCATGGATCTGCTGGGGGCGCTGAGCTTCAAGTCCTGGCTTGGGGATATCGTCGGGTCCGAGCTTTACGGCGCGCGCCGCGTGGCCAGCTTTCGTTCGGGCGACACTGTGTTCGTCTATGTCGCCTCGCCTTTCGATGCCGGGATCCAGGTCGCGCAACTGGCCCCTGACGGCACGCTGACCCGGGTGGCGGCGGTGAACGATACCTTTGCACTCGGGCTCGATTTCGTGGACGGGTTGCAGCTCGTCACCGTGGGCGGCACGTCGTTTCTGGTGGCGGCGGGGGCAGGCGACGATGCGCTGAACGTGTTTCGCATCCTGTCCGACGGCAAGCTGGAACTGAAGACCGTGCAGCGCAACCCGGCCGCCAACCTGCTGGACGGTGCCTGGGCGCTGTCGCAGGCCAGCATCGGCGGCAAAAGCTATGTCATCAGTGCAGCGGTCAATTCCGATGCGCTGGCGGTCTGGCAGGTGGGCGCGGACGGCAGCCTGACGCTGACCGGATCGGTGGCCAAATCCACCCATCCCGGCCAGCCGCTGGACGGCGCCTTCCGCGTGGTCACCGCCAGTGCCGGCAACAAGACCTTCGTGATTGCAGCCACCGATGGCGGCGACAGCGCGATCAGCGTCTATGAGCTGACGTCCAGCGGGGCGCTGGTCTTTGCCTCGGCGACGCCGGTGGCCAACCTGATGGCCCGCGGGCTGCACGCCGCGCGGTTCGACGGCGCATCCTGGCTGTTTGCCGGCTCGGCCTGGGACAACGGCGCGCTCATGGCCTGGCAGGTTCGGTCGGACGGCTCGCTGGTGCTGCGCCAGACCTTCGAGGAGCCCGCCACCTTCGGCCGTTTTACCGCCATCACCACCACGATGGTCGACGGCGTTCCTTTCATCCTGGCTTCGGATTTCAATGCCGGGCGGGTCGGGGTATTCACCTTTTCGGCGGCCAAGGGCTTTACCCTGGTCCGGTCCCTTGCCGACACGTCGATCCTTGCGGGCGCCTCGGGCCTCGAGGTGGTGGATCACGGCGGGCGGCTGTTCGTGGTGCTGGCTGCCCAGTCGGCCAGCACGGTGTCCAGCATCGAGATCGGGGGCGGCGACGATCTGCTGCTCGGCACCGAAGGCGCCGACCGCATCCCGGGCCTCGGCGGCAACGATACGCTGGTGCTCAAGGGGGGCAACGATCTGGGATACGGCGGTATCGGCGACGATTCCCTTGCTGGCGGCGACGGGCGCGATACGCTGTTCGGCGGCGACGGCAACGATACGATGCGCGGCGATGGCGGCAACGACCTGCTGGAAGGCGGCGCCGGGGCCGACCTGCTGGATGGTGGCGCCGGCGTGGATACGGCCGCCTATGCGGCCAGCACCGCCGGGGTGCGGGTGGACCTTGCGGCCGGCACCGCCACCGGCGGCCATGCGGCGGGCGATGTTCTGACCGGCATTGAATACCTGACCGGCTCGGCCTTCGGCGACCTGCTGGGCGGCGATGCCCGGGCCAATCTGTTGCGCGGGCTGGCCGGCAACGACACGCTGAACGGCGGCGGCGGCAACGACACGCTGGACGGCGGCGGCGGCAACGACCGGCTGAACGGCGGCGACGGCACCGACGTGCTGATCGGCGCGGCCGGCAAGGATACGATGACCGGCGGCAAGGGGGCCGATGTCTTTGTGCTGGCCACCGGGTCGGGCGCCGACACCATCACCGACTTCACGCCGGGCCTTGACCGGCTGGACCTTTCCGGCACCGTCTTCACCGGCTTTGCCCAGGTGCAGGCCGCGTTGACCTCCGTCTCGGGCGGCAGCCTGCTGACCATCGGCGCCGACAGCGTGATGCTGCCGGGGCTTCAACCCGGCGCCTTGCAGCCGGGTGACGTGCTGTTCTGACGCGCGGGCCTTGTTATCGGCGCACTTTTGGATAGATAGGGGCCGAAACCCGAACAGGCATTGGAACTCCCCCGTGCGCGCCGAAACGCAGAACCACGTCGAAGCCATCCGCAAGTCGCTCAAGCTGCTGGGGCAGCGGATGGATTGGGAGACCGTTCCGCACCGGCTGGAGGAGTTCGACGCCCTGATCGAGGCGCCCGACCTGTGGAACGACCCCGCCAAGGCGCAAAAGCTGATGCGCGAACGCCAGGCGCTGATCGACGCGGTTGCGGTCTACAAGCGCATCGACAGCGGCCTGCGCGACAATGTCGAGCTGATCGAACTGGGCGAGGCCGAAGGCGATGCCGAGATCGTGGCCGAGGCCGAGGCCGCGCTGAAAGACCTGGTGTCCTATGCTGCCGAAAAGGAGCTGGAGGCGCTGCTCGACGGCGAGGCCGACGGCAACGACACCTTTCTGGAAATCAACGCCGGGGCAGGGGGCACCGAAAGCTGCGACTGGGCGGCGATGCTGGCGCGCATGTATGTGCGTTGGGCCGAACGCAAGGGCTACACGGTGGAACTGCAATCGGAAACGCCCGGCGACGAGGCCGGCATCCGTTCGGTCGCCTACAAGATTTCCGGCAAGAACGCCTATGGCTGGCTGAAATCGGAAAGCGGCGTGCATCGGCTGGTGCGCATTTCGCCTTACGACAGCGCGGCGCGGCGACACACGTCGTTTTCCTCGGTCTGGGTCTATCCGGTGGTCGACGACAACATCGAAATCGTCATCCCCGACAGCGATATCCGCATCGACACCTATCGCAGCTCGGGCGCGGGCGGGCAGCACGTGAACACCACCGACTCGGCGGTGCGCATCACGCACCTGCCTACAAACATCGTCGTGACCTCCAGCATGAAGTCGCAGCACCAGAACCGCGAGGCGGCGATGAACGCGCTGCGTGCGCGGCTGTATCAGCTGGAACTCGACCGTCGCAACGCCGCCGTCAACGCCCAGCACGCCGCCAAGGGCGAAGCCGGCTGGGGCAACCAGATCCGCAGCTACGTGCTGCAACCCTATCAGATGGTCAAGGATCTGCGCACCGGCGTGGAAACCAGCGATACCCAAGGGGTGCTGGACGGCGACCTCGATGCGTTCATGGCCGCCACGCTGGCGATGGATGTGGCCGGCAAGTCGCGCGCCGAAGCGCAAGCCGACTGAGGCGCTTGCGAAAAACAGTGGACGCCCCGCCCCGCCGCGCCTTAGCCTGAGCGCGTCACGAGGGAGGGGAGGACCGCATGACACCCGCCGTTTCCGCACAGCCCGCCGCCGCGGCCCCGGTGATCCGGGCGCTTGCACCGGCCGACCTGTCGGCCGCGCTGGCCGCCGGTTGGCGCGACCTGACGCGTGCCCCGCTGTTCGGTCTGTTCTTTGCCGGGGTCTATGTGCTGGGCGGCTGGATGCTGGTCTGGGCACTGACGGCTTCGGGGCAGGTGTGGTGGACCATCCCGATCACGCTGGGTTTTCCTTTGCTGGGGCCGTTCATCGCCACCGGGTTCTACGAGATTTCGCGCCGTCTGGCCCGCGACGAGCCGCTGGACTGGCCCGGCGTGCTGGGCGTGATCCTGCGGCAGAAGGACCGGCAGGTGCCTTCGATCGCCGCGGTGATCGTGGTGTTCTTCCTGTTCTGGAACTTTCTGGCCCACATGATCTTTGCGCTGTTCATGGGCCTGCAGGTGATGACCAACATTTCCAGCAGCTTCGAGGCATTTCTTACCCCCAACGGTCTGGCCATGATCGTTGTGGGCACGCTGGTGGGGGCGGTGTTCTCGGCGTTGCTGTTTTCGCTGACCGTGGTCGCCTTGCCGATGCTGCTGGACCGCGAGGTCGATTTCGTCACCGCCATGCTGACCTCGCTGGCCGTGGTGCGCCGCAATCCCGGGGTCATGCTGGGCTGGGGGATGCTGATTGCGGTGCTGCTGTTTGCCGGCATGGTGCCGGCTTTTCTGGGCCTTCTGGTGGTGCTGCCGCTGCTGGGCCATTCCAGCTGGCACCTTTACACCCGCGCCCTCGCCTGACACGAAAAAGGCGCCCGTCCGGGCGCCTTTTCGGGGTTCGCCGGGCCTTGGCCGCCCTGCGGTCAGCCCGCCGCCAGCCCCGGCTTGCCGGCAGCCAGCGGGTCATCCTGACGCTGCACCGAGCCTTCGAAATGCGCGCCCGATTCGATGGCGATGGTCTTGTGGATGATGTCGCCTTCGACCCGCGCGGTCGAGGTCAGCCGCACCTTCAGCCCGCGCACGCGCCCGATCACCCGGCCGTTGATGACGATGTCATCGGCCACGATCTCGCCGCGGATGGTGGCGCTTTCGCCCACGGTCAGCAGATGCGCGCGGATATCGCCTTCGACCACGCCTTCGACCTGGATATCGCCGGTGGTCTTGAGGTTGCCCACCACCGTCAGGTCGGACGACAGCACCGATGCCGCCGGCTTGCCGCGCGTCACCGGCGCGGCAAAATCGGACGCCGGCTTGCCGGCCGAGGGGGCCGCAGCCTCGGGCATCTTCTTTTCCGGCTCGCTGGCCTTGGGACCGGGTTCGTTGATCCTGGATTTAGAAAACATTGCTCGCAGCCTTGATGTAGGTCATCGGATTGACGGGTCTGTCGCCCACGCGCACCTCGTAGTGCAGATGGGTGCCGGTGGATCGTCCTGTATTGCCCATATCACCGATCCGGTCCCCGCGCGAGACGGTTTGTCCCTCCCTCACGCGGATTTCGGACATGTGAGCATACAGCGTCTCGATGCCGAAGGCGTGCTGCACGATCACCGTCTTGCCGTAACCGGCATGCCAGCCGGCTTTGGTCACCACCCCGTCGGCGGTGACATGAATGGGCGTGCCACGCGGCCCGGCAAAGTCGGTGCCCGAATGCATCCGCGTGCCGAACCCCTTGGGGTCGCGGCGGTAGCCGAACCCCGAGGTGAACCGGAACCCCCCGCGCACCGGCATGGCAAACGGCAACCGCTGCGCTGCCAGACGATACAGCGCCATGTTGTCCAGCCCGCCAAGGATCGCGTCGGCGCGCAGCTCGTGCTCGTCCATCATGCCCTTGGTGGAAATCCGCATTGCGCCCAGCGGCCCGCCCGAACCCGAATACCCCCGGCGCACCTGGCGCAAGACTTCCTCGGGCTTCAGGCCGGCGGCGCGGAACATCCGGTCCAGCGGTTCCATCGAGACGGCGACGGCCTCTTCCAGCTTGCGGAAGATTTCGTCGTTGCGCCGTTCCAGCTTGCGCTTGGCCTCGGCGATTGCGCGGGCCTCGGCTCGCGCAGCTTCGGCGGTTTGCGCGGCCATGTCGCGCTCGGCCGCCGTGGCGCCCAGCGTCGCGGCCAGCAGATCGAGCGTCGCGGCATCGTCGCGCGCGCGCGCCGCCTCGGGGCTGCCGGCGCCGCCTTGCGCCTGCAACGCGGCCTTCAGTGTCTCGACTTCGGCGCGCGCCTCGTCGCGTTCGCGCAAGGTGCGCCGCAAGGTCAGCTGCACCACGTCCAGCCCGGTTTCCACTTCCTTGCGCCGGTCTTCCGAGGCCAGAAGCAACCCCTGCATCTCCGAAACCTTGGCCAGCGCCTGGTTGAACCGTTCCTGCGCCCGCACGGCCTCTTGCGCGCGCTCGTCGCGCTCGCGCGACAGCGCATCCAGCCGCCGCTCGAACTCTGCCACCGACCGCTGCGCCTGCTCGCGCGCGTTGCCCGCGCTCAGATGGTCGATCATCAGGATCGCAGTCGCAAGGATGGTCCAGGCGATCAGCGCCCCACCCACGGTGGCCGCCACCGCCTGCGTCAGCGGGCGCAACCGGATGAACCGCGTTTCGGCATCGGATTTCAGAAACACCCGCTGTTCGGGAAAACGGCGTTCCAGCGCATGATTGATCCGCTGCACGATTCGTTGCGGCATTGGCATCCTGTCCCACTTGCGGCGGACCGATCCGGTCCCGCACCGCGCTTTGCGGGCCTGCTGGCAGCGCGGCCCGTTCCCCGGCCAAAGCAGTAGCCGGGTCCGGCGCGCCGATGCAACCGCTTTGCGGGCGGGGTGGCAAGCCTCCGCCTAATGCGTGTTCAACCGGCGGGGCTGTCGGCCAGCGGCCAGTAGAAATCGGGCGGCAAACCGGCCTCGGCGCGCTTTTCCTCGTTGAAGGGGGGCTTCAGCGAGCTGTGGAAATGGCGCTGCACCAGGCCGTGAAAGGTGTCCTTCGGGTCCAGCTCGTGCCGCCCGCACAGGAAGTGGAACCACTTCGACCCATAGGCAACATGCCCGACCTCCTCGGCATAGATCGTCTCCAGCGCGGCCACCGCCGCAGCGTCGCCCGCCTTGCGGAACACGTCGATCATCTGCGGCGTCACGTCCAGGCCGCGCGCCTCCAGCACCATCGGCACCACCGCCAGCCGCGCCATCAGGTCGCCCGCGGTATCCTCGGCCGCGCGCCACATGCCGGCATGGGCGGGCAAGGCGCCATAATGGCTGCCCATCGCTTCCAGGCAGTCGCACATCAGGTTGAAGTGCTTGGCCTCCTCGTCTGCGGCCTTCACCCAGTCGTCGCAGAACCCCGGCGGCATCGGCACATGCCCGAACCGCGCGAGGAGATCCCAGTGCAGGTCCACGGCGTTCAGCTCGATATGCGCCACCGCATGCAGCAAGGCGATGCGCCCGGCCTGCGTGCCCGGCCGCCGCCGCGGCACGTCGCGCGGGGCCAGCAATTCGGGCCGGGCCGGACGGGCAGGGCGGTCGGGCGGGTTGGCCTGCCCGCGCGGCAAGGGCGCCTGGGCGGCGCGCGCCGCAAACCACGTCGCGGCATGGGCGCGCGCCAGCGCCGTCTTTGCGCGCCCATCCGCGCAGGTCAGCACCTCGACCGCCATTTCCGCCAGTGTCTGCACCTGTCTTGCCTCCGCCCGTTTCCGCCCGACATCTCTCTGCCGAACCGCCGTCCGGCGCAAGACCGCCCTCCAGCTTTCACCTTGTGAAAATATCCTCGGGGGGCTCGGGGGGCAGACAGCCCCCCGCGGCGGGGCCGGGCGCGGCGCTCAGGCCGGCTTGACCACGGGTGCGGGTATCTGCCCCGCCCCCCCCAGCACGGTGGCCGCGCGCCCCACGATCAGCGGATCAGGGCTGCCGATCACCGCGGCATCCTTGTCGGGGTAGTCGATCGTCGACAGGAAATGCCGCATCGCGTTCAGCCGGGCGCGCTTCTTGTCGTTCGACTTGACGATCACCCAGGGCGCATCGGCGGTGTGGTGTAAAAGAACATCGCCTCCTTGGCCTCGGTATGGTCCTGCCACTTGTCGAGGCTCGCCTTGTCGATCGGGCTCAGCTTCCAGCGCTTGAGCGGGTCGGTCTCGCGCTCCTTGAACCGCCCGGCCTGTTCGGCCTGCGTGACCGAAAACCAGTACTTGTAGAGCCTGATGCCGCTGCGCACCAGCATGCGTTCCAGCTCGGGCGCCTGGCGCATGAACTCCAGGTATTCTGCCGGCGTGCAGAACCCCATCACCCGCTCGACCCCGGCGCGGTTGTACCAGCTGCGGTCGAAGAAAACGATTTCCCCTGCCGTCGGCAGATGCTGGATGTAGCGCTGGAAATACCATTCGCCGCGTTCCTTGTCCGACGGCTTGGTCAGCGCCACCACCCGGGCATAGCGGGGGTTCAGATGCTCCATGAACCGCTTGATCGTGCCGCCCTTGCCGGCGGCATCGCGCCCTTCCATCAGGATCACGAACTTCTGGCCGGTGTCCTGCGCCCAGATCTGCACCTTGAGCAATTCGGCCTGAAGCCGCGCCTTTTCCTGTTCGTAGACCTTTCGCCCCAGCGGGTGCGGATAGGGGTAGCGGCCCGATTGGAAACTGGCGCGGATCGCTTCGGGCGCGGCCAGCGGGGGCAGCACCTTGATCCCGGTCAATCGCCGCCACCCGGCGCCTGTGGCGTTGCTCATGCGCCACAGTCGCGGTCGCAGACAAAAGCGGCGGCACCCAAGGGGTGCCGCCGCCTGTGTCGGGGACTGGCTTCGTTCAAAAAGCTTCCATCAATGGCGCCACCTTAGCGTCGATTCCGGCCGGCGCGCATACCCTGAACAGGGTATGCCGCGCTGTTTTTCCGCCTCCGCCTCAGTCGCCCGGCGCGGTGCGCACGGCCAGTTCCTCGATGGCGTCCAGCACCTCGGGCCAGCGTGCAAAGGCCAGAAGCTGCCCGGTAAAGGCCAGGAAGCGCACGTCCAGATGCGGATAATCCTCCATCAGTTCGCGGATCGTCTGCACCGGGGTCTGCGGGTCCTGGTCGGCCTGCAACAGCCGGACTGGCACACGCGCGGCATGCACCACCGCCGACCAGTCGCGTTCCGACCCCAGCGCCTCGCGGGTAAAGGCCTCGGGCCCGTTGCCGCCGGGCACCAGCAGCGTCATGCCGGCCCCGGCCAGAACCGCCGCCCGGATTTCGGGGTCGTCGAAGGCGGCCATGTCGGCCGCGGACCCGCTGTTGACCTTGCGAAAGAATGCCTCGGGCCCCAGGCTGCGCACCAGCGAGAACCCGGCCTTGACGATGAAGGGCAGAACCTTGGGCGCATAGCGCGCGTTGGCCAGCACGAAGCGTTGCCACTTGTCCATGCGTTCGTACTGTGCGGGGGTGCGCAAGGGCAGCTGGGCGGCACAGCCCAGAACCGCGCGGATCAGGTCGGGGCGCAGCTGCGACAGTTTCAGCGCAAAGCGCAGGTCGGCGCCTTGTGTCATCGCCACGGCCTGCGTCAGGCCCAGATGATCCATCACCGCCGCGTAGTCCGCCACCACCCCGGCCAGATGATCCACCCCGCCCGGCAGCCCGGTCGTGCCGCCATACCAGGCGCGGAACGGCACCACCACGCGCAGGCCCCGCGCACGGGCGGCCTGTTCGGCCCGGGCCGGCCAGCGGACCAGCCCGTAATCCAGATGCATGTAGAGCACCGGCAGACCGGCCGGGTCGCCGAACTCGATCCACTCCAGCCGCCGCCCGGCCGTCACCCGCATCGACTGCACCGGCAGCGGCGCGAGCCCCGCCACGGGTGCGGTTTCGTGCGTTCGCGCCCCCGGCACCAGCGCCACATCCATCAGCCCCAGAACCACCCGCATCAGCTCCGGCTGGCTGTGGGTTTCGGTCTTGGCCAGGATCGAGCGAACCTGCGTGCGCACCGTTTCCACCGACCGGCCGCGGGCCTCGGCGATGTCCTTCAACGAGTGCCCCAGGGTCAGGCCGCGCACGATGCCGGCTTCGGTGGCGGTCAGCCCGAAGGCTTCCTGCAAGGTTTCGTCGAAACCTTCGGGCCAGACCAGTTCGCTGAACATCACCAGCGCCAGCGGCTGCGTGCGGTCGCTGTGCACCGGGCCGATCCGCACGATGACCACCGCGCCGCTGGCCCGGCTGCGCATCCGCAGCGTCAGCACCTTTTCCGCGCGCCCGCCCGCCACCTTGCGGATCGCGGCGCGCAACGTGTCGATATCTTCGGGTTCGAAGGGCAAGGCCGCGATCGGCCCGCCTTCGACGATGCCCAGCGCGGTTTGGGCCGGGCGATTGCAGGCCATGACCAGCGCCCCGCCATCGGCGAGCAGGGCCGCGACCCGCGGCAGGTCGTCCAGCACCGAGCGGTAGCCGCCATCCGCGCCGGCCGGGCGGAAGCGGTCCAGAAAGACGCCGGCGCGTTCCAGATGCGGCACCACCTGGGGGCCGTCGGGGGCAACACCCGAGCCGCGCAAGGGGGCGGCCCGACCTTCCCAGGCATCCAGCAGGTCTTCCAGCCGCACCGGGTCCAGCGCGACATCGTAGATGCGGTCGACGATCTCGGCCTTGTGCTCGCGCCCGGGGTCGGCGGCGGGTGGCAAGGGGTCGGATGCGCTCATGTCACCAGCCGGAAAATCGCTCGATTCGGGGCCCTGAATCCTTTCCGAGATTGCGCTTTTTTCCGCACCTGCGGCAACCCGCCTTTCGGCCGGCGTTGCGCCGGGCTAGGGTCGGCCCCGGGCACGCAACAGGGAGCCACGCGATGCTGACGATCTACGGGTGTTTCCGGTCCCGCGCCACGCGGCCGATCTGGCTGCTTTACGAAACCGGCACCGGGTTCGACCACGTTCCGGTGATCCAGTCCTACCGGCTGGCCGACCCGGGCGCGGCCGATGCGCCGCTGCACACGGCGTCTGCGGCCTTTCTTGCGGTCAATCCGCAAGGCCAGATCCCGGCGATGCGCGACGGCGACCTTGTGCTGACCGAGTCGCTTGGCATCACGCTCTATCTGGCGCGCAAGTTCGGCGGCGACCTTGGCCCGCGCGATCTGGCCGAGGAGGCGCTGGCCACGCAATGGGCGCTGGTGGGGGCCACCGCGGTGGAAACCCCGGCGCTCGAGATCCTCCAGGTCCACGGCAAGGGTCTGGCCGGCACCGAGGAAGGCGCGCGCAGCATCGCCGCCGCGCAAGCCACGCTGCGCCGCCCCTTTGCCCGCATCGAAAGCCACCTGGCCGGCAACGGCTGGATGATGGGCGGCCGCTTTACCGTGGCCGATATCGTGCTGGCCGAATGCGTGCGCTACGCCACCGCCGAGCCGGGCACGCTCGACCCTTACCTCGCGCTGAAGGACTGGCTGGCGCGCTGCCACGCCCGCCCGGCCTTTCAGCGACTCTGGGCCGCGCGCAACGCCGAACCGATGTGATCCGGCCTGCGGCGGGGCAGGCCGCTTGCGCGTCGGCCCCCCCGATGGTCATATGCCCCCCCGTTCCTGCCTGCCCCGAATCGAGGTTCCATGTCCGATCTGCTGCCCACCGGCCCCGAAAGCTACGATGCCTCCTCGATCGAGGTGCTCGAAGGGCTGGAGGCCGTGCGCAAGCGCCCCGGCATGTATATCGGCGGCACCGACGAACGCGCGTTGCACCACATGGTGGCCGAAATCCTCGACAACGCGATGGACGAGGCCGTGGCCGGCCATGCCACGCGGATCGAGGTGGAGTTGCACGCCGACGGCGCCGTCACGGTGCGCGACAACGGCCGCGGCATTCCGGTGGACCCGCACCCGAAGTTTCCCGGCAAGTCGGCGCTGGAAGTGATCTTCTGCACGCTGCACGCGGGGGGCAAGTTTTCCAACAAGGCCTATTCGACCAGCGGCGGGCTGAACGGGGTCGGCTCGTCGGTGGTCAACGCGCTGAGCGACCATCTGCGGGTCGAGGTGGCGCGCAACCGCGAGCTTTACGTCCAGGAATTCAGCCGGGGCAAGCCGCAAGGCGGCATCGCCAAGGTCGGCCCCGCCCCGAACCGGCGCGGCACCTCGGTGACCTTCCACGCCGATGCCGAAATCTTCGGCAGCCAGCGCCTGAAGCCCGCCCGGCTCTACAAGATGGCGCGGTCCAAGGCCTACCTGTTTTCCGGCGTCGAAATCCGCTGGAAATCGGCCATCGCCGATGGCGAAACCCCGACCGAGGCGACATTCCATTTTCCCGGCGGCCTTGCGCAATATCTGGGCGAGACGCTGGACAAGGTGATGACCTATGCCGACCGCCCCTTTGCCGGCAAGGTCGGGTTCGAGGAAAAATACGGCGTCCCGGGCAGCGTGGAATGGGCCATCAACTGGACCCCGCTGCGCGACGGGTTCATCCATTCCTACACCAACACCGTGCCCACCCCCGAAGGCGGCACCCACGAGGCAGGGTTCTGGGCCGCCATCACCAAGGGCATCCGCGCCTATGGCGAGCTGTCGAAGAACCGCAAGGCCGAGCTGGTGACGCGCGAGGACATCATGTCGGGGGGCTGCGCGCTGTTGTCGATCTTCATCCGCGAACCCAGTTTCGTCGGCCAGACCAAGGACCGGCTTTCGACCGACGAAGCGGCAAAGTGGGTCGAGGGGGCGGTGCGCGACCATTTCGACAACTGGCTTGCCTCCGACCCGAAGTCGGCCGGCGCGATCATGGACTTTCTCGTGCTGCGCGCCGAGGAACGCCTGCGCCGCCGCGCCGAAAAGGAAACCGCCCGCAAGACCGCCACCAAGAAGCTGCGCCTGCCCGGCAAGCTGGTGGATTGTTCGGCCACCAACCGCGACGGCACCGAACTGTTCATCGTCGAAGGCGACAGTGCCGGCGGCAGCGCCAAGATGGCGCGCGACCGGCACAACCAGGCGCTGTTGCCCTTGCGCGGCAAGATCCTGAACGTGCTGGGGGCCGCCGGCGGCAAGATGGGCGCCAACCAGGAAATCAGCGATCTCTGCCAGGCGCTTGGCGTGCAGATGGGCTCGAAGTTCAACATCGAGGATCTGCGCTACGACAAGATCATCATCATGACCGATGCCGACGTGGACGGTGCGCATATCGCCAGCCTGCTGATGACCTTTTTCTTTACCCAGATGCGCCCGCTGATCGACAAGGGGCACCTTTACCTCGCTTGCCCGCCGCTGTTTCGCCTGACGCAAGGGGCCCGCCGGGTCTATTGCATCGACGAGGCCGAAAAGGACGAATGGCTGAAACGGGGCCTTGGCGGCAAGGGCAAGATCGACGTCTCGCGCTTCAAGGGCCTGGGCGAGATGGACGCGAAAGACCTCAAGGACACCACCATGAACCCCGCCACGCGCAAGCTGATCCGCGTGGCGATCGACGACGAGATCCCGGGCGAAACCGGCGACCTGGTGGAACGGCTGATGGGCAAGAAGCCGGAGCTGCGGTTTCAATACATCCAGGAAAACGCGCGCTTCGTCGAGGACGTGGACGTGTGATCGCTTTCGGGCCAGGGGTGCGCCCGTCTCGTGCCCGGTGCCACGCTGAAACCGGCGCGGCCCGCGCCCGCCTTCGGGCGATTGTGCGGCGGCAGGCCACCCCTTCCTGCCGCCCGCATCGTGGGGCGAGGCGCTGGCATGACGCCGACCCAAGCCTTTTCGCAAGGGGCACGGCGGCTGCCGTTCGGCGGTTCAGGCCCGCTTGGCGCCTGTCGCGCGCGGTGCCTCGGGCCTTCCGGCCGCGCGTGACCACGCCGAGGGCTCCGCCCGCCCCGCGACGCCTGCGGCCAACCCGAACGGACCGGGCCGCCGGCGCCGCGGCCTGATCGCTACGCCACGACCGGATAGAACGGGCGGCCCCAGTCTGCTTCGGGGTTCTCCATCATCAGATCGACGAACACCGGAACCAGAAACGCCAGGATTGCCGCCCCGTCGCGCACCTGCGCCCGGTTGACGCTGCTGTTCCAGGTGGCCCCGCCATGGACCAGCTGGTTGCGCAAGACATAAAGCCGGTCGAAGACGAAGCTCAGCACCCGGGCGCTGTCGCCGGCCTGGAACGCCTGCGCGAAGGACCGGGCCGAGGCCCGGAACCGATCCTCCCAATCCCCATAGCCTTCGATCCCGTTGTGGTGCTGCCAGAACGGGTTGAAGACATAGCGGTTTTCCAGCAGCAGCCGCACCGGCCCCGAAAACCGCTGCCAGACCGCGTTATAGATGCGGTGCTGGTGGTCGAGCGCAGTCAGCCGCCCGAAGAAATCCAGAAAGGCCGCACGTTCGCCCTGCGGGATCGGCTGGAACTCGCGTTCATCGGCATAAGCGGCGTTGAAGGCGATCCAGAGAAAGATGAACCGGGCGTCGTCATCGCCGTTGCAGGCCTCGGCCCGGCCGATCCAGCTGATGGCGCGGTGCACGCGCAGGCCCATCGTCTCGGGGAAGCCCGCCCGGATGGCGCGCTGTTTTTGCTTGAGGGCGGCGAAGGTCAGGGTCTCGGGCATGAAAGGCATCCTTTTGAAATCGCGTCACGGCAGGGCGGCAAAATCGCCGCGGCGATGGCCTGCGACCATGTCGCGCAGCGCCTGCGGGGCCAGCACCTCGACCCGGTCGCCCCATTGGTACAGGTGCCAGGCCATTTCCAGCCAGCCCGCCGCGTGAAACCGCACGATCAGGCTGCCGTCGTCCTGCGGTTCCAGCACTTGCCGGGGGTGAAAGCGAAAGCCCGCGGCGCGCTCGGCGGCGTCGGGGGCAAAGCGCCAGACCACCTCGCCGTATTGCGCCGGATCCTGCCAGACGCCAAAGGCCTGCGCGGCGTAATCGGCGATGTTGAACCCGTCCTGCAGGACAAAGCTTTCGTTCAGCGTCTCGGCCTCGTGGATCAGGTCGATGCGGAAGTTGCGCACCTCGTCCGCCTTGGCCGGGTCGCGGGCGGCAAGATAGGTCCGGTGGCCCAGAAGCACCCCGTGCGGTTCCAGGATGCGGGGGCCGGCATCCTGATTGTAGCGCACCCGCAGCCGGAAGGGGCCGCGCAGCGATTCGATGATGGCGTCGAGGATGTCCGGCTGCAGGCGGACCTTGGGCCCCGGCCGGGTGACCTGGCCCATCGCCATCAGCACGGCTTCGGCATCCGCTTCGACCCGAGCGCGGGCGGGAACCCGCGCCAGCAGGCCGTCGCGCATATCGTTCAAGGCGCGCGCATGGCGCACCCGACCCTCGGCCTCGGCCGTCCGGGCCGCGATCTCCAGCGCCTCGACCGCGGTTTCGTGGCGCAGCTGCAATTGCGCCAAGCCGGGGTCGACCAGCCGCCAGCGTCGCTTGCGGTCCTCTCCATCCGCCGCTTCGACATTGCCGAAGGTCTCCTCCAGCGCATCGGTCATGCGTTGCGCGGTGCGGTGCGAGACGCCGAATTCTTCGCAGATATCCTCCAGGCTGACGCCCCCGCGCCGGGCGGCGGCCATCTTGGCAAGGCGGATGAGATCCTGGGCTTTGGAAAAGGACATGAACCCTCGCAAGCCTGTCAGGGATTGTCACCCCGGCAGGCTAGAAAGGTTGTTGCGTCCTGTCGAGCCGATTCCCGAGTGATTTGCATGACGTTCTCCTTGGCTCGGCAGGCGCACCAGAACATCGAGAGGAAGAACAATGACCGGACGTGTCATCAGGATCGAACGGGTTTCGTCGCGGGGCGGGGTGGTCGAAGAACCCGTGGTCACCGCAAAGGGCTATCGGTTGGCCGACCCGGCGCACGGCAAGCACAAGCACCACGCCGAAAACGCCACGCATGTTCGGACGCTGCACGAGGCGGCCGCCCTGATCGGCAAGGGCTTTTCGATCTGGATGGGGGCCCGGGGCAAGCGCGCCTCGCTGATCGCGCCGAAAAGCCTGCGGATCGTGCATGCGGGCGACGCACAGGCCGGCTGACGCGGGTGCCCCCTTGCGGCTCGGGCGCGCCGCGGTGTTCCTGCGCCCGGGCCGGTCGGAATTGACGCCCCGGACGGATATTGAAAAAGCTGCAACCCGACGAGACGATTCCGCTGCGGGTTGCGCGCCTTTCAGATTTCAGGACGACCCATGAGGAACTTCGGCGGCAGCATCCTTTTCTCGGCAACCGACCTGATGCGGTTCATGGGCTGTGCCCATGCCACCACGCTCGACCTGATGCGCCTGCGCGGCGAGGGGCCGGAACCGGGCGAAGATACCGAGGACGCGGCCCTGTTGCAGAAACAGGGCGACGCGCACGAGGCGGCGCATCTGGAGAAGCTGAAGTCCGCCGGCAAAACCGTGCTGGAGTTCCCCCGTGGCGATCTGGTCGCCGACGCGCAAGCGACCCGAGAGGCGCTTGCGCAGGGTGTCGAGGTGGTGTTTCAGGGGGCCTTCCTGTCGGGCAACTGGGGCGGCTGGTCGGATTTCCTGCTGCGGGTCGATAAGCCTTCTGCCCTTGGCCCGTTCAGCTATGAAGTGGCCGACACCAAGCTGAAACGCCGGCCGCATCCCAAGCATGTGCTGCAACTCGTGCTCTATTCCGATTTGCTGACCGAGGTGCAGGGCGTGGCCCCGGAATGCGCCCATGTCGAACTGGGCACCGGCGAACGCGCGACCCTGCGACTTGCCGACTATGCCCATTACGCCCGGGCGGCGCGGGGGCGGCTGGAGGCCTTCGTGGCGGAGCCGACGCCGACTAGGCCAATCCCCTGCGCCGACTGCGGGCTTTGTCGCTGGGCCGATCACTGCGAAAGCGTCTGGGCCACCGAGGACAGCCTGTTCAACGTGGCCAACATCAGCCGCGGGCAGGTCAAGAAGCTGGAGGCCGCGGGCATCACCACGATGGCGGCGCTTGCCGCGCTCGACCGCCCGGTGCGGGGCATGGCCGAGGGCACCCGCGCGCGGCTGGTGACGCAGGCCCGGTTGCAGCACGCGCGCAAGACCGGAACCCCGGCCTTCGAGTTGCGCGCACCCGAACCCGGCAAGGGCTTCGACCTGCTGCCGGAACCGCAGCCGGGCGACCTGTTCTATGACATCGAGGGCGATCCGCATTACGAAGGCGGGCTGGAGTATCTGCATGGCGTCTGGGGCCATGGGCAGTTCCGCGCCTTCTGGGCGCATGACCACGCGGCCGAGGCGAGGGCGCTGGAGGCGCTTCTTTCCTTCTTCCGCGCGCGGCTGGAGGCATTCCCCAAGGCCCGCATCTATCATTACGCGGCCTACGAGATCACCGCGCTGCGCCGCCTGACCACGAAATACGGGATCGGCGAGGCCTTTCTGGACCGCCTCATGCGCGAACGGCGGTTCGTCGATCTGTTCGCCGTGGTGCGCGGCGGGCTGATCGGGTCGGAAGGCAACTATTCCATCAAGTCGATGGAGGCCTTTTATGGCCGCCACCGCGAGGGCGAGGTCAAGACGGCGGGCGGGTCGGTCGTGGCCTATGAACGCTGGCGCGAGACGGGCGAACGGCAGATCCTTGACGAGATCGAGGATTACAATCGGATCGACTGCATCTCGACCGAGGAGCTGCGCAACTGGCTGGTTGGCATCCGCCCCGCGGCGCCGTGGCCGGCGCTGTCCCCCGATGCCGGGCCGCAGGAGGCCGACGAAGATGCCGAGACGCAGGCCCTGCGCGCCACCCTTGCGGCATCGGGCCTGCCCGAGGAGCGGCAAGCGATGCTGTTCGACCTCGGGCTTTTCCACCAGCGCGAGGCCAAGCCCGCGAAATGGGCGGTATTCGATTCCGTCTCGAAGGACGAGGACGACCTGATCGAGGATCTGGACGCGCTCGGCGGGCTGGAGGCCATCGGCCCCGTCGTGCCGGTCAAGCGGTCCTACGCCCGCAGCTATCGCTTTCCCCGCCAGGAAACCCGGCTGCGCGAGGGGAAAAAGGCAACCGTTCCCGTGCCGGACGGCGCGCCCGTCTCGGTCGGGATCGAGGAGATGGACCGGCGCGCAGGGAAGATCATGGTGAAGGCGGGGCCGGGCAAGGAACATCTGCTGGCCGAGCGGTTGACCCTGCATCCCGACTGGCCGCTGAAAACCGATGTGATCGCCGCCGCCTTGCGCGACGTGATTGCCGACCAATGCGGGCCGCGCCGCTATCGGGCAGCGGACGATCTGCTGTCGCGCGCAGCCCCCCGTCTGAAAACCGGCCCGCTGAAGCCTGTTGCCGACCCCGTTTCCGGCACGATCGCGGCTGTGGGTGCGATGGACGAAACCGTGCTGCCCATCCAGGGGCCGCCCGGCACCGGCAAGACCCATGTCACCGCCCGGGCGATCCTGTCGCTCTTGCGCAAGGGCGCGCGGGTGGGCGTCACCTCGAACAGCCACGAGGCGATCCGCAACGTGCTGATGGGCTGTCTGAGTGCGGTCGAGGACGAGGATCTGCCGATCACGCTGGATCTGGTTCACAAGACCGGCGGCGACGATGACGGCTACCCCGAAGGTTGCCCGGTGCGCCGCACCACCAGCAATGACGAGGCGGCCGAGGCGCGGCAGGTCGTCGGCGCCACCGCCTGGTTCTTTTGCCGCGACGAGAACGTGCAGGCCTTCGACTGGCTTTTCGTGGACGAAGCCGGGCAGGTCGGGCTGGCCAACATGGTGGCCATGAGCCGCGCTGCCCGCAACATCGTGCTGGTGGGCGACCCGCGCCAGTTGCCGCAGGTGATCCAGGGCGCGCACCCCGAGCCTGCGAACCTGTCATGCCTCGACTGGATGCTGGGCGACGATGCGACCCTGCCGCCCGAGCGCGGCATCTTCCTGCCCGTCTCGCGCCGGATGCATCCTGCGGTCTGCCGCTTCGTCTCGGATCAGGTCTACGAGGGGCGGCTGACCAGCCACCCCGACACCGCGCACCAGGCCGTGCGCGGCACCCGTTTCCCCGAGGCCGGGGCCTTCTGGGTGCCGGTCCCGCACGAAGGCAACGCCCAGATCGCGGCCGAGGAGGTTGCCGCGATCAGGCTGGCCATCGCCGCGTTGCAGAAGGGCAGCTGGACCGACAAGCACGGCACCACCCGCCCGATGCAGGCCAGCGACATCATCGTTGTCGCCCCCTACAACGCGCAGGTCAACGCGCTGCGCGAGGCGCTGCCCGACGCCATCCGCGTCGGCACGGTGGACAAGTTCCAGGGCCAGGAAGCGCCGGTCTGCCTTGTCTCCATGACGGCCTCCTCCGCCGACGAAACCCCACGCGGGATGGAGTTCCTGTTCTCGCTCAACCGCATCAACGTGGCGGTGTCGCGCGCCAAGGGCCTCGCCCTGGTCTTCGGCGCGCCGCGCCTGCGCGAGGCGAAATGCGAAACCATCGCGCAGATGCGGCTGGTCAACACGCTCTGCGGCTTGGCGACGCTGTCCTGATCCGGCTTTCGCGCCTGCGCCGGCCTGCGCTTTCGGGGCAGGGCAGGGTTGGGCCGGCGGGGGCGGGGGCTCGGTGCAAGGCCTTGACGCGTAAACGCGCGATACCCTGCGATGCGATGCCGATACCGCCAATTCCTCGGGCGTCTCGCGCTTTCGCCTGCGCCGCGGTGGGCGACGGCATCGGTAAACCTGACGCCTTCGATGACGCTGGGCAACCGGTTCGTGCCGTTCAGCTGGCGCGATGTCGTCGAAGCCGCCCTGACGAGGGTGAAGACCAGGAGCTTGGCGGTCTTCTGCGACAGCGCGCGCCTGGTGCGCACGGTCCGATGGCGGACGGTGGCGAACAGGCTCTCGATAGGGTTCGAGGTGCGCGGTTGGTCCGGGTGCTCGGCCGGGAAGTCGTGGAAGGCCAGCAAGGCCTCGGTGTCCCTGGTCAGGCAGGCTGCGCCGCGGGCATGCCTGGCGGCGTATTCCTGCCAGAAGCTCTCGATGGCCGCCAGCGCCGCTTGCGCTGGTGGCAGCGTGCGGGATCTCGCGCAGGCCGGCGGCGACGGCGGGCTGCATCGACTTGGGGAAGTGGTTGAGGACGTTCGACATCTTGTGGAACCAACAGCGCTGGTGGCG
>NZ_JBKBQM010000012.1:0-68162 GCF_046292685.1 Gemmobacter sp.
GCGGCGGTGCTGCGCGCCGGCCTGGCCTGGCACAGGGCGACGGATTGGCGGGGGCGGGTTCCGCCTGCGGGGGTGGCGTAGGCCGGGGGCGCTGCCCCCGGACCCCCGGGATATTTTCCGACAGAAAATGGGCCGGAACGACGGTCAGCCGCGACCGCGGCGGCCGCCGCGGCGACCGCCGGCGGATTGGGTGGCGGCGGCGGAAGCCTCGGCGAAGGTGGCGCCGGCCTCGACCGCTTCGAGCACCTTGGCGAACCGGATCCATTCGCCGCCGTTCGGGTCGTGGTTCATCAGGAAGTTGGCAGCGCGGATCGCCTCCATTTCCTGCTGGCGGACGGGGTTCATGATGGCGCTGGTCATGCCGGCGCCGATGGCCATCGGCAGGAAGGCGCCGTTGATGCCGTGGCGATGCGGCAGGCCGAAGCTGATGTTCGAGGCGCCGCAGGTGGTGTTGACGCCCAGTTCCTCGCGCAGGCGGCGCACGAGGGTGAAGACCTGCTGCCCCGCCGAGGCCATCGCCCCCACCGGCATCACCAGCGGATCGACCACGATGTCATGCGCGGGGATGCCGTGATCGGCCGCGCGCTGGACGATCTTTTTCGCCACCGCGAAGCGCACGTCCGGGTCGGGGGAAATCCCGGTGTCGTCGTTGGAAATGGCCACGACCGGAACGTTGTACTTCTTCACCAGCGGCAGCACGAGTTCCAGCCGCTCCTCCTCGCCGGTCACCGAGTTCAGCAGCGGGCGCCCTTCGCAGGCCATCAGGCCCGCCTCCAGCGCGCCGGGCACCGAGCTGTCGATGCACAAGGGCACGTCCACCGTCTGCTGCACGATGTCGATCAGCGCCTTCATCAGGGGCGGCTCGACGAAGTTGTTGTCGGCATAGCGCGGGTCTTCGGCCATCTTGTTGGTGAAGACCGCGCCCGAGTTCACGTCCAGCACGGTGGCGCCGCAGGCGACCTGTTCCAGCGCATCCTTGATGACGGTGTCGAAGTTGCCCGCCTCCAGTTCCGCGGCCAGTTTCTTGCGCCCGGTCGGGTTGATGCGTTCGCCGATGACGCAGAAGGGTTCGTCGAACCCGATGACCACGGTTTTCGTCTTGGATTCCAGAACAGTGCGGGTCATTCTTCTACCTTTTTCTCAAGCGTTGGCGGGGCGGCCCGAGGCGCCGCCATGATCGGTTACCCACTGGGCGTTGGTCTTGATCCCGCCCAGCGGGAAGAAGTGCACCTGCTCGATCCCGAAATCGGGGTTCGCGGCCTTGTGGGCGGCAAGCTCGGCCAGGAACTCGGTGGGCTCGTAGGGCAACAGCAGCTTGGTCACGTCCATCGCGCGCTTTTGCAGCACCCGCAGGGACGGGCCGACGCCGCAGGCGATGGCGAATTTCAGCAGGGTCTGCAACTTGGCCGGGCCGGCGACGCCGATGTGCACCGGCAGCTTCACCCCTTCGGCAGCCAGGCGTTTCACCCAGTCGATCACCGGGCGGGCTTCGAAGCAGAACTGGGTGGCCATCGCCATCTGCGCATCGGTGCGTTCGGCAAAGGCCGATTTCCAGCGCGCGGCCTCCATCACCATGCGGTCGGAACCGTCGGGGTCGATGTCCTTGTTGCCTTCCGGGTGGCCGGCGACGTGCAGCCGTTCGAACCCGTCGAAGGCGCCCGATTCCAGCAGCTGCATCGAGGAATGGAATTCGCCCGGCGGGTTGCCGGCGTTGCCGGCCAGGATGAGCCCCTGCTTCACCCCGGCCTCGCCCTTGTAGCGGGCGACCCAATCCATCAGCGTGGCGCGATCCTTGATGATGCGCGCGGGGAAATGCGGCATCGGCTCGAAGCCTTCGCACCGCAGGCGGGCGGCGGTGGCGACCATGTCGGCGATCGGCGTGTCGATGTGCGCGATGTAGACGCGGGTTCCGGCTGGCAGGATGGCGCGGAAATCCTCGACCTTTTCGGCGGTGCGCGGCATGACCTCGATGGAATAGCCTTTCAGGAAGGCCTCCATCTCCTCGGCGCTGCCGGTGGCGGCGGGGGCGGTGTCGCGGCGGAAGTTGAACAGTGCCATGGCGTGTCCTTTCAGGCCCAGCCGTCGTTGTCGATCAGGGTTTTCAGGCGTGCGGTGTCGTATTCGGCGTCGATCCGGGCGGCTTCGCGGGCGGCGATCGCCTCGGGTTCGCCTTCGGCCTCGTAGGGCGGCGCCTTGCGCCATTCGGCCAGGTAGGCATCGGAATCGCGGGCGCCGATCTTCATGGCACATCGGTCGATGGCCTGTTCGAACCGTTCGGGCAGCGGCGCCTTGGCGCCCTTGCGGCCCTTGCCGACGATGACCTGCGCGGGGATGTCGCGCCAGCAGACGATGGTGACTTCGGGCATGCGACTCTCCCTTGACCCTGATCCGGTTCTAGCGCCTGTTCGCGACAGCCTGTGCCGGATTTCGACATGGCTTGTGCGATTGGCGACGTGAGGGAGGTTCTAGCGGGCGCGCGGCGGTTCGGCTACGGGGGCGAACATGAATTCTGTGCACATCGACGATGCGGCGGGCACAGGTCAGGCGGACGGGGGTTCGACCCGATCCTGCCAGCGGCCGCGGAAGCCCTGGGCCACCACGAACTTTTCGGAACTGTCCGCGCGCGAGGCCGGCGGCTTGACGTTGGCGACCTTTTCGAAGTTGCGCTTGAGCGTGGCCTGAAGCTCGTTTTCCGCCCCGCCGGCCAGCACCTTGGCGACGAAGGTGCCGCCGGGTTCGAGCACGTCGAAGGCGAATTCGGCCGCTGCCTCGCACAGTGCGATGATGCGCAGGTGATCGACCTGCCGGTTGCCCGAGGCGGCGGCGGCCATGTCCGACATCACGACATCGGCCTTGCCGCCCAGCCAGGTCTTCACCTGCTGTTCGGCGCCTTCGGCGAGGAAATCCAGCACATGCAGTTCGGCCCCGGGGATCGGCGCCACCTCTTGCAGATCGACCCCGATGATGCGGCCTTGCGGCTTGCCCTTGCGTTCGCCCAGGGCGTTGATGCGCGGCACCGCCACCTGGCACCAGCCGCCGGGCGCGCAGCCGAGGTCCACCACCCGCGCCCCCGGTTTCAGAAAGCCGAACTTGTCGTCGAGTTCGAGGATCTTGAAGGCGGCGCGGCCGCGGTAGCCTTCCTTCTTGGCCTTGATGACGTAGGGGTCGTTCAACTGGCGTTCCAGCCACAGCGTGGACGACAGCTTGCGCCCCTTGGCGGTCTTGACCCGCACGCGCAGATCGCGCGCACCGCGGCCGGAGGTCTTTTTCTCGGTCATCTTGGCGGTCCGTCCTGAAGCACGCCGTCGGCGCTCATCTGTGCGTAAAGCAGCCCCTCGCGCAGGCCGCGGTCGGCCACAGAAAGGCGGTCGGTCGGCCATATCCGCATCAGCGTCTGAAGTATAGCCGCCCCCGACATGATGAGCGCGTGCCGGTCGCGGCCGATGCGCGGGTCGGTGCGGCGGCCTTCGGGGCCGAGGTTCAGGTAGTCGCGGATCACGCTGTCGATCTGGGCGCTGGTCATGGTCAGCCCGTCGACCTTGGTGCGGTCATAGCGGCGCAGGCCCAGAAAGCTGGCGGCAACGGTGGTGATGGTGCCCGAAGTGCCGATGATCTGGAACCCGTCGCGCGCCTGCTGGCCCTGATAGGGGGTGAAGTTCGCCAGCTGTTCCTCGAAATACCAGCTCATCAGCGCAAAGCGGGCGGCGTCATCCTCGACGTCGCCGAACTGTTCGCGCAAGGTGGCAACGCCCAGCGGCACCGAGATCCAGTCCACCACCCGGGCTTGCGGCCCTTCGCCCGGCAGGCGGAACCCGGCCGACAGGCGCATCAGCGCCCGCGGGCGCAAGGCGGGGGGCACCGGGCGCAGGTCCACCCAGACCAGTTCGGTCGAGCCGCCGCCGATATCCACCACCAGCAACTGTTCGGTCCCCGGTTCCACCAGCGGCGCGCAGGATACCACGGCCAGCCGGGCCTCCTCCTCGGGGGCAATGATTTCCAGCGTCAGGCCGGTTTCGCGGCGCACGGCACGCATGAACTCGCGGCTGTTGGCCGCGCGGCGGCAGGCTTCGGTCGCCACAAGGCGCATCCGCGCGACGCCGTGGCTTTCCAGCTTTTTCTGGCAGATGCGCAGCGCCTGCACGGTGCGCCCCATCGAGGCGCGGCTGAGCCGGCCCGAGGTTTCCAGCCCGATGCCAAGCTGCACCGTCTTGGAAAAACTGTCCACGACGTGAAACTGACTGCCCCGCGGCCGGGCAATCAGCATGCGACAACTGTTGGTGCCGAGATCCAGCGCCGCATACAGCGGCGCCGGGTCGGCGTTTGCAGGGGTGCCGGACGATTCGACCGGCAAGGCCGCCCCCTCGGGCACGGCCTGCGCTTTCGGGAACGCGTCCGCACCCCGGGGACGCTGGGGCGTCATCTCCGCCCTCCGATATCTGGTTGCTTCCAACCTAGTCTTCCGACGCCCCCCGCGCAAGGGTGCGCGACGGCGGCGGTCCGTTGCGCGACCCGCCCCGATGCGCTATGCGCGCGTCACAACATCCGGGGGAAGCCATGAGCGCGGAAAAGACGGGCCTGACCTATGCCGATGCCGGCGTGGACATCGACGCGGGCAATGCGCTGGTGGATCGCATCAAGCCGGCGGCGAAACGCACCGACCGCCCGGGCGTGATGGGGGGGCTCGGCGGCTTTGGCGGGTTGTTCGACCTGAAGGCGGCGGGCTATGCCGACCCGGTGCTGGTGGCGGCGACCGACGGGGTGGGCACCAAGCTGCGCATCGCCATCGACACCGGGCGCGTGGACACCATCGGCATCGACCTGGTGGCGATGTGCGTCAACGACCTCGTTTGCCAGGGGGCGGAGCCGCTGTTCTTTCTGGACTATTTCGCCACCGGCAAGCTGGAGGTCGCGCAGGCCGCCCGCATCATCGAAGGCATTGCCGCCGGTTGCGAAGCCAGCGGTTGCGCCCTGATCGGTGGCGAAACCGCCGAGATGCCCGGCATGTATCACAAGGGCGATTTCGACCTGGCCGGGTTTGCGGTGGGGGCGATGGAACGCGGGGCCGACCTGCCGCGCGATGTGGCGGCGGGCGACGTGCTGCTGGGGCTTGTCTCCTCGGGCGTGCATTCCAACGGCTACAGTTTCGTGCGCAAGGTGGTGGAACTGTCGGGCCTGGGGTGGGATGCGCCCTGCCCCTGGGGGCCGGGCACGCTGGGGGAGGCGCTGTTGACCCCGACGCGGCTTTACGTGCGCCAGGCGCTGGCCACGATCCGCGCTGGCGGGGTTCATGGGCTGGCGCATATCACCGGGGGCGGCATCACCGAAAACCCGCCGCGCCTGCTGCCCGAAGGGCTGACCTGCGCCATCGACCTTTCGGCCTGGGACTTGCCGCCGGTGTTCCGCTGGCTGGCCGAGACCGCCGGCATGTCGGAACCGGAGCTGCTGAAGACCTTCAACTGCGGCATCGGCATGATGCTGGCGGTGGCGCCCGGCCGGGCCGATGCGCTGGCCGACCTGCTGGCCGGCATGGGCGAAACGGTGGTGCGGCTGGGCACGATCGTGCCCGGCGCGGGCGGGGTGGCCTATTCCGGGCGGCTTTTGTGAAACGTGTCGCCATCCTGATTTCCGGCGGCGGGTCGAACATGGTCCGCCTGGTGGAAAGCATGGTCGGCGATCACCCGGCAAGGGCCGTGCTGGTCGCCTCGAACGACCCTGCGGCGGCGGGGCTGGCGCGGGCGGCGGCGCTGGGGGTGCCGGTGGCGGCGGTGGACCACCGCCCGTTCAAGGGCGACCGCGCCGCGTTCGAGGCGGCGCTGCTGGCGCCGATCCTGGCGGCCGAGCCCGACATCCTGTGCCTTGCGGGGTTCATGCGGGTGCTGACGCCGGGCTTTGTCGCACGGTTTGCCGGGCGGATGCTGAACATCCACCCGTCGCTGTTGCCGAAGTATCCGGGGCTGCACACGCATCGGCGCGCGCTCGACGCCGGCGATGCCGAGGCCGGCTGCACCGTGCACGAGGTGACGGCCGTGCTGGACGATGGCCCGATCCTTGGCCAGGCGCGCGTGCCGGTCGAACCCGGCGACACGGCCGAAACGCTGGCAGCCCGGGTGCTGGCGATGGAACACCGGCTGTATCCGGCGGTGCTGCGCCGCTATGCGCAAGGCGACCGGACACCGGTCTTCCTGCCCTGAGCCTTGCCCACAGGGGACTCGCATATCCTGCACCGCCTGCTATGAGGGAACACCATGCGGGATACCCCCGCGCGACCCCGAGGACCGATGCTTACCATCACCACCACCGAAGCCCTGGCCGAATTCTGCACCCTGGCCAAGGCGCAGCCCTACGTCACCATCGACACCGAATTCCTGCGCGAACGCACCTATTGGGCCAAGCTCTGCCTGATCCAGATGGCGCTGCCCGGCAAGGACGGCCCCGCGGTGCTGGTGGACCCGATCGCCGGGCCCGACATGTCGATGGAGCCGCTGTACGACCTGATGCGCCACGAAGGCACGGTCAAGGTGTTTCACGCCGCCCGGCAGGATCTGGAAATCTTCTTCGTCGAAGGCGGTGTCTTTCCGCGCCCGCTGTTCGATACCCAGGTGGCCGCGATGGTCTGCGGCTATGGCGAACAGGTGGGCTATGAAACCCTGGTCAAGAAAATCTGCAAGGCCGATCTGGACAAGACCAGCCGCTTTACCGACTGGTCGCGCCGCCCGCTGACGCCCGCGCAATCGGAATATGCGCTGGCCGACGTGACGCATCTGCGGCTGATCTACGAAAACATGCTGGCGCAGTTGCGCAAGTCGGGCCGCACCCACTGGCTGGAAGAAGAACTGGCGATCCTGACCGATCCGGCCACCTATACCGTGACCCCGGAAGACGCCTGGACCCGCGTCAAGACCCGCACCACCTCGGGCCGGTTCCTGGCGGTGGTGCGCGAACTGGCGCGCTTCCGCGAGGAATACGCCCAGAGCCGCAACATCCCGAGGTCGCGCATCTTCAAGGACGATGCGCTGCTGGAGCTTGCCTCGACCCGGCCGACCAACCACGAGGAACTGAACCGCGCCCGCCTGCTGTTGCGCGAAGGCCGCAAGGGCGACATCGCCGACGGCATCCTTGCCGCCGTCAGGCGCGGGCTGGACACCCGCCCCGAAGACATGCCGAAGCCCGACCTGAGCCGCGAACAGATGCAGGTCAACCCGGCGCTGGCCGACCTGCTGCGCGTGCTGCTGAAGGCCAAGTCCGAAGAAACCGGCGTTGCGTCCAAGCTGATCGCCACCGCCTCCGATCTGGACGCCATCGCGGCCGGCGACCGCAGCGTGCCGGCCTTGCAAGGCTGGCGGGCCGAGGTGTTCGGCAACGATGCCTTGCGGCTGTGCCGCGGCGAAATCGCGCTGTCGGCGATGGGCCAGCAGGTGACGGTGGTGCGGCTCTAGCCGGGCGGGGCGCCTTCAGGCGCCCTTGCCGTAAAGCTGCGCGGCCCGCGCCTCGAAGGCGCGCACGATGCGCAGCATGGCTTCGTGGAACACCACGCCGATCACCTTTTGCAGGATGGCGTTGCGGAACTCGAAATCCACCAGGAACTCCACCTCGCAGCCGCCTTCGGGGCGGTCGCGGAACTCCCAGGTGGAGCGCATGTGCCGGAACGGCCCGTCGAGGTATTCGGTCTCGATCCGCAAGGCGCCCGGGTCCAGCACCACGCGGCTGCCGAAGCGTTCGCGGAACACCTTGAAGCTGATGACCAGATCGGCCTCCATCACCTCGCGCCCGTCGCCCAGGGGCTTGCGCGACCGGATCCGCGCCGCCGCGTTCCACGGCAGGAATTCGGGGTAGCGCGCCACATCGGCGACCAGATCGTACATCTGGCGCGCGGCATAGGGCAGCGGGCGGGTCTCGTGGTGGCGGGGCATCGGTCTGGTCTGTTGCGGAACCGTTCGGCAAGCCCTATGGGGGAAAGCAGGCCGGGAAATCAAGAGGCGCCCATGTCGCACAAGCCTTATGTCATCGACCAGATGATCAGCGCCAAGTCCATTGCCGCGCGTGTCGAGGAACTCGCGCGCGAGATCACCGCCCATTTCCGCGGCACCGACAAGCTGGTGGTGGTGGGGCTGTTGCGCGGATCGTTCATCTTCATCGCCGATCTGGTGCGCGAGATCGACCTGCCGGTCGAGGTCGATTTCCTCGAGGCGTCCAGCTATGGCGATGCCATGCATTCCAGCCGCGAGGTGCGCATCCTCAAGGACTTGCGCGGCGAAATCGCCGGGCGCGACGTGCTGGTGGTGGAGGATATCGTGGACACGGGCTTTACCCTGCACCACGTCAAGAACCTGCTGCTCAGCCGCGAGCCGCGGCGGCTGGAGGTTTGCGCCCTGCTCGACAAGCCCAGTCGGCGCGAGGTGGACATCAAGGCCACCTGGACGGGGTTCGAAATCCCCGACGAATTCGTCGTGGGCTATGGCATCGACTATGCGCAGCGCAACCGCAACCTGCCCTATATCGGCAAGGTGCGTTTCACCGGGCCTGACGCGTGAACCCCATCTGGTTCCTGCGCATGGCGAAATGGGTGCGCCGCCCGCCGTCGGCGCGCACCGTGGCGATCTGGGCGGTGGTGGCGGCGATCTGCCTTGGGATCGCGGGGTTCGAGCTGCTGTTCGGCTGGCCCGAGGCGCTGACGCTCAACCCCGGCGGCGTCCCGAAGGTGGCGGTACCAAAGCCGTGAGCGTGGCGCCTCGGCGCTGGACAGCACCGGGGCCGGCAAGGCAGGGTTTCGAAAGCAACAGTCGGGGAGGCGATGATGGGGTCCGCGCGTTATGCCCTGATCGGTGCGGTTCTGGTGGCCGGCGCGGTCGGATGGTGGGTCACCCGCCCGGTGCAGATCAACCCTGCGGTTTTCGCGGGCCTGTCGCCCGACCCCGCGCGGGGCGAGGCGGTGTATCACGCGGCGGGCTGCGGATCGTGCCACATGGCGCCCGGCGCGGCCGAGGAGGCGCGGCTGGTCCTGTCCGGCGGGCAGCAGTTCGAAACCCCGTTCGGCGTGTTCGTGGCCCCCAACATCTCGACCGACCCGGTCCACGGCATCGGGGGCTGGACGGTGCCGATGCTGGCCAATGCGGTGATGGCCGGCGTGTCGCCCGAAGGGGCGCATTACTACCCCGCCTTTCCCTGGGACAGCTATCGCGGCATGACCCCGCAGGATCTGGTGGATCTGCACGCCTGGCTGGCCACCCTGCCCGCCTCGGCGGCACCCAGCCTGCCGCACGAACTGCCCTGGCCGCTGCAATTTCGCCGCGGGATCGGCGCCTGGAAGCTGGCCTTCGGGCGCCTGGGCTGGGTCGTGGATGCGCCCGACCTGACCGAGGCCGAACGCCGTGGCCGCTATCTGGCCGAGGTGCTGGGCCATTGCGGCGAATGCCACACGCCGCGCGGCATCACGGGGGCCCCCGACACCGGCCGCTGGCTGGCCGGCGGGCCGGATGCCAGCGGCAAGGGGCGGGTGCCCAACATCACCCCCGCTGCCCTCGACTGGAGCGTCGAGGAGATCGCCGCCTACCTGACCACCGGCTTCACCCCAGACTACGACAGCGCGGGCGGCCACATGGCGCTGGTGGTGGCCAATTTCGCCCGCCTGCCCGACAGCGACCGCGCGGCGGTCGCCGCCTATCTCAAGCGGGTCGCCCCGGTGAAGTGACCCGGCCTTGCCGCATTGCGGCGTGGAATTGACCGCCGCCAGGCTTTCTGCAAAGGATTGACGTCACCGGCACGTGACAGAGGGGCGGGCGGACATGAAGGTCATCATCTGCGGGGCCGGGCAGGTCGGCTGGCAGATCGCGCGCCATCTGGCCGGCGAACGCAACGATGTCACCATCGTCGATTCGAACGCCGATCTGGTGCGACGCGCGGCCGACACGCTGGATGTGCAGGGGATCGCCGGCTTTGCCTCCTACCCTTCGGTGCTCGAGCGCGCGGGCGCGCGCGACGCCGACATGATCATCGCTGCCACCCATTCGGACGAGGTGAACATGGTCACCTGTCAGGTGGCGCATTCGGTCTTCGGCGTGCCGCGCAAGATTGCCCGCCTGCGCGCGCAGGATTACCAGGAAACCCTGCATGCCGACCTCTATCGGCAGGATCACCTGCCGATAGACGTGGTCATCAGCCCCGAACGCGAAGTGGCACTGGCCGCGTTGCAACGCATCGCCGCCCCCGCTGCCTTCGATACCGAGGCGTTCCTCGGCGGGCGGGCGCAACTGCTGGGCCTGGCACTGGAGGAGGATTGCCCGGTTCTGAACACGCCCTTGCGGCAGTTGTCGGACCTGTTTTCCACCCTTCGCGCCATCGTGGCGGGCATTCGCCGCGAAGGCCGGCTGTTTGCCCCCGAACCGGGCGACCAGTTGTTTCCCGGCGACCGGATCTATGTCTTCAGCCATGCCGAGGATGTGAAGCGCACGCTGGAAATCTTCGGCAAGGCCACGAAAAAGCAGGAGCGCGTGGTCGTGGTCGGGGCGGGCAACGTCGGGCTGGCGGTGGCGCAGGCGCTGGAATCGCGCAGCGACCGCGTGCGGGTCAAGCTGATCGAGCGCGACCGCAAGCGCGCCGAACAGGCCGCCGACGCGCTGGAACGCTCGATCGTGCTGAACGGCGACGGCATGGACATGGAGATCCTGCAGGAAGCCGACATCGACCGCGCCGATGCCATCCTGGCCGTCACCGACGACGACAAGACCAACCTGCTGGTGTCGGTGCGCGCCAAGCAGCTGGGCTGCAAGCTGGCCATCGCGCTGGTCAACGACCCCACCCTTGTGCCGCTGATCGCGGCGCTGGACGTGGACGCCTACATCAACCCGCGCGCGACCACCGTCAGCTCGATCCTGAAGCACATCCGCCACGGGCGGGTGCGCGCGATCTACAGCCTTGGCGATGCCGAGGCCGAGGTGATAGAGGCGCAGGTGCTTTCGACCTCGCCCATCGCGGGCAAGATGATACGCGATATCGACTTTCCCGAAGGCGTGCTGGTCGGCATGGTGATGAAGGGCAAGGAGGTGCTGCGCCCGCATTCCGGCCTGCGCATCGACGAAGGCGATGTGGTCACGCTGTTTGCCCTGGCCGGCGACATCCCCGAGGTGGAGCGCCTGTTGCAGGTCTCCATCGACTATTTCTAGGCCATGAAGCGGCTTGCCACCCTGCCCTTGCCGGTGGTGCTGCTGGTGGTGGCGGCGCTGCTGATGTTCCTGCCGGCGGCGCATGGCGTGATCGTGCGCCAGCATGCGGTGGGGCGCGCGTTCTTTTACTCCGGGGTGCTGGTGCTGTCGTTCGCGGTGCTCTTGGGCATCGTGACCCAGGGGTTCCGGCCGCGCAACCCGGCGCGCAGCCACCTGCGGGCGCTGGTGCTGGCCTATCTGATGTTGCCGCCGGTGCTGGCGCTGCCCTTTGCGCAAGCGGTGCCCGACACCTCGTTCTTCAATGCCTGGTTCGAGATGGTGTCGTCGTTCACCACCACGGGCGCCACGCTCTACGACACGCCGGGGCGGCTGCCGCCTTCGGTGCATCTGTGGCGCGGGATCGTGGGCTGGGCCGGGGGGTTCTTCGTGCTGGTGGCGGCGGCGGCGATTCTGGCGCCGCAGAACCTCGGCGGGTTCGAGCTTTATGCCCCCGCGGCGCTGGGGCGGGTGCGGCTGGAGCCGGGCCAGACCGGGCCCGGCGCCGACCCCGCGCAACGGGTGCTGGGGCATGCGTTGGCCTTGCTGCCGGTCTATGCCGGGCTGACGGTGATGGTCTGGGTTGCGCTTTCGGTGGCGGGCGATCCGCCGCTGGTCGCGGTGATGCACGCAATGGCGGCGCTGGCCACCTCGGGCATCAGCCCCCTGCCCGGCCTGCCCGAGGCGCCTTCGGGGCGCATCGGCGAAATGGTGCTGGCGCTGGCGCTGGTCGTGGCGCTGACCCGGCGGCTGCTGCCCGGCGCCCCGTTCGCCGAAGCGCGCGGCCCGCTGTGGCGCGACCCGGAACTGCGGGTTGCCGGCCTGTTCCTGCTGGCGGTGCCCGGCGCGCTGTTCCTGCGCCACTGGATCGGCGCCATCGAAAGCGACCTGCCGTCCAGCCTGGCGGGCGGGCTCAGCGCGTTGTGGGGGGCGCTGTTCACGGTGCTGTCGTTCCTGACGACCACCGGCTTCGAATCGGCCGGCTGGACGGATGCCCGGGTCTGGTCGGGCTTGCCGGCGCCGGGGTTGCTGCTGCTGGGGCTGGTGATGATGGGGGGCGGCGTCGCCACCACGGCGGGCGGGGTCAAGCTTTTGCGGGTCTATGCGCTTTACAGCCTGGGCCGGCATGAAATGGGCCGCCTGTCGGACCCGTCCTCGGTGGCCGGGGGCGGCCCTGCGGCACGGCAGATGCGCGGCGACGGTGCGTTCATCGCTTTTGTGTTCTTCATGCTGTTCGCGCTGTCGCTGGGGGCAGCCAATCTGGCGCTGGCCGGGCTTGGCCTGCCGTTCGAACGCGGGCTCGTGCTTTCGGTTGCGGCGCTGACCACCACCGGCCCGCTGGCCGAGGTGACGCAACTGTCCGAACGCGGCTGGTCGGGCCTGGGCGACGGGGCCAAGGCGGTGCTGGCGGCCTGCATGGTGCTGGGCCGGCTGGAAACGCTCGCACTGCTCGCCTTCCTGTTGCCGGCCGCCTGGCGGCGCTAGGCCCGATTAGATCCGTAACGGACTGTTTTTTGGGCTGGAATCTTGCCGCAAGGCACGACATAGTTGCACCGCGGGGAGGAACCGCGACAAGAAACGCCAAGAAAAACGCGCGCAAAGGCAAAAAAATATGGCTGGCGACAAACAGAACCTGCAGGACGCCTTTCTCAATCACGTCCGCAAGGCCAAGATTCCGGTAACGATCTTTCTCATCAACGGTGTCAAGCTGCAAGGCGTGATAACCTGGTTCGACAATTTCTGCGTGCTGCTGCGCCGCGATGGCCAGTCGCAGCTGGTCTACAAGCATGCGATTTCCACCATCATGCCGGGCCAGCCCATCAGCCTGTACGAAGGCGAGGATTGAGCCGCGAGGCGACCAGCGGCCCCGGCCCCACACGCGCCTGGGTGCTGCACCCGGACCTGAAGTCCGATCAGGGGCGGCGGATGGCCGAACATCGCCTGGCAGAGGCGGTGTCGCTGGCCGGCGCCTTGCCGGGGCTCGAGGTCTGCGGGTCGGACATCGTGCGCCTGTCGCGCGCGCAACCCGGAACGCTGTTCGGATCGGGCAAGGTCAAGGAGCTCGGCGACCGTTTCAAGCAGGCCGGGATCGATCTTGTGCTGGTCGATGGCCCGGTCACGCCGGTGCAGCAGCGCAACCTGGAAAAGGAATGGGGCGTCAAGCTGCTGGACCGCACCGGGCTGATCCTGGAAATCTTTGCCGACCGCGCGCGCACCCGCGAAGGCGTGTTGCAGGTGGAACTGGCGGCGCTCAGCTATCAGCGTACGCGGCTGGTGCGGGCCTGGACCCACCTCGAACGCCAGCGCGGCGGATTCGGGTTCGTGGGCGGCCCCGGCGAAACCCAGATCGAGGCCGACCGCCGCGCCATCGACGATCAGGTGATCCGGCTGAAACGCCAGCTGGACCGCGTGGTGAAAACGCGCGAACTGCACCGCGCCGCCCGCCGCAAGGTGCCGTTTCCGGTGGTCGCGTTGGCGGGGTATACCAACGCGGGCAAGTCCACCCTGTTCAACCGCATGACCGGGGCCGAGGTTCTGGCCAAGGACATGCTGTTTGCCACGCTGGACCCGACGATGCGCGGCGTGGTGCTGCCCAGCGGGCGCAAGGTGATCCTGTCGGATACGGTGGGGTTCATCTCCGACCTGCCCACGCAACTGGTCGCCGCGTTCCGCGCCACGCTGGAGGAGGTGCTGGAGGCCGACCTGATCCTGCATGTGCGCGACATCAGTCACCCCGAAACCGCCGAACAGGCGGCCGACGTGATGGAGATTCTGGGCGCCCTCGGCGTGCGGGCCGAAGTGCCGGTGCTCGAGGTGTGGAACAAGCTCGACCTGGTCGACGCCCCCGCGCGCGAGCCCTTGATGGCCGCGGCCGCCTTGCGCGCCGATGTGCTGCCGGTGTCGGCACTGACCGGCGAAGGGCTGGATCGGCTGCTGGAGGTGGTGTCGGAGCATCTGGGCGAAGAACGGGTGCCGCGCGACCTGGTGCTGCCGTTCGAGCAGGGCCGCAAGCGCGCCTGGCTGCACGAGCAGGGGCTGGTCACCGCCGAGACCGAAACCGAAACCGGCTGGGCGCTGTCGGTGCTGTGGACGGCCCGGCAGGAACGGGCGTTCCGCGCGCTTTAACGGGGCTACTGCCGCCGCGCCGCCAGCCAGCGCGCCCAATCGGCGGGACTGCCGCGAAAGGCGTTGATATCGACCTTGCCGGGAATGCCGGGCACGGCGCCAGTGCCGGTGTATTGCCAGAACGCCCAGTCCTGCCCCGGATAAACGTTCGACGGATGGTCTGCCACCGCCCGCAGCCAGAATTCGGCCCGCAGGCGGCCCAGGTCGGTGTCGCGGTAGAAATCCGGCGTGGTGTAGACGATGGGCCGCTGGCCATAGTGGCGTTCCAGCAGGTTCAGGAACACGGCCGCCTCGCGGCGCACATGCGCCCCCTCCGGCCGGTGCCGGCAGTTGCGCGACCGCGGCCATTCCAGATCCAGCACCGGCGGCAGCGCGCCGGGCTCGCGCGGGACGTTGCGGATGAACCATTCCGCCTGTTCTGCCCCGCTGCGGCAGTGATACCAGAAATGATAGGCCCCGCGCGGCACCCCGGCGCGGCCCGCCGCGACCCAGTGCCAGCGGAATTCCGGGTCGATGTGATCGCCGCCTTCGGTTGCCTTGATGAAGGCGAACGAAACCCCCGCCGCCTGCGCCACCGGCCAGTCGATGCCGGTGTTCCAGCGCGAAATGTCGATGCCATGCACCGGATAGGTGTCCGGGCGGCGCCCGGGCCAGTCCACCGGCTTGTGGTCGGCAAAGGCCGGTGCGGTCAGGGTCACCGGCGCCATCGGGCGCTGTTGCGGCCCCGGGCGCCCGCAGGCGGCCAGAACCGCCAGCACCAGCAGGCCAAGCGTCAGGCGAACGGCGGACACGGGCTTTCTCCACGGCGGTGCATCGCCCCGGTTCTTGCCGCGCCACGCTGCGCCTGTCACCCCTCGGGCCGGAGGGCCGCGTTCACGAAACCGTCAGGCCGAAGCCGCCGCCAGTTCGTCCCAGCAGGCAAAGGCCTTGGCGGCATACATCAGCGCCGGGCCGCCGCCCATCTGCACCGCCATCGCCACCACGTCGGCCATTTCCTCGCGCGTGGCGCCGGCCTTCATCAGCGCTTCGACGTGAAAGCCGATGCAAGGCTCGCAGCACTGCGCCACCGCAATGCCAAGCGCCACGTATTCCTTGTGCTTGAACTCCAGCACGCCGCCTTCCTTCACCGCCTTGGACAAGGCGGCAAAGCCGCGGGCGGTGTCGGGAATGGCCTTGTTGAGCAGGCGCAGGTCTTCGCGTTGCTTGGCGTTCTTGGCGGGCCAGTCCATTGGCAGTCTCCTTCATGGTCTGGCGCCCGGGTGCCACAGGCGGGGGCGCCCGGCCTTGATTCATGTCAAGACATGCGCAAACCGCGATGTTTGCGCCTCAGCCCGGTCGGTCGGCGATCAGGAACAGGTTGTTGGCCGGCATCGCCACCGGGGCGCGCGGGGCAAGCCCGGCCGCAGTCATCCGGCCCTGCACCCAGGCGGCATCCTTGTAGCCGATGGCGGGGTCTTGCGCGCGCAACGCGGCATCGAAGGCAGCATCGCCGTCCGAGGTGGTGCGCCCGTCGCGCAGGAACGGGCCGTAAACGGCCAGCACCCCGCCCGGCGCCAGCGCCGCGGCCGCCTCGGCCACCACCCTCTGCGCCACCTCGGCCGACACGAGGTGCAGCAGGTTCACCGCCAGCACCAGCGCGCAAGGCGCCTCGGCCCGGCCCCATCCGGCGCTGCCCGCATCCAGCACCCGGGCAGGCCGCAGGTTGGCAGCGCCGGACCACGCGGCCCAGGCCGCAATGGACGCAAGGTTGTCCGGGTCGCGGTCGGTCGGCTGCCAGTCAAGCCCCGGCAGCGCCTGCGCGAGGATCGCGGCGTGCTGTCCGGTGCCGCTGGCCAGTTCCAGCGCCCGGCCCCTGGCCGGGGCAGCCGCCACCAGCACATCGCGGATGGCTTCGGCATTGCGCGTTGCCGAAGGCGCCACCCGCCGCCCGTCGGGCAGGACCGCGGCCCCGCTGTCGGGCAGGCGCAGGCTCATGCAAAGCGCGCCGGGCTGACCGCGGCCACCAGCCCCGCATCCACCTGCGGCGCGCGCCCAATAATCAGATCCGCCCCCAGCCGCGCCGCCGCCGGCGCGGTCTGGAACCCGTAGCCGCCTTGTCCCGCCTGCCAGTAGAACCCCGGCGCCACCGGATCGGGCCCGATCACCAGCACCCGATCGGGCGCAAAGGTGCGCAAGCCGGCCCAGTTCGACAGCACCCGGGTTACCGGCTCGGTCACGAACGCCTCGTAGCGCGCCAGCCCTTCGGCCAGAACCATGTCGTCGGCCCAGGCATCGTGCGGGTCCATCGGGTGCTCCTCGGCGGGCGAAACGATCAGCGCCCCGGCATCGGGCTTGGCATACCAGGTTTCGCCGACGCCAAAGATCATCGGCCAACCCGACACATCCTGCCCGCCCGGCGCCGGAAGGCGCGCCATCGACCGGCGATAGGGCTGGAACCGCGGTCCGGCCACGCCTGCCAGCGCCGCCACGACATTCACCCAAGCCCCGGCCGCATTCACCAGAACCGGCGCGCTCAGTCGTTCCTGCGCCACCGTCACCTGCCAGGCATCTGCGGCGCGCGCCATCCCGGTGACGCGCGCGTTCAGCCGCACGGTGCCCCCCGCCGCCCGGATGCGCCGCACGCTGTCCTGCAAAAGGCGGTCGGTGTCGATGTCCCAGGCGTTGCCATGATAGCCGGCCAGGGTCACGGTATCGCGCCGCAGCACCGGCACGCGGGCAAAGGCCTCGTCCAGCGGCAGGCGTTCCATGCCCATCGCGGCAAGGTCGTGCTCGAACACATCGCGCTCGGTGTCGCGGCCCAGGAGCATCAGCCCGCGCGGGCTGAGCAGGCCCGAAGCATGATACCACTCGCCCGATGCGATCGACAGCTCGCGCACGGCGGGTTTGCCATAGGTCGGCTCATACAGCGCCGCCGACCGGCCCGAGCTGTGATAGCCCACCGCCGCTTCGGCCTCCAGCACCAGCACCCGCGCCGCCGCGGCCAGTTCCGCCGCCAGCGTCAGCCCCGCCACGCCGCCGCCGATCACGATCACATCCGCATGCATTCCCACACTCCAACCCTGCCCCTGCAGGTTTCACCTTGATCCAAATATCCCCGCCGGAGGCATCCGCCGCCGGCCAAGGGCGCAGGTCGCTACAATTCCTCGACCGCCAGCACCCCTTGCACCGCCTTCAACGCGCCTTTCACCTGCGGGCCCACCGGCCATTGCCCCGGCAGCACGATGTCGACCTCCTGCCCGGCCGCATCGTCGGCCACGCACAACCGCACCTCGCCTTTCGCCACCCGGCCCGCCGCCGCTCGCGCCCGGTCGAGCAGCGCCGCCACCGCCGCCACCGCCTGCGCTTCGGCCAGATGCACGCGCAAGGCGCTGGCCCCGGCATCCGCCGCCACCCCTTCGACCGCCTGCACGGCGCGCGCCAGCAACTTCAGACTGTCGCCTTCCAGCGTCGCTTCGACCGTCAGCACCACGTTCAGCCCCGGTTCCAGCAAGGCGCGCGCCTGGTCCAGCACGTCGGAAAACACCGTCACCTCGTAAAGCCCGGTCGGGTCGGAACAGGCGACAAAGGCAAAGCGGTTCCCGCGCGAGGATTTGCGCTCCTGCCGCGCGCCGACCGATCCGGCCAGCTTGGCCACCACGGGGCCGCTTTCGGCGCGGCGCGCCACCTCGGTCAGCGTCAGCACGCCCTTGCGCTTCAAGGCGCCCATCCAGTCGTCCAGCGGATGCCCCGACAGATAGAACCCGACCGCCTGGTGTTCCTGCTGCAGGCGTTCCACCGGCAACCAGTCGCCGCGCGGGGCCAGCCGGGGCGGCGGCAGGTCGGCGCCCTGTTCCCCGAACAGCGACACCTGCGCCGAGGCCCGCGCTTCGTGCACCGCCGAGGAATACGCCACCAGCCCGTCCAACCCCTCGAACACCCGGGCCCGGTTGCCCTCCAGCGCGTCGAAGGCCCCTGCCCGCGCCAGCATCTCCAGCGGGCGCTTGCCCACGCGCTTGAGGTCCACCCGCGCGGCGAAATCGGCCAGATCGCGGAAGGGCCTGTCGCCGCGCGCGGCCACGATCAGCCGCATGGCGTCGACGCCCACGTTCTTCAGCGCCCCCAGCGCATAGACGATGCGCCCCTTGTCCACGGTAAAGGTCGCGCCCGAACGGTTCACGCAAGGCGGCACCACGGCAATGCCCATCCGGTCGACCTCGCGCTTGTAGACGTTCAGCTTGTCGGTGAGGTGGATATCGCAGTTCATCACCGCGGCCATGAACTCGACCGGGTGGTTGGCTTTCAGCCAGGCGGTCTGATAGCTGACCACGGCATAGGCGGCGGCGTGCGACTTGTTGAAACCGTAGTTGGCGAATTTCTCCAACAGGTCAAAGACCTCTCCGGCCTTCTTCGCGTCGATCCCGTGGGTTTTCGCCGCCCCTTCGATGAACTTCGGCCGCTCGCGCGCCATTTCCTCGGCAATCTTCTTGCCCATCGCGCGGCGCAAGAGGTCGGCACCGCCCAGCGAATAGCCCGCCATCACCTGCGCAATCTGCATCACCTGTTCCTGATAGACGATGATGCCTTGGGTTTCCTTCAGGATGTCGTCGATGGTCGGGTGAATGGATTCAATGGGTTTCAGGCCGTTCTTCACCTCGCAATAGGTCGGGATGTTCTCCATCGGGCCCGGGCGATACAGCGCCACCAGCGCCACGATATCCTCGATGCAGGTCGGCTTCATCCGGCGCAGCGCATCCATCATGCCGCTGGATTCCACCTGGAACACCGCCACCGTCCGCGCGCTGGCGTAAAGCGCATAGGTTTTCGCATCGTCCAGCGGAATGGCGTTGATCTCGTCCACCGCGCCGGCTGGCGGCGGGTAAATCTGCGTGCCGTCCGGGGCCAGGTGCAGATGCCGCCCCTGCCCGCGGATCAGGTCCACCGCGTTCTGGATCACCGTCAGCGTCTTGAGCCCGAGGAAGTCGAATTTCACCAGCCCCGCCGCCTCGACCCATTTCATGTTGAACTGCGTCGCCGGCATGTCCGACCGCGGGTCGCGGTAAAGCGGCACCAGCTCGTCCAGCGGCCGGTCGCCGATCACCACGCCCGCGGCATGGGTCGAGGCGTTGCGCAGCAAGCCTTCGATCTTTTCGGCATGGGCCAGCAGGCGGCCCACGACTTCCTCCTTCGCGGCCTCGCGCAGGCGCGGCTCGTCGGCCAGCGCCTTGGTGATGGACACCGGCTTGACCCCCTCCAGCGGGATCATCTTCGACAGCTTGTCCACCTGGCCATAGGACATCTGCAGCACCCGCCCCACGTCGCGCACCGCCGCCTTGGACAACAGCGCACCGAAGGTGATGATCTGCGCCACCTTCTCGCGGCCGTATTTCTCCTGCACATAGCGGATCACCTCCTCGCGGCGGTCCATGCAGAAGTCGATGTCGAAGTCTGGCATGCTGACCCGCTCGGGGTTCAGGAAGCGTTCGAACAGCAGCGCATAGCGCAAGGGATCGAGGTCGGTGATGGTCAGCACCCAGGCCACCAGCGACCCCGCCCCCGACCCCCGCCCGGGCCCCACCGGAATCCCGCGGCTCTTGGCCCATTTGATGAAATCGGCCACGATCAGGAAATAGCCCGGGAACCCCATCTTCTCGATGATGCCCAGCTCGAAGCGCAGGCGCTCCTCATAGACCTCGCGCGGGGCCGACAGCGGCGTCACCGCCAGCCGGGCATCGAGGCCCTGCCACGCCTGGCGGCGCAGCTCCTCGACCTCGTCATCGGCAAAGCGCGGCAGGATCGGCTTGCGCTTCCTGGCGGCATAGGCGCAGCGGCGGGCGATTTCCACGGTGTTGGCCACCGCCTCGGGCAGGTCGGCGAACAGCGCGACCATTTCGGCTTCGGACTTGAAACAATGGTGCGGCGTCAGCCGGCGGCGCGGCGCGGTCTGGTCGACATAGGCGCCATCGGCGATGCACAGCAACGCATCATGCGCCTCGAACATGTCGGGCTTGGGGAAATGCACGTCATTGGTCGCCACCAGCGGCAAGCCCCGGGCATAGGCCGCCTCGACGAACCACGGTTCGGTGGCGCGCTCGGCCTCGGTCCAGCGCCCGTCCTCGCCCGGGTGGCGTTGCAGCTCGATGTACAGCCGCCCGGGATAGATCGCGGCCAGCCGGTCCAGCAGCGCCTCGGCCCGCGCGCCTTGCCCGGCGCGCACCAGCCGCCCCAGCGGCCCCTCGGCGGCCCCGGTCAGGCAGATCAACCCCTCGGCATGGGCGGCCAGATCCTCGACCGTCACCTGCGGCACCTCGCTCGACTCGCGCAGGTAAAGGCACGAGTTCAGCTTCATCAGGTTGCCGTATCCCGCCTCCGACTGCGCCAGCAGCACGATGGCCGCCGGGGGCCGCGGCCGTTCGCCGGGCGGCGCCGGATCGTGGCGCAGCGCGATCTGGCACCCGAGAATCGGCTGCACCCCCGCCCCCAGCGCCGTGACCGAAAACTCCAGCGCCGCAAACAGGTTGTTGGTGTCGGTGACCGCAACCGCCGGCATGCCGGCCGCCGCCGCCATCTTGACCAGCGTCTTCAGCGGCACGGCGCCTTCCAGCAGGGAATATTCGGTGTGGGTGCGCAGGTGGATGAATCGGGGCTCGCTCATGCGCCCGACCATAGGGGCGCGCGTGCCGGCAGGAAAGCCGCCATCGCGCAGGCACCGGCGCCGCCGCCGCCCATTTTCGCGGCAGAGGCGAAGATGTTTCAAATCCGCCCGCCAAGTGAAGGCTTGCCAAACCCGGACCCGATGCGCTTTGCTGAGGCCAAGGAGTGCGCCCGGACTTACGCCGCATCGGGACGGGCGCGAAACTCTGCCATCAGGGAAGTACCGCGGCGGAACTGACACATGACTGAGCTTGCGTTTCTGCTCAACGGAACGCCGGTGCGCCTGCGCGACGTTGCGCCCACCCGCACCCTGCTCGACTGGCTGCGCGAGGATCGCGGCCTGACCGGCACCAAGGAAGGCTGCAACGAAGGCGACTGCGGCGCCTGCACGGTGATGGTCACCGATGCGCGCGGCACCCGGGCCCTCAACGCCTGCATCCTGTTCCTGCCGCAACTGGCGGGCAAGGCCGTGCGCACCGTCGAAGGGCTGTCGGCCCCCGACGGCACCCTGCACCCGGTCCAGCAGGCGATGGTCGATCACCACGGCAGCCAGTGCGGCTTCTGCACCCCGGGCTTCGTGGTGGCCATGGCCGCCAACCACCTGAGCGGCGAAACCGACCACGACACCGCGCTGGCCGGCAACCTGTGCCGCTGCACCGGCTACGCCCCCATCCTGCGCGCCGCCCGCGCCGCCGAGGCCGCCCCCGCCCCCGCCTGGATCGACGATTCCGCCGCCCTTTTCACCTTGACCGAAATATCCTCGGGGGGTGAATGGCCCGGCACGGGCCAGAGGGGGGCAGACAGCCCCCCTGCCTTCCTGCCGCGCAGCGCCGACGAGCTCGCCGCCTGGTATCTTGCCCATCCGCAAGGCCGGCTGGTCGCAGGCGCGACGGATGTCGGGCTCTGGGTCACCAAGGGCCTGCGCGATCTGGGCCCGGTGGCCTTCGTCGCCGGGGTCGAGGATCTGCGCGGCGTCACGGTTTCGGACGGCGAAATCCGCATCGGTGCGGCCACCACCATCGCCGAGTTGCGCCGCGCGATCGCGCCGCATCACCCCTCCTTTGCCGGGCTTCTGCGCCGCTATGCCAGCGAACAGGTGCGCAACGCCGCCACCATCGGCGGCAACATCGCCAATGGCAGCCCGATCGGCGATGCCCCGCCGGCGCTGATCGCGCTGGGGGCCACGTTGCACCTGCGCCGCGGCGATGCCCGGCGGTCGATCCCGCTCGAGTCCTTCTTCCTCGCCTACGGCAAGCAGGACCGCGCGCCCGGCGAATTCGTCGAGGCCGTCAGCATCCCGCGCCAGCCCGATAGCTTGCGCTGCTACAAGCTTTCCAAGCGTTTCGACCAGGACATTTCCGCGGTCTGCGGCGCCTTGAACATTTCGGTCGCGGATGGGCGTGTGACAAGCGCGCGCATCGCCTTCGGCGGCATGGCCGGAACGCCGAAGCGTGCGATCCAAGCCGAAGCGGCGCTGCTGGGCGCGGCGTGGAACGAGAAGACCATCGAGGCGGCCTGCACCGCCCTGGCACAGGATTTCACCCCGCTTTCCGACATGCGCGCCTCGGCCGGCTACCGGATGGAGGCGGCGCGCGGCATGATCCGGCGCTGTTTTCTCGAAACGGCCGGAGCGGCCACCAGCGTTCTGGAGGTGCGGGCATGAGCGTGGCAAAACCCCTGGCCCACGATTCCGGACCGCTGCATGTGACCGGCCAGGCGCGCTATCTGGACGATGTGCCGCTGCCGGCCAATGCGCTGCATCTGGCCTTCGGGCTTTCCACCGTGGCCCATGCCGAAATCGTGGCGATGGATCTGGCCGCGGTGCGCGCCGCACCCGGGGTGGTGGCGGTGCTGACGGCCGCCGACATGCCCTTTGCCAACGACGCCTCGCCTTCGGCGCATGACGAACCGGTGCTGGCCGATGGCGTGGTGCATTTCCTCGGGCAGCCGATGTTCCTGGTGGTGGCGACCAGCCACCTTGCCGCCCGCCGCGCCGCCCGCCTGGCCAGGGTGCGCTATGCCGAACGGCCCGCGATCCTGACGGTCGAACAGGCGCTGGCGGCGGACAGCCGCTTCGGGCCGCCGGTGGTCTGGACGATGGGCGATGCCGCCGCCGCGCTGGCGCGGGCGCCGCATGTGATCGAGGGCCGGCTGGAACTGGGCGGGCAGGAACATTTTTACCTCGAAGGCCAGGCGGCGCTGGCCATCCCCGGCGAGGCGGGGGACATGCATGTCATGTCCTCGACCCAGCATCCGACCGAGATCCAGCACAAGGTGGCCGAGGCCATCGGCCTGCCGATGCATGCGGTGCGGGTCGAGTGCCGGCGCATGGGCGGCGGCTTCGGCGGCAAGGAAAGCCAGGGCAACCACCTGGCGGTGGCCTGCGCCGTCGCGGCTCGCGCGACGGGGCGGCCGTGCAAGATGCGCTACGACCGCGACGACGACATGATGGTCACCGGCAAGCGCCACGACTTCCGCATCGACTATCGCGCGGGCTTCGACGATGACGGGCGGCTGTCGGGGGTGGAATTCACGCATTACACCCGGGCCGGCTGGGCGCTGGACCTGACCCATCCGGTCGCGGACCGCGCCATGCTGCACGCAGGCAACGCCTATCACCTGCCGCATGTCCGCATCGAAAGCCACCGGCTGCGCACCAACACCCAAAGCGCCACCGCGTTTCGCGGGTTCGGCGGGCCGCAAGGCGTGGCCGGGATCGAGCGGGTGATGGATCACATCGCCCATGCCCTGGGCCGCGACCCGCTGGAGGTGCGGCGCGCGAACTTCTATGCGGCGCCCGCGGCAGCCCCGGGGGGCGCTGCCCCCCGGACCCCCCGGGATATTTCCGGACAGAAAATGGAGGGCGCGCAGACCACCCATTACGGCCAGCCGGTGCGCGGCTATGTGCTGCACGATCTGGTGGCGCGGCTGGAAGCCTCGTCGGAGTATGTCGCGCGGCGGGCGGCGGTGCGGGACTGGAACGCCCGCCACCCGGTGCTGAAGCGGGGTATCGCGCTGACGCCGGTGATGTTCGGCATTTCCTTCACGCTGACGCATCTGAACCAGGCCGGTGCGCTGGTGCATGTGTATCAGGACGGGTCGATCCACCTGAACCACGGCGGCACCGAGATGGGCCAGGGCCTGTTCCAGAAGGTCGCGCAGGTGGCCGCGACGGAGTTCGGGGTGGACATGGCGGCGGTGCGGATCACCGCGACCGACACGGCCAAGGTGCCCAACACCAGCGCCACCGCGGCATCCTCGGGGTCGGACCTGAACGGCATGGCGGTGCAGGCTGCTTGTGCCGAGATCCGCGGGCGGATGGCGGCGCATCTGGCGCAACTGCATCAGGTGGCGCCCGAGGCGGTGGTCTTTGCCGATGGGCGGGTGCGGGCGGGGGCCGGCGACTACGCCTTCGCCGAAGCGGCCAGCCTGTGTTACCAGGGGCGCGTCGCGCTGTCGGCCACCGGGTTTTACCGCACGCCCGACATCCGCTGGGACCGGACCCGCGGGCGCGGGCGGCCTTTCCTGTATTTCGCCTATGGCGCTGCGGTGACCGAAGTGGTGATCGACACGCTGACCGGCGAAAACCGCATCCTGCGTGCCGATATCCTGCACGATACCGGCGCCTCGCTGAACCCGGCGCTGGACATCGGGCAGGTCGAAGGCGGCTATGTGCAAGGCGCGGGATGGCTGACGACCGAGGAACTGGTCTGGGACGACAAGGGTGCCTTGCGCACCCATGCGCCCAGCACCTACAAGATCCCCGCCTTTGCCGACCGGCCCGAAGTGTTCAACGTGGCGCTTTACAACCAGCCCAACCCCGAACCGACGATCCACCGTTCCAAGGCGGTGGGCGAGCCGCCCTTCATGCTGGGGATTTCGGCGTTGATGGCGCTGTCGGATGCGGTGGCGGCTTGCGGCGACGGGTCGGTCTACCCCGACCTGAACGGGCCGGCCACCGCCGAACGGGTCTTGCGCGCGGTGCGCCGCCAGCAGGGCCGCGATGTTTGACCGGGCCGCGCTGGCGGCGGCGGTTGCGGCGCAGGGCCGCGTGGCGCGGGTGGTGATCGCGGGCTTTGCCGGGTCGTCCCCGCGCGAGGCAGGGGCGGCCATGCTGGTGTGGCAAGGCGGCCAGTCGGGCACCATCGGCGGCGGGGCGCTGGAATGGCAGGCGGCGCAGGCGGCGCGCGCCTTGCTGGGCGCGGGCGGTGCATGCGTCACGCGCCACGCGCTGGGGCCCGAACTGGGCCAGTGCTGCGGGGGGGCGGTGACGCTGGCGACCGAAGTGTTCGATGCGCCGGCGCTGGCGGCGCTGGAGCTGCGGGACGGCTGCGTGCTGCGCCGGGTTGCCGGTGCGGCGCCGGTGCCGCTGGCGATTGCCCGTGCGCTGGCGCGGGCGCGCGACCGCGGCGCGGTGCCGGCGGTGACGCTGGCCGACGGCTGGTTGCTGGAGCCCCTGGCGCTGCCCGCCCGCAAGCTGTGGATCTGGGGGGCAGGGCATGTGGGTCGGGCGCTGGTGGCGGTGCTGGCGCCGCTGCCGGGCTTTGCGCTGACCTGGGTCGATACCGCCGCCGACCGCTTTCCGGCCGACATCCCCCCCGGTGTCGTGCCGCGCATTTCCGCCGACCCGGGCGCGCTGGTGCCCGAGGCGCCCGCCGATGCCGAGCATCTGATCCTGACCTATTCGCATGCGCTGGACCTCGAGCTTTGCCACCGGCTCTTGCAGCACGGTTTCGCCGGTTGCGGGCTGATCGGGTCGGCGACGAAATGGGCGCGGTTCCGGTCGAGGCTTTCGGCGCTTGGCCATGCCCCGGCGGATGTGGCAAGGATCGTCTGCCCGATCGGCGATCCGGGCCTTGGCAAGCATCCGCAGGCCATTGCCATCGGGGTTGCGTCCGAACTGATGCGCGCCGCCCCTGCCCTGACACGAAAGGCCCTTGCATGACCGTGCCGTTGCTGAAGATCGAGGGGTTGACCAAGGCCTATCCGGGGGTCGTGGCCAACGCGGACGTTTCCTTTGCGATCCAGCCCGGCGAGGTTCATGCCCTGCTGGGGGAAAACGGCGCCGGGAAATCGACCCTCGTCAAGATGATCTACGGTCTTGTGCGCCCCGATTCGGGGCACATGTCGCTGCGGGGGGGGGCCTACGCGCCGGCCAAGCCCTCCGAGGCGCGGGCGCAGGGCGTGGCGATGGTATTTCAGCATTTCAGCCTGTTCGAGGCGCTGGATGTCGCCGAAAACGTGGCCTTGGGCATGGAAAACCCGCCGCCGATGCGGCAACTGGCCGAACGCATCCGCGCCGTGTCGCTGGAATACGGCCTGCCGCTCGACCCCGGGAAGCTGGTCGGCGACCTGTCGGCCGGCGAGCGGCAGCGGGTCGAGATCATCCGCTGCCTGCTGCAGGATCCCGAGCTGCTGATCATGGACGAGCCGACCTCGGTTCTGACCCCGCAAGAGGTCGGCATCCTGTTCCAGACGCTGCGGCAGTTGTCGGCCGAGGGCACGGCGATCCTTTACATCTCGCACAAGCTCGAGGAAATCCGCAGCCTCTGCGACGAGGCCACGATCCTGCGGCGCGGCAAGGTGGTGGCCACCTGCACCCCGCGCGAGCGCACCGCGCGCGAGATGGCGGAACTGATGGTGGGCCAGGTGCTGACCCCGCCGGCACGGGCGCAGAAGGCGCCGGGGGCGGTGGCCTTGCAGGTGCAGGGGCTGTCGGTCGCCTCGCCGAACCCCTTCGGCACGGCGTTGCACGACGTCTCTTTCACCTTGCGGCGCGGCGAGGTGCTGGGCATCGCCGGGGTGGCCGGCAACGGGCAGGACGAACTGCTGCTGGCCCTGTCGGGCGAACTGGCCTCGCCGCCGCAGGCGGTGCAGATCGACGGCGTGCCGGTCGGCCACCTTGGCCCCAATGAACGGCGCGCGCTGGGGCTGGTGGCCGCGCCCGAAGAAAGGCTTGGCCACGCCGCCGCCCCCGACATGAGCCTGACGGAAAATGCCCTGCTGTCGGCGCATGTGCGCAAGGGCTTTCTGACCAGCGGCTTCATCGACTGGGCGGCGGTCGAAGGCTTTGCGCAGCAGATCGTCCGCGATTTCGATGTGCGCACCCCCGGCACGCATGTTGCGGCGCGGGCGCTTTCGGGCGGCAACCTGCAGAAATACGTGATCGGGCGGGAAATCCTGCAAGACCCCTCGGTGATCGTGGTGAACCAGCCGACCTGGGGCGTGGATGCGGCGGCGGCCGCAGCCATCCGGCAGGCGCTGCTGGATCTGGCGGCACAGGGGGCGGCGGTGGTGGCAATCAGCCAGGATCTGGACGAGTTGCTGGAAATCGCCGACAGTTTCGCCGCGCTGAACGGCGGCCGGCTGACGCCGCCCCGCCCCGCGCAAGGGCTGACGGTGGACCAGATCGGCTTGATGATGGGGGGCGCGCACGGCATGGATGTGGCCCATCACCACCATCGGGAACAGGGTGCAAGCGCATGATCCGGCTGGAAAAACGCCCCACGCCTTCGCGGTTCTGGACCGCCGCCACCCCGGTTCTGGCGGTGCTGGCCACGATGGTGGCGGGGGGGCTGATGTTTGCCGCCTTGGGCAAGGATCCGTTCGAGGCGATCCGCACCATCTTCTGGGATCCGCTGTTTCACCCGCAGTTCTCGGGCTATTCGCGCCCGCAGCTGCTGGTCAAGGCCGGGCCGCTGATCCTGATTGCGGTGGGGCTGAGCCTCGGGTTCCGCGCCGGGGTCTGGAACATCGGCGCCGAGGGGCAGTACATCATCGGGGCGATCTGCGGCGCGGCGGTGGGGCTGGCCTTCTACCCTGCGGCGGGGTGGTACATCTTTCCGCTGATGGTGGCGGCGGGGGCCTTGGGCGGGTTTGTCTGGGCGATGATCCCGGCGGTGCTGCGCACGCGGTTCAACACCTCGGAAATCCTGGTGTCGCTGCTGCTGGTTTACGTGGCGCAGGCGCTGCTGGCCTCGATGGCGCTGGGGGTGCTGCGCAACCCCGATGGCGGCGGCTTTCCCGGCAGCCGGAACCTTTCGCAGTATCCGGCCGCGTCGAACCCCGAACTGATCGCCGGCACCGGGATGCACTGGGGGGTGGTCGCGGCCTTTGTCGCCGTCATCACCGCCTTCGTGCTGCTGCAACGGCACATCCTGGGCTTTCACATCAAACTGGCCGGCCAGGCACCGCGCGCGGCGCGGTTTGCCGGCGTGTCGTCCGCCGGGCTGGTGCTGACCTGCCTGGGCGTCTCGGGCGTGCTGGCGGGGATGGCGGGGATGTTCGAGGTGGCGGGCCCCTCGGGCAAGATCTCGATCGACTTTGCCAGCGGCTACGGCTTTACGGCGATCATCGTGGCGTTTCTCGGGCGGCTCAACCCGGTGGGCATCCTGCTGGCGGGGCTGCTGATGGCGCTGACCTATATCGGCGGGGAACTGGCGCAATTCATGCTGGGGTTGCCCAAGGCCAGCATCCAGGCTTTTCAGGGGATGCTGCTGTTCTTTCTGCTGGCTTTCGACCTGACCTCCAACTACCGGCTGCGGTTGCGCCGGCCCGAGGTGGCCTGACATGGACCTGAGCGCAATCAACCCGGCGGTGCTGTTCGCCTCGCTGATCGTGGCGGCGACGCCGATCCTGCTGGCGGGTCTGGGCGAGTTGGTGGTGGAAAAGGCCGGGGTGCTGAACCTGGGCGTCGAAGGCATGATGATCGTGGGCGCGATCTGCGGCTTTGCGGTGGCGGTCGGCACCGGCAGCCCGGTGCTGGGCTTTGCCGCGGGGGCGGCGGGGGGCGCGGGGCTTTCGCTGGTGTTCGCGTTGCTGACGCAATACCTGCTGGCCAACCAGGTGGCGACGGGCCTTGCGCTGACGCTGTTCGGCCTGGGTTTTTCGGCGCTGATCGGCCAGGGCTACGTGGGGATCAAGCCGCCGGCGGTGGCGCCGCTGGGCTTTGGCCCGCTGTCGGAGCTGCCGGTGGTGGGAACCGTGCTGCTGCGCCACGATGCGATGGTGTATCTGGCGCTGCTGGCGGTGCCGGGGCTGTGGTGGGCGCTGAACCGTACGCGCGCGGGGCTGGTGCTGCGCGCGGTGGGCGAAAACCACGATGCCGCCCATGCGCTCGGCTACAAGGTGGTGCGCATCCGGGTGCTGGCGATCCTGTTCGGCGGGGCGATGGCGGGCCTGGGCGGCGCATACCTCAGCCTCGTGCGCGTGCCGATGTGGACCGAAGGCATGACCTCGGGCGCAGGCTGGATCGCGCTGGCGCTGGTGGTGTTCGCCAGCTGGCGGCCAGGGCGGCTTTTGCTGGGCGCCTGGTTGTTCGGCGGCATCACGGTGCTGCAGCTCAATCTTCAGGCAGCGGGCGCGAAAGTGCCGGTCGAATACCTGGCAATGTCGCCTTATGTCATCACGATCGTCGTGCTTGTGCTGATCTCGGCGCGGGGCAGGCGCGCGGCCGGCGCCCCGGCGGCGCTGGGGCGCAGTTTCCACGCGACGCATTGACGATACGGGGAAAACCCCGGACAACGGCGGGAACGAACCCGCAGCAACAGGGAGACGACCACATGATCCGCAGAACACTGCTTGCAACGGCCGCACTGGCGGCGGCGCTGGCCTTTGGCGGCATGGCAAGCGCGCAGGCGCTGGACAAGGCCAAGGCGTGCTTCGTCTATGTCGGGCCGATCGGCGACGGCGGCTGGACCTACCAGCACCATCAGGGCGCGCTGGCGGTGAAAGAGGCCTACGGCGACAAGGTGGAAATCGCCTGGCAGGAATCGGTGCCCGAAGGCGCCGACGCCGAACGCGTGCTGACGCAGATGGCGCTGTCGGGCTGCAACATCATCTTCACCACCTCGTTCGGCTACATGGACCCGACCAACACGGTTGCGGCCAAGTTCCCGAACGTGAAGTTCGAACATGCCACCGGCTTCAAGCGCGAACATCCGAACGTCGCCACCTATGACGCGCGCTTCTACGAAGGCCGCGCCGTGATCGGCCACATCGCCGGCAAGATGACCAGGTCGAACAAGATCGGCTACATCGGCTCGTATCCGATCCCCGAGGTGATCCAGGGCATCAACAGCTATTTCCTGCACGCCCGCAAGGCCAACCCGGCGGTCGAACTGTCGGTCGTCTGGGCCTATACCTGGTTCGACCCGGCGAAAGAGGCCGATGCCGCCAAGGCGCTGATCGAACAGGGCGTCGACGTGATCGCCGCCCATACCGACAGCACCGCCCCGCTGGCCGAGGCGGCCAAGGCCGGCAACGTGATCGGCTTCGGCCAGGCGTCGGACATGGCCGCCTACAAGCCCAGCCCGCGCGTCGCCTCGATCATCGACAACTGGGCGCCCTACTACGTCAAGCGCGTCGGTCTGCTGCTGGAAGGCAAGTGGGAACAGGCCGCAAGCTGGGAAGGCATGCCGGGCGGCGAAGTGCAGATCGGCGAGATCACCGATGCCGTCCCCGCCGAGGTCAAGGCCGAAGCCGAAGCGATGATCGCCGCCATCACCGCCGGCACCTACCACCCCTTCACCGGCCCGATCAACAAGCAGGACGGCTCGGCCTGGCTGAAGGAGGGCGAAGTGGCCGATGACGGCACCCTGGCCGGCATGATGTTCTACGTCGAAGGCATCAAGGGCGAGATCCCCAAGTGATCCGCGGCTGATCCGCCCCGCCATCGCGCCCCGCCCCGGACGACAGGGCGGGGCGTCTGCTTTTGCGGGCCTTGCGTCGCGCAGCCTTGTCTCGGGTCAGACGAAGATGAACACGCTTTCGTCAAAGCTGGCTGCCGTCAGCGCTCCGGCCAGGGCATCCACCTGCAGCAGGTCGGCGCCATAGCCGATCAGCACCGACCCCGGGCCGTTGTCGGCAAAACTGAAGTCGCCGAAGTTGTAACCGATGATGAGCAGGCGGTCCTTGCCGAGTTCGAAGTCGAGGATGCGGTCCTGCGCAGCGTCGGTGGACAAGGCAAAGACATCGGCCCCCGCGCCACCGTAAAGCTGATCGGCCCCATCCCCATCGTAAAGCCAGTCCTGACCCGCGCCGCCGAACAGCGTATCGGCGCCGGCGCCGCCATACAGCGTGTCGTTGCCGCTGCCGCCAAAGACTAGGTCGTTGCCCTGCGCCCCCTGCACAAGGTCGTTGCCATTGCCGCCCCGAATCCGGTCGTGGCCGATGCCGCCTTGCAAGGTGTCGTCCCCGTTGCCCCCGAACAGCCGGTCGTTGCCGACATGCCCGACCAGCTGGTCGCCGCCGTCGCCGCCATCCAGCGTGTCGTTGCCTTGCCCGCCGCCCAGCCGGTCGGCGCCGCCCTGCCCTTCGATCCGGTCGTTGCCGCGCGCGCCTTGCAGGATGTTGTCCTGCGCATCGCCGATCAGCGTGTCGTTGCCATCGCCGCCGATCGCATGCTCGAACCCCTGAAGCGTGACAGCCACGCCGTCGATCTGGCCGGTGCCCGTGCTCAGGTCGATGCGCGTTGCCGCGGACACGGCGGCGGCATTCAGCGTGTCTTGCCCGCCGTTGGTATCGGCCAGCGCGGTGGCATGGCCGAAGGCCCCGCCGGCGAGGTCGCTGTAGGCATTGGTGAAGATCCAGATGTCGTCGACCGATTTTTCCGCGCCGCTCAGGGTCAGTTCGGCCCCGATGATCGACGATTCCTCCATGAGCCAGCGGTCGGAGATATGCACCGTCCAGGTGCCCACGCTGGTTTCGCCGCGGAACTGGTTCGACATGAAGACCCAGCTCCAGGTCGCGGAATAGCCATCGTTCCTCGGGCGCGACAGGTAGGAGGTCGTGCCATCGGGCGAGGTCAGGGTAATCAGGTAGTCGCCGGTAAAGGCGGTGCCGGTCTGCCAGGTCAGCTTCAGCTCGACATGTTCCAGCGCCATGTCCTCGGTCACGTTCAGATCGAAGCTGACGCCGGCGATGTTGTCGTCGGGAATCACCATGTCCCCGGTCCAGGTCGCGGCCACCTCCTGCTTCCAGTTGGCCGAGGTGCTTTGCAGCTTCCAGCTTTGCGCCAGCCGGACCGCCGCAAGCGCGTCGATCAGGCCAAAGCCGTAGTCGTTGGAAAAATGCATCCCACCGCCGTTCCAGGTGCGCGCACCGTTCACGGCCCAGGCGTAAAGCTCGGTCCCCGTGGGCGCGGCTCTGATCGCCGACCCGGTGTGCCGCGCCGTGGCGGCCAGGATGGTCTGCACATCGCGCCAGCCGAGGTCGGGGTTGGCTTCCAGCATCAGCGCGACCACGCCTGCGGCAATCGGCGACGCTGCCGAGGTGCCGCCGAACAGGCTTGTATAATCGGCGTCGCCCAGCAGCGGCTGGTTCGAACCGTCGTTGTAGCCCAGGCTGCCGGTGATGTCGGTGGTCCATATCCCGGCGCCGGCGGCACCGTTCGAGGTGGAGCCGATCAGCACCGATGCGCCGGGCGTGGAATAGCGCGCGACATAACCGTCATGGCTGACGGCCGCCACCACGATGGTCTCGATCATCGCGTTCTTGCTGGAATCGTTGGCGTCGCGGCCTTGCAGGCGGTTGTTGCCGGCCGAGGTCACGTTGATCGTACCCAGCCCGCCGCGCCCGGTGATGACACTGTCCTTCCAACCGACGAAAAAGGCGGCCGAATCCGGGTTCAGGATATTGTTGTCGAACGCCTTGGTATAGCCCCAGCTGTGGTTCGTGATGTCGAACATGTTCAGCCGGGTGAAGGATTCGTAATATTCCTCATCGGTCGGCAGGTCGAAGAACATGTCGACCCCGGCGATGGTGGCGCCGAAGGCCACGCCGACCCCGCCGATGCCGTTGTTGGCTGCCGCGATCAGCCCTGCCACGGCGGTGCCGTGATTGGAATCGATGCTTGCGGGAAACGGGTCGTGCGGGGTGCCGTTGATGAGGATGTGCAGGCCGGGGTCGTAACTGCCGATCAGATCGGGGTGCGTGTATTCGATGCCGTCGTCCCAGATGCCGACGGTGACGCCGCGGCCGGTAAATTCGTCCCAGACGCGGGTGACATTGATGTCCACCCCCGGCACGGCGCCGTTCTGGCCGGTATTGAGCAGGTGCCATTGATTGCCGAACAACGGGTCGGCAGGCGCGAAATTGCGTTCGATGGCCGTTGCGGCCGCGTCGAACCGCTTGCCCGGAAAGGCGGTCAACGCGGCGCCGGCAAGGTCCGTGACGTCTTCGGCGCAGGTTGCAGCCCGCGCCGGCGATGCCTCGGGCGACGCGACGCGAAGATCGGCCGGGTCGGCGGCCACCAGCCGGCGGGCGGCCAGAACCGTCACGACCGGCTCGGACTGGCTGCGAAGCCGCTCCGGCTCGCTTGCCGGCTCAAGGCGCGCCAACCCCGGTTCGGGCCAGGGCAGCAGCGCGGCCAGGGCTTCGGGCCCGGGGTTTTCGCTCAACGATACAGCGCCGTCCGGGCCAACGGTGGCCGGTGCTTGCATCAGGTCGGGTTGCATGAATGTCTCCATTGAAGGGAGGAAACGAAAAAGGCTCGACCGCCGTTCGACAAGGCAGCACCCGGCAACTCTGATGCAGGCTGCGACAGCTGTGCGGCAGGCTATCACAGCCGGTGCACTTTGCTACACCAGACCTTGGCCCGCCAAGGCGCGGCGCAAGCGAAAACCTTGCCGAAATGTGACAAGTCTCTTGCGCCGCATCGCAGCATCGCTAGTGTCGCCGGCAACGCCACGCTGCCGGGGAGGTTCCTTCATGGCCGAGTTCAAGAAAATCCTGATCGCCAACCGCGGCGAAATCGCCATCCGCGTGATGCGCGCCGCCAACGAACTGGGCAAGCGCACCGTCGCCGTGTTCGCCGAGGAGGACAAGCTGGGCCTGCACCGCTTCAAGGCGGACGAGGCTTACCGCATCGGCGAGGGGCTGTCGCCGGTGGGGGCCTATCTGTCGATCCCCGAAATCATCCGGGTGGCCAAGCTGTCGGGCGCCGACGCCATCCACCCCGGCTATGGCCTCTTGTCGGAAAACCCCGAATTCGTCGAGGCTTGCGTGGCCAACGGCATCGCCTTCATCGGCCCCACGGCCGAGACCATGCGCGCGCTCGGCGACAAGGCCAGCGCCCGGCGCGTGGCGATGGCCGCCGGTGTGCCGGTGATTCCGGCGACCGAGGTGCTGGGCGACGACATGGCCGAAGTGCGCCGGATGGCGGCCGAGATCGGCTTTCCGATGATGCTGAAGGCCAGCTGGGGCGGCGGCGGGCGCGGCATGCGCCCGATCCTGTCGCCGGACGAGCTTGAATCCAAGGTCCGCGAAGGCCGGCGCGAGGCCGAAGCCGCCTTCGGCAATGGCGAAGGGTATCTGGAAAAGATGATCCAGCGCGCCCGCCATGTCGAGGTGCAGATCCTCGGCGACAGCCACGGTGGGCTTTACCACCTGTACGAACGCGACTGTTCGGTGCAACGGCGCAACCAGAAGGTCGTGGAACGCGCCCCTGCCCCCTATCTGTCGGAGGCGCAGCGCGCGGAAATCTGCGAACTCGGCCTCAAGATCGGCCGCGCCGTCGGCTATCGCAATGCGGGCACGGTCGAATTCCTGATGGATATGGAAACCGGCGCCTTCTACTTCATCGAGGTGAACCCCCGCGTGCAGGTCGAACACACCGTGACCGAGGAGGTCACCGGCATCGACATCGTGCGCGCCCAGATCCTGATTGCCGAAGGCGCCACCCTGGCGCAGGCGACCGGGGCGGCGACACAGGCCGATGTGCACCTGAACGGCCATGCCATCCAGTGCCGGGTGACGACCGAAGACCCGCAGAACAACTTCATCCCCGATTACGGCCGCATCACCGCCTATCGCGGCGCCACCGGCATGGGCATCCGGCTCGACGGCGGCACGGCCTATTCCGGCGCGGTCATCACCCGCTATTACGACAGCCTGCTGGAAAAGGTCACCGCCTGGGCACCGACGCCGGAAATGGCGATCGCCCGGATGGACCGCGCCTTGCGCGAATTCCGCATCCGCGGCGTGGCGACCAATATCGCCTTCGTCGAGAACCTGCTGAAGCACCCCACGTTCCTGTCGAACGAATACCACACCAAGTTCATCGACACGACGCCCGAGCTGTTCCAGTTCAAGCGCCGCCGCGACCGGGCGACCAAGATCCTGACCTACATCGCCGACATCACGGTGAACGGGCATCCCGAAACCGCCGGCCGCCCGAAACCGGCCGAGGCACGCGCCCCCCGTGCGCCCAAGGTGGCGCCCGAACCGCCCCCTGCCGGCACCGCCGACCTGCTGCGGGAACTTGGGCCGAAAGGCGTGGCCGACTGGATGCTGGCGCAAACCCGCGTCCTCGTCACCGACACCACCATGCGCGACGGGCACCAGAGCCTGCTGGCCACCCGGATGCGCAGCCTGGACATGATCCGCGTGGCCCCGGCCTATGCCGCCAACCTGCCGGGTCTGTTCAGCGTGGAATGCTGGGGCGGCGCGACCTTCGACGTCGCCTACCGATTCCTGCAGGAATGCCCCTGGCAGCGCCTGCGCGACCTGCGCGCGGCCATGCCCAACCTGCTGTTGCAGATGCTGCTGCGCGGGGCGAACGGGGTGGGCTACACCAATTACCCCGACAATGTCGTGCGCGCCTTCGTGAAACAGGCCGCCGAAACCGGGGTGGATGTGTTCCGCGTGTTCGACAGCCTCAACTGGGTGGAAAACATGCGCGTGGCGATGGACGCGGTGCAAGAGGCCGGGAAAATCTGCGAAGGCACCGTCTGCTACACCGGCGACCTGCTGGACCCGGACCGCAGCAAATACGACCTGAAATACTACGTCTCGATGGCCAGGGAGCTTCGGGCCGCCGGCGCCCATGTGCTGGGGCTGAAGGACATGGCCGGGTTGCTGAAACCCGCGGCCGCCCGCGTGCTGGTCAAGGCGCTGAAGGACGAAACCGGCCTGCCCGTGCATCTGCACACCCACGACACCGCCGGCATCGCCAGCGGCACCATCCTCGCTGCGGCCGAGGCCGGGGTGGATGCGGTCGATTGCGCGATGGATGCGCTGTCGGGCAACACCAGCCAGGCCACCCTGGGCACCGTGGTTGCCGCGCTGAAGGGGTCGGAGCGCGACACCGGCCTCGACATGGCTGCGATCCGGGCGATTTCCGATTACTGGGACGAGGTGCGCGCCCATTACGCCGCCTTCGAATCCGGGATGCAGGCGCCCAGTTCCGAGGTCTACCTGCACGAGATGCCGGGCGGGCAGTTCACCAACCTCAAGGCGCAAGCGCGCAGCCTCGGCCTCGAATCCCGCTGGCCCGAAGTCGCCCGCACCTATGCCGAGGTGAACCGGATGTTCGGCGACATCGTCAAGGTCACGCCGTCGTCGAAGGTGGTGGGCGACATGGCGCTGATGATGGTGGCGCAAGGGCTGACCCGCGCCCAGGTCGAAGACCCCGATACCGAAGTGGCCTTCCCCGACTCGGTCGTGGACATGATGAAGGGCAATCTGGGCCAGCCCCCCGGCGGCTGGCCGGCGGCCTTGCAGGCCAAGGTGCTGAAAGGCGAAAAGCCCTTTACCGACCGCCCCGGCCTGCACGCGGCCCCCGTGGACCTGGAGGCGACGCGCGCCGACCTGCTGGCAAAGGTGCGCGCGATGGCCGGCGAGGATGCCGAGCTCGAGACCATCGACGACGAAGACCTGTGCGGCTACCTGATGTATCCCAAGGTGTTTCTCGATTATCGCGCCCGCCATGCGACTTATGGCCCGGTGCGCACCCTGCCCACGCGCACCTTCTTTTACGGCATGGAACCTGGCGAGGAGATCACCGCCGAAATCGACCCCGGCAAGACGCTGGAAATCCGCCTGCAGACGGTGGGGGAAACCACCGACGATGGCGAGGTGCGGGTGTTCTTCGAACTCAACGGCCAGCCGCGGGTGATCCGGGTGCCCAACCGCAGCGTGAAATCCGCCACCGCCCGCCGCCCCAAGGCCACCGACGGCAACCCGGCGCATGTCGGCGCGCCGATGCCCGGCTCCATCGCCTCGGTCGCGGTGACGGTCGGGCAAAAGGTGAAGCCCGGCGACCTTCTGGTGACCATCGAGGCGATGAAGATGGAAACCGGCCTGCACGCCGACCGCGCCGGCACGGTCAAGGCTGTCCACGTCAGCCCCGGCGCGGGCGTCGAGGCCAAGGATCTACTGGTGGAACTGGACTGAGGCAGCGCACCCGCCTTCATTTTCTGTCTCCAAATATCCCACGGGGCGCCCATCGTGTTCGCCATCGGTTCGAGAACCGATGGGCGCCGGGGGGTGTGACCCCCCCCGCTTCCGCGCCCGCCACGGCTGCTGCGTTCAGAACACCGCGCGCGGCAGCCAGGTGGCGATGCCGGGGGCCAGCCAGATCAGCGCCATCACCGCCAGCTGCAAGACGATATAGGGTGCAACCCCGCGATAGATCATGCCGGTGGTCACTTCCGCGGGCGCCGCCCCGCGCAGGTAGAACAGCGAAAAGCCGAACGGCGGGGTCAGGAAACTGGTTTGCAGGTTCACCGCCAGCAACACCGCCAGCCAGATCGGATCGTGCCCCATCAGGATCAAGGGCGGGATCAGCAGCGGCAGCAGAATCACCGAGATTTCCACGAAATCGAGGAAGAACCCCAGGACGAACACGAAGGCCATGGCAAAGACCAGCGCCCCTGTAGCCCCCCCCGGCAGCGCGGTCAGGATCGCGGCAACCCGGTGTTCGCCCCCCAGCCCCACAAAGACCAGCGAAAAGAACGATGCCATCAGGATGGTGGCAAAGATCATGGATGTCACCACCATCGTCTGCGCCATCGCGGGCACCATGATGCCGCGGGCAAACAGCGCCCGCAGGCAGGCGGCAATCGCCGCCAGCGCCACCAGCCCCAGCCCGCCATACAGGGCCGCCAGCGCAAAGGCCCCTGCCCCGGCATCCGACCGCTGCAAGCGCACCGGCGCCAGCCCTGCCGCCACCGCCAGCAGCACCAGCGCCCCCGCCCCGGCCAGCACCAGCCCGCGCGAGGCCCCCTGCCGCAGCCCCGCCAGCAGGATCGCGCCCACCGCACCGACGCTGGCGGCCTCGTTCGGGCTGGCGATGCCGCCGAGGATCGAGCCCAGAACCGCAACGATCAGCAGGACCGGGGGCAGGATCGCGCCCGACACCTCGCCCCGGCTGGGCTTCACCGTCCGGTGCTGCATCGCCGGTGCCACCGAAGGCCGCAGCCAGGCCAGCGCAAGGATATACAGGATATAGACCGCCACGAGCACCAGCCCGGGCACCAGGGCGGCGGCAAAGGTCTGGCCCACCGAAATCGTCTCGATGGAAAACTTGCCCTGCTTGTATTGCGCCTGCTGAAAGGCCGAACTCATCACCTCGGCCAGGATGATCAGCAGCGTCGAAGGCGGGATGATCTGCCCGAGCGTGCCGGCGGTGGCCACCGTTCCGGCGGCCAGCGAAGGCGAATAGCCGTTTCGCAGCATCGCGGGCAGCGCGATCATGCCCATCGCCACCACGGTGGCGCCGACGATGCCGGTCGATGCCGCCAGCAGCGCGCCCACCAGCACCACCGACACGCCCAGCCCGCCGCGCATGGCGCCGAACAGCCGGCCCATGGTTTCCAGCAACTCCCCGGCGATGCGGGATTTTTCCAGCACCACCCCCATGATGACGAACAGCGGAATCGCCGTCAGCACCGGGTTGGTCAGCACCGCAAAGAACCGCTGCCCCAGGGCGCCCATCAGGTTCATGGAAAACGCATCCAGCGCCCAGCCCAGCACCGCGAACAGCGTGGCGACCCCGGCGATGGTGAAGGCCACCGGATAGCCCAGCAGGATGGCCCCGATCAGGGCTGCGAACATCAGAAGGTCCAGGGGAAGGGTCATGCCACCGCCCTCGCCCGCAGCACATCGCGCAAGAGCGCCGAGACGCCTTGCACCATCAGAAGCCCGGCATAGGCCGGGATCAGCGATTTCAAGAGGAAAGATGCCGGAATGCCGCCCACCGAAATCGGCCCTTCCCAGATGGCCCAGGACCGGCTGACCATCGGCCAGGACCACCACAGCAGCATCGCCAGCGCCGGGAACAGCAGCAGCACATGCCCGGCCAGGTCCACCCGCGCCTTGCCCGCATCGGTCATCTTCGCATGAAAGATATCCACCCGCACATGCCCGCCCACCAGCATCGTGTACCCCGCCCCCAGCATGAACAGCGACGCGTGCAGATACAGCACCGCCTCGTTCACGAAGATCGAGGTGAAGCCGAAGGCATAGCGCATCACCACGATGGCGAATTGCAGCAGCACCATGGCCAGCGACAGCCACAGGGCAAAGGCGCCGACGGCGCGGTTGATGCGGTCCAGCGCATCGGCGATGGCGGTCATGTCTGCCCCCCGGAATGTTGGCGGCACGAGGCCCCCCCGCGCCGCCCCGCGGCCTCAGCCGCCGTAGTTGTAGCTCAGGCCGCGGGCGATCATCTGCCCGCTGTCGGCGTGGGGCATGTATTCCACCATCAGCTGCCGATAGGCCAGGAAGCTTTCGGTGATGCGCCTGACCAGATCGTCGTTGCTGGCGCGCAGTTCGGCAATGACCTCGCCCATGGCATTGCCCATGGCCACGATCACATCCTCGGGCAGCTGGCGCACCGTGACGCCGTGCTGGGTGGTCAATTCGCGCAAGGCCAGCGCGTGCTTGGTGGTGTATTCGGTCAGCACCGGGTTGTAGAGGCTCTCGGCCGCCTTTTCGACCGCCATCTTCAGATCGTCCGGCAGGTCGGTCCAGGCCTTGGCATTCACCGCGCATTCCTCGGCCGAGGACGGCTCGCCCACGCCGGGGCCGTAATAGTTCTTGGCGACCTGCTGCAACCCGAGGGCACTGTCCGACCACGGGCCGATGAATTCGCCCGCATCCAGCGCCCCCGATTGCAGCGCCTGGAACATGGCCGGGCCCGACATCGCCTCGACCGCCATGCCGATCTTGGCGCAGACTTCGGAATTGAGCCCCGTCGTGCGGTATTTCAGGCCCTTGAGGTCATCGAGGCTGTTGACCTCGTTGCGGAACCAGCCGGCCCATTGCGGGCCCGAGTTGCCGCACAGGAAGGGCTTGAGCCCGAAGCGGCCATACATCTCGTCATACAGCGCCTGGCCGCCGCCGTGCAGCATCCAGCCGTGCTGCTCGATGGCCGTCAGGCCCAGCGGCTGGCTGCCGAACAGCAGGATGCCCTTGGATTTCGACCCCCAGTAGGCCGGAACGGCATGATAGATTTCCGCCGTGCCTTCGGCCACGGCATCGAACACGCCCGGCCCGGGCACGATCTCGCCAGCGGCGAACAGTTCCACCTGAATCCGCCCGCCCGACAGCGCGGTGATGCGGTCGGCCAGCATCTGCGCGGCCACTCCCGGCCCCGGCAGGTTGCGCGGCCAGGCCGAAACCATGCGCCACTTGATCGTGCCTTGTGCGATGGCCGGGGCGGCCAGGGTGGCCGCCGCGGCGCCGACACCGGCGGTGGCGAGGAAGTCACGTCTTTTCATGGGTCTCTCCTTCCTGTTGGATATGTGCAGACTTTATCAGCTTTTCAGAATGCCCGGCAGATGCAAGCCATGTTCGCGGGCGCAGTCGATGGCGATGTCATAGCCGGCATCGGCATGGCGCATGACGCCGGTGGCGGGGTCGTTCCACAGCACGCGCTCGATGCGCCGGTCGGCATCTTCGGACCCGTCGCAGCAGATCACCATGCCGGAGTGCTGGCTGTAGCCCATGCCCACCCCGCCGCCGTGGTGCAGCGATACCCAGGTGGCGCCGGATGCACAGTTCAGCAGCGCATTGAGCAGCGGCCAGTCGCTGACGGCATCCGAGCCATCCTTCATCGCCTCGGTTTCGCGGTTGGGGCTGGCCACGGACCCCGAATCGAGGTGATCGCGCCCGATCACCACCGGGGCCTTCAGCTCGCCCTTGCGCACCATCTCGTTGATGGCAAGGCCCGCCCGGTGCCGGTCGCCCAGGCCGATCCACATGATGCGCGCGGGCAAGCCCTGGAACGCGATGCGGTCTGCGGCCATGTCCAGCCAGCGGTGCAGGTGGGCGTTGTCGGGGAACAGCTCCTTCATCCGCCGGTCGGTCTTGTAGATATCCTCGGGGTCGCCCGACAGCGCGGCCCAGCGGAACGGGCCGATCCCGCGGCAGAACAGCGGGCGGATGTAGGCGGGGACAAAGCCGGGAAAGGCAAAGGCGTTTTCCAGCCCTTCGTCCTTGGCGACCTGCCGGATGTTGTTGCCGTAATCCAGCGTCGGCACCCCGGCATTCCAGAAATCCACCATCGCGGCGACATGCGCCCGCATGCTGGCGCGGGCGGCGCGTTCCACCGCAGCGGGGTCGGTTTCCTGCTTTGCCCGCCATTCCGCCACCGTCCAGCCCGCGGGGCAATAGCCGTGCAGCGGGTCATGTGCGCTGGTCTGGTCGGTGACGATGTCGGGGCGGGGGCCACCGGCCTTCATGCGGGCGACCAGTTCGGGGAACACCTCGGCCGCGTTGCCGATCAGCGCGACCGACTTTGCCTCGCCCTTGGCCGCCCAATCGGCGATCATGGCAAGGGCTTCGTCGAGGCTGTGGGCCTTGGCATCGCAATAGCGGGTGCGGATGCGGAAATCGGCGCGGGTTTCGTCCACCTCTACCGCCAGGCAGCAGGCGCCGGCCATCACGGCGGCCAGGGGCTGCGCGCCGCCCATGCCGCCAAGGCCCCCGGTCAGGATCCAGCGGCCTTTCAGGTTGCCGCCGTAATGCTGGCGCCCGGCCTCGGCAAAGGTTTCGTAGGTTCCCTGCACAATGCCTTGGGTGCCAATGTAAATCCACGATCCGGCGGTCATCTGGCCGTACATCGCCAGGCCCTTGCGATCCAGTTCGTTGAAATGCTCCCACGTTGCCCAGTGCGGCACGAGGTTGGAGTTGGCGATCAGCACGCGCGGGGCATCCTTGTGGGTGCGGAACACGCCCACCGGCTTGCCCGACTGCACCAGCAGGGTTTCGTCATCGTTGAGGCCCCGCAGCGTGGCCACGATGCGGTCGAAATCGTCCCAGGTGCGTGCGGCGCGGCCGATGCCGCCATAGACCACCAGTTCGTGCGGATTTTCCGCCACATCGGGGTGCAGGTTGTTCATCAGCATCCGCAAGGGCGCCTCGGTCAGCCAGCTCTTGCAGCTGATCTCGGGGCCGGTGGGGGGGAACACGTCGCGGATGTTGTGGCGGGGGCTGGTCATGGCATCACCTTCAGAACGGGGGCCAAAGCGGCGATTTTCTTGAGGATTTCGGCAAGGATCGGGCGCAGGCGCGCGGCCTTTTGCGCCGAGTAGGCATAAGGGGCGGATTCGGTTTCCAGATGGGTGGATTGCGCCAGTTCCATCTGGATCGCGTGCCAACCCCGATCGGGGCGGCCGTAATGGCGCGTGGTCCAGCCGCCCTTGAAGCGGCCGTTGAGGATGTGGCTGTAACCTGTTGCATTTGCGCAGGTTTCCAGCGCAGCAGCTTCGATCCGCGGGTCGCAGCTGGCCCCGCCTGCGGTGCCGATGTTGAAATCGGGCAGCGTGCCGGGGAACAGGAAGGGGATATGGCTGCGGATCGAATGGCAATCGTACAGGATCGCCACCCCGTGCAAGCTGCGCACCCGTTCCATCTCGGCCGTCAGGGCGGCGTGGTAGGGGGCGTGGAAGTCGGCCCGGCGCTGCGCGATGTCGGCCGCATCCGGGGGGGTGTCCCAGATCGGGGCGCCGTCGAAATCGGTCAGGGGCACCAGATCGGTGCTGTTCTGGCCAGGATAGAGGCTTGCGCCATCCGGCGGGCGGTTGGCGTCGATGACGTAGCGGTGAAAGGTGGCGCGCACCGTGGTGGCGTCGGGCAGAAGCCCGTCGTAGAGCCGTTCGATATGCCAGTCGGTATCGGAGAGCTCTTGCCCGCGGGCGTTCAGGCGGGCACGGATGCCTTCGGGCAGCCAGGTGCCGGTATGCGGCAGGCCGAGGATGACGGGGCCGGTGCCGCGGGTGACCTCGACCGGGGTCATGGCTGCACCCGGGTCAGGGGGGCCTTCTGCCCCCCTCGGCCTGCGGCCTCACCCCCCGAGGATATTTGCGGACAGAAAATGATCACAGCGCGAACTCCAGTCCGGTGGCGGCGACGAGGGTGCCGTTGCGGACCAGGGCGGCCGCGGCGGCGATGTCGGGGGCAAGGGTGCGGTCCTGGGTGACGGCGGGGCTGACGGCGCGGATGGCGGCCAGCGCCGATTGCAGGCGGGGCGAGGTGGGCAGTGGCGCGCGGAACTCGATGCCTTGCGCGGCGCACAGCGCCTCGACCCCGAGGATGACGGCGAGGTTGTCCACCATCCGCGCAAGGCGGCGCGCGCCGTGCGCGGCCATCGAGACGTGATCCTCCTGATTGGCGGAGGTGGGGGTGCTGTCGGTGCTGCAAGGATGGGCGAGGTGCTTGTTCTCGCTCATCAGGGCGGCGGTGGTGACCTCGGCGATCATCAGGCCGGAGTTGAGGCCCGGATCGGGCGTCAGGAAGGGCGGCAGGTCGTGGGACAGCGTGGGGTCCACCATCAGCGCGACGCGGCGCTGCGCGATGGCGCCGGTTTCGGCTAGGGCCAGGGCGATGATGTCGGCGGCGAAGGCCACGGGTTCGGCATGGAAGTTGCCGCCCGAGACGATGCCGCGCGCGGTGACAAGCGGGTTGTCGGTGACGGCATTCGCCTCGGTTTCAAGGGTTTGCGCGGCAAAGCGCAACAGGTCGACGCCTGCGCCGTTCACCTGCGGCACGCAGCGGATGCAATAGGGATCCTGCACCCGGGTATCGCCATCGCGGTGGCTGTCGCGGATGAGGCTGCCGGCCATCAGGCCGCGCATGGCCTCTGCCACCGCGATCTGGCCGCGGTGGCCGCGCAAGGCGTGGATTTCCTCCTGCAAGGGCGCGTCCGAGCCCATGATGGCATCGGTGGACAGGCAGGCGGTGACCAGCGCCGATTGCGCGCAGCGCCAGGCACCCCAGAGCCCTGCCAGCGCGCAGGCGGTGGAAAATTGCGTGCCGTTGATTAGCCCCAGCCCTTCCTTGGGGCCGAGGGTGACAGGCACCAGCCCCGCCGCCGCCAGTGCCTGGGCGCCGGGCATCCGGGTGCCGCGGAACATGGCCTCGCCCTGCCCGATCATCGCGGCGGTCATGTGGGCAAGCGGCGCGAGGTCGCCCGAGGCGCCGACCGAACCCTGGGAGGGCACCACGGGGGTGACGCCGGCGGCGAGCATCGCCTCGATCAGGGCGATCACCTCCCACCGCACGCCCGAGGCGCCGCGACCGAGCGAAAGGAGTTTCAGCACCATCATCAGGCGGGTGGTGGCCTCATCCAGCGGCTCGCCCACGCCGCAGCAATGCGACAGGATCAGGTTGCGCTGCAGCGTCGCGGTGTCCCTGGCCGCGATCTTGACCGAGGCGAGCTTGCCGAAGCCGGTGTTGACGCCGTAAACCGCCGCCGCGCCTTCGGCGGCGTCGCGCACGCGGGCGGCGGCGGCCTCGATTGCGGGGCGGCAGGCGGGGTCGAGCCGGGCCGGGGCGCCCGTGCGCCAAAGCGTTTCCAGCGTTTCCAGCCGGGTCGCGCCGGGGGTGAGGGTCAGCATGCGCGGCCTCCGAAGATGCGGGCGTGTAGCGGGTTGAAGCCGATGCGGTTGGCCAGCTCGGCCGGGGTTTCGACGTTCCAGATGCACAGGTCGGCGCGCAGCCCGGGGGCCAGCGCGCCGGTATCGGTCAGCCCCAGGGCGCGGGCGGCGTGGGTGGTGATGCCGGCCAGCGCCTCGTCCGGGGTCAGGCGGAACAGGGTGCAGGCCATGTTCATCGCCAGCAGGATCGAGGTCAGGGGCGACGACCCGGGGTTGCAATCGGTTGCCACCGCCATCGGCACGCCATGCGCGCGAAAGGCGGCCACGGGGGGCGCCTGCGTTTCGCGGATGGCATAGAAGGCGCCGGGCAGCAGCACTGCGACGGTGCCCGAGGCCGCCAGCAGGCGGGCGTCACCTTCCGTCGCGTATTCGACGTGATCGACCGACAGCGCGCCGTGCCGTGCGGCCAGCGCCGTGCCGCCCATGTGCGACAGCTGTTCGGCATGCAGCTTGACCGGCAGGCCGAGGGCCTTGGCCGCCGCGAACACCCGCTCCATCTGCGCCACCGAAAAGGCGATGCCTTCGCAGAACCCGTCAACCGCATCGACCAGACCTTCGGCATGAGCGGCCTTCAGCGCCGGGATGCAGGTGCCGTCGATATAGGCGTCGGCCTCGGCGCCCTTCGGCACCGCATGGGCGCCGAGAAAGCTGGTGCGCACCCGCACGGGGCGCACATGCCCGATGCGGCGGGCCACCCGCAGCATCCTGAGTTCGGTCTCGAGGTCAAGGCCATAGCCCGACTTGATCTCGATGCACGACACCCCTTCGGCCAGCAGCGCATCGACGCGCGGCAGGGCCTGGGCCAGCAACTCGTCCTCGGACGCGCCGCGCGTCGCCGCGACGGTGGAAACGATGCCGCCCCCGGCGCGGGCCACCTCCTCGTAGCTGGCGCCTTGCAGGCGCATTTCCCATTCGCGGGCGCGGTTGCCGCCATGCACGATATGGGTGTGGCAGTCGATCGGGGCGGCAGTGACCAGGCGGCCTTGCAGGTCCACCCGCGCCCAGGCGCCGGGCGGGGTATCGCCGACCGCGGCGATACGGTCGCCGTCGATGGCAATGGCGCCCTGCACCATCCCGCCTGGTGTAGCGAGGCGGGCGTTTTCCAGAATCGTCGGTCCGGTGATTTCCATCTTGAGTCCCTGTCGATTGCGGTTAATATGTCTGCACATATTCGGCGTGTCAACCGGGGGAATGCGATGACGGTGATCTGGGCGGAACAGGCGCTCTTGCCGGGGGGATGGGCGCAGGATGTGGCCGTGAGGGTGGAGGGGGCGCGCATCGCCTCGGTCGCCGCGGGGGTGCCGCGGCCGGCGGGAGCACAGGCGGTGGGGCTGCTGCTGCCTGCGCCCGCCAACCTGCATTCTCACGCCTTTCAGCGCGCCATCGCCGGGCTGACCGAACGCCGCGGCCCCGACCCGCGCGACAGCTTCTGGACATGGCGGCGGCAGATGTATGCCTTTCTCGACCGCATGAGTCCTCAGGATGTGCAGGCGGTGGCGGCGCAGGTCTTTGTGGAAATGGCCGAGGCCGGCTATGCCGCAGTGGCCGAATTCCACTACCTGCACCACGGGCCGGGCGGGCAACCCTTTGCCGATCTGGCGGAAATGGCTGGCCGCATCGTGGCGGCGGCGGCGGAGACGGGGTTGGGGCTGACGCTGTTGCCGGTGCTTTACATGCAGGGCGGCTGCGACGGGCGGGCACTGGTGGCCGGGCAGGACCGTTTCGGCAATACCCTCGACCGCTTTGCCCTTCTGCTGGAAGGGGCCGAAGCCCACGCCGCCGCCTTGCCCGGAGATACGGTGGTGGGGGTTGCCCCGCATTCCTTGCGCGCCGTGCCGCCGCAGGCGCTGGCCGCCGCAGCCGCCTTGCGCCCGGACCGCCCCCTTCACATGCACCTGGCCGAACAGGTGGCCGAGGTGGACGAGGTGCAGGGCGCCCTTGGCGCGCGGCCGGTGGAATGGCTGCTGGCCAATGCCGATCTGGATGCCCGCTGGTGCCTGATCCACTGCACCCAGATGCAGCGCGCCGAAACGCTGGCGCTGGCGGCCACCGGCGCGGTGGCAGGGCTGTGCCCGATCACCGAAAGCTCGCTCGGCGATGGCATCTTCGATGGCGTGGCCTATGCCGGCGCCGGGGGCCGCTGGGGCGTGGGCAGCGACAGCAACATCCGCATCGCCTGGTCCGAGGAACTTCGCACGCTGGAGTATTCCCAGCGCCTGCGCGACCGCTCTCGCGCGGCGCTTGCGACGGCGGATCGGTCCACCGGCCGGGCGCTGGTGGAAGGCGCCGCCGCAGGGGGGGCGCAGGCGGCCGGGCGCGACGCCGGGCGGATCGAAGCCGGGCGGCTGGCCGACCTGGTGGCGCTGGACACAACCCACCCGGACATGGAAGGGCGCTCGGGCGATACCGCACTCGACACCTTCGTGTTCGCGCGCGATGACCGGATGGTGCGCCACGTCTGGTCGGCCGGGCGGCACATCGTGCAGGATGGCCACCACCCGGCGCGCGACCGGGTGCAGGCGGCGTATCGGGCAACGATGCGGCGGCTGATGGCCGGATAACGGGGGGGCAGCATGGCGGCGATGACCTGGCAGGCGGTGCAGGCCGAGGCGCTGCGGCGCATCCGCGCCCGCGAATGGCCCCCCGGCGCGCGCATCCCCGACGAGGAGGACCTGGCGCGCGAACTGGGCTGTGCCCGTGCCACCGTCAACCGCGCGCTGCGCGACCTGGCCGAAGCGGGGCTGCTGGAACGGCGGCGCAAGGCAGGCACTCATGTGGCGCTGACGCCCGTGCGCAAGGCGACCTTCGAAATCCCGATCATCCGGCAGGATATCGAATCGCGCGGCCAGACCCCGGGATACCGGCTGCTGTCGCGCAGCCTGGCACCCGCCCCTGCCCCGGTGTCGGCGTTGCTGCGCCTGCCGGCGGATGCGCCCTTGCTGCATGTCCGCGCGCTGCATCTGGCCGATGAGGCACCCTTCTGCCTCGAAGACCGCTGGATCAACCCGGCCGCCGCCCCGGGGGTAGAGACGGCGGACCTGACGACGATCAGCGCCAACGAATGGCTGGTGCGCAACACCGCCTTTTCGGGCGGCGACATCGACTTCGGCGCCGTGGCGGCCGATGCGGGCACGGCGGCCCTGCTGGGCTGCGCCAAGGGGGCCGCGCTGTTCGAGATCGGGCGCACCACCTGGGCCGGCGCCCAACCGATTACCGCCGTGCGCCTGACCTATGGCCCCGGCTACCGGATGCGCACCGCGATCTGACTGCACCCGCAGAAATTGCGCCGCGATGCAGCGTGCAACCTTTGCGACCATTGGACACTTTGTCGCACCCCCTGCCGCGTCTATCCTGCCCGCGCGCCCGGGCACCCCGGGCAGCTACAGGGAGGAGACGACGATGAACAGAATGCGCTTCGGCATCTTCCTTGCGCCATTCCACAAGCCGGGGATCAACCCGACACTGGCGCTGGAACAGGATCTGGAACTGGTGCAGTGGCTCGACCGCTGCGATTACGACGAGGTGTGGTTCGGCGAACACCATTCGGCGGGGTCCGAGATTTCGGCCGACCCGATGCTGATGATCGCCACCGCGGCGCAGCGCACGCGCCATATCCGGCTGGGAACCGGCGTCGTCTCGGTCAGCTATCACAATCCGCTGTGGGTGGCCGAACGCATCGTGCAGCTCGATCACCTGACCCGCGGCCGGGCCATGCTGGGCGTGGGGCCCGGATCGCTGCCCACCGATGCCGCGATGGTGGGCCTCAGCCAGGAGCACACCCGCCGCCTGCTGGCCGAAGGGCTGGACATCATGACCCGGCTGATCCGCACCGAAGATCCGGTGAACTTCGAAAACGAACGCTGGGTGCTCAAGGATGCCCGCCTGCACCTGCGGCCCTATTCCAACTTCGACATCGCCACCGCTGCCGTCGCCTCGCCCACCGGGCCGAAGCTGGCGGGCCGATACGGCACCGGCATGATCTCGATCGGCGCCACCACCGCGGCGGGCTTCGATGCGCTGGCCTTGCACTGGGATGTGCTGGAGGCCGAGGCGCGCCACCACGGCCATGTCGCCGACCGCAGCAAGTGGCGCCTTGTCGGCCTGTGCCACATTGCCGAAACCGCCGAACAGGCGCGGCGCGACGTGGAATACGGGATCGAACACTGGTTCCACTATTTCCAGGAAATCGCCGCCTTCCCGCAGATGTCGATGCCCGGCCAGAACGCGAAGGAGATGATCGACTTCATCAACGAGTCCGGCTTCGGCGCCATCGGCACGCCCGAGATGTGCCGCGCCCAGATCGACCGGCTGTGGAAACAGTCGAACGGCGGTTTCGGCGCCTATCTGATGCTGGCGCACAACTGGGCCAACTTCGAGGCGACGAAGAAATCCTACGAGCTGATCGCGCGCGAGGTGTTCCCGCATTTCCAGGGCCAGCACCATTCCACCATGCAGGCCGCGATCCGCGCGCAGAAGATGCGCCCCGATCTGGCGGCGGTGCACGCCAAGGCCGTGGAAACCGCGCAAACCGCCTATGCCGCCGAAAAGGCGGCGCGCGACGCGGCGGAATGACCGGCCGGGCGGGCGGGGCGGTCTTGCCGCCCTGCCCGCCCGGGGCAAGGTCGGGTGCGACACCGCACAGGAGCCCCGCCCATGCCCCGCCTTTCCGCCGATCCGGCCCGGATGCTGGCCGATCTGGACCATCTGCGCACCATCGGCGGCGTCGGCACCGGCGTGGCCCGCCGGGCGCTTTCCGATGCCGATATCGCCGCGCGCGCCTGGCTGGCCGCGCGCATGCGCGCCGCGGTGCTGGCCGAGGCGGTGGGGCGGCTGACGAACTGACCCCTCAGGCCAGCGCGTCCCACACCAGTTTCGACCCGGTCAGGGTCAGGAGAACATAGGTCACGGCAAAGAACGCGCGTTCCGGGATCAGCCGGTGCGCGCGCACGCCCAGCCAGGCGCCCAGCACCGCCACAGGCGCCAGCATCAGGCTGGCCAGTGCCGTCTGGGCGGTAAAGATGCCCAGAAACAGGAAGGGCACGAACTTGACGATGTTGATGACGGTAAACACGAGGACCGTGGTCGCCTGATAGGGCGTCTTGGCCACGCCTTTGGTCAGCAGATAGACCGCTGCCGGCGGCCCGCCGGCATGGCTGACAAAACTGGTGAACCCCGCCGCCACCCCGGCCACCAGCCCGAAAGCCCGCCCCACGGGCCGCGGTTTCAGCACCAGCAACCCGAAACGGCGCGCCATCTGGAACGCCACGAACCCCAGCGCCACCGCGCCGATCAAGAGCTTCAGCGCCTCGGGCGGCACCGAGCGCCAGACCAGCGCGCCCAGCAGCACCCCCGGTATGCCGCCCAGAATCAGCAGGCGCGACGCCTCCGTGTCCCACCGCTTCCAGTAGGGGCGCAAGGTGGCGGCATCCATCACCATCAGCAAGGGCAGCATCATCCCCAGCGCCATGCCGGGCGGGATCGCCAGCGCCAGAATCGGGGTGGCGGCAAAGGCGGCACCACTGGCGAACCCGCCTTTGGAAATGCCGGCAAAGATCACCGCCGGGATCGCCAGCGCAAAGAACATGGCATCGAACTGCATCGGGCCCCCCGCGCCGGTTGCGGCATGCCGCGCATTTAGCGCAAACGCCGGGGCGATGCCATCGCCCTTGGCGACGCGCAGGCTTGCATGCCGCAGCATGCCGGCATAAGCCCTTGCGCAACTTCCACCCTGCAAGAGGATCCCCTCATGGCCCGACCCAAAATCGCCCTCATCGGCGCCGGCCAGATCGGCGGCACGCTGGCCCATCTCGCCGCGATCAAGGAACTGGGCGATGTCGTCCTGTTCGACATCGCCGAAGGCACCCCCCAGGGCAAGGCGCTGGACATCGCGGAATCGGGCCCCTCGGAAGGCTTCGACGGCAGCTTCAAGGGCACCAACAGCTATGCCGACATCGCCGGCGCCGATGTGTGCATCGTCACCGCCGGCGTGCCGCGCAAGCCGGGCATGAGCCGCGACGACCTGCTGGGCATCAACCTCAAGGTGATGAAGTCGGTCGGCGAAGGCATCAAGGCCCATGCGCCAGACGCCTTTGTCATCTGCATCACCAACCCGCTGGATGCGATGGTCTGGGCGCTGCGCGAGTTTTCGGGCCTGCCGCACCACAAGGTCGTCGGCATGGCCGGCGTGCTCGACTCGGCGCGGTTCCGCCACTTCCTGTCGGTGGAATTCAACGTCTCGATGCGCGATGTGACCGCTTTCGTGCTGGGCGGCCACGGCGACACGATGGTGCCGCTGGTGCGCTATTCCACCGTCGCCGGCATCCCGCTGCCCGATCTGGTGGCGATGGGCTGGACCACGCAGGAACGCATGGACGCCATCGTGCAGCGCACCCGTGACGGCGGGGCGGAAATCGTCGGCCTGCTCAAGACCGGGTCGGCCTTCTATGCGCCTGCCACCAGCGCCATCGAGATGGCCGAAGCCTATCTCAAGGACCAGAAGCGCCTGCTGCCTTGCGCGGCCTTCTGCCAGGGCGAATTCGGGCTGAACGGCCTGTATGTCGGCGTGCCGACGATCATCGGTGCCGGCGGTATCGAACGCATCGTGGACATCAAGCTGACCGCCGAGGAACAGGCGATGTTCCAGAAGTCGGTCGATGCGGTGAAGGGCCTGGTCGAGGCCTGCAAGGCGATCGACCCCTCGCTGGCCTGAGGCGCCTGCCGCCTGCAACCTTGCGAAGGCGCGCCCGACCCGGGGCGCGCCTTCTTGCATGGGCCCGGCCGGGCCCGACAGGAGACAACGGATGGATTACGGCAAATCCGGCAACCCCAAGGCCGCCAGGGACCGTCAGGCCGCGCCCGGGCAACCGCGCAAGGGCGCACCCTTGGCCGATGCTACGGTCGCGGCGAAAAAGGCCCACCTGCTGGCCCGGATGAAGGCCGCGGCCAAAGCCAAGGCCAAGGGGTAGAGGCCCAACTTCCGGTTGCGCTTCGGCCGGTGCCGTGTCAGCCTGCCGCCATGCGAACCGCGCCGATCCTGCTTGCCGCCTGCCTGCTGCTCGGGGCCTGTGTGCCCGGTCCCGGCGCCGGGCCGGATGCGTTCGAACTGGCGAACATGCAGCCCTGGAACGTGGTGCCGCAAAGCACGCCCGCGCGGCTGGTCGCAGGGTTCGAGGCTGCCTGCCTCGACGGCCCCGCCGACCCCGACCGCGCCGCCGCCGCCTTGCGCCAGGCCGATTATGTCGAAACCCGCCGCCGCCCGGGGGCGCGCACCCGTGCCTTCGTGGTCGATGACAGCCGCCCGGCGGTGCTGCTGGGCCTCGATGGCCGGTCCTGCGCGGTGGCCGCCAGGGCCCGCACCGGCCAGGCGCAGCGCATCGCGGGAATGGTCGCCCGCCGCTTTCCCGGCGCGCAGGCGGTGGACCCCGCCCGCATCGGCCCGCGCACCGAAAGCGCGTGGCACACCGGCGACGGCATGATCGTGCTGAACCGCGTGATCCTGCCGGGGCGCCCGTCCGAAGTGCTGCTGATCCGCGTGCGGGCCTAGTGGCGGGTTGCCCTTGGCGCCCATCTGGGGCAGCCTCTGCGCTCGGGGGCAGAAATGGGCATCCATCTGCCGGCGTTGCGCCCGCGCCGGCCATGCCGCCGAGGACAGCCGATGCTTGGCTCTGGTTTCGGCGGACCCCCGATGTCGGGCGGGGCGCGCGAGTGCGCCGGCGCTGCGGTGCAACTGACCGGCCGCCTTGAGTCGGTGCCGCGGCAGCCCGCGGCATACAACCGCATACCGCATCCGGCCGCTATGTGATCACGCGATTTTTCCTTGTGATCACATGCGGCGGATTTTCGCCGCGTCGCCCGGATTTTCAGCGGATTTGGTTTTGAACCCCGGTCAAGCTGTGCCAGAACGCGGCAAATTCCAGCCACAGACGGGACAGTCTCATGAACATCCACGAATACCAGGCCAAGGCGCTGCTGCGCAGCTACGGTGTGCCGGTGTCGGACGGCCGCGTGGTGCTGCGCGCCGAAGAAGCCAAGACCGCCGCAGGCGAACTCGACGGGCCGCTCTGGGTGGTCAAGGCGCAGATTCACGCCGGCGGCCGCGGCAAGGGCAAGTTCAAGGAAGCCGAAGCCGGCGAAAAGGGCGGCGTGCGTCTGGCCCGTTCGGTCAGCGAGGCGGCGGAAATGGCCAGCCAGATGCTGGGCCGCACGCTGGTCACGCACCAGACCGGGCCGGCCGGCAAGCAGGTGAACCGCATCTACATCGAAGACGGCAGCGACATCGCCCGCGAACTTTACCTTGCCCTGCTGGTCGATCGCGGCACCAGCCGCATTTCCTTCGTCGTCTCCACCGAAGGCGGCATGGATATCGAGGAAGTCGCGGCCCACACGCCCGAAAAGATCATCACCTTCTCGGTCGATCCGGCAACCGGCATCCAGGGCTTTCACGGCCGCCGCGTGGCCTTTGCGCTGGGGCTGGAAGGCAAGCAGGTCAAGCAGTGCGGCGACCTCATCAACAAGCTCTACAAGCTGTTCGTCGAAAAAGACGCCGAGATGATCGAGATCAACCCCCTGATCGTCACCACCGCCGGCGATCTGAAGGCGCTGGACGCCAAGGTGGGCTTCGACAACAACGCGCTCTACCGCCAGCCCGACATCCTGTCGTTGCGCGACGAGACGGAAGAAGACCCCAAGGAACTGGCCGCCTCGAAGTTCGACCTGAACTACATCGCGCTGGACGGCGAGATCGGCTGCATGGTGAACGGCGCGGGCCTGGCGATGGCCACGATGGACATCATCAAGCTCTACGGTGCCGAGCCGGCCAACTTCCTCGACGTGGGTGGCGGTGCGACGAAGGAAAAGGTGACCGAGGCGTTCAAGATCATCACCTCGGACCCGAACGTCAAAGGCATCCTCGTCAACATCTTCGGCGGTATCATGCGCTGCGACATCATCGCCGAAGGCATCATCGCCGCGGTGAAGGAAGTGGGCCTGCAAGTGCCTCTGGTCGTGCGCCTCGAAGGCACCAACGTCGATCTGGGCAAGAAGATCATCGCGGACAGCGGTCTGAACGTGATTGCCGCCGACGACCTGTCGGACGCCGCGCAGAAGATCGTCAAGGCCGTCAAGGGCTGAGCCATCGGGTGCGCGCCCCCGCGCACCTTCCCACGAACTTCGGTGCGGCAAGCCCGCACCTTATTCTCAAGGAGGCCACGATGGCCGTTCTCGTCGACAAGCATACCAAGGTCATCTGCCAGGGCATCACCGGATCCCAGGGCACCTTCCACACCGAACAGGCCATCGCCTATGGCACGCAGATGGTCGGTGGCGTGACGCCGGGCAAGGGCGGCACCACCCATCTGGGGCTGCCGGTGTTCAACTCGGTGCACGAGGCGCGCGCCGCGACCGGGGCCGATGCCACCGCGATCTACGTGCCGCCGCCCTTTGCGGCCGACTCGATCCTCGAAGCGATCGACGCCGAAATCCCGCTGATCGTCTGCATCACCGAAGGCATCCCGGTGCTGGACATGATGAAGGTCAAGCGCGCGCTGGTGAACAGCCGCTCGCGCCTGATCGGGCCGAACTGCCCCGGCGTGATGACGCCCGACGCCTGCAAGATCGGCATCATGCCGGGCAACATCTTCAAGCGCGGCTCGGTGGGCGTGGTCAGCCGCTCGGGCACGCTGACCTACGAGGCGGTGAAGCAGACCACCGACGTGGGCCTTGGCCAATCGTCGGCCGTGGGCATCGGCGGCGACCCGATCAAGGGCACCGAACACATCGACGTGCTGGAAATGTTCCTGGCCGACCCGGAAACCCAGTCGATCATCATGATCGGCGAAATCGGCGGCAGCGCCGAGGAGGAGGCGGCGCAGTTCCTGGCCGACGAACGCCGCAAGGGCCGCTGGAAGCCGACCGCCGGCTTCATCGCCGGGCGCACCGCGCCCAAGGGGCGCCGCATGGGCCACGCCGGGGCCATCGTCTCGGGCGGCAAGGGCGACGCGGAATCCAAGATCGAGGCGATGAAATCGGCCGGCATCGTCGTGGCCGACAGCCCCGCCGGGCTGGGCGAGGCCGTGCTGAAGGCGATCAAGGGCTGACCCACGCTGCCGGGCCGGGGAATTGCCCCCTGCCCGGCCTTTCCACCCTTCGGGAGGACGACATGAACGACCATTCCCCCAATGACCAGATGCGCGCCGCCGGTTTCATGGATGGCGCCAACGCCGACTACATCGACCAGTTGCAGGCGCGGTTCGCGCGCGACCCGGCTTCGGTGGATGGTCAGTGGGCCGAATTCTTCCGCGCCCTGGGCGACAGCCCGGTCGATGCCGCCCGCGCCGCCGATGGCCCCAGCTGGGCCCGCGCCGACTGGCCGCCGCAACCGGCCGACGAGCTGACCCTGGCGCTGACCGGCGAATGGCCGATGGTGCCGAAAGAGGCGAAGGGTGCCGGGCAAAAGATCGCCGCCAAGGCCGCCGAAGCCGGCGTGCCGCTGTCGGATGCGCAGATCCAGCGCGCCGTGCTGGACAGCATCCGCGCGCTGATGATCATCCGCGCCTACCGCATCCGCGGGCATCTGGTGGCCGACCTCGACCCGCTGGGGATGCGCGACCAGAAGCTGCACCCCGAGCTCGACCCGCTGTCCTACGGCTTCACCGAGGCCGACATGGATCGGCCGATCTTCATCGACAATGTGCTGGGCATGACCCATGCCAGCATGCGCCAGATCCTCGACGTGCTGCGGCGCACCTATTGCGGCACCTTTGCGCTGCAATACATGCATATTTCCGACCCCGAACAGGCGGCCTGGCTGAAGGAGCGGATCGAAGGCTACGGCAAGGAAATCGCCTTTACCCAGCGCGGGCGCAAGGCGATCCTCAACAAGCTGGTCGAAGCCGAAGGCTTCGAAAAGTTCTGCCATGTCAAGTTCATGGGCACCAAGCGCTTCGGCCTTGACGGCGGCGAGGCGCTGATCCCCGCGATGGAGCAGATCATCAAGCGCGGTGGCGCGCTGGGGGTCAAGGAAATCGTCATCGGCATGCCGCACCGCGGCCGGCTGTCGGTGCTGGCCAACGTGATGGGCAAACCCTACAAGGCCATCTTCAACGAATTCCAGGGCGGCAGCTTCAAGCCCGATGATGTGGACGGTTCGGGCGACGTGAAATACCACCTCGGCGCCTCCAGCGACCGTGAGTTCGACGGCAACGTGGTGCACCTGTCGCTGACCGCCAACCCCAGCCACCTCGAGGCGGTGAACCCCGTGGTGCTGGGCAAGGTGCGCGCCAAGCAGGACCAGCTGGGCGATACCGACCGCCATCAGGTGCTGCCGATCCTGCTGCACGGGGACGCGGCCTTTGCCGGCCAGGGCGTGGTGGCCGAATGCTTCCAGCTTTCGGGCATCAAGGGCCACCGGACGGGCGGCACCATCCACATCGTGGTGAACAACCAGATCGGCTTCACCACCGCGCCGCATTTCAGCCGCACCAGCCCCTACCCCACCGACATCGCCCTGATGGTCGAGGCGCCGATCTTCCACGTCAACGGCGACGACCCCGAGGCCGTGGTCCACGCCGCCCGCGTGGCCACCGAATACCGCCAGCGCTTTGGCAAGGATGTGGTGATCGACATCTTCTGCTACCGCCGGTTCGGCCACAACGAGGGGGACGAACCGATGTTCACCAACCCCGCGATGTACAACCGCATCAAGCGCCACAAGACCACGCTGCAACTTTACACCGAGCGCCTGGTCAAGGACGGGCTGATCCCCGAAGGCGAGATCGAGGACATGAAGGCCGCCTTCCAGGCGCGCCTGAACGCCGATTTCGAAGCCGCCAAGGACTACAAGCCGAACAAGGCCGACTGGCTGGACGGCCGCTGGAAGCATCTGGACCGGGAAAAGCCCGATTACGAAGCCGGCACCACCGCCATCGCGCCCGAAACCCTGGCCGAGGTCGGCGCCGCGCTGACCCGCGTGCCCGAAGGCTTCGACATCCACAAGACCGTGCTGCGCCAGCTGGAAGCGAAAAAGCAGATGTTCGCCACCGGCAAGGGCTTCGACTGGGCCACGGCCGAGGCGCTGGCCTTCGGTTCGCTGGTTACCGAAGGCTTCCCAGTGCGCCTGGCCGGGCAGGACTGCACCCGCGGCACCTTCAGCCAGCGGCATTCGGCCTTCATCGACCAGTCCACCGAAGACCGCTACTACCCGCTCAACAACATCCGCTCGGGCCAGGCGCGTTACGAGGTCATCGACTCGATGCTGTCGGAATACGCGGTGCTGGGCTTCGAATACGGCTATTCGCTGTCGGAGCCCAACGCGCTGGTGATGTGGGAAGCCCAGTTCGGCGATTTCGCCAACGGCGCGCAGATCATGTTCGACCAGTTCATCAACTCGGGCGAATCGAAGTGGCTGCGCATGTCGGGGCTGGTGATGCTGCTGCCGCACGGCTTCGAGGGCCAGGGGCCGGAACATTCCAGCGCCCGCCTGGAACGTTTCCTGCAACTGTCGGCGCAGGACAACTGGATCGTCGCCAACTGTTCCACCCCGGCCAACTACTTCCACATCCTGCGCCGTCAGATTCACCGCAGCTTCCGCAAGCCGCTGGTGCTGATGACGCCGAAGTCGCTGTTGCGCCACCCGATGTGCATTTCGACGGCCGAGGATTTCACCACCGGATCGAGCTTCCACCGCGTGCTGTGGGACGACGCCGAAAAGGGCAACTCGGATCTGGAGCTGCGGCCCGATGCCGAAATCCGCCGCGTGGTGATCTGCTCGGGCAAGGTCTATTACGACCTGCTGGCCGAACGCGACAAGCGCGGCCTGTCGGACGTGTATCTGCTGCGGCTGGAACAGTTCTATCCCTTCCCGGCGCTCAGCCTCGTGAAGGAGCTGGAACGCTTCAAGCAGGCCGAGATCGTCTGGTGCCAGGAAGAGCCCAAGAACCAGGGCGGCTGGAGCTTTGTCGAACCCAACCTCGAATGGGTGCTGACCCGCATCGGGGCGAAACATTCGCGCGCGGTCTATGCCGGGCGCTCGGCCTCGGCCTCGCCCGCCACGGGCCTCGCCTCGCGCCACAAGGCAGAACAGGACGCGCTCGTCAACGAAGCGCTGACCATCGAAGGAAAATGACCATGAGCATCGAAGTCCGCGTGCCCGCCCTGGGCGAAAGCGTCACCGAGGCGACCGTCGCCACCTGGTTCAAGAAGCCCGGCGATGCAGTGGCCCAGGACGAAATCCTGTGCGAGCTGGAAACCGACAAGGTCTCGCTGGATGTGCCCTCGCCTTCGGCGGGCGTCCTGGCCGAAATCCTTGCGCCCGATGGCACCACCGTGGCGGCCAATGCGCTGCTGGCGGTGATCTCGGCCGGGTCGGGCGCGGTCGCCGCCCCGGTCGCCGCCCCGGTCGCCGCTGCTGCCCCGGCTGCCGCCCCGGCGCCTGCCGCGAAGAAGGATGTCGAAGATGCACCCTCCGCCAAGGTGGCGATGGCCGAGGCCGGCCTGACCCGCGACCAGGTCGCCGGCACCGGCCGCGACGGCCGCGTGATGAAGGAAGATGTGGCCGCCGCCGTTGCCGCCACCCGCCCCGCCCCTGCCCCGGCCGCCGCCCCCGCCCCGGTGGCCCCCGCCCCCCGCGCCCCCGTCCCGGCCGACGACGCCGCGCGCGAGGAACGCGTCAAGATGACCAAGCTGCGCCAGACCATCGCGCGCCGCCTGAAAGAGGCGCAGAACACCGCCGCCATGCTGACCACCTACAACGAGGTGGACATGTCGGGCATCATGGACCTGCGCAACACCTTCAAGGACGCTTTCGAGAAAAAGCACGGCGTCAAGATGGGCTTCATGTCCTTCTTCGTCAAAGCCTGCTGCCACGCGCTGAAGGAAGTGCCCGAGGTCAACGCCGAAATCGACGGCACCGACATCGTCTACAAGAACTACGTCCACATGGGCGTGGCGGTGGGCACGCCCACGGGCCTTGTGGTGCCGGTGGTGCGCGATGCCGACCGCATGAGCTTTGCCGCGATCGAAAAGAAGATCGCCGAACTCGGTGCCCGCGCCCGCGACGGCAAGCTGAGCATGGCCGAAATGCAGGGCGGGTCGTTCACCATCTCGAACGGCGGCGTCTACGGCTCGCTCATGTCCTCGCCTATCCTGAACCCGCCGCAGTCGGGCATCCTCGGCATGCACAAGATCCAGGATCGCCCGGTGGTGGTCGGCGGCCAGATCGTCATCCGCCCGATGATGTATCTGGCGCTCAGCTACGACCACCGCATCGTCGATGGCAAGGGTGCCGTGACCTTCCTCGTGCGCGTGAAAGAGGCCCTCGAAGACCCGCGGCGCCTGTTGATGGATCTGTGATCCGGCTTGCGGGGCAGGCGCAGCCCTGCCCCGCACATCCCCCCCGAGCCCGCCCATGACCACCGCCGCCGTCCTTGCCTGCATGCGCAACGAAGGCCCCTTCATCCTCGAATGGGTCGCGTGGCACCGTGTGCTGGGCTTCGATGCGGTGATCGTCGCCACCAACGATTGCACCGACGGCTCGGATGCCCTGCTGGGCGCCCTCGCGGCCGGCGGCGCGCTGGTCCACCTGCCCCATACCCCGGCCGCCGGCGAGGCCCCGCAGGACAGCGGCATGCGCGCGGCCCTCGCGCATCTGGCGCAGGCCCCCGCAGACTGGCTTTTGCACATCGACAGCGACGAATTCCTGAACCCTCGTTCGGATACAACCCTGCCCGACCTGCTCGCCCTCGGCCAGGATGCCCATGTCATCGCCTTGCCCTGGCGCGCCTTCGGCGACAGCGGCCACCGGCGCTGGCCCGGCGCCACCATCCCGCACTTCACCCGCTGCGAAGGCGCCCCCAGCCCCGATACCACCAAGTTCAAGTCGCTGTTCCGCCCCGCCGCCTTTGCCCACGCCCACGACCACATGCCGATGCGCCCGCGCGTGGCGGCCCCCCGCGTGGTCGCCGCCAACGGCCAGCCGCTCGACCCCGCGCCGCTCATGTCGGACAAGCACCATTCCCGCTACCGCCCCTCCGACATCGCCCTCGCCCCCGGCCGCGCCACCATCCACCACTACGCCATCCGGTCCGAGGACGTGTTCCGCCTGAAGTCCCTGCGCGGCGACGGCCAGGGCAAGGACGGCACGAAATACCGCATCGGCGGGCGCTGGCACCGCATCGCCAACCGCAACGAGGCCGAAGACCGCAGCGCCTTGCGCCTCTGGCCCACGACCCAGGCCGAAATGGCCCGCCTGCGCGCCCTGCCCGGCGTCGCGCCGGCCGAAGCGGCCACCCTCGCCGCCTTCGAAGCCGCCCGGGCCCGGATGGAGCGGCCGGCATGACCGAACGCGAATTCGCCTTGGCGCTTGCCGGCTTCGCCCTTCTCGGCCTCGCGCATGTCGGGGCGCAATCGCTGGCGCTGAAGGCCGCCGTCGGCAACCGCTGCGCCATCGGCCCGCGCGATACGCCGGCCCATCCGTCGCTTCCGGCGGGCTGGCTGGAACGCGCCTTGCGCAACTTTCCGGAAACCGCGCCGGTGTTGCTGGCGCTGATGCCGGCGCTGCACGCGGCAGGCGGGCGCAAACCCCGGGCGGCGCCCGGCATCCTCGCCTGTCCGCCGGCCGATGCTTCGGGCCTGCCCTGGCTGCGCCCCCTGTGCTGGCTGGTGGCGACCAGCGGCCTCGCCCTCACGCTCACCGGAGTCCTGCTGCCATGATGACGCCCGAACTCGCCGCCCTCGAGCTGGCCGCCTTGCTGCAAATGGTGCAGTTCGTGCTGTTCGCCGTGCCCGCAAACCTCGAACTCGGGCCCGACTACACCGCCGGCCCACGCGACACGCCACCGAAAAGGGCGCTCTCGCCCCGCACCGCGCGGCTGCAACGCGCGCTGAACAACCACTTCGAAGGGCTGATCCTGTTCGGCATCGCCGCCACGGTCGTCACCGTCTCGGGCCAGTCCTCGCCGCTTACCGCCGCCTGCGCCTGGGCCTATCTCGGGGCGCGCCTGCTCTACATTCCGGCCTATGCCTTCGGCTGGGCGCCCTGGCGCTCGGTCATCTGGGCGGTGGGCTGGTTTGCCACGCTCGTCATGCTGCTGGCATCCTTGCTCTGACCCCTTCACCTTGATGCAAATATCCTCGGGGGTCCGGGGGCAGACAGCCCCCGGTTCCCCGGCCCACCACAGGAGACCACGATGCCCACCTTCGATCTGATCGTCATCGGCGCCGGCCCCGGCGGCTATGTCTGCGCCATCCGCGCGGCCCAGCTGGGCCTCAAGGTCGCCTGCGTCGAAGGGCGCGACACGCTGGGTGGCACCTGCCTCAACGTCGGCTGCATCCCCTCCAAGGCGCTGCTGCACGCGACCCATTCCCTGCACGAGGCGCACCAGAACTTTGCCAAGATGGGCCTCGATGCCGGCCATGTCGCGGTGAACTGGGACAGGATGCAGGCCTACAAGGCCGAGGTCATCGGCCAGAACACCAAGGGCATCGAATTCCTGTTCAAGAAGAACAAGGTCACCTGGCTCAAGGGCTGGGCCAGCATCCCCGCCCCCGGCAAGGTTCAGGTCGGCGACGAGGTCCACGAGGCCCGCGCCATCGTCATCGCCACCGGATCCGAGCCTTCCAGCCTGCCGGGCGTTCCGGTGGATGAAAAGGTCATCGTCACCTCGACCGGAGCGCTCGCCTTGCCCGCGATCCCGAAATCGATGGTGGTGATCGGCGCGGGCGTGATCGGGCTGGAAATGGGCTCGGTCTATGCCCGGCTCGGTGCCCAGGTGACGGTGGTGGAATACCTCGATGCCATCACCCCCGGCATGGATGCCGAAATCGCCAAGGCGTTCCAGAAGATCCTCCAAAAGCAGGGCCTGAAGTTCGTGCTGGGCGCGGCCGTGCAAGGCGCCGAGGCGACGGGCAGCGGGGCGACGGTGCGCTACACCTTGCGCAAGGACGGCAGCGCCCACGAAATCGCCGCCGATGTGGTGCTGGTGGCCACCGGCCGGCGCCCCTATACCGCCGGGCTGGGGCTGGAGGCGCTGGGGGTCGAGATGCTGCCGCGCGGCCAGATCAGGACGGACGACCACTTCCGCACCAGCCTTCCGGGGCTTTACGCCATCGGCGATGCGATCGTCGGGCCGATGCTGGCCCACAAGGCCGAGGACGAAGGCGTTGCGGTGGCCGAGATCATCGCCGGCAAGCATGGCCATGTGAATTACGGCGTGATCCCCGGCGTGGTCTATACCACGCCCGAGGTCGCCTCGGTCGGCGCCACCGAGGAACAGCTGAAGGAACAGGGCCGCGCCTACAAGGTGGGCAAGTTCAGCTTCATGGGCAACGGCCGCGCCAAGGCCGTGTTCCAGGGCGACGGCATGGTCAAGATGCTGGCCGACAAGGCGACCGACCGCATCCTTGGGTGCCACATCATCGGGCCGGGCGCGGGCGACCTGATCCACGAGGTCTGCGTGGCGATGGAGTTCGGCGCCTCGGCCGAGGATCTGGCCCGCACCTGCCACGCCCACCCCACCTATTCCGAAGCGGTGCGCGAGGCGGCGCTGGCCTGCGGCGACGGCGCGATCCACGCGTGATCTGATGGCAGACGGGGGCACCCGGCACGAGCAGGGTGGCCCCGCATTGCCTTTCGATCCGGCAGAGGAAAACCAGACCATGCGCGCGGTGATTCAGCGGGTCAGCGAGGCTTCGGTCCGCATCGCGGGCGAGACGGTGGGGGCGATCGGGCCGGGGATGATGGTGCTGGTCTGCGCCATGCAGGGCGACACCCCGGCGGCGGCGGACCGGCTGGCGGCGCGGGTCGCGCGGCTGCGCATCTTCAAGGACGAGGCGGGCAAGATGAACCGCTCCATCCTGGATACGGGCGGGGCGGTGCTGGCGGTCAGCCAGTTCACCCTCGCGGCCGATACCAGCCGGGGCAACCGGCCCGGCTTTTCCGCCGCTGCCGACCCCGAGACGGGGGCCGCGCTTTACGAGCGGTTCAAGGCCGCCTTGCGGGCCGAAGGGCTGCGGGTGGAGCAAGGCCGCTTCGGGGCCGACATGCAGGTGGCGCTGGTCAACGACGGGCCGGTCACGATCTGGCTGGAGGCCTGAGCCGCCCCGGCGTCCCTGCGAGGGACAGGAGGCACACCCAATGAAATCAACGGCTTGCGCCGCCGTTTTCACGAAGCCTTAACCTTTGCCCCGCCGCGAGGCCCATGCCGCCCGGGTCAGCGTTCGGTCAGCTTCAGCTCGATCCGGCGGTTCTGGGCGCGGGCCTCGGGCGTGTTGCCTTGGGCGACGGGGCGGTGTTCGCCAAAGCCGGTGGCCGCCAGCCGTTCGGGCGGAAAGCCCAGTTCGGTTTGCAGGAAACGCACCACCGACAGCGCCCGGGCCTGGCTCAGTTCCCAGTTGTCGCGGAAGGCGCCGGTGCCCGACAGGGGCACGTTGTCGGTGTGGCCATCCACACGCAGGATCCAGTCGATTTCGGGCGGGATCTGGTCGGCCACGTCGGACAGGATCGCGGCCACCCGGGCGATCTGCGCGCGGCCTTCGGGGGCAAGGTCGGCCGAGCCGGGGTTGAACAGCACCTCGGACGAGAACACGAAGCGGTCGCCCACCACGCGCACGCCTTCGCGCCCGGCCAGCACCTGGCGCAACTGCCCGAAGAATTCGGAGCGATAGCGTTCGAGGTTCTGCTTTTCGGCTTCGAGCCGCTTGCGCTCGGCCTCCTCCAGTTCGGCGCGCCGTTTCTGTTCGGCGGCCACCTGGGCCAGCGCGGTGTTGAGCTGGGTGCCGAGCGCTTCGAGTTGCAGCCGCTTGCCGGCATCGGCGGCCTCGGCGGCATCCAGCAGGGCTTGCAGGCTGCCCAGTTGCGCGCGCAAGGCGGCCACCTGTTCGTTCAGCAGCGCGACCTGCCGGGCCTGGGCCTGGCTTCGGGCCTGTTCTTCGGACAGGCGCGATTCGGCGGTGGCCAGCAAGGCGGCGCGGCGTTCGGATTCGGTCAGGGCGGCGGTTTCGCGCTGTTCGGCCGCCAGTTTCGCAGCGATGGCGGCGGCCAGATCGCGGCGCACCGTTTCCATGTCCTTGTCCTGCGCCCGCAACGCGGCCAGTTCGGCGGCGCTGGCCTGTTGTGCCAACAGCGCGGCGGCAAGCCGGGCGTCGAGATCGGACAAGGCGGCGTTGGCGGCGGCAAGCTGGGTCAGGGTTTCTTCGGCGCGCTTGCGCTGGTCTTCGAGCGCGAGGGTCATGGCGGTCAGCTCGGCATCGGCCGATTGCAGGCGCTTGCGCAGCGCCTCGGCGGCGGCGGCTTCGGCGAGGCGGGCGGCCTCGGCCGCGGACAGGGCCTGCGCGGTTTCGGCGGCGCGGGCATCGGCGGCGGCCAAGGCGGCCTGGCCTTCGGCCGCGCGCCGGCGAAGGTCGGCGATCAGCGCCTCCAGCGCCTCGCGCCGGGCGGCATCGAGCCGGGCGGATTCGGCGGCGGCGTCGATTTCGCTGCGCGCGCGGGCAAGGGCAAGGTTCAGCACCTCCTGTTCCGACAAAAGCCGGGTCTGGGCAGACTGAAGTTCCTCGACGCTGGCTTGCAGCCGCGCGCCTTCGCCGCGGGCGGCGTCGCGTTCGGCGATCAGCGCCAGAACCTGCGCCTCGAAGCTGGCGATGCGGGTGGCGGCCTGGGCAAGGTCGGCCTCGCGCGCGGCGAGTTGTCCGGTGAGCGAGGCGATGAGCGCGGCCTGCTGTGCGCCGGTTTCGCGGGCGGCGCCGAGGTCGGTTTCCAGTTGCGCGCCGCGCGCCCGTTCCAGCCCCAGCGCATCGGCCAGCGAGGCAACCTGGGCGGAAAGTTCATCGAGCTGGCTGTCTTGCGCGGTGATGGTTTCGCGCAGCACCGATTGCACCACCATGAAGATGGTCAGCACGAACATCATCACCATCAGCAGCGCGGTCATCGCATCGACGAAGCCGGGCCAGGTCGTGCCCGTCATCCTTTGCGAGGATCGCCGCAGCGCCATGACCCTAGCGCCCGCTCAGCCGCGACAGTTGCCGGATGGCCTGGGTCAGCGCGCCCAGATCGGCGCGCAGGTCGGCGATGGATTCCTGCCGGCCGGCGGCGATTTCTTCAAGGATGCGCAGCAGTTGCACGTCGATGGAGCGCAGGCGCATGCGCGCCTCGGCATCGGCGCCAAGGCCGGCGTCGCGGTCGATCAGGGCGATCATGCGGTCTTGCCCTTCGGCGATGCGGGTCTGCACGGCGGCGATCTGGGCCAGCGCGGCGCCGCCGCTGTCGCGTTCGGCCAGGCGGCGGAAGCCTTCGGCCAGCGCGTCGAGCCCCTGGGCCAGCACGGCGCGGTCTTCGGTCTGGCGGGCCTCGGCCTCGTCCAGGCGGGTCAGGATGCGGTCGAGCACGCCGGCCAGGGCGGCGCTGTCGCCCGCGGCCTCGCCTTCGCCGGCGGCCAGGCCGATGCGGGTGATGGAGGAGAGCCATTCCTCCAGCTCGCGGTAGAAACGGTTCTGGCCGTGGCTGGCAAAGAGTTCGAGCAGGCCCACCACCAGCGAGCCCGCAAGCCCCAGCAGCGAGGAGGAAAACGCCGTGCCCATGCCGCCCAGCTGGGATTCGAGCCCCTTCATCAGCTTGTCGAACACCTGCACGCCGGTTTCGCCGTCTTGCGGGGCGAGGCTGCGGATGGTTTCGACCACGGCCGGAACGGTGGTGGCCAGCCCGTAGAAGGTGCCGAGCAGGCCGAGGAAGATCAGCAGGTTGGTCAGGTAGCGCGTGATGTCGCGCGCCTCGTCGATGCGGGTGGCGACGGAATCGAGGATCGAGCGCGAGGAGGAGGCCGAGATCTGCATCTGCGCGCCGCGGGTGCGCAGCAGGGCTGCCAGCGGCGCCAGCAGGCGCGGCGCGGTGGTGAAGTTCAGCCCCGGGTCGCGCGCGACGAAGGCCTCGATCCACGAGACCGAGACGACAAGCTGCACCACCTGCCAGAAGCAGGCGAAGATGCCGATCAGGAACACGACGCCGATGAAGCCGTTGAGCCAGGGGTTGGACAGGAACACCTGTTCGACCGCCGGAAAGATCAGCCAGGCGCCGGCGGCCACAAGGCCGGTGACCGCCAGCATCAGCACGATCTGCCGCACGGGTTGGGTGAACAGCGCGCCGTTGCGCGCGGGTTTGTCCGCAAGGGTGCTCAATGCCCGGCCTGCCCTTTGGCTTGTCGTTTTCGCCGCTATCCTAGGGCGGCATGCTGCGGCTGCCAACTGGCAATCGGTGGTGCGGGCGGCGGCTGTTAGCGCAAACAAACAGGCTGGCCAGCGCGGGCGGCTTGCGCTAGAAGGGCGGTGGTTTGCAAGCGCAGGAGGGCCGCCATGACGCCGCAGGACGCTTCCCGGATCACGCGCGAGATGTGCCTGATCGCCCCGGTGATTCCGGTGCTGGTGATCGAGGATATCGCCCATGCCCGCCCGCTGGCCGAGGCGCTGGTGGCCGGCGGCCTGCCGATGCTGGAGGTGACGCTGCGCACGCCTTGCGCGCTGGAGGCGATCCGGGCGATGGCCGAGGTGCCGGGCGGCATCGTGGGGGCGGGCACGCTGCTGACGCCGGCCGATGTGGCGGCGGCCAAGGCGGCAGGCGCGCGGTTCGGCGTGTCGCCGGGGGCGACCGGGCGGCTGCTGGCGGCCTGCGAGGCCGAGGGGCTGCCGGTGCTGCCGGGGGCGGCGACGGCCTCCGAGGTGATGGCGCTGCTGGAGCGCGGCTATACCACCGCCAAGTTCTTTCCGGCCGGCAACATCGGCGGGGCGCCGGCGCTGAAGTCGCTGGGCGCGCCGATTCCGCAGGTGCGCTTTTGCCCGACGGGCGGCGTGAGCATGGAGAACGCGATGGATTACCTGAGCCTGCCCAACGTGCTGTGCGTCGGCGGCAGCTGGGTGGCGCCGCGGGCGATGCTGGCCGCGGGCGACTGGGCCGGCGTCGAGGCGCTGGCCGCGGCGGCAAAACGCCTGCCCCGCCCCGCGAAATAGCGCGGATTGCCGCGTGACTCCGGCGGTTTGCGCGGGCACTCTGCCGCGCGCAACCGGCAAGCAGGAGGTCCGCCGATGACGAAACCCGTGATCCTGATGGGCGCCCCGATGGATGCCGGGCAGCGCCGCGCGGGCTGCCTGATGGGGCCGGCGGCCTACCGGGTGGCGGGCATTGCCGATGCCATCGCCGAACTGGGCTTTGCCGTGCAGGACCGCGGCGACCTGGCCCCTGGGCCGCTGCACCCGGCCACCTGCGCCAACCCGGTGGTGCACGACCTGCCCGAGGTCGTCGCCTGGACCCGCACGCTGGCCGCGGCCGGGCAGGCCGCGATGCAGGACGGCTTTCCGGTGTTCATGGGCGGCGATCACGCGCTGTCGCTGGGGTCGGTGGCCGGGGTCGCCGCCCATGCGGCGGCCGTGGGGCGGCCCTTGTTCGTGCTGTGGCTGGATGCCCATTCCGATTTCCACACCCCGCTGACCACCACCAGCGGCAACCTGCACGGCACGCCGGTGGCCTATCTTTCGGGGCTGCCGGGGTTCGAGGCGTTTCCGCCCTTTCCTGCCCCGGTTCCGCCCGAACGGCTGTGCCTTTACGGCATCCGGTCGGTCGATCCGGCCGAGCTGCGCGGGCTGAAGGCGCAAGGCGTGATCGTGAACGACATGCGCGTGCTGGACGAACACGGCATCGTCGCGCCCTTGCGCGCCTTTCTGGCGCAGGTGGCCGCCGCCGGCGGGATGCTGCACGTGAGCCTGGACGTGGATTTCCTGGACCCGGGCATCGCCCCGGCGGTGGGCACCACGGTGCCTGGCGGCATCACCTTTCGCGAGGCGCATCTGGTGATGGAACTGCTGCACGAAAGCGGGCTGGTCACCAGCCTGGATCTGGTGGAGTTGAACCCGTTTCTGGACGAACGCGGCCGCACCGCGAAGCTGATGGTGGACCTGGTCGGGTCGCTGATGGGGCGCAAGGTGTTCGACCGCCCGACGCGCAGCTTCGGCTGAGGTGCCGGCCGGGCAGGCCGGCCGCGGCGAGGCGGATCAGAGAATCACGATGTAATCCGACAGCCCGGCCAGCGTGCCGGCGCCGACCAGCACCACCGCCGTTCCGCCGGCGGAAAACTCCAGCACCGCATCGCCCGTGGGCGCGACGCGGCCGAAGCTTTCGACCACCTCGCGGGCGGTCAGCGGGCCGTGGGTGGCGAACCAGAGCGAACGGCCGAGCGCGATGCGGTCGAACTCGGCGCGCGAGAAATCCTCGATCCGGTTCCAGCCGGCATCGCGCCAGAATTCGAAACGGTCGGCCCCTGCCCCGCCCCAGAGCCGGTCGAACCCCGGCCCGGCGAACAGCGTATCGTTGCCCGCGCCGCCATAGCCGTGGTCGTTGCCGGCGCCGAGATACAGCGCATCGGACCCCGCCCCGGCAAAGAGGGTGTCGTTGCCGGCCCCGCCCATCAGCGTATCCCAGCCGTTGCCGCCATGGACCAGATCGTTGCCGAAGCCGCCGCCGGCGCCGTCGCCCCAGGCGGCGGTGCGCAGGGTATCCTGCCCGTCGCCACCCCAGAGCCGG
>NZ_JBKBQM010000013.1:0-65231 GCF_046292685.1 Gemmobacter sp.
GGGGCCTGGGCCGGCATCCTTCGCGCCCCGGGGGGTGGGGGCCCGCGCGCGCCCCGGGCCCCCCGGGGGGGGGGGCCGCCGCCGCCGCGGGGCCGGCCCCGCACGCCGCCGGAGGGGCCGCCGGCCCCGCACGCCGCCGGAGGGGCCGCCGGCCCCTCCGGTCCTCCCGCCTTGCGGGAACCGGCGGCGCACTGCCCCCGAGCGTTGCCGCATCAGGCCGGGCGCGCGGACGCCGCCGGGGGTCCGGGGGGCGTCCCCCGGCCCGGCCCAAGGCCGGGCGGTGCCCGGAACGGGCACCGGCGGGCCGCAAGAGGCGGGGGGTGTCAGGGCGTCAGGGCGTCAGGGCGTCATGGCGCCAGGGTGCAGGCAGCTCCCAGCTCGACCACAGGTCGGGGCCGACGGGTTGCGCCGCCACCAGCCGCCAGCGCGGCGCATCGGCCAGCGCCGACAGGCCCAGCGCGCCAATCCCGGCGCGCCCGTCGGCGCCCAGCGCCAGCCCTGCGCCGAAGACCTCCAGCCGGTCCACCAGACCAGCGCGCAACAAGGCGGCGCCGAACTGCCCGCCGCCTTCGCAGAACACCCGCGTCAGCCCTTCGGCCCCCAGCGCCGCCAGCAATCCGGCAGGGTCGAGCCCGGTGCCGGTTTCCGGCACCGCGATCAGCCGCGCGCCCAGCGCCTGCCAGCGGTCGCGCGCCGTGGCCGGGGCCGAGGCGCCATGCAACAGCCAGAGCGGGCCCTGCCCGACCGAGGCCGCAAGCCGCCCCGCAAGCGGCAGGTCCAACCCGCGCGAGGCGATCAGGCGCAGCGGCTGGTGCGCCACCCCGAGCCCCCGCACGGTCAGCTCCGGGTCGTCGGCTCGGGCCGTGCCGCCGGCCACCAGCACGGCATCGTGGCACGCGCGCATCAGATGCACCCGGGCGCGGGCCGGCGCCGCGGTGATCCAGCGCGATTCCCCCGTGGCGGTGGCAATGCGGCCATCAAGGCTCAGCGCCAGCTTCAGCGTGACCATCGGCCGGCCTTGTGTGACACGGGTCAGGAACCCCCGCTGCAGCGCCGCGGCCTCGGCCGCCAGCACGCCGGTCGTCACTGCGATGCCGGCGGCGCGCAGCATCCCATGCCCGCCCCCCGACACCCGGGGGTCGGGATCCTGCAAGGCACTGACCACCCGCGCCACACCCGCCGCCACCAGCGCCGCCGCACAAGGCGGGGTGCGGCCGTGATGGGCGCAAGGCTCCAGCGTGACATAGGCCGTGGCCCCCCGCGCGGCCGCCCCGGCCTGGGCCAGAGCCTGCGGTTCGGCATGGGGCCGCCCGCCCGGCGCAGTCACACCGCGCCCGACCACGCGGCCGCCCTGCACGATCACGCAAGCAACCGACGGGTTGGGCCAGACCCGGCCCAGACCCCGCCGCGCCAGCGCCAGCGCATGGGCCATGTGGCGGCGGTCGTCCTCGGGGCTCATTCCTCGTCGCGCGGCTTCGGGCGCAGCTCGCTCACGAAACGGTCGAAGTCGCCGGCCTCCTGGAAGTTCTTGTAGACGCTGGCAAAGCGGACGTAGGCCACCGTGTCGATCCGAGCGAGCGTTTCCATCACGATCTCGCCGATCACCTTGGAGGGGATGTCGGTATCGCCCAGGCTTTCCAGCCGGCGCACGATGCCCGAAATCATCTGGTCGATGCGTTCGGGTTCGATCGGGCGCTTCTGCATGGCGATGCGGATCGAACGTTCGAGCTTGGAGCGGTCGAAATCCTCGCGCTTGCCCGAGGACTTCACCACGACAAGGTCGCGCAACTGCACCCGTTCGTAGGTGGTGAAACGGCCACCGCAGGCCGGGCAGAACCGGCGACGGCGGATCGAGACGTGATCTTCGGCAGGCCGGGAATCCTTGACCTGCGTGTCGATATTGCCGCAGAATGGGCAACGCATGGGGGTGTTCCTTGTGGTTTCTTGCTGCTCTGCCCCAGACACTAGCGCAAGACCGCACCCCTGCTAAGCGCGTGCTCCGCCCCCCCCAGACATTGACAGCGACTGTGGCGCGCGGGACTCAGCCTGCGATCGCCCGCAAGGCGCGGGCCCGGGCCGGAGGAATGCCGGCGATATCGAGCGCGGTAAACACGTGCAGCGTGTTCATCGCCCGGTCGATCACCGCATGGTCCGAAACCCAGCCCCCATCAGCAGGTAGGTCTTGAGCAGCGGCGGCAACGTCTGCGCGGCGCGGCGCGGGTCGGGGGGGCGGTCGGCCAGGTGTCGGGCAAAGGCATAGACATGCGGTGCCTTCATCCCGGGCGCGAGGTGCGGCGGTGCCAGATGGCCTGCGCGCAAGGCGGCGAAGGCATCGGCATAGGGCTCGGGCGCGGTGCCGCGAAACGACGAACAGCCGAACAGCAGCCCCAACCCCAGCGCATCGACCTGCCCGGCCAGGGCCCCCCAGGCGATGCGCAGGATATCGGGGTCGGCGTGCCCGGGCGCGGTGCAGAACCGCCCCACCTCGGCCATCGGCGCATCGAGGCGCGCCAGGCCCGACAGGTCGTAGAACTGCGCCGAATAGCTGCGCGCCACCTCGGCGCCCGAGCGCAGCACCAGCAGGCGGTAGCAGCCCACGAGGGCGCCTTGGGCATCGTCGATCAGCACATGCCGGCACAGCGGGTCGAAACCGTCGGCATCGACCCCGGGGCGCCCGAAAAAACACTGATGCCGCAGCCGTTGCGCGGCCGCCACATCCTGCGCCGACACCGCGAGCCGCGCGGTGTATTTGCCCCTTGTCATTGCCAGCATGAACCTGTTCCGTCCCTTGCCGGATCGGGCGATACACCCATCTTGGGGCGGCAATGTGACAGCAGGCAAGGAGGCTGTGCGATGGACAAGGTGGTGAAATCCGATGCCGAGTGGAAGGCGCAACTTTCTCCGCTGGCCTACGAGGTGACGCGGCGCCACGGAACCGAACGGGCGGGCAGCCACGAAGGCTTTCCGACCGTGCCGGGCACCTATCATTGCGTCTGCTGCGACGCCCCGCTGTTCGATCAGGATACCAAGTTCGAAAGCTATTGCGGCTGGCCTTCGTTCACCGCGCCCGCCGGCAAGGATGAAGTCGGCTATACCGAGGATACCCGCTATGGCATGCGCCGGACCGAGGTGCATTGCACCCGCTGCGATGCGCATCTGGGGCATGTGTTCCCCGACGGGCCGCCGCCCACGGGCCTGCGTTACTGCATCAACGGGGTGGCGCTGCGGTTCGTGCCGAAAGCCTGAAGGTGGGGGGCTGCCCCAGCCGGCTCAGCCCGTTGCCGGAAAGACGAAGCAGCGGTCGCGGCGGATCATCAGCCACAAGACGGTGCCCGGGCGCGGCAGGAACACGCCCGGCACGGCTGCGGTCAGGGTCGAGCCGTCGAAATCCATGCGGAACTCTACCAGGCTTTCGCGCCCCAGATACCGCGCGCGGGCCACCGTGCCGCGCGCAGGCGTGCCCTCTTGCGGGGTGGGGTTGGGGCCGCGGCCGCCGCGGTCGAAGTCGATCTTGAGGTGCTGCGGGCGGATGACGATATCCACACGCCCGCCGTCGGGGTGGCCGGGGGTCAGAAAGGCGCCGAAGGGCGTTTCGGTCAGCGCGCCGCGGGATACGCCGCGGATCACGTTGATGTCGCTGAAGAACGCGGCCGCGGCCTTGTCCACCGGAGCGTTGTAGACGTTGTAGGGCGCGCCGCGCTGCACGATCCTGCCGCCGCGCATCAACGCGATCTCGTCGGCCATTCGCATGGCCTCGTCGGGCTCGTGGGTCACCAGCAGCACGGCGGTGCCCGATTCCTTCAGAAGGTCCAGCGTCGCATCGCGGATCCCGTCGCGCAGCCGGTTGTCGAGACCGGAAAACGGCTCGTCCATCAGCATCACGCGCGGGCGCGGAGCCAGGGCCCGCGCCAGGGCGACGCGCTGCTGTTCGCCGCCCGACAGCTCGTGCGGGTGCTTGGCGGCATAGCCTGCCAGGTTCACCCGCTCCAGAAGCTCGCCCACGCGCGCCGCACGTTCGGCTGCCGGCAGGCGCGTCAGACCGAAGCCGATGTTGCCCGCCACCGTCAGGTGCGGAAACAGCGCGAAATCCTGAAACATCAGCCCGACGGACCGCGCCTCGGGCGGCACATCGGCACCGTCGCCCCAGACCGTGTGCCCGTCGATGCGGATGGTTCCGGCATCGGGCGTTTCCACCCCGGCGATCATGCGCAGCGTGGTGGACTTGCCGCAACCCGACGGGCCCAGCAGGCAGGTCACCTGCCCCGGCGCCACGCGCAGCGACACGTCGTCGACCACCGGCTTGCCGCCGAACCGGCGCATCAGGCCAAGCGTTTCCAGGCGCGGCGTGTCGGGCAACGGCAGGCCCCTTTCCCGAGCGAAAGACAAGGATTTACCGGCTGCAGGTAGCAGCCGGGCGCGCGCTGTGCAAGCCGGTCAGAGCGTGGCGTTGCCCGCGCCGCCATCCAGCAGGATGTTCTGCCCGACGATGAACCCGGCATGAACCGAACACAGGAAGGCGCAGGCGGCGCCGAATTCGGCCGCTGTGCCATAGCGGCGCACGGGGATGGTCGCCTCGCGCCGGCGCCGCGCCTCGTCCAGCGAGATGCCTTGCGCCCGGGCCACGCCGCCATCCAGCGCATCGGCGCGGTCGGTGGCGTGGATGCCGGGCAGCAGGTTGTTGATGGTCACGCCATGTTCGGCCACCTGCCGCGCGGTGCCGGCGACAAAGCCGGTCAGCCCGGCGCGGGCGGCGTTCGACAGGCCCAGTTGCGGGATCGGCGCCTTGACCGACTGGCTGGTGATGTTGACCACCCGGCCCCACTTGCGCGCGATCATGCCGGGCAACAGCGCCTGCATCAGCGCGATCGGCGTCAGCATGTTAGCGTCCAGCGCCTTGATGAAATCCTCGCGGCTCCAGTCCGACCAGAGCCCGGGGGGCGGGCCGCCGGCGTTGGTGACGAGGATGTCCACCGGGCCGCCGGCCGCCTGCAACACCGCGGCGCGGCCGGCCTCGGTGGTGATGTCGGCGGCCACGGCCGTGACGCGCACGCCCTGCGCGGCGCGGATATGGGCCGCGGTCGCCTCCAGCGCCTCGGCGCCGCGGGCGTTCAGCACCAGATCGACGCCGGCTTCGGCCAGCGCCTCGGCGCAGCCGCGCCCCAGCCCCTTGGACCCCGCGCATACCAGCGCCGTCTTGCCCCTGATCCCCAGATCCATGTTCTGCCTGCCCCTTTCTGCCCGCGTGCCGCGAAACGGCCACCATTGCGCCCACTTGTCGCGCCGCGTTCTGATATACCTTGTCGGGTGCAAAGGCCAAGCTCCGGGCCGAATCCTGACAAGGGAAAGTTCCGTGACCGATCCGTTCCAACCCGCTTCCGGCCAGGCCGCGCATGTGGCGCGGGTGTTCGCGGCGGCGGACCTGTTCGTCACCGCAGGCGCCAACCTGGGCGACGGCATGGCCGAGCGCGACGAGTTGTGCCCGGGCGACATCTACGAACTGGACCCCGGCGCAGCCCCCTTGCGGCTGGCGCTGGCGCGCCCGCAGGCGGGGGCACCGCCCGCCCGCCAGCAGCTGGTGGCGCCCGGGTCGGAGGTGGGCAAGCCCGGCGACCCGGTGATCCTGTCGGCGCGGTTGATGATGATGGCCCCGGACGGGCAGAAGGTGGACCTGGTGCTGCTGCGCCACCGGGCCGCCGGGCGGGCGGCGCAATCGGCGCTGTATGTCCTGCCGCTGACGCCCATCGCGCCGCGCACCGAATATACCCTTCTGGCCGCCGAAGACCCGCCCGAGGATCTGCGCCTGTCGGATCTGATCTGCCTGTCCTTCCACCGCGGCACGCGCATCGCGCTGGCCTCGGGCGCCCAGATCGAGATCGAGAACCTGACCCCCGGCACCCGGGTGCTGACGCGCGACCACGGGCCGCAACCGGTGCGCTGGATCGGGCGCACCACCTTGCGCGCGCGCGGCGCCTTTGCCCCGGTGGTGATCGCGCGCGGCACGCTGGGCAACGAGGCCGACCTGATCGTCGGGCCGCATCACCGGCTGTTCCTGTATCGGCGCGACCGGCTGCCTGGCGTGGCGGCGGCGGAACTGCTGGTGCAGGCGCAGCACCTGGTCGATGGCGAGGCGGTGTTCCGCCGCGAAGGCGGCTTTGCCGAATACTTCAGCCTGGTCTTCGACCGGCACGAGATCATCTATGCCGAAGGCATTCCGGTGGAAAGCCTGATGGTGAACGAGGCGACGGTGGCCGCCTTGCCGCAGGAACTGGCCGAGGCCGTGCGCCAGAACCTGCCGGGCCTGACCCAGCGCCAGCATTTCGGCGTGGAACCCGACGCCGCGCAGCTGGAAAGCCTGCGCCCTTCGGCCTTGCGCCGCCGCCGCCCGGTCAGGGTGCCGTGACGGGACGCGCGCGTTCCAGCCGCAGGGTGGCGTTGCCCATGTAGCGCGTCATCCGGTCGGCGCCGAAGCCCAGGCGGCGCGCCACCGCCAGCGAACGCGCATGCGCGGGGTCGAAGATCGCGCTTATCCGCTCCATCCCCGGCCGGGCATCGGCCCAGGCCAGAACCGCGGCCATCGCCTCGGTCGCCAGTCCGCGGCCATGGGCGGCGCGCGCAAGCACCCAGCCCGCTTCGGGCACGAAAGCTTCGGGCGGGTCGAAGGCGCGGTGCCAGTCGGCCAGGCCCACATCGCCCAGGAAGGCGCCGGTTTCCCGGCACTCCACCGCCCAATAGCCGAAACCCAGCATCTGCCAATGCCCGGCATAGCGCATCAGCCGCGCCCAGGTGGTTTCGGGGCTGGCAGGCGGGCCGAGGATGAAGCGCGTGACCTCGGGGTCGCCCCACATGGCGGCCATCGGCGCAAAATCCTCCAGCCGATGCGCGCGCAGCACCAGCCGCGGGGTCTCCAGCCGCGGGGTCATGCGCCGACCGCCCGCAGCAGCAGCGCAAGCGCGTGGTCGCGCGCGGCCGCCCGCACCCGGTCGCGGCCCAGCGCGCCGAAGTCGATGGTTTCGGTCTCGACCCCCGCAGGCGTGGCAAGGCCGAAACAGACCCGGCCTTCGGGCTTGAACTCGGACCCGCCGGGGCCGGCGATGCCGGTGGTGGATACCGCGACCAGCGCGCCCGAGGCCGCGCGTGCGCCCGTCGCCATCGCGGCCGCCACCGGCTCGCTCACGGCGCCGAACTGGTCCAGCAACGCGGCGGGCACGCCCAGGGTCACGCGCTTGGCGGCGTTGGAATAGGTGACGTAGCCGGCCAGGAACGGCACCGAAGACCCCGGCACATCGGTGATCGCCGCCGCCACCATGCCGCCGGTGCAGCTTTCGGCGGTGGCCAGGGTGATGCCTTGGGCCGTGGCTTCGCGGACCAGTCGGGCAGCGCTCAGCAGCATGTCAAAGCCCCATCGCCGGTTGCAGCACGGCATGATAGCCGCCCGCCAGCACCACCGACACCACGCCGGCAAAGAGCCCCGCCCACAGGTCGTCCAGCATCACGCCGGCCGCGTCGCCGCGCCGGTCGGCCCGGCCGACCAGCCAGGGCTTCCAGACGTCGAACAGGCGGAACAGCACGAAGGGGGCCACGATCCCCGGCCAGGCCGCCAGCGCCGAAACGCCGTGCCACCACAAGGGCAACAGCGTGAAGCACAGCGCCAGCCACTGCCCCGCCACCTCGTCGATCACGATTTCGCCGGGATCCTTGTCGGGGCTGCCCGCGATGGCCTGCGGCACCGCCCAGAACCCCAGCGCCACCACCACCGCCAGCGCCAGCGGCAACAGCGCGGTGCCCCCTGCCTCGTGCAACGCCAGTGCCAGCAGGACCGCCGCCAGCGACCCCCAAGTGCCCGGCGCCGGGCGCAGCAGCCCGACGAAGCCGAAGGTGACGATGCCGCGGATCATGCGGGCACCAGCGCGCAGGTGGCGATGGCGGCGATGCCTTCTTCGCGCCCGGTAAAGCCCAGGCGTTCCGAAGTGGTCGCCTTGACGGAAATCCGGCCCGGCTCCACGTCCAGGATGGCGGCAAGTGCTGCGCGCATCGCGGCCTGGTGCGGGCCGACCTTGGGGCGTTCGCAGATCAGCGTCACGTCGCAATTGGCCAGGCGAAAGCCCGCCGCCCGCGCCTGTTCGATGGCATGGGCCAGAAAGATGCGGCTGGCCGCCCCTTTCCACTGCGGGTCGCTGGGCGGGAAATGCACGCCGATGTCGCCCAGGCCCAGCGCGCCGTAGATCGCGTCGGTCAGCGCGTGCATGCCGACATCGGCATCCGAATGCCCCAGCAGGCCGCGGCTGTGCGGCACCGCAACCCCGCACAGCCAGACATGGTCGCCTTCGCAAAAGGCATGCACGTCGAACCCGTTGCCGATGCGAATGTCCATGCTGCGCCCTTTCAGTATGCGTTCGGCCCGGTCGAAATCGGCCGGCCAGGTCAGTTTCAGGTTGTCGTCGTCGCCTTCGACGATGGCCACGTCAAGCCCGGCGGCGCGGGCCACCTCGACATCGTCGGCCGCCCCGCCCGGGTGGGCGGCATGGGCGGCCACGATGGCGCCATAGCGGAACGCCTGCGGGGTCTGCGCCCGGTAAAGCCCGGTGCGATCCTGCACCCCCGAAACGCGCCCGCCCACCCCGCGCCACAAGGCATCCGACACCGGCAGCGCCGGCGCCGCGCCGGGGCTGTCGGCCAGCGCCGCCACCAGCCGCCCCACCAGAGCCGCGCCCGGAAAGGGGCGGGCGCCATCGTGGATCAGCACATGGTCGGGCGGGTCGGCGGCCAGCGCGGCCAACCCGGCACGGACCGACGCATCGCGGCTGTCCCCGCCGGCAACGACCGAGCAGCCGGCCGGCACCAGCGGGTGTGCCAGTTCGTCGGGGTGCAGCACCAGAACGATGCGTGCGACGCCGGCGGCCCGCAGGTCGGCCACGGCATGCGCCAGCACCGGGCGGCCGGCCAGCAGGCGCCATTGCTTTGGCGCGCCGCCACCCATGCGGGTGCCGCGCCCGGCCGCCACCACGATCGCTGCCACCGTCATGCGCCCTTGCCCCTTTCGCATCCGCCCGGGCTTTTGCTACGACCAATTCGCCGGCGCGTCCATCGCAGCGATTGCCTATTTTTTCACCACATCCGCCTTGCCGTCGCCTGTTCAGACAGCATATCCGGGGAATGTCACCCAAGGTTGCGCGGGCGCATGGACGATTGGCGACCCCATGCTTACCACGAAACCAATCGCACAAGGAAAAGGCACGTGACCATCGCACTGGCAGACGCAAGCCTGGACCCGCCGGTTTTCCTGGCCCCGCTGGCGGGAATCACCGACCTGCCGTTCCGCCGCATCGTGGCGGGCTTCGGCGCCGGGCTGGTCGTGTCGGAAATGATCGCCAGCCAGGAGGTCGTGCAAGGTCGCCCGCTGGCGCGCGCCAAGGCGGAGCTTGGCTTTGGCGAGTCCGCGACCAGCGTTCAGCTGGCCGGGCGCGACCCCTGGTGGCTGGCCGAGGCGGCGCGCTGGTGCGAAGGCCAGGGCGCCCGGATCATCGACATCAACATGGGGTGCCCAGCCAAGAAGGTCACCTCGGCCAGCGGCAACGGCGCCTGCGGATCGGCGCTGATGCGCGAACCCGACCTTGCGCTGCGGCTGATCGAGGCGGTGGTGCAGGCGGTGCAGGTTCCGGTGACCGTCAAGATGCGCCTGGGGTGGGACGACGCCAGCCACAACGCCGCGCAGATCGCCGCCCGCGCCGAGGCGGCGGGGGTGCGCATGGTGGTGGTGCACGGGCGCACGCGCTGCCAGTTCTACACCGGGCAGGCCGACTGGGCGGCGATCGCGCCGGTGGTGCAGGCGGTGCGCATTCCGGTGATCGCCAACGGCGACATCACCGATGCGGCGACGGCAAGGGCGGCGCTGGCCGCCAGCGGCGCGGCCGGCGTGATGATCGGGCGCGGCGCGCAAGGGCGGCCCTGGCGGCTGGCGCAGGTGGCGGCCGAGTTGTGGGGGGCACCGACGCCGCAGGTGCCGCAGGGTGCTGCGCTGGCCGACCTGGTGGTGGCGCACCATGACAGCATGCTGGCCTTTTACGGCACCGATCTGGGCCTGCGGGTGGCCCGCAAGCACCTGGGCTGGTATCTGGACGAGGCCCGCGCCGCCGCAGCCGACCGTGCCCGCATACTGACCATGACCGATGCGGCCACCGTGCGCAGATCCTTGCGTTCCGTGCTGGCCGATGCGCCGGGCCCCCTACAGGAAAGGCGCGCGGCATGAACCTGCCTGCCCCCGGCATCATCTGGGCCTCGCTGCCGATTCCGGCCTTGCTGATCGCGCCCGACAACCGGATCGAGGAGATCAACCCTGCGGCCGAGCTGTTCCTGAACGCTTCGGCGCGCAGCCTGAAGGGGCAGCCGGTGCTGGACGCCCTGTCGATCGATGCGCCGCTGGACGAAGGTTTTGCCCGGGTGCGCGCCAATCAGGCGGCGCTGTTCGTCAACGATGTCGATGTCACCAGCGGCGAACGCCCGCCGGTCCAATGCACCATCCAGGTGGCGCCGATGCAGGATGCGCCCGACCGGCTGTTGCTGCTGATTTCGCCGCGCGAGCTGGCCGACAGGCTGGGGCGCGGGTCGGGCGCCAAGACGGCCGCGAAATCCGCCATCGGCATGGCCGAGATGCTGGCGCACGAGATCAAGAACCCGCTGGCCGGCATTTCGGGTGCGGCGCAGCTGTTGTCGATGAACCTGTCGCCCGAAGACCGCGAGTTGACCGACCTGATCGTCGAGGAAACCCGCCGCGTGGTGAAACTGCTGGAGCAGGTCGAACAGTTCGGCAACCTGCGCCCCCCCGAACGCCAGCCGGTGAACCTGCATGACGTGCTGGACCGGGCGCGACGTTCGGCGCTGGTGGGGTTCGGCAGCCGGATGCGGTTCGTCGAGGATTACGACCCCTCGCTGCCCCCCGCCTGGGCCGACCCCGACCAGTTGCAGCAGGTGTTCCTGAACCTGCTGAAGAACGCCTCCGAGGCAGCCGGCCCGCAAGGCGGCACGATCCGGCTGCGCAGCTTTTACGACCACGCCTTGCGCCTGCGCCGCCCGGACGGCAGCGGTTCGGCCTTGCCGCTGACCGTCGAGGTCATCGACGACGGCCCCGGCCTGCCCCCGGCCATTGCCGCCGACATCTTCGAGCCCTTCGTGTCCGGCCGGCCCAACGGCACCGGGCTGGGGCTCGCGCTGGTGTCCAAGATCATATCCGACCACGACGGCTGGATCGCGGTGGATTCGGTGCCCGGGCGCACCGTGTTCCGCGTCTCGTTGCCGATGGTGCCGAAGGAACGGAGGAAAAGCTGATGGATGGCACGGTTCTGGTTGCCGACGACGACCGCACGATCCGCACGGTGCTGACCCAGGCGCTGACGCGGGCGGGGTGCAAGGTGCATGCGACCTCGTCGCTCATCACGCTGTTGCGCTGGATCGAGGAGGGCAAGGGCGATCTTGTGATCTCGGACGTCATCATGCCCGACGGCAACGGCATCGAGGCGCTGCCGCGCATCGGGCGGCTGCGGCCGGGCCTGCCGGTGATCGTGATTTCGGCGCAGAACACCATCATGACCGCCATCCAGGCGACCGAGGCCGATGCCTGGGATTACCTGCCCAAGCCCTTCGACCTGCCCGACCTGATGAAACGCGCCGCCCGCGCGCTTGACGCCAAGCGCAAGGCTCCGGTGCGCCCTGCCACCACCGCCCCGGCGCGCGAGGTGACCGAGGATTTGCCGCTGGTCGGCCGGACCAGCGCGATGCAGGCGCTTTACCGGCTGGTGGCGCGGGTGATGAACACCGACCTGCCCGTGCTGATCACCGGGGAATCGGGCACCGGCAAATCGCTGATCGCGCGCGCGATCCACGACTTTTCCGACCGCCGCAACCAGCCCTTCGTGGTGGCGCAGGCGGCCGACCTGGCCACCGCCGACGGCATCGCGGCGCTGAAGTCGCGCGCCCGCGGCGGCACGCTGGTGTTCGACGAGGTCGCCGATTACGACGACGAAACCCAAGCCAGGCTGGTGCGGCTGATCGACACCTTCGGCGATGGCGCGCCGCGCCTGATGGCGACAAGCCAGGTGGACCTGACCCGCCGGATCGAGGAAGGCCGCTTCCGGCAGGATCTGTTCTATCGTCTGGGCGGGGTGACCATTCCGGTGCCGCCCTTGCGCGAACGGGTCGAGGATATCCTGCTGCTGGCCGAACATTTTCTGGGCCGCGCCAGCCGCGATGGCACGCCGCAGCGCCGCCTGTCGGCCGAGGCGCGCGATCTGATGCGGGCCTATTCCTGGCCGGGCAACGTGCGGCAACTGGAAAACGCCATCCGCCGCCTGTCGGTGACTGCCACAGGCGAGGATATCGGCCGTGCCGACGTGGATGCCGTGCTGGGCAGCCAGCCTGCGGCCGAGCCCTTGCGCGGCGGCGGCGAAGGCGAAAGGCTGGCCGTGTCGGTCAGCCGGCATCTGCAGCGCTATTTCGACCTGCACGGCGGCGCCTTGCCGCCGCCCGGCGTCTACCAACGCATCCTGCGCGAGGTGGAAACCCCGCTGATCGAGATTGCGCTGGATGCCACGGGCGGCAACCAGGCCAAATGTGCCGACCTGCTGGGCATCAACCGCAATACCTTGCGCAAGAAGATCACCGATCTCGATATCCGCGTGACACGGCGTCGCAAGTTGATGTAAAACCGCAACACAAGGCGTGGCAGGGTTGCATGACCCCTCGCCATGCCCCGAGATGTTGCGGTCTGACCCGGGCGCAGCCCCCAGACCTGCGCAAGGTGTTCTGCCCGGCTGTGGCCGGATCGAAAGGATTGGGGCGGTGCAGGGAACCGCGCTGTTGGGGTTCTGGGACAGGCTTTATGCATTGCGCCACGCCCGCGCGGTGCAGACCGGCGCGCGGCTGGGGTTGGTGGCGCTGGGGCCGCTGCTGGCGCTGGCCACCTTTCTGGCGCTGGGTCCGCTGGGCCTGGGCGCCACTTCGCATCTGCTGCGGCTGATTATCCTGGCCGACCTCGTGTATGTGCTGGTGCTGGCGGCGCTGGTCGCGGCCACGGTCATGCGCGTTCTGGCGGCGCGGCGCGCACAATCTTCGGGGTCGCGCCTGCATCTGCGGCTGTCGGCGATCTTCGGGGCGGTGGCACTGGTGCCGACGGTGCTCGTGGCGATCTTTGCCGTGCTGACGATCAACATCGGGCTCGAAGGCTGGTTCTCCGACCGGGTGCGCAACGTGGTCGGAGCCTCGCGCGCGGCGGCCGAAGCCTACGAGTTCGAACAGCGCCGCGACCTGATCGCCGATGCCGAGGGGCTGGCCGCCCGGCTGGGGCTGGCCTGGCAGGCCGGGCTGGTGGCCGGCGACGGCGAATTGCGCCAGTTCCTGACCGAAGGCCAGGCGCAGGTGCAGCGCGGCTTGCGCGAAGCCTTCGTGGTGGACGGCACGGGCGAGATTCGCGCGCGCGGCGAACGGTCCTATCTGTTCGATTTCGAGGCCCCCGCCCCCGAAGAACTCGCCCGCGCCGCCGCGGGCGAAACCGTGGTGATCCGCGACTGGCCCAACAACGAGTTCCGCGCCCTGGTCGCGCTGGCACAATACCCCGACCGGCTGCTGTATGTGTCGCGCAGCGTGGATGGCGCGCTGCTGCAACTTCTGGATGAAACGCAGGAATCCGTTCGGCTCTACAACCAGCTCGAGGCCGAGCGCGGGCGCCAGCTGTTCGAATTCGGGCTGCTCTACCTCGGCTTTGCGCTGATCCTGATCCTTGCCGCAGTCTGGATGGGGCTGTGGATTGCCGAGCGGCTGGCCCAGCCGGTGGGCGAACTTGCCGGGGCCGTCGCGCGGGTGGGGAGCGGCGATTTCGACGTGCAGGTCACCCCTCCCGACACCGGCGACGAAATCGCAACCCTTGGTCAGGCCTTCAACCGCATGACGCGCCAGTTGAAGGCTCAGCGCGATGCGCTGGTCGAGGGGCACCGGGAAACCGAGGCGCAGCGGCGGCTGTTCGATTCGGTGCTGGGCTCGGTGACGGCCGGGGTGATCGGGCTGGGTGCCGACGGCCGGGTGGTGTTTCTGAATCGTTCGGCCCGCCGGTTGCTTGACATCGCCGAAGACGCGGGCGCCGGCGACCCGCTTTCGCTGGTGGTGCCCGAATTCGCCCCGCTGTTCGAACGCGCCCAGTCTGCCGGCACCGCCGTGCAGGAGGAAATCCGCGTGACCCGCAAGGGCAAGATGGAAAGCCTGCTGGTTCGCATGGCCGGGCGATCGGCCGCGGACGGCGCGCGCGAAGGCTTTGTCGTGGCCTTCGACGATGTGACCGACCTGGTGTCGGCGCAGCGGATGGCCGCCTGGGGCGACGTGGCGCGCCGCATCGCGCACGAGATCAAGAACCCCCTGACCCCCATTCAGCTTTCGGCCGAACGCATCCGCCGCCGCTTCGGCCCCCGCCTGTCCGAGGACGACAGCCAGGCGATGGAATCACTGGTGGATGTGATCGTGCGCCAGACCGGCGACCTGCGCCGCATCGTGGACGAGTTCTCGCGCTTTGCCCGGATGCCGCAGCCCGAAACCCGCGACGAGGATCTGGTAGAACTGGTGCGCGGCGCCGTGCTGCTGCAGGAAAGCGGCCAGCCGGGCGTGACCTTTGCCGTCAGCCTGCCGCAAGACCCGATGGTGCTGCCGCTGGATGCCACCATGATCGGGCAGGCGCTGACCAACCTGCTGAAGAACGCGGGCGAGGCGATCGAGGCGTTTCGGGAAAGGGGCGCACCGCCCGGGCACGCGCCGGAAATCCGGGTGACGCTGACCACCGAGGATGGCGCGGCGGTGCTGCGCATCGCCGACAACGGCACCGGCCTGCCCGAAGACCGCGCGCGCCTGTTCGAGCCTTACGTGACCACGCGCGAAAAGGGCACGGGGCTGGGGCTGCCCATCGTCAGGAAGATCATCGAAGAACATGGCGGCACGCTGGATCTGGAAGATGCCCCCCCGCACGGGGGCAGCGACCGGCCCGGCGCAATGGCGGTGATCCGCCTGCCGCTGGGGGTGCCTGCCGCGCGCAGGGCCCGGCGCGGACAGTAAGGGGGGACCGAGATGGCAGATATCCTGATCGTGGACGACGAACGCGACATCCGCGAACTGGTGTCGGACATTCTGAAGGACGAAGGCTACAACACCCGGCTGGCCGCCAATTCCGATGAATGCATGGCGGCGATCAACGCCGAACCGCCGGCGCTGATGATCCTGGACATCTGGCTGAAGGACAGCCGGATGGACGGGATCGACATCCTCAAGGCCGTCAAGCGCGACAACCCGGGCATTCCGGTGGTCATCATCTCGGGGCACGGCAACATCGAGCTGGCGGTGGCCGCGATCAAGCAGGGCGCCTATGACTTCATCGAAAAGCCCTTCAACATCGACCAGTTGATGGTGGTCGTGGGCCGGGCGATGGAAACCAGCCGCCTGCGGCGCGAAAACGTGGAACTGCGCCGGCGCGACCTGACGACCTCGGACCTGATCGGCCAGTCGGCGGCGTTCCGCAACCTGAAATCGCAGCTGGACAAGGTAACCAAATCCAACGGCCGCGTGATGTTGACCGGGCCTTCGGGCAGCGGCAAGGAGGTGGTCGCCCGCTACATTCACGCCAATTCCGCCCGCGCCGCGGCGCCTTTCGTTTCGGTCAGTTCGGCCACGATCGAGCCCGACCGCATGGAAGAAGTGCTGTTCGGCCGCGAAACCGCCGGGCGGGGCGTGGAAAAGGGGCTGCTGGAACAGGCACACGGCGGCGTGGTCTATCTGGACGAGGTGGCCGACATGCCGCCCGGCACGCAGTCGAAGATCCTGCGGGTGCTGGTGGACCAGACCTTTCTGCGCGTCGGCGGGTCGGACCGGGTGCGGGTGGACCTGCGGGTGATTTCCTCGACCACGCGGGACTTGCGCCACGAGATCGCGGCCGGCCGCTTTCGCCAGGAACTTTACGACCGGCTGAACGTGGTGCCGATCGCGGTGCCGGGCCTTGCCGAACGGCGCGAGGACATTCCCTTGCTGGCGCGGCATTTCATCGAAGGTTTCCACAAGTCGCAAGGGTTGCCCTTGCGCGACATCGGATCCGAGGCCGAGGCGATGTTGCAGACAATGGCCTGGCCCGGCAACGTGCGCCAGCTGCGCAACCTGATCGAGCGGGTGCTGATCCTGGGCGACACGGCCGAACCGATCGGGGTGCGCGAATTGCAAGGCCAGGCCGAGCCGGGCACCGAAGAAGGCCGGCTGGTGATCGGCGGCCAGCTTGTCACCCTGCCCCTGCGCGAGGCGCGCGAGCTGTTCGAACGCGAATACCTGCTGACCCAGATCCAGCGGTTCGGCGGCAACATCAGCCGCACGGCGAATTTCGTCGGCATGGAACGCAGCGCGCTGCACCGCAAGCTGAAGTCGCTGGGTGTGGTCACCGGCAAGGGCGGGCGCGACGACGAGGATTGAGGCGCCCGGGCCGCGGTGCCGCCTGCGCGCCGCCGGGCGGGCCGTGTCAGCGCAGCCGGGGCGGGCGATCCGGGTTCATGCCCGGCGGCGGCGGCGGGGCGCGTTCGGGCGGGGCCGCCGGCGGGGCCGGCAGCGTCAGGGGCTGGCCCAGCGCCATCAGGCTGCGCACCAGCGCATCATCGGCCGCAAGGAAGGCAAGGTCCACCGCCCCGCCTTCGAAACCCGAAAAGGCCAGCGCCTCGGCCAGCGCGCGCGACAAGGGCGCCTCGGCCGCCGCATCGGCGCCCACGAAGGCCAGCATCAACCCACGCGCGCCATCGGCCCAAGCCACCTGGGCCAGCACCGCCGCCGCCGCAAGCCCGCCCGCCCCCGACAAGGCAAAGGCCAGCGCCTCGGACAAGGCGGGGTCGAGGGGGCCAGGCGAATGGATCGCTACCGGACGGCCGCGGGTTTCGGCCGGTGCGGTTTCCAGCACGCCCGCCAGCCAGTCCACCGCATGCGGCGCCATCAGCCAGGCGGCCTCGGGCGCCGAAAGGTTGACGCCAAGGCCGATCCCCTGCCCGGCCATGCGCGCCACCACCACCCGCCCCGGCAGCACCGCATAGGGCACCGGCACCGACGAAAAGCCGGCCAGCCGCTCCTCGGTATCGAAAACCAGCACCACGGGCCCGTCTTCCAGCGCAAACACGCGCGGGGTCAGCGTATCGCCCTGCGGTTCCTCGGCCAGCATCAGGCACAGGTCGCTGTCGGCCAGAGTGCGGTAATAGCGCAACCGCGCCAGATCGTCTTCGGGGTCGGCCAGCATGGCGGCATGAGCAGCATCGAGCAAGGACATCCGGGGCTCCGGCAGCAGGGGGTGTGGCGCAGCCCTAGGGCCCGGGCGCGGCCGGCGCAAGCGGCCAAAGCTCACATCGCGGCGACGGCGCCGGTTTGGGCATTGTCGCGCCGTAAGGCGAAAGCCATAATGACGCCGCATTGGTTCTGTAAACGCCATCTTCACGAACCTTTGCCAGACCGGCAAGGCGGGGAACGGGTGCCCGATGACACTCGGAGCAGTGCGATGATCGAGTTCGAATCCGTCTCGAAAAGCTTCTGGACTGGAAAGACGCGCAAGGTCATCCTCGACCGGGCCTCGTTCCGGGTGGAACCGGGCAATTCGCTGGGGATCCTGGCGCCCAACGGCACCGGCAAGACCACCGTCATCAACATGATGGCCGGACTGGAAAAACCCGACGAAGGCAAGATCACCCGCACCAGCCGGATATCCTTTCCGCTGGGGTTCATGGGCGGGGTCGTCAACAAGCACACCGGCACGGAAAACGCACGCTACATCGCCCGGCTCTATGGCCTCGATCCCGATTATGTGGAGGCGTTCTGCCGCTGGCTGTGCGGGATCGAGGAATATTTCGACATGCCGGTGGGCACCTACAGCCAAGGCATGCGGGCGCGGTTCTCGTTTTCGCTGATGCTGGCAATGGAATTCGACATCTATCTGATCGACGAAGGCATGCCGACGACCACCGATGTGGCGTTCAATCGCAAGGCCGGGTCGATCCTGCGCGAACGGCTGAAGAACGCCACGGTGGTGATCGTGTCGCATCAGGCCGACATACTGGAAAAGTTCTGCCGCTCGGCCGCGGTGCTGCGCAACGGGCAGCTTTACATGTTCGACACCCTGGAAGAGGCGAAGCGGCTTTATGACTACTCTGCTTAAGGCGCCGCGCTATCGCATCCGGCCGGCGTCGCCGGCACCGGCCCAGGCCGAGCGGCGCGCGGCCAAACCGGCCACCCACCCCGACGACACGTTGTTCGCACCGCAGCCCGACTTGCTGATGACCGAGACCGCCGCCCCCGCGACCGAGGTGACGACGCCGCAGGATCTGGCCCGCGATGCCGAAATCGACGCGATCCGCCGCGAAGGGCTGACAGGGCGCCAGTTGCGCCTGGCGCGCCGCATGGCGGAAAAGCACGGGCTTGCGACCACGTCGGATTTCGACGCGGTGCGCCAGCTGCGCAAGGCCGGAATCGACCCGCTCGTGCGCAGCAACATGCTGGACATGGTGACCCGCAGCGATGGCGCACCGCCGGCGGCCGGTGGCTCGCGTGCGCTGACCACGATGCCGCAGACTGCCTTGCCGCAAACCACCGGGCCGACGCGGCTGCTGGCACCCGAACAGCGCGCCGAACAAAGCCACATGGCCGATATCCAGCGCATCCAGCGCGACATTGCCCGCCGCCGGCGGCGAAAGCTGATGTTGCTGTGGGTGCGGCTTTCGGTGTTCGTCGGGTTGCCGACGCTGATTGCGGCCTTTTACTATACGGTGCTGGCCACCCCGCTTTACGCCACGAAATCGGAATTCGTGATCCAGCAGGCGGAAAACCCGGCCGCGGGGGGGCTGGGCGGGCTGTTTTCCGGCACGCAGTTCGCCACCTCGCAGGATTCCATCGCGGTGCAGGGCTATCTGCAATCGCGCGAGGCCATGCTGCGGCTGGACAGTTCGCTGGGCTTTCGCGCCGCCTTCGCCGACCCGTCGGTGGATCCGCTGCAACGGCTGGAGGACCCGAACTCGATCGAGGCGGCCTACAGGATCTACCAGAAGAACGTGAAGATCGCCTACGACCCCACCGAAGGCATCATCAAGATGGAGGTGTCGGCCCCCGACCCGAAGGTGTCGCAAGCCTGGAGCCGCGAGCTGATCTCCTATGCCGAGGAACAGGTGAACCACCTGTCCGAACGGTTGCGGGCCGACGCGATGTCGGGGGCCCGCGCAAGCTATGACGAGGCCGAACGCAAATTGCTGGCCGCGCAGGACCGGGTGTTGCAATTGCAGGAAGCCAACAAGGTGCTGTCTTCCGAGGTCGAGGTCACGCTGATTTCCAGCCGGATCACCGGGTTGGAAAACCAGCTGAGCCAGGATCGGCTGGCACTTGCGCAGATGCTGTCCAACCCCAACCCCAACCGCGCCAGGGTAGAGCCCGTGCAACGCCGCATCGCCACGCTGGAGGAGGAAATCCGCCTGCTGCGCGCGCGCCTGACCGAAGATGGCGCCGGCGGGCGGTCTTTGGCCAAGGTCCAGTCGGAACTGGTGGTGGCACAGACCGAGGTGACCACGCGGCAGTTGCTGTTGCAACAGGCGGCGCAGCAACTGGAAACCGCCCGGATCGAGGCCAACCGCCAGCAGCGCTATCTTTCGCTGTCGGTTTCGCCCGTGGCGCCCGACGTGGCCAGCTATCCGCGCGCCTTCGAGAATACCGCGGTGGCCTTCCTGATCTTTGCCGCAATCTACCTGATGGTCGCGCTGACCGCGTCGATCCTGCGCGAACAGGTATCGAGCTGAGCGCCGGTCGCCGCCGCGACGCCCGGCGGCGGACTGTCTCAGCCTGCCTTTTCTTCCAGCGCCAGCCATTCTTCCTCGGCGGCTGCCAGCGCGGCCTGCCGTTCGGCCAGCAGGTCGGTCGCACGGCGCGCCTTGGCAGGGTCGCGGGCGAACAGGTCGGGCGTGGCCAGCAGTTCGGACAGTTTGGCGATTTCGCCTTCGAGCTTGGCGATAACCCCCGGCAGGTCGTCGAGCCGCTTGCGTTCGGTAAAGCTCAGGCCGGGCTTCGCGGAGGCGGTCGCAGGTCGGGTCGCCGCCGCCGCGGCTGGCCTTGCAGCCGCCGGTGCAGGGGCCGGAGTAGCGGTCGCCGGGGCCTGGGCGCGCTGCGCCTGCATGTCGGACCAGCCGCCGGCGTAAACCGTCGCGCGACCCTGCCCTTCCAGCAGCACGGTCTGGGTGGCCACACGGTCGATGAAATCGCGGTCGTGGCTGACCAGCAGCACCGTGCCGGGATAGTCGCCGAGGATGTCCTGCAACAGGTCCAGCGTCTCGACATCCAGATCGTTGGTCGGTTCGTCGAGGATCAGCAGGTTGCTTTCGCGCGCCATCAGCCGTGCCAGCAGCAACCGCGCCTTTTCACCGCCCGACAGCGACTTGACCGGCGCGCGGGCCTGCGCTTCGTCGAACAGGAAGTCCTTGAGGTAGCCGACGACATGTTTCGGCACACCGCGCACCAGCACCTGATCCGAGGCGCCCGACACGCGCATCTGCGGGTCGTTGGTCAGCGAATCCCACAAGGTCGCCTCGGGGTCGAGCTGGGCACGGGTCTGGTCGAACACCGCCATCTCGATGCCGGTGCCCAGCGTGACGGTGCCGGTATCGGGCTGCATGTCGCCGGTCAGAAGTCGCAGAAGCGTGGTCTTGCCGGCACCATTCGGCCCGACGAAGGCCACCCGGTCGCCGCGCATCACCCGCAGCGAAAAATCCCGGATCACCGGGCCCGCGCCGAAATCCTTGCCGATACGCTGCGCCTCGATCACCCGCTTGCCCGATTGGGCGCCGGCCTCCAGTTCCAGCGCGGCGGTGCCTTGCCGGCGGATCTGGGCCGCGCGTTCGGCGCGCAAGGCTGCCAGCGCACGGACACGGCCCTGGTTGCGCTTGCGCCGCGCCGAAATCCCCTCGACCGCCCATTTCGCCTCGGCCTTGATCTTGCGGTCGAGCTTGTGGCGGGCGGCATCCTCCTCGGCCCAGACCTGTTCGCGCCACTCCTCGAACCCGTCGAAGCCGGACTCGCGCCGCCGCGCAACGCCGCGGTCCAGCCACAGCGTGGCGCGCGTCAACCGGCGCAGAAAGGCGCGGTCGTGGCTGATGAGCACGAAGGCCGCGCGGGTTTCCGTCAGCCGGGCCTCGAGCCATTCGATCGCGGCGATGTCGAGGTGGTTGGTCGGCTCGTCCAGCAGCATCAGCTCGGGCTCGGCCGCCATCAGCCGCGCCAGTGCCGCGCGCCGCCGCTCGCCCCCCGAGGCGGTGGCAACCGGCGTATCGGGGTTGAAGTGCAACCCCTCGGCCACGGCGGCGATGCGCCAGTCCTCGCCCGCGGGCAGGCCGGCGGCGGCGAAGGCACCCAGCGTCTCGAAGGCCGAAAGGTCGGGATCCTGCTCCATGTAGCCCACGGTCACGCCGGGCGGCACCACCCGTGTGCCGCTGTCGGGTTCGACCAGCCCCGCCATCACCTTCATCAGCGTCGATTTGCCCGACCCGTTGCGCCCGACCAGGGCGACCCGGTCGCCTTGCTGGACCACAAGGTCGAGCGCGTCGAACACGGGGTTCCCGCCGAAGGTCAGCGAAATCGAGGAGAGTTGAAGAAGGGGTGCGCGCGCCATGCCTGCGGCGTTAGGATGCGGCGGACAAAAGGTCAAGCGGGCGCGAATTTTCCTTGCAAAGTGCAACGTCCCGCATATTCTTTTTCTGCGACGTCTTTCTATCGACCCCCTGTCTGCCGCACGGCGCCAGTTATCGACCTGACTTGACTGCGCCGGGCCGCCGCAATGGTGTGGGCGGCGTTTCTGACAGGAGACTTCACGATGGCCAAGGGCACCGTGAAATGGTTCAACACCACCAAGGGCTATGGCTTCATCGCCCCTGAAGGCAGCAGCAAGGACGTGTTCGTCCACATCACCGCGCTGGAGCGGGCGGGCATCCGGGCGCTGAAGGACGGCCAGCCGGTGACCTTCGACATCGAAAAGTCGCGCGACGGCCGCGAATCCGCGACGAACCTGGCGCTGGCCTGACCCGGCGCACGGGGGCGCTGCCCGCCGGATATGACCGAACAGAGGAAGGGGCGCGTCGGGCGCCCCTTTACCATTTGTGAAAGATGAAGAACGCCCCGCCGGCGATGAAGGCAAAGCCGACGAGGTGGTTCCAGGCCAGCGGCTCTTTCAGATACAGCACCGAGAAGGCGGCAAAGACCGAGAGGGTGATGACCTCCTGGATGGTCTTGAGTTCGGCGGCGCTGAAATGGCCGTGGCCGATCCGGTTGGCCGGAACCTGCAGCACATATTCGAAAAAGGCGATGCCCCAGCTGACCAGAATGACGGTCAGGAGCGGCGCGGTCTTGTATTTCAGGTGGCCATACCATGCAAAGGTCATGAAGACGTTGGAGGCCAGCAGCAAGCCGATGGTCAGAACGGGAACAGGCAAGGACATCTCGATCTCCGAAGACAGGTCTTGCATCCGGCGTATCGCGAAGCGCCTGGGCTGAAAAGAGGCTGGCATTAGCAGTTTTGCATTTCGCATCGCCGTCATTGCACAAGCTTTGCAAATTTTCGCGTTTCCGCTTTGCGCGGTGCACCGTCTGACTTATCGTGCGCTCCGACCAAGGGGGAGACCGGAATGAAGGACATCCTGAGCCAGCTCGAAGACCGCCGCGCCGTGGCACGCTTGGGCGGCGGCCAGCGCCGCATCGATGCGCAGCACGCCAAGGGCAAGCTGACCGCGCGCGAGCGGATCGAGCTGTTGCTGGACGACGGGTCGTTCGAGGAATTCGACATGTTCGTGGCCCACCGCTGCACCGATTTCGGGATGCAGGACGACCGCCCCGCCGGCGATGGCGTGGTGACTGGCTGGGGCACGATCAACGGCCGTCAGGTTTATGTGTTTTCCCAGGACTTCACCGTGATGGGCGGGTCGGTGTCGGAAACCCACGGCGCCAAGATCTGCAAGATCATGGACATGGCGATGCAGAACGGTGCCCCCGTCATCGGCATCAACGATTCGGGCGGCGCGCGAATCCAGGAAGGCGTGGCCAGCCTTGCCGCCTATGGCGAGGTGTTCCAGCGCAACATCGAAGCTTCGGGCGTGGTGCCGCAGATTTCCCTCATCATGGGGCCTTGCGCCGGGGGGGCGGTCTATTCGCCGGCGATGACCGACTTCATCTTCATGGTGAAGGACACGAGCTACATGTTCGTGACCGGCCCCGATGTGGTCAAGACCGTCACGAACGAGGTGGTGACGGCCGAGGAACTGGGCGGCGCCGTCACGCATACCCGCAAGTCCTCGGTCGCGGATGGTGCGTTCGAGAACGATGTCGAGGCGCTGTCGGAAATTCGCCGTCTGTTCGACTTCCTGCCGCTGAACAACCGGCAGAAGGCCCCCATGCGCCCGTTCTTCGACGATCCCGCGCGGGTGGAGATGAGCCTTGACACGCTGGTGCCCGACAACCCCAACCAGCCCTACGACATGAAGGAACTGATCCTGAAGGTCGCGGACGAAGGCGATTTCTTCGAGATCCAGAAGGATTTCGCGGCCAACATCATCACCGGCTTCATCCGACTGGAAGGGCAGACGGTGGGCGTGGTGGCCAACCAGCCGATGGTGCTGGCCGGGTGCCTGGACATCGACGCATCGCGCAAGGCCGCGCGCTTCGTGCGGTTCTGCGATGCCTTCGAAATTCCGATCCTGACCATCGTCGATGTGCCCGGCTTCCTGCCCGGGACGGGGCAGGAATACGGCGGCGTCATCAAGCACGGTGCGAAACTGCTGTTCGCCTATGGCGAGGCGACGGTGCCCAAGGTCACCGTGCTGACCCGCAAGACCTATGGCGGGGCCTATGTGGTGATGGCATCCAAGCACCTGAAGGCCGATTTCAACTATGCCTGGCCGACGGCCGAGGTTGCGGTGATGGGGGCCAAGGGCGCGGTCGAAATCCTTTACCGCAGCGAACTGGGCGACAAGGACAAGGTCGCGGCACGGGTCAAGGATTACGAGGATCGGTTCGCCAACCCCTTCGTCGCGGCGGAAAAGGGCTTCATCGACGAGGTCATCATGCCGCATTCCACCCGGCGGCGCGTGGCGCGGGCCTTTGCCTCGCTGCGCAACAAACGCCAGGAACGCCCCTGGAAGAAGCACGACAACATCCCGCTGTGACCCGCCGATGCGCGCGGTTGCGGTGCTGCTGCTGCTGGCTGGCCCTGCCCTCGGGCAGGACCTGATCGAGGTTCCGTCAGGCCAACCGGTCAGCTTGCAGGATGTCATCTGGAACGAACCCGGTCCGGCCGGGCTGACCGTGCGCTTCCGCTTCATCGCCCCCCGGATCGCCCGCGAGGGGGGCACCATCGATTTCGACACCGCCGCCGAAGACATGGACCACCTGTGCCAGACCTTTGCCCTGCCCCGCATCGAAACCGTCACCGGGCCGCAACCGGCCCAGGTGGTGATTTCGCTGTCGGACCGGCCGGTGGAGTTCGGGGTGATCACGCCCGAGGCGACGCAGTTCTTCGAAGCCTATTCCATCGAGGATGGCACCTGCGTGTGGGAGGCGTTCTGATGCGCGGCCCCAGTGATGCAACCCGGCCACAAACGCCAAAAGCCGCGATTGCTGCATGGGCGAAATCCTGCGGATGCGATAAACTGACGTCTCGCGGGCGCTGTGCGGCCGTGTTAGTGCAACCGTCGCCGGGCAATGCATCCGCTCGGACGATTTCGGAAAACAGGAGCAGTGGATGTCTCTCACCGTTCGCGCCGCCTCGGCGCTCATGCTCGTTGCCTTTGTCGCCGCCTGCGCGCCCAAGCAAGAGCCCGTCTACGTCACCGAGCCGGTGGCGCCCCCGCCGACCTACACCGGCAAGTACAAGTGATCTGACAGCAGGTCACAGCCCGCGGGCAGGCGCCTGCCTGCCCGGGGCCGCCCTTCCGCGCGCCGTGGCCGGAAGGAGCATCGCATGCTGAAGCATCGCGGATTTCCGGGCCGTTTGCCCGGCACGGACTACCAGTTCACCATCCGGCGCGCCAACGTAAAGGGCGGCGCCACGCGAATCATCCGGCGCGAACGCTATGCCGACCGCGCCCACGCCGACCGCATGGCCGATCTGGGCTTCATGCAGGCGCTCTGGAACCACTTCGGCGAAGAACCGTTCGAACGCGGCAACCTCGATGCCGGGCGCCTGTCCTGGCTGTTCGGCCGCGAGGTGGTGCCGGCCGAAGACCCGTTCGACCCCTGTTCCTACGAGGCGCTGCTGAAGATCGACGTCAAGCGCGCGCGCGCCGCGTTTCCCGAAGTGTTCGCCCCGGCCGAAGCGCCGTGGTCGCCCGAGGCCGAGGGCGACGACTGGGACGAGGACTGAGCATGTTCGCGCCCGCCTGCCCCCCCTTGCGACGGTTCCCCGCGCGCGGCATCGCTGCGCGGTCTGCGGCAGCTGCCGGGCGCCGGGCCTGCAACCTTCGGCGGATTTCCCCCTCGGGGGCTTTCGCGCCAAAGGCACATGCGATAGACTCTGGCTTCAGAATAACAACCCGCCGAGGCAGTTCCAAATGCGCAAGCTTCTTCTCGTTCCCGTTCTTCTGCTGCCGCTGGCCGGCTGCATGCAGGATCCGCTGTCGCGTGGCGCCGGCGGCGCCGTTGCCGGCGCAGTCATTGCCGACGCGACCGGCGGCAATGCGATCACGGGTGCCGTCATCGGTGGCCTTGCAGGCGCTGCAACCTGCGGCGTCAACCTCGGGCTGCCGCCCTGCCGCCCGCGCTACTGACCTGACCGCCGCCTTCGGGCGGCACCCGAACCCATCCGCGGCCACCCGAGGGAGTTCCCCCCGGGTGGCCGTTCGCATTTGCGCGCCAGCCCGCGCCTGAGGAGGACCGATGTTCAAGAAGATCCTGATCGCAAACCGGGGCGAGATCGCCTGCCGCGTCATCAAGACGGCGCGCAAGATGGGCATCAAGACGGTCGCGGTCTATTCCGACGCCGACCGCAACGCGCTGCATGTCAAGATGGCGGACGAAGCCGTGCACATCGGGCCGCCGCCTGCGAACCAGTCCTACATCGTGATCGACAAGATCATGGACGCCATCCGCCAGACCGGCGCCGAGGCGGTGCACCCCGGTTACGGCTTCCTGTCGGAACGGCGCGATTTCGCAGCCGCGCTGGAGGCCGAAGGCGTGGTGTTCATCGGCCCGCCGAGCCCTGCGATCGAGGCGATGGGCGACAAGATCACCTCGAAAAAGATCGCGGCCGAGGCAGGGGTTTCCACCGTTCCGGGCTACATGGGCCTGATCGCCGATGCCGACGAGGCGGTGAAGATCAGCCGCGACATCGGCTATCCGGTGATGATCAAGGCATCGGCGGGCGGCGGCGGCAAGGGGATGCGCATCGCCTGGAACGATGCCGAGGCGGCCGAGGGCTTCCAGTCCTCCAAGAACGAAGCGGCGGCTAGCTTCGGCGACGACCGCATCTTCATCGAGAAGTTCGTGACGCAGCCGCGCCACATCGAAATCCAGGTGCTGGCCGACAAGCACGGCAACTGCGTCTATCTGCACGAACGCGAATGCAGCATCCAGCGCCGCAACCAGAAGGTCATCGAGGAAGCACCTTCGCCATTCCTCGACGAGGCGACCCGAAAGGCGATGGGCGAACAGGCCTGCGCGCTGGCACGGGCGGTGGGGTATACATCCGCGGGCACGGTGGAATTCATCGTGGACGGCAACCGCAACTTCTATTTCCTGGAAATGAACACCCGCCTTCAGGTGGAACACCCTGTGACGGAGCTCATCACCGGGGTTGACCTGGTGGAACAGATGATCCGGGTGGCCGCGGGCGAACCGCTGCCCTTCAAACAGCCGGATCTGAAGATCAACGGCTGGGCGATGGAAAGCCGGCTCTACGCCGAGGATCCCTATCGCAACTTCCTGCCCTCGATCGGGCGGCTCACGCGCTATCGCCCCCCGGTCGAGGGGCGCACCCTGGGCGGGGGCATCGTGCGCAACGATACCGGCGTCTACGAAGGCGGCGAGATCAGCATGTATTACGACCCGATGATCGCCAAGCTCTGCACCTGGGGGCCGACCCGGGCGGATGCGATCGAGGAAATGCGCCTGGCGCTGGACACGTTCGAGGTGGAAGGCATCGGGCACAACCTGCCGTTCTGTTCGGCGGTGATGGACCATCCGCGGTTCGTCTCGGGCAACATCACCACCGCCTTCATCGCCGAGGAATACAAGGAAGGCTTTCAGGGCGTCACCCTTTCGCCCACCGTGCTGCGCCGCGTCGTGGCGGCGGTGGCGGCGATGCACCGGGTGGCGGAAATCCGGCGCACGCGCATTTCCGGCACGATGGACAACCACACCCGCCGCGTCGGCGACGACTGGGTGGTAACCCTCCAAGGCGAGGATCACCCCGTGCGCGTGGCGGCAGACCACGAAGGTTCGACGGTGCATTTCCCCGACGGCACGTCCTTGCGGGTGTCCAGCGACTGGACCCCGGGCGATACGCTGGCCCGCCTCACGGTCGGGGGCGACCCGCTGGTGCTGAAGGTGGGCAAGGTGCCAATGGGCTTCCGCATCCGGGTGCGCGGCGCGGATCTGAAGGTGCATGTGCGCAGTCCGCGCGCGGCAGAGCTGGCGAGGCTGATGCCCGAAAAGCTGCCGCCCGACACGTCGAAGTTCCTGCTGTGCCCGATGCCGGGTCTGGTGGTGAAGATCAGCGTCGAGGAAGGCCAGGAGGTGCAGGAAGGTCAGGCCCTGGCCACCGTCGAGGCGATGAAGATGGAAAACATCCTCAAGGCCGAAAGGAAGGGCATGGTGAAAAAGATCAACGCCGCCCCCGGTGCCAGCCTGAAGGTGGACGACATCATCATGGAGTTCGAATAACCCATGGTCCGCGCCTTCGGCCCGTTCCTGTCTGCCACGCTGGCCGCCCTGGCCGGGGTCTGGGCGTTCTGGGCGCTGGTCGGGGGCGCGACCTTTGCCGTGGGGCCGACGCGGTTGCCGATGATCTATGCGATGGCGCCGCTGCTGGCGCTGGCCTTGTTTCAGCTGGTGTTTTCCGGCCTGACGGGGCGCTGGCGCGGCTGGCGGTTCTGGGCGGTGGCAGGGCCGGTCGCCGCAAGCCTGTGGACGCTGGGGGTGGCCGTGGCGCTGACCGGCCACGCCGCCCCTGCGGTTGCCTTGGCAGGGGCAACCGCCGCAACGCTGGCCTTCGGGCTGTTCGCACTGGCCGCAACAGGGGGCAGGCGATGATTTACTGCACGCGCCCCGGGTTGCGTTCGAGGATTTCCTGCCGGCGGCTGGGCAGCTTGTCGATGGCGGCCACGATCTCGCGCACGTCCCAGGGCAGCGGCTTGCGCGTCACGGGTTTCAGATCCTTGTCGAGGATCACCAGCGAAAACCCGCGCGGGCGCAGTTTCTGGCGCCATTCGCTGCGCGCGGCAGGGTCGGTGTCGGTCACGACGACGACATCCCTTTCGGCGAGGGCCGCCGGGTCGCGGGCCAGCAATTCCAGCTGGCGGTGGAAGTTCGGGTCGGCGGCGCTGTCGGCAAACACCACAACAGGGCGCGCGACATACAGCTGCGCGTCAAAGCCGATCTCGGCCGCGGCCACCGGCGCCAGCACCGGCGGTGCATCGGCGGCCTGGGCCGCAAGCGGCAACAAGGCCGCGAACAGAACATGAAGCGGTTTCATGGCGCCTCCCTTTGCACCCTACATAGGGCGGGCGGCGCGGAAACCCAAGGCAAACCGGGGACTTCCCCGACGACAAAAGGAGAAGGCCGATGGCCGCAGACCTGAACGCGTGGCGCGCCCTTGCCGCAAAGGAACTGAAAGGCGCCGACCCCGACAGCCTGACCTGGAACACGCTGGAAGGCATTGCCGTCAAGCCGCTTTACACCGAGGCCGATACCGCCGCCCTGCCCCACATGGGCAGCCTGCCGGGGCTGGCGCCCTTTACCCGTGGCGTCAGGGCCACGATGTATGCCGGCCGCCCCTGGACCATCCGGCAATACGCCGGCTTTTCCACCGCCGAGGAATCGAACGCCTTCTACCGCAAGGCGCTGGCGGCCGGGCAGCAAGGCGTCTCGGTCGCCTTCGACCTGGCCACCCACCGCGGCTATGACAGCGACCATCCGCGCGTGGTCGGCGATGTCGGCAAGGCGGGCGTCGCCATCGACAGCGTCGAGGACATGAAGATCCTGTTCGACGGCATCCCCCTGGACAAGGTTTCGGTGTCGATGACGATGAACGGCGCGGTCATCCCGATCCTGGCCAACTTCATCGTGACGGGCGAAGAACAGGGCCACCCGCGTTCGGTGCTGTCGGGCACGATCCAGAACGACATCCTGAAGGAATTCATGGTGCGGAACACCTACATCTATCCGCCCGAGCCATCGATGCGCATCATCGCCGACATCATCGAATACACTTCGAAGGAGATGCCCAAGTTCAACAGCATCTCGATTTCCGGCTATCACATGCAGGAAGCCGGGGCGAACCTGGTGCAGGAACTGGCCTTTACCCTGGCCGACGGGCGCGAATACGTGCGCGCGGCCATTGCCCGCGGCATGAACGTGGATGATTTCGCCGGGCGGCTGAGCTTCTTCTTTGCGATCGGCATGAACTTCTTCATGGAGGCCGCAAAACTGCGCGCGGCGCGCCTGCTGTGGCACCGGATCATGTCGGAGTTCAACCCGAAGAAACCCGGGTCGCTGATGCTGCGCACGCATTGCCAGACCTCGGGCGTGAGCTTGCAGGAACAGGACCCCTACAACAACGTCATCCGCACCGCCTACGAGGCGATGGCTGCGGCGCTGGGGGGCACGCAATCCTTGCACACCAACGCGCTGGACGAGGCGATTGCCCTGCCCACCGAGTTTTCCGCCCGCATCGCCCGCAACACTCAGCTGATCCTGCAGGAAGAAACCGGAATCACCCATGTGGTCGATCCGCTGGCAGGGTCGTATTACGTCGAAAGCCTGACGGCGGAACTGGCCGAAAAGGCCTGGGCGCTGATCGAGGAAATCGAGGCGATGGGCGGCATGACCAAGGCGGTGGCCAGCGGCATGCCCAAGCTGCGCATCGAGGAAACCGCCGCCCGCCGGCAGGCCATGATCGACCGCGGCGAAGAAGTGATCGTCGGGGTCAACAAGTATCGGAAAGACAAGGAAGACCCCATCGACATTCTGGAAATCGACAACGTCGCCGTGCGCGACGCCCAGATTGCCCGGCTGGCCGCGGTGCGCGCCGCGCGCGATCAGGCGGCGTGCGACGCGGCGCTGCTGGAACTGGGCCGGCGCTGCGTCGAAGGCGGCAACCTGCTGGAAGCGGCGGTCGAGGCGGCACGGGCGCGTGCGACGGTGGGCGAAATCAGTCTGGCCATGGAAGCGACGTTTGGCCGGCACCGGGCGGAGGTGAAGACATTGGCAGGGGTTTACGGGGCCGCCTACGAAGGCGACGAAGGCTTTGCGGCAATCCAGAAGGATGTGGAGGAGTTCGCCGCATCCGAAGGCCGCCGCCCGCGCATGCTGGTGGTCAAGATGGGCCAGGACGGGCACGACCGCGGCGCCAAGGTGATTGCCACCGCCTTTGCCGACATCGGCTTTGACGTGGACGTCGGCCCGCTGTTCCAGACGCCCGAGGAAGCCGCACAGGACGCCATCGACAACGACGTCCATGTGGTCGGCATCTCGTCCCAGGCCGCCGGCCACAAGACGCTGGCCCCCAAGCTGGTGCAGGCGCTGAAGGATGCGGGCGCCGGGGATATCCTGGTGATCTGCGGCGGGGTCATTCCGCAGCAGGACTACCAGTATCTCTACGACCACGGGGTCAAGGCGATTTTCGGGCCTGGCACCAACATTCCCGACGCGGCGCGCGACATCCTGCGGCTGATCCGCGAGGCGCGCGGCTGATACCCCCCCCGCGCCCGGCCCCGGGGTGCCGCGGCAGCCGCGCCCCGGGGCCGGGCGCGGGTCACAAGACGCTAAGTGCAATGGACCGGCAGAGGCACACTTCAGGCGGGAAACCTTTTGCAAGGTGTCACCGTGCGGCTGTTGCGAAGCCTTCTGCTGCGGATGTTGTCCGGTCTGCCGGCCGCCACCGATGCCATCTGCCGCCCGGAACACGGCCGCCGATCGACCCTTTGCCGATGCCGACCATCGACCCGGTGCACAGGTTTTCCTGCACGAACGCGGCCCGCATCGTGGTGACGCTGCGGGCGGCCACGCAGGATGCGCAGGTGGTCAACAAGGCCGGGCGCATCCTTTACCTCGGCAAGCGCGCAGGGGGCCCGCCGATCAACTATACCTCGCCGGCCTTCGGCGGGATGAGCCTGCAAGGCTCGCCCCGGCAGGTCAGCTGGCAAGAGCCCGGTCGCCAGGCCACCACCTGCGTCGAGATGCCCTGACGACGACGCCTGCATCTGCGCCCGCAAGCCTTGGGCAAGCGCGCACCGACCGCTTGCGGGCGCCCCGGCTTGCAGGCAGGCTGGCGCAGCGAATCCGGCAGGGGGGCGGCAATGGCATTGAGCCTGGAGATGATGGGAGAATGGCCGGTCTATGGCCCGGCAGATGGCACCGGCCTGCCCGGCGTGGTGATCCTGCACGGGTCCGAAGGGCCGATGGCCGGCTGGGCCCACCGCTTTGCCGCCATCCTGGCCGCGCACGGCATGCTGGCCTTGCCCTACAGCTACGGCACCGGCGATTTCTGGGCAGCGGGGCGCATTGCGGGCGTGGACCTGCGCGGCGTGGTGGCGGCCGGCGCGCGCCTGGCCACGCATCCGCGGTGCCGCGGGGCAGGGTTGTTCGGCTGGTCGTTCGGGGGGGGCATGGCGCTGACGGTCGCGGCGCTGCAAGGGGCGGGCGGGCCCTTTCGCGCCGTGGCCAGCCATGCGGGCGCCGATTTCGTGACCGCAGCCTTCGACCCCGAGGATTTCCGCAAGGGACACCGTCTGCGCGACCCGGCCCCCGATGCCCCGCGCGCCTTTCTGTGGCCGGGCGAGGAGGCGGCGCTGACCCCGGGCGCCCCCTTGCCGCTGGATCGTCTGACCGTGCCGGTGTTCCTGTCGGTCGGCGATGCCGACCCGATCTGGCCGCATCAGCAGACGCTGAACGTGGCCGCGGCCTTGCGCGCCCAAGGCACGCCGGTAGACCTGCTGGTCGCCGCCGGTCAGGGCCACGGCTACGACTTCGACCGCGAGCCCGAGCTTTGGGCGCGGCTGCTGGCATTTTTCGGGGGCCACCTGTGAGCCTGCTGCGGCTCGACCACCTGGCGGTGGCCTGCGGCACCCTGGCCGAAGGCGTCGCGGCGGTCGAACAGGCGCTGGGGGTTCCGCTGGCCCCGGGCGGGCAGCATGCCGCCTTCGGCACGCACAACCGGCTGCTGTCGCTGGGGCCGGCGGAATACCTTGAAGTCATAGCCATCGACCCGGGCGCCCCGGCTCCGGGCCGGCCGCGCTGGTTCGACCTCGACCGCTTTGCGGGGCCGCCCCGGCTGACCAACTGGGTTGCCGCCTGCGACGATATCGCCGCGGCGCTGGCCGTCTGCCCGCCGGGCACAGGCGCGCCGATGGCGCTGGCACGCGGCGATTTGCGCTGGACGATGGCAGTGCCGGCCGATGGCCTGTTGCCGTTCGACGGCCTGTTTCCTGCGCCGATCCAGTGGCACGGCAGCGCCCACCCTGCCCCGCGCCTGCCCGACCGCGGCATCCGGCTGACCGGCCTGCACCTGACCCACCCCGAAGCCGAGGCGCTGGCCGCGGCCCTGGCACCGCTGCTGCGCGACCCGCGCCTGAGCTTTGCCACCGGCGCGCCGATGCTGCGCGCCACCCTTTCGACCCCCAAAGGCGAGGTGTGCCTGTGATCCGCCCGGCCCGCCCCGATGACGCGGCGCAAATCGTCGCGTTCTGGAACCCGCTGATCCGGGAAACGATGGTCACCTTCAACCCGCAGGAAAAGACGGCGGCCGAGGTGGCCGACAGCATCGCCGCCAAGGCCGCTGCCGACCACGGCTTTCTCGTTGCCGAGGTGGATGGCGCGATCCTGGGCTTTGCCAGTTACGGGCAATTCCGGGCCGGCGCAGGATACATCCGGGCGATGGAGCATACCATCATCCTGGCGCCCGCCGCCCGCGGACGCGGCATCGGCCGGGCGCTGATGGCCGGGATCGAGGATCATGCCCGCACCCGCGGGGTTCACAGCATGATTGCCGGCGTATCGGGCGGCAACCCGGAAGGCCGCAGGTTTCATGCCGCGATCGGCTATGCCGAAGTGGCGGTGGTGCCGCAGGTGGGCTGGAAGTTCGGCCGCTACTGGGATCTGGTGCTGATGCAGAAACTTCTGTCCTGACAGCGCCTTTGCGCCTCGTTATGGTGGGCCCCATGTCGATCTGGACCCGCATTGCCGACGCGCTGGCCGCCCTTGCCAAAGGCGAAGGGCTGGCTGCCGTGTTCGACCGCCTGCGCACGCCGCCGGAACGCTCGGTCGCCTTTACCATCGCCATCATCGCGCTGGGGGCAAAGATGGCCAAGGCGGATGGCGAGGTGACGCGCGCCGAAGTCGCCGCCTTTCGCCAGGTCTTTGCCATCCCGCCGGAGGAGGAAGGCAACGCCGCCCGCGTGTTCAACCTTGCCCGTCAGGACGTGGCGGGGTTCGAAACCTATGCCCGCAAGATTGCCGCCATGTTCCGCGACGACCGCGAGACCCTGATGGACATCATGGAAGGGCTGTTCCACATCGCGCTGGCCGACGGCGAATATCATGCCAAGGAAGACGCCTTTCTGCGCGAGGTTGCCGGCATATTCGGCCTGCGCGAATGCTGTTTTCGCGGCCTGCGCGAACGCTATGCCCCCGACCAGCCGCACGACCCCTACGACGTGCTGGACGTGGCGCCGACCGCCTCGCTGGACGAGGTGCGCGCCGCCTGGAAACGCGCGGTGCGCGAAAGCCACCCCGACCGGATGCAGGCCCGCGGCGTGCCGCCCGAGGCCGTCCGGCTGGCCGAACGCCGCCTGATCGCGGTGAATGCGGCGTGGGAGGAAATCAGCCGCGCCCGGGCCGCCTGATGCGGCTGGCCACCTGGAACGTCGAATGGTTCACCGCCCTGTTCGACGACGACAACCGCCCGATTGAGGATGACACGCCCTCGGCGCGTTACAACGTCAGCAAGCGCGCGCAACTGCTGGGCATCGGGCGCGTGCTGGCCGCGCTGGACGCCGATGCCGTGCTGATCGTCGAGGCGCCGGACGAAGGGCGCCGGCGCAGCACGGTCGAGGCGCTGGAAGGCTTCGCCGACGCCTGCGGCCTGCGCACCCGTCGCGCGACCATCGGCTTTGCCAGCCACACGGAACAGGAAATCGCCCTGCTTTACGACCCCGACGCAATGATGGTGCGGCACGATCCGCAAGGTAGCGCAAGCGTGCCCCGCTTCGATGGCACGATGGAGGTATCGCTGGGCAATGGCGCCGGCAGCGAACGGGCGCAGTTTTCCAAGCCGCCGCTGGAACTGGCCGTCACCCCGGCCACCGGCGCACCGTTCCGCCTGATCGGCGTGCACGCCAAGTCCAAGGCCCCGCATGGCGCCCGCAGCGCCGAACAGGTGCACCAGATCACGTTGGAAAACCGGCGAAAGCAGCTGGCGCAGTGCCAGTGGCTGCGGCTGAGGGTCGAGGATCATTTGCGCCGCGGCGACCGGCTGGTCGTGCTGGGCGACCTGAACGATGGCCCGGGGCTGGACAGTTTCGAAGGGCCCTTCGGCCGCTCCGGGGTCGAGGTGGTGATGGGGCTGGATGGCGACCCGGCGCTGCGGCTTTGCGACCCGCATGCCATCGCCGCCTTGCGCCACCCGCTCAGCGGCGGGCACAGCACGGCACGGTTCTATCACGCCGGAGAACGGCGGTTCTTTCCGGCCTTGCTGGATTACGTGCTGGTATCGCCCGATCTGGCGGCCCAGGGCCCCCGCTGGCGCATCTGGCACCCGTTCGACGACCCGGAATGCTGGTCCACGCCCGATCTGCGCCAGGCCTTGCTGGATGCGTCGGATCACTTCCCGGTGACGCTGGATTTCACGCCGTGACAAGCCGCGTGACAGGCGCCCTGCCCCGGCGCTAAACTGGCACCATGCGTGTCTTGACCCTTGTCTTGTGTCTGGCCCTTTCCGCCCCGGCCGCAGCGCAGCAGGCCGAACAGGCCGACCCGCCGTCGGACCTGAGCGAAGGGCTGGATCTGCTGGGCGAAGGCGCCCGATTGCTGTTTCGCGGCCTGATGGCAGAAATGGAACCGGCCTTGCAGGACATGGGCCAACAGCTGAAGGCGATGGAGCCGATGCTGCGGTCGCTGGCCGAAATGATCGGCGACATCCGCAACTACGACACGCCCGAAAAGCTGCCGAACGGCGATATCCTCATCCGCCGCAAGCCGGGCCCGCCGCCCGAGCCCCCCGAAGGCGAGGTCGAGCTTTAGCCGCCGGCAGCGATCACCTTGAACACGCAAGGGTCGCTGACCAGTTCCGGCGGGGTCTGGCACAGCCCTTGCGCCACCTGCCAGGCCGCCAGCACCTTGGGCACATAGGCGCGCGTTTCGGCATAGGGCGGAACGCCGCCGTTCTTTCTGACCGCGCCTTCGCCGGCGTTGTAGGCGGCCAGAACCATGACCGGGTCGCCGTCGAATTCCTTCATCAGCCAATCGAGATAGGCGATGCCGCCTTTCAGGTTATGCACCGGATCCTTGCTGTCGGTCACGCCAAACCGCGCGGCTGTGGCCGGGATCAGCTGCATCAGCCCGACGGCCCCGGCGCTGGATACCGCATCGGCCCGCCCGCCGCTTTCGATGCCCATCACCGCCAGAACCAGGGCGGGCGAAACGCGGGTGCCGATGGTGGCCTTCAGGATCTCGGTGCCGAAACGGCTCGCCATGTCCTGCATCGTCTGCATGCGGGGCGACGGCACCCGGGCGCCCTCGGGGCCCTTGCTCAGCATCTCCAGCGCCTTGCCGAACCGGCCGGACACCGGCCCCAGACCGGGCGAAACCTCGGCCCAGTACCAGTCGAACAGGCTTGCGGTCTGGGCAGGGGGCGGCCCTGCGGGGGCGCCGGGCGCAGCCGGTGCCTCGGGCATGGGCCGTGCGGCGGGAATGGCCAGGAGCCGTGCCTGTTCCGCCGGGTCGATCTGCACGATGGTCGGCCGTTCGCCGCGTGCCGGTGCCTTGACGCGCTTGAAGCTGAAATCGTTGGCCGGCGCCTCGGCGGCCGCCGGGGTGGCCAGCAGGCCGGCAGCAAGCGCCAGCGCCGCGCCCAACGCACGGGCCGCGCCAGGCGCCCGGTTCGGTCGATGATCCTGCATGTCTGCTCTGCCTTGTGATCCGGCTTTTGCGGCAGTTTGCCAGAAAACGCCGGCATTCCCAAGCAATGCGCGCGCCCGGGCCGAATTGGAGGCGAATCGCGGCAAAACTGCCGCGATGCGGTTGCAACACCAGGCAGGCGGAGAAAAAGTATTATTGATTTTCAGATACTTAAATCCGTTCCGACAATTCCTTAAAGAACTGAAAATACCCCGACCCCGCCCAAGTGCTGCCACGATTCGGGGGCCATATATCCTCAAGTCAGGACGGAAGGCGGACCGGAACAGAGGCCGGGATGATGCGGACCGAAGCGGCGAAACGAACCGAGCAAACCCTATGGAGGGACACGAAATGAAACTCTTCTCGCTGATCAAGAAGTTCCGCAACGACGAATCCGGCGCCGTGACCGTGGACTGGGTCGTGCTGACCGCCGCCATCGTCGGCCTGGGCGTCGTCGTGATGAACGTCGTGGGCGGCTCGATCGAAACTGTCGCCGGCGAAATGGCGACCAAGATCGAATCCACCACCGTCGGCTACGGCAACTGATCGCTGCCTGACAACCTGAACCCCGCGGCCTGACCATCAGCCCGCAGACCAAGCAAAGGACAAGACCATGAAACTGTTTTCGCTGATCAAGAAGTTCCGCAACGACGAATCCGGCGCCGTGACCGTGGACTGGGTCGTGCTGACCGCCGCCATCGTCGGCCTGGGCGTCGTCGTGATGAACGTCGTGGGCGGCTCGATCGAAACTGTCGCCGGCGAAATGGCGACCAAGATCGAATCCACCACCGTCGGCTACGGCAACTGATCGGTCGCGCCAGCGCCGAACCGGCAAGGCCGCGCCCGCAAGGCGCGGCCTTTGTCGTCGGCGCACAAGGACTTGCGGTGCCTTCAATCTTCCCCTGGACGACCCACGAAATGCCACAATCGCGGCGCAGGGTCAGACTGGGCGGGCATCAACCAAACCACACCAAGCGGAGTGCGGTATGCGTGGAAAATGGAAGTCCTTTCTGTCGCGCGAAGACGGTGCCGTCACCGTCGATTTCGTGGTGCTGACCGCCGGCGTGATCGGTCTGGCCATGCTGTTCATCCTGCCGGTGCTGGCAGAGGCGGTGAACTGGGGCCAGGCAATTGCCGACCTTGCCTCGCGCAATCTCGGCAACTGAGACGAGTGTAACGAATACGGCCGCGGCCATGGGGGCTGGTCGGCACCTGAAGGAAAACGCAGATGCGCTTGATTGCTATCGTGGTGACAGCCGTTGGCCTGGGCCTTGCCGGTTTCGGGGCCATGAAGACGTCGGAATACATCTCGGTCACCAAGGCCCGCGAACAGGCGGCCTTGAAACGCATCGTGCCGACAGTCGAGGTGTTTGTCGCCAACAAGCCGCTTCCCTTCGGCCACGTGCTGACCCCCGACGACGTGGTTGCCATTTCCTGGCCCAAGGCCGCCGTTCCCGAAAGCGCCTTCATCGACAAGGCGCTGCTGTTCCCCGAAGGCGCGCGCGGGCAGCGGACCGTGATCCGCCAGATGGAAAAGTTCGAGCCCCTGCTGGCCTCCAAGGTCACCGAACCGGGCGAGGATGCCGGGCTGAACACCCGGCTGGGGCGCGGCATGCGCGCCTTTACCTTCAAGGTCGATGCCTCGACCGGCATTTCCGGCTTCCTGCGCGCCGGCGACCGGGTGGATATCTACTGGACCGGCAGCGCCTCGGGCATCAGCGACTCGGTGCAAGGCGAAATCACCAAGCTGATCGAGTCGGGCATCAGCGTTGCGGCGGTCGACTCCTCGACCAACAGCGACAGCATCGGCGCATCGCGCACCGTGACGGTAGAGGCGACGCCGCAGCAGGTCGCCCGGCTGGCGCAGGCGCAGGTCACCGGGCGTCTGGCCCTGTCGCTGGTCGGGATCGCCGACGATACCGAAGCCGCCGCGATCGACGTGGACAAGCGCGGATTGCTGGGCATCGTGACCCAGGAGGCCGCGCCGGCCGAAGCCGCCAAGGTCTGCACCATCAAGACCCGCAAGGGCGGCGAAGTGGTGGAAATCCCGATCCCCTGCACCAACTGACCGAAGCCGGGTCGAAACCAGAAGGCGGGCCGCATCGGGCCCGCTTTCGGCATTCCGGGTCAGGCCCGGAAGTGCTTGGAAAGTTTCAGCCCCTGCCCCTGATAGTTCGAGGCGATGCCAGCGCCATACAGCGTATCGGGCACCTCGGCCATTCGTTCGTACACAAGCCGGCCCACGACCTGCCCATGCTCCAGCACAAAGGGCGCCTCGTGGCAGCGCACCTCCAGCACACCGCGGCTGCCGGCGCCGCCGGCCGCCCGATGCCCGAAACCGGGGTCGAAGAAGCCCGCGTAATGCACGCGGAATTCGCCGACCATCGCCAGGTAGGGCGCCATTTCGGCCGCGTGGTCGGGCGGAATCGTCACCGCCTCGCGGCTGACCAGAATGTAGAAGGCGCCGGGATCGAGGATGATGCGGCCATGCGCGCTGCGCACATCCTCCCAGAACTCGGCCGGGTCATAGGCACCGATCCGGTCCAGATCGATGACGCCGGCATGCGGCTTGGCCCGGTACCCCACCAGGTCGCCCGATTGCGGCCGCAGGTCCACCGAAAAGCCCAAGCCCCCCGCAATCAGCGGCACGCCATCCACCAACGGCTCGCGCGCGTGCAAGGCGGCCAGCGCCGCATCGTCCAGCATGGCATCGCCGCGGCGCAAACGCAGCTGGTTCAATCGCATTCCAGGCCGGACCAGCACCGAAAAACTGCGCGGGCAGATCTCGGCATAGAGAGGCCCCCGGTAGCCTGCAGGAACGCGGTCGAACTCGACCCCGCCATCGGTGATCGTGCGCGTCAGCAGGTCGAGCCGCCCGGTCGAGGATTTGGCATTGGCCACCGCCGACACATCGGGCGGGAGCGCCAAACGCTCCATCAACGGCACGACATAGACGCAGCCCTTTTCCAGCACCGCCCCTTGCGTCAGGTCCACCCGGTGCATCTCGAACTCGGCGATGCGGTCGGCCACCGGGCGCCCCTGCCCGGCCAGAAACGAGGCGCGCACGCGATAGGCCACGGTTCCAAGCCGCAAGTCCAGGCTGGCAGGCTGCACCTGACCCGCCACCGCAGAAAACTCGGCCGCGATGATGCCTTGTGCCAGCATCGCGCGAATCGCCTGTGCCGGCAAAACACCGTCAGCCATGAGCCTTCTCCCGGAAACGGAATCGCCCGCGCTGCCATGCGGCAGGCGGGCGATTTCGGTGTTGGTCGGGCCGGTGAGATTCGAACTCACGACCTTCCGCCCCCCAGACGGACGCGCTAACCAGGCTGCGCCACGGCCCGACGAGGCGGATACATACCCATATTCCGGGCCGGGGCAAGCGCGAAAACGCATCGGACCTGCGATCAAAGCGCGCTGTTCGGCATTGCATGCAGCCGATGGCGCAGCCCGCGCAAGGCGGCCACCAGGGGCAGCAGGTTCGCAGGTGCAAACCGACCCGGCGGCAGGGCGCGCAACCGCCTGGCCAGCGCGTGCGCTGCTCCGGGGGTCTCGGGCAACGCCATCGGCTGCGGCTCAGGCGCTTGCGATTGCGATTGCGATTCGTCGGGCGGCAGGGGCCCCTTGGCCGGCTTGTCGGCCACAAACTGGAACAGTGGCAAACCGTCCAGGGCATCGGGCGCCGGCGGCGCCTCCTGGGGCGGCGAGGGTTCTGCTGCGGGGGTGAACGCTGGCGACGCGTCAGGAACCGCCTCTGGCCCGCCGGGGCCACCCGCGACGGCCGCTGTGGCAACGGTTTCCTGCGGCACCTCCGGCACCTGAACCGGCGGGTCAGCGGCGATGGGGCCCCCGGCCCCCTCGGATGCAGAAACCGCATCGGACGCTGCGCGCGGCCGGGGGCCGGGCCATGCGATCACCCGTTCGGCCGGTTCGGCAGGCACCACGGCCGACAGGTCCAGCGCATCCTCGCCGGCCCATTCCTGCTGCGCCTCGGCCACCAGATCGCGCGCCTCGACCAAGGCGCAGACGTGGCGAACACCGTGTTCGCGCAGGATTTTCTGCACCCCGCGAATCGTCATGCCTTGCTCGTGCAGCAACAGGCGAATGCCGGCCAGCAAGGCAACATCGGTGGGCCGGTAATAGCGTCGGCCACCGGCCCGCTTGACAGGGCGCACCTGCGGGAACCGGCTTTCCCAGAACCGGAGCACATGCGCGGGCGTTTCGAGCAGATCGGCGACTTCGCTGATCGTTCGAAACGCCTCGGGCGACTTTTCCATCCGCCCTTCGCCTTTCAGCCCTTGGCCCCGGCGGCCACACGATCCTTCATCAGGTGCGAGGGCCGGAACGACAGCACGCGGCGCGGGCTGATCGGAACCTCCTCGCCGGTCTTGGGGTTGCGCCCGACCCGCGCGGCCTTGCCGCGGACCGAAAACGTGCCGAAGGACGAAATCTTCACCGTCTCGCCGGCCACAAGCGCGTCGGACACGTGTTGCAGCACGGATTCGACCAATGCCGCAGATTCGTTGCGCGACAGCCCCACCTCGCGGAACACCGCCTCGCTGAGGTCCATGCGCGTCAGCGTCTTTTCACCCATTCTGTCCCCCCGGATTTGCCCGCAAGCATGCGTCAGGGCAATTTCCGAGTCAATATCAACGGCTTGTGCCCGCGTTTCGCGCCTACCAGCGCAGAACCACCGCACCCCAGGCCAGACCGCCGCCGATCGCCTCGGTCACCAGCAGGTCGCCTCGGCGGATCTGGCCGCGCGCCTTGCCCACCGACAGCGCCAGCGGGATCGAGGCCGCCGAAGTATTGCCATGATCCTGCACGGTCACGACCACCCGTTCCATCGGCAACTGCATCTTGCGGGCGGTGCCTTCGATGATGCGGATATTGGCCTGATGCGGCACGATCCAGTCGACATCGCCGGGGCCGAGGCCGGCCTTGTCCAGCGCAGCACCCGCGGTTGCCGCCAGCTTTTCGACGGCATGGCGGAACACCTCCTTGCCCTCCATGCGCAGATGGCCGGTGACCCCGGTCGAGACGCCACCATCGACATACAGGATATCCTTGTGCCGCCCGTCGGAATGCAGGTCCACCGACAGGATGCCACGGTCTGCGGCGGTGCCCACGCCTTCGGCGGCCTCCAGCAGCAGCGCCCCGGCACCGTCGCCGAACAGCACGCAGGTGCTGCGGTCGGACCAATCCATCAGGCGCGAGAAGGTTTCCGCCCCGATGACCAGCACCCGTTGCGCCAACCCGCCGCGGATCATCGCATCGGCATTGGCCAGCGCGAACACGAAGCCCGCGCAGACCGCCTGAACGTCGTAGCCGAAGCCGCGCGTCATGCCGAGCCCGGCCTGCACCATCGTGGCGACCGAAGGAAACGTCAGGTCGGGGGTCGAGGTGGCGACGATGATCGCATCGACATCGCCCGCGTCAAGCCCGGCATCGGACAGCGCCGCCCGAGCCGCCTTGGTGGCCAACATCGAGGTGGTTTCGCCTTCGGCCGCGAAATGCCGCCGCTCGATCCCGGAACGCGAGCGGATCCATTCGTCGGTGGTTTCGACCAGCGATTCCAGATCGGCGTTGGTGACGATCCGGTCGGGCAGGCAATGGCCTACGCCCCGGACCACGGCGCGGATTGTCATGGTTGTGCCCCGGCTCCTTCCCCCTGCCCGGGGGTATCCTGCCCCGCGCCTTGCGCGGATGCAACCCGTGCCGCCAACCGCTCGATGAACCCGGCCCGCGCAAGGCGGGTCGCCAGATGGATCGCAGCCTCGACCCCGGTGGCATCGGCCGAGCCGTGCGACTTGACGACGGTGCCGTTCAACCCCAGGAACACGCCGCCGTTCACCCGACGCGGGTCGATGCGGGCTTGCAGGCGCTTGAGCGAATTGAGCGCCAGCAGAGCCGCAATCCTGGACAGGAAGGTGGCGTTGAACGCCTGTTTCAGAAACTCGCCGACCAGCTTTGCGGTGCCTTCGCCGGTCTTGAGCGCAACATTGCCGGTGAAGCCATCGGTCACGATTACATCGACCCGGTCGGAGGGAATGTCGCCGCCTTCGACGAACCCGACGAAATCGAAGCCGCCCGGCCCGGTGGCCGAGGCGATCAGGTCGTGCGCGACCTTCAGTTCGGCGCGCCCCTTGTGTTCCTCGGTGCCGACGTTCAACAAGCCCACACGCGGCCGCGCCAGCCCCAGGCCGTTGCGGGCGTAGGACGCCCCCATCGTGGCATATTGCAACAGATCCTCAGGGTCGGCCTTCACATCGGCGCCGACGTCCAGCATCACGTTGAAGCCGCCCGGGTTACGGCTGGGCCAGAGGCAGGCGATGGCCGGCCGCGCCACGCCGTGCAGCCGCCGCAACCGCAGCATGCTGACCGCCATCAGCGCGCCGGTATTGCCGCAAGACACCGCCGCCGACGCCTCGCCGCTGCGCACGCCATCGATGCAGGACCACATCGAGGTGCCCATGCCATGCCGCATCACGTGGCTGGGCTTGTCTTCCATCGTGACCACGCGTTCGGCGTGGCGCAGGGTGACAAAAGCCGAAAGCTCCGGCTTCTTGTCCAGAAGCGGAGCCAGAACGGACTTGTCGCCATGCAACAGGATGTGAACGTCCGGGTTCGCGGCGACAACAGCCGCTACTCCAGCAACCACGACCGCCGGGCCACGGTCCCCGCCCATCGCATCCACCGAAATCACCACCCGCTGCCGGTCAGCGGCAGGTGAGGGGACTTGCAGTGCGGCAGGGCCCATGATGCAACGCGGTCAGCAGGCGCGGGGCACGTGCGCCTTACGCCGCGTCCTCGTCCAGGTCCACTTCGGTCGCCGAGGCCACGACTTCACGCGAATCGTAGTAGCCGCAGGCGCCACAGACGTGGTGCGGGCGCTTCAGTTCGCCGCAGTTCGGGCATTCGTTGGGGTTCGCGGCGACCAGCGCGTCATGGGCGCGGCGCATGTTGCGGCGCGAGCGGGTGGTACGGTTCTGCGGAACGGCCATTTTACAACCTCGGGCTTGTCAGGGACACGCCCCTGATCTTCTTGCGAAAATCACACCAGGCCCCGAGTCGGACGGGGCCGGTGCGACCTGTCTTGCGAGGCGCGGAAAATAGCCGGATTCTGGCCGGGCGCAAGCCCTAATCCGCGTCGCCTCCGCCAAGCTTGCCGCGCAAGGCGGCCAGGCCGGCAAAGGGCTTCAACGCCTCGTCGCGCAAGGGCTCGACCCCGGGGGCGGCAAAGACCGCCTGCCCCAGTTCGGCGCCGGGTGCGCGCGGGTAATCGGGCAGCGCCAGGGCCAGCGCCTCGGCCAGCACGGCGTTCAGGTCCAGCACCTCGGGCATCGGTTCGCGCGTGTCGTCCTCGGGCATCTCGATTTCGTCGCCTTCGGGTTCGACCCAGTCGGCGACATAATGCCGGGTCACCGGCACGTCGATGCGCGCCGGAACCGGCTGCAGCGTCACCACGCAGGCCTGCACCGCCTCGGCCTGCAGACGCGCGTCGAGCGCCACATCCGACCGGCCGACCGGGCGCAGCTCGCCCGCCAGGCGCACCGAGTCCAGCGCCAGCAAACCCAGATCCTCCGCCAGTGCCGCCCGCGCCGCCGCATCGGGAGCAAGGTCGAACCTGCGGCGCCGGTTCCCGGCAAGCTCGGCGGTGCGGATCAGGGTCGGGTCGGTCATGCGGGGGCCTCGCTGTGGCGGTGTCCTGCGCTGTCATGCGGCGGCGGCTTGAACCAGGGCGCATCCTTCTGTAAGCCGGATAGGAGGCTTCGGCGGGCAAGGCAAGAGGACGCAATGGGATCGGCGGCACCGCGTGTGCGCATGGCACTGTTTGGGCTTGCGTTGGTCGCCCTGGGCGCCTGCACGGAAATCGTGCGGAACCACGGCTACACCCCTTCGGAAGAAGACCTGGCTACGATCGCCGTGGGCAAGGACACGCGCGATACGGTGGCCTTCAAGGTCGGGCGCCCTTCCGCCGGTGGGCTGATGCAGGATGGCGGCTGGTATTACGTGCAAAGCCGCTGGTCTCATCGCGGTGCCAGCGCCCCGAAAGAGGTCGACCGTCAGGTCGTCGCCGTCAGCTTCGATCCGCGCGGCCGCGTCAGCAACATCGAACGGTTCGGGCTGGCCGACGGGCAGGTTGTGGCGCTGTCGCGTCGCGTGACCGATACCAACATCAAGGGCATCGGCCTGATCCGGCAGCTGATGGGCAACCTGGGCCGCTTCAACCCCGGGCAGTTCGTGCGTCAGGGCCTGTAAGCGTCGTGGGGCCGCGCGCCGGCGCTCAGCGCCGCTGCATGAAGCCGGCCAGCCGCTCCAGCCCCTCGGCGATGTCCGAAGTGCTGCGCGCATAGGAAAACCGCAAGGTCGTGCGCCCCCGGGCAGGGTCGAAGTCGAGCCCCGGGGTCACGGCGACGCCGGCGCGGTTCAGGATATCGGCGGCCAGCACGCGGCTGTCGGATGTCAGGTCCGAAACATCGGCATAGATGTAGAACGCGCCGTCGGGCGGCGCTATACGTGCGAACCCGGCGCGCGGCAGCCCTTCCAGCATCAGGCGGCGGTTTTCGGCATAGACGGCGCGGTTCGCCTCCAGCTCGGGCGTGCAGTCCAGCGCGGCCAGCGCGGCCACCTGGCTGGCGTGCGGCGGGCAGATGAACATGTTCTGGGCCAGACGCTCGATCCGGCGGATCTGCGCCTCGGGCACCACCATCCAGCCGATCCGCCAGCCTGTCATCGAGAAATATTTCGAGAACGAGTTGATGACGCAGACATTGTCGGTAACCTGCAGCGCCGAAACCGCAGGCGCCCCGTAATGCAGGCCGTGATAGATTTCGTCCGAAATCAGCGCGAGCCCGCGCGCGGCGCAGGCACCGGCCAGCGCCGCCAGTTCCGCCTGCCCCAGCATCGTGCCGGTCGGATTGCCCGGAGAGGCCACGATCAGCCCGGACAGCCCTGCCGGCAGCAGGTCGGGCGTCGGCTGGAACCGGGTTTCCGGCCCGGTCGGGATGCCGACCGCCTGCACCGACAGCGCCTTGAGGATGTGGCGATAGCTCGGATACCCCGGCAGGCCCAGCCCCACCGCGTCGCCGGCGTCGAAAAAGGCGGAAAACGCCAGCAGGAAGGCCGCCGACGACCCGGCGGTGACGATCACCCGGTCGGGGTTCAGGTCCACGCCATACCAGCGGCGGTAAAGCTGCGCGATGCCCTGCCGCAAGGCCGGCAACCCCAGCGCCACGGTATAACCCAGCGGGTCGCGCTCCAGCGCCGCGGCCACGGCGGCCCGGGCGCCGGCGGGCGCCGGGGTGCCGGGTTGGCCGACTTCCATGTGGATGATCCGGCGCCCCTGCGCCTCCAGCGCACGCGCGGCCTCCATCACATCCATCACGATGAAGGGATCGACTTCGCCCCGGCTTGAAACCCGCATCGACTTCTCCCATGGTGCCGCGCAACGGCGGCTTCCTGCCTGCACCGCGGGTGCGGGTCAAGGGCCGCACATCTTGCCGGAGTTTCCCGATGCGTCTGTTGCCCGCCGCCGCCTTGTGCCTTGGTCTTGCCAGCCCCGCCGCGGCGCTGGACCTTTCGGCGATGTCCGATACCGAGCGCGCGGCCTTCGGCGAAGCGGTGCGCAGCTATCTGCTGGAAAACCCGGGCGTGCTGATGGAGGCGATCGCCGTTCTGGAACAGCAGCGCGAGGCCGATGGCGCCGCGCGCGACCTTGCGCTGCTGCGCGACAATGCGCAGGCCATCTTCAACAGCACCGACGACTGGGCCGGCGGCAACCTGGCCGGCGACATCACCGTCGTCGAGTTCGTGGACTACCGCTGCGGCTATTGCCGCAAGGCGCATGACGAGGTGGCGCAACTGGTCGCGGGCGATGGCAACATCCGCTTCGTGCTCAAGGAATTTCCGATCCTGGGCGAGGATTCGCTGACCTCGTCGCGCTTTGCCATCGCGGTGCGGCGCCTGGCGGGCGACGATGCCTACAAGCAGGTGCACGACGTGCTGATCGCGCTGAAGGGCCCGGTGGACGATGCGGCGCTGTCGAAACTGGCCGCGGCGCAGGGGTTGGATATGGCGGCCGTCCGCGCCGAAATGGGCAGCGAGGCGGTGGCCGGCATCATCCGTGCCAACCACGAACTGGCCAGCAAGCTGGACATCAACGGCACCCCGACCTTCGTCATCAAGGAAACGATGGTGCGCGGCTATGTGCCGCTGGACGGCATGCGCCAGATCGTCGAAGGCCAGCGCCGCAAGAACTGACCCGGGCGAAGGCGCCCGATGTTAGCGCACGAACGTTAGCGCAAACCGCAGCCTCAACGGAACTGTTTGCGTTAACGCCATGAAAACGTGCGGTTTTCGGCCTTTCGGCGCGCGGTGTTCCGGTGTATGCGATGCGGGTTCCACAAGCCGTCGGAGTCGCGCATGACCATTACCATCGGGATCAACGGGTTTGGCCGCATCGGCCGCTGCACCCTGGCGCATATCGCCGAAGCCGCGCGCAACGACGTGCAGGTGGTGGCGATCAACGCCACCGGCCCGATCGAGACCAACGCCCACTTGCTGAAATACGACAGCGTGCACGGCCGCTTTCCCGGAACCGTCCGGGTCGAGGGCAACACGCTGGACCTCGGCCGTGGCCCGATCCGGGTGATGTCGACCTACAACCCCGAAGAGCTCGACTGGTCGGGCGTCGATGTGGTGCTGGAATGCACCGGCAAGTTCAACGACCGCGACAAGGCCGCCGTTCACCTGACCCGCGGCGCCAAGCGTGTGCTGGTTTCGGCCCCGGCCAAGCGCGCGGACAAGACCGTGGTTTACGGCGTCAACCACCGCCAGCTGCTGCCCGAACACCTGGTGGTGTCGAACGGGTCGTGCACCACCAACTGCCTTGCCCCGCTGGCCAAGGTGCTGAACGACACCATCGGCATCGAATCCGGGATCATGACCACGATCCACAGCTACACCGGCGACCAGCCCACGCTGGACCGTCGCCACAAGGATCTGTACCGCGCCCGCGCCGCCGCGATGGCGATGATCCCGACCTCGACCGGCGCGGCCAAGGCCCTGGGCGAAGTGCTGCCCGAACTGGCCGGCCGGCTGGACGGCAGCGCGATCCGCGTGCCGACCCCGAACGTCTCGGCGGTGGACCTGACCTTTGTCGCCGGCAAGGACGTGACGGTCGAGGATGTGAACAGCATCGTGCGCGAGGCGGCGTCCGGCTACATGGGCATGGTGATGGCCTATGACCCCGAACCCAAGGTCTCGATCGATTTCAACCACACCACGCAGTCGTCGATCTTTGCCCCCGACCAGACCAAGGTGGTGGGCAAGCGCACCGTGCGCGTGCTGGCCTGGTACGACAACGAATGGGGTTTCTCGGCGCGCATGGCCGATGTGGCCGCCGCGATGGGCCGGCTGATCTGAACCTTTCCGCATCCACGGAAGAAGGGGGCCCTTGCGGCCCCCTTTTCGCTGCGGTCTAACTCGGGCAGGATTTCGCCGGCAAAGGGCTGCCCTGATGACCGACCGACTTGCCATCATCCTCGGCCTGCTGATCCTCGGCGGGCTGGTGCTGGACCTGACCTTCGGGCTGGGCATCGCGCTGTTCCTGGCGCGGCGGTTCGCCGATCTGGTCGAATGGGCGGCCTTCTGGCGCTGAGCGTCAGCGCGCGGCCAGCACCGCCGAAACCGGCGCCAGCGCCAGCTGGCTTGCGCGCCCCTCCAGCGCCCATTCCAGCAAGGCCGTAACCGTTTCGGGGCGCAACCGGCCGATCACTACCGCCAGGCCGTCTTGCTGCGCCTTGAACGCGGCGCGGTCCAGATAGCGGCGCATCACCGGCACGGCTTCGCCCGCGGCGTCGAGATCGCGAAAGATCGTGGCGGCGGGCAGGCCTTCGCGCCGGGCCACCTGGTCGGCGGCATTGAGCCCGCGATCCCAGGTGACCAGCCCGAAGCCGCGTGCCTGCAGCGCCGGCACCAGCGCCGCGGCAGCGCTGCGGTCGCCTTGCAGGCCGCCGGTGGCGGGATCGACCAGCGCCAGCGCCTGTGGAAAGGCAGAACCCAGCGCCTCCAGCGCGACCTCGTAATCGCCGGGTCGCCCGCGCGCCGGCAAGGCGCTGGCCAGCAAGGCGACCTCCTGCCCCGCCGCGCGCCACAGGCTTGCGCGCGCCGCCGCATCGGGGGCCGTCGGGTCGATCACCAGCGTGATGGGCAGGTCGCCAGCGGCCAGCGCCGGCAGATCGACCGGCGCGCCCGGGTCGTCAAGCAACAGGATGGCGAAGGGCGGCTTGCCATCAGGGTTGGAAAACGCGCGGGCATTGCGCACCAGCGCCGCCGAAACCTCGGCGGTTTCCGGCGCAGCACCTTCGGGCAAGGCCGGGCTGGCACCGATCCGCGGCAGGCGGTCGGCACGCACGCCATCCACCGCCCCCCCGAACCCCGGTTGCGGGCGTGCGGGGGGCAAGGCGGGGGCGGGGGCCTCGGCGGGCGGCGATGCTTCGGCGGTTTCGGGCAGCGCAGATTCGGGGGCCGGCGGCAGGACTTGCGGCCCGCGCGGTGCCGGATCGGCCCCCGCAACGGCAGGCGGCACCGCCGGCAGCGTCGGGGCGGTTGCGGCATCGGGCCGCGGCAGCGCGGGCGCAGGCGGGGATTGCGGCGCGGGCGGTGCCGGTTCGGGCGCTGTCTGCGCCTGCGCCGGCAGACCGGGCGCTTCGGCCGCACCAGGCACGGCCTCGGCAACAGGCGCCGTGGGCGGTGCGGCAGCCGGCGCAGGCGCCGCAAGGGCATCGGGCCCGGGCAGCACCGCCGGTGCTGTGCCGGGCGTGGGCTGCGGCCCCTGATCGGGCGCCGCGGTTTCGGCCGGGGGGGCAGGTTCCGGCCTGGGTTCGGGCAGCGCCGCGACCACGGGTGGCGGGGCCGTGGGCGCCTCGGTTACGGCGGCCTCGGTTTCCTCGGGTTCTGCGCCCGCGGGTTCGGGTGCCGAGGCTTCGGGCGCTTCCGGCGCCGAAGACGCGGGGGGTGCGACAGGTTGCCCGGAGGCCGGGGCCGTGGCGGCTTCGGGGGCGGGGCCTCTGGCGCCGGGCAAGGGTGTCAGCAACGAGGCCGACGCCGCCACGACGACCAAGGAAACCAGTCCCCAGAATACCCCCGACAGCACACCCCGGATCACCCTGCACTCCTTCTGCCCGCCTGCCCGGTCGATGCCGCCGGGTTCGGTGCCGGCCGGTCTTGACGCCCGCCCCGCGCTCCGCGCATCTATAGCGCGTCATGTTGCGGGGTTCACCCCCCGAAAACGCCGCGCAAGGCGGCCATACCACGGGGCCCGGTCCATGATCCTGCTGATCGACAACTACGACAGCTTCACCTTCAACCTTGTGCATTATTTCGGCGAACTGGGGGCCGAGGTGCGCGTCGTGCGCAACGACGCGCTGGATGTGCAGGCGGCCATGGGCCTGCGCCCCGACGCCATCGTGCTGTCGCCCGGGCCGTGCGACCCCGACCAGGCCGGCATCTGCCTGCCGCTGACGCTGGCCGCGGCCGAGGCGCGGGTGCCCTTGCTGGGCGTGTGCCTTGGCCACCAGACCATCGGCCAGGCCTTCGGGGGCAAGGTCGTGCGCGCGCCGCAGATCGTGCACGGCAAGACCGACCTGATGCACCACAAGGGCCAGGGCGTGTTCGCCGGCCTGCCGACGCCGGTGCGCGCAACCCGCTATCACTCGCTGGTCGTCGAACGGGCCAGCCTGCCCGACTGTCTGGAAATCACCGCCGAAACCGGCGACGGGCTCATCATGGGGCTGCGCCACCGCAACCTGCCCATCGAGGGCGTGCAGTTCCACCCCGAATCCATCGCTTCGGAACATGGCCACGCCATGCTGCGCAATTTCCTGACCCAGACGAGCATCCCGGCATGAGCCTTGCCCTGAAACCGCTGATCGCCGCCGCCTGCACCCGCCCGCTGTCGCGCGCCGAAGCCGAGCAGGCCTTTACCATCCTGTTCGGCGGCGAGGCGACGCCGGCGCAGGTCGGCGGGCTGCTGATGTCCTTGCGCACCCGCGGCGAAACGGTGGACGAATACGCCGCCGCCGCCCATGTGATGCGCAGCAAATGCGTGCCGGTACGCGCGCCCGAAGACGCCATCGACATCGTCGGCACCGGGGGCGACGGCAAGGGCACGCTGAACATTTCCACCGCGGCCGCGCTGGTGGTGGCAGGGGCGGGCGTTCCGGTGGCCAAGCACGGCAATCGCAACCTCAGTTCCAAATCCGGCGCGGCAGATGCGCTGACAGAGCTGGGGCTGAACGTGATGGTCGGCCCCGATGTGGTCGAACGCTGCCTGCGCGAGGCCGGCATCGGCTTCATGATGGCGCCGATGCACCACCCTGCCACCCGCCACGTCGCCCCGGTTCGGCTGGAGCTTGGCACGCGCACGATCTTCAACATTCTCGGCCCCCTGACCAACCCGGCCGGCGTGCGCCGCCAGCTGTCGGGCGCGTTTTCGGCCGAGCTGATTCGTCCGATGGCCGAAACGCTGGGGCAACTCGGGTCGGTCCGGGTCTGGATCGTGCATGGCGGCGACGGCACCGACGAACTGTCGATTGCCGCGCCCTCGCATGTGGCGGAACTGCACGGCGGCGTGGTGCGGGAATTCACGGTTGCGCCCGACGACGCCGGCCTGCCCTGGCACCCGTTCGAACACCTGCTGGGCGGCACGCCGGCAGAGAACGCCGCCGCCTTGCGCGCGCTGCTGCAAGGCCAGACCGGCGCCTACCGCGATGCGGTGCTGCTGAATGCCGCGGCGGCGCTGGTGGTGGCCGAGCGCGCCGGCGACCTGAAGGAAGGGGTCGAAATCGCGCGCGAGTCCCTCGATTCGGGTGCGGCCCGCAGCCGGCTGGAGCTGTTGCGCCAGATCGCGCCAGCGGCATGACGCGGCCCGAGCCGCCTGCACCCTGGGCGCATCTGCCGTTCTTTCACGACACCTGGCCCGCGCTTTGGCAACGGCTGGAGGCGGCGCCGCCCTGGGCCCCTGCCCCCGACCGGCTGTTTCGGGCGCTGGCGCTGACCCCGCCTGCCGCGGTCCGCGTGGTGATCCTGGGCCAGGATCCCTATCACACGCCGGGGCGCGCCACCGGGCTGGCCTTTGCCTTCCCGCCCGGCACACCGCCGCGCGATTCGCTGCGCAACATCCTGATCGAGGCCGCGGCCGACACCGGCGCCACCCCGAACCCGGAACTGACCGGCTGGGCACGGCAAGGCGTGCTGCTGCTGAACACCGTGCTCAGCGTGCCGCTAGGGCAGGCGCATGGCCACAAGGGCTGGGGATGGGAGGCGCTGACCGAACAGGTCTTGCACCATCTGGCCGCAACCGGGCCGCGGGCCTTTCTGCTGTGGGGGGCGCCGGCCCAGCGGCTGTGCCGTGCCTTGCCGCGCAATGGCCACCTGTTCGTGGAAAGCGCGCACCCTTCGCCGCTGTCGGCCCGGCGGGGTTTTTTCGGCTCGCGCCCGTTCAGCGCGGCGAACCGCTGGCTGGCCGCGCGCGGGCAAGCCGAAATCGACTGGTCGGCCTGAGCCTGCCGGGAAAACGCCTGGCGACCGCGCCTTTCCTTCGCTCGGCGCCCGGGTTACGACTGATCGAAAGGAGGCCCGCCATGACCACCATCCTCGACCGCATCAAGGCCTACAAGCTGGAGGAAATCGCCGCCGCCAAGGCCGCGCTTCCGCTGTCGGACCTGCAGGCCCAGGCAGCCGCGGCACCGGCGCCCCGGGGTTTTGCCGCCGCCTTGACCCGGGCTGCCGCGCAAGGCTGGGGGCTGATCGCCGAAATCAAGAAGGCAAGCCCTTCCAAGGGGCTGATCCGCCCCGATTTCGACCCGCCCGCGCTGGCCCGCGCCTATGAAACCGGCGGTGCCGCCTGCCTTTCGGTTCTGACCGACGCGCCCTCGTTCCAGGGCGCGCCCGAATACCTGACCGCCGCGCGCGAAGCCTGCACCCTGCCCTGCCTGCGCAAGGACTTCCTTTACGACCCCTGGCAAGTGCTGGAGGCACGCGCCTGGGGGGCCGACTGCATTCTGGTCATCATGGCCTCGGTCGATGACGGGCAGGCGATGGAGCTGGAAGCCGCCGCGATGGACCTGGGCATGGACGTGTTGATCGAGGTCCACAACGCGGCCGAGCTGGAGCGGGCGACCCGGCTGAAATCGCCGCTGATCGGCATCAACAACCGCAACCTGCACACGTTCGAGCTGAACCTCGACACCACCCGCAACCTGTCGCGCCGCGTGCCCGAGGATCGGCAGGTGGTGGCGGAATCGGGGCTGTTCACCCCCGACGACCTTGCCGACATGGGGCGCTACGGCGTGCGCCGGTTCCTGATCGGGGAATCGCTGATGCGCCAGGCTGATGTTGCCGCGGCCACTGCAGCGCTGCTTGCCAACCCGCTGACGGCACAGGGAGGGATCTGATGCTGACGCATTTCGACGCGCAGGGCCGCGCGCACATGGTCGATGTCTCGGACAAGCCATCGACGGCACGCACCGCCGTTGCCGCCGGCGAAGTGCGCATGCAGCCCGAAACCCTGGCGCTGGTCACCGAAGGGCGTGCCGGCAAGGGCGATGTGCTGGGCGTGGCGCGGCTGGCCGGCATCATGGCCGCCAAGCGCACCGCCGACCTGATCCCGCTGTGCCACCCGCTGCCGCTGACCAAGGTGACGCTGGACCTGGTGGCCGACCCCGCCTTGCCGGGCGTGCGCATCGAGGCCACCGTCCGCACCGCCGGGCAAACAGGGGTCGAGATGGAGGCGCTGACCGCCGTGTCGGTCGCGGCCCTGACGGTCTACGACATGCTGAAGGCGGCCGAAAAATCCATGCAGATCGGCAACATCCGGCTGCTGATGAAAGAGGGCGGCAAATCCGGCCGCTACGACGCGCCATGATCCCGGTGGCCGAGGCGCTTGCGCGCGTTCTGGCACTGGCAAAGCCCTTGCCGGCCGAGGCGGTGCCGCTGGCGCAGGCCGCCGGCCGGGTGCTGGCGGCCGATGCGCTGGCCTTGCGCGACCAGCCGCCGTTCGCCGCCGCCGCGATGGACGGATACGCCGTCGCCGGCGAGGTGCGCCCGGGTCAGGTTCTGCGCGTCACCGGCACGGCGCAGGCCGGCGCCGCCTTTGCCGGCCGGGTCGGCGCGGGCGAGGCCGTGCGAATCTTCACCGGCGCCCCGGTGCCGGAAGGCACAACCCGCATCGTCATCCAGGAAGACGTGGTGCGCGACGGCGACCGCATCACCTTGCAGGAGGGGCTGGATGCCGGCCCCCATGTCCGCCCGCGCGGGTTCGACTTTGCCGCCGGGTATCGCCACGCGGCGCCGCGCCGGCTGAAACCTGCCGACCTGGCCTTGCTGGCCGCGATGAACTGCGCGGCCCCCGTTTGCGCGCGCCGCCCGGAACTCGCGCTGATCGCCACCGGCGACGAACTGGTGATGCCGGGCGAGGCGCCGGGCCCCGACCAGATCGTCGCCTCGAACCTGTTTGCGCTGAAGGCGATGGCTGAGGCCGAAGGCGCCCGGGTGCGTTTGCTGCCCATCGCGCGCGATACCGAAGCGGCGCTGGCCGAAGTGCTGGCACTGGCCGAAGGCGCCGACGTGGTTGCCACCATCGGCGGCGCTTCGGTGGGCGACCACGATCTGGTGGCGCGGGTGGCCGGGGCCCGCGGGCTCGAGCGCGCCTTTTACAAGATCGCCATGCGGCCCGGAAAGCCGCTGATGGCCGGGCGGCTCGGGAATGCGGTGATGCTCGGTCTGCCAGGCAACCCGGTGTCGGCCATCGTCTGCGGGCATCTGTTCCTGCTGCCGTTGCTGCGCGCCTTGCAAGGCTTGCCCGACCCTGGCCCCACATTGCGCCGCGCACGGCTGGCGCGCGACCTGGGCCCCAACGGCCCGCGTGCCCATTACATGCGCGCCAAGCTGACCCCGGCCGAAGGGCTGCCGCGCATCGACCCCTTTGCGGGGCAGGACAGCGCCTTGCTCGTGCCCTTGGCAGCGGCGGACGCGCTGCTGGTGCGCCCCATCGGCGAAGGCCCGCGCGCCGCGGGCGACGAGGTGGACTACATCCCCTTGTAGTCATCCCGGGCGTTGACACAAAACAGGAACAGTGACAGAACATAAGGAACACAACCTCGCTGGGGGCCGGCATGCTGACGCGCAAGCAAATGGAACTGCTGGATTTCATCCGCACCCGCATGGGCACTGACGGTGTGCCGCCCTCCTTCGACGAAATGAAGGATGCGCTGGACCTGAAGTCGAAATCCGGCATCCATCGGCTTATCACCGCGCTCGAAGAACGCGGCTTCATCCGGCGGCTTGCCCACCGCGCGCGCGCCATCGAAATCGTGAAACTGCCCGAAGCGATGGAAAGCGGCGGGTTTCGCCCGCGCCTGGTGGCCGAAGCCGCCCCTCCGCCTCCGCCGCCGCGCGGTGCCTTGGCCATCGAGCCGGTGCATGCGCTGGAACTGCCGGTGATGGGCCGGATCGCCGCCGGTGTCCCGATCGAGGCGATTGCCCATGTCTCGCACCACGTCGCTGTTCCCGGCAGCATGCTTTCGGGCAAAGGTCAGCATTATGCGCTGGAGGTGAAAGGCGACTCGATGATCGAGGCCGGCATCAACGACGGCGATATCGTGGTGATCCGCGAGCAGACCACGGCCGAGAACGGCGATATCGTCGTGGCGCTGGTCGAGGATTCCGAGGCGACGCTGAAACGGTTCCGCCGCAAGGGCAACATGATCGCGCTGGAGGCGGCGAACCCCGCCTATGAAACGCGTCTGCTGCCCGACCATGCGGTCAAGGTGCAAGGGCGCCTCGTAGGCCTGATCCGCACCTACTGATCGGGGCCGGGGCAACCTAGCCCGCACCGCCGTTCAGGGCGCGGCTGCCAGGCCCGGGCGCGGCGCGGGTGTCGACCGCGCTTCGGCAAAGGGGTGGGCCATCGGGGGCGGCCGGCTCGCCCGGGCGAAAAGTTGCGTTTCCAAGGTTTCCAGCCAGTCGCGCGGTGTTGGCGCCTCGCCTCGCGCCCGCGACGGCCGCGGCGACCAGCGGCGCGCCCGGTCGGGGCGCGTTGCCGCAAACCGCCAGCCGCCGGTTTCATCGCTTTGCACCGCCAGCGGGCCGGTCTGGGCCAGCAAGGTCTGGTCGATGACAAGGCAACCCTCGGGCACCTGTCGGGCCGGTGCTGCAAGGATCACGATCGCGACCTCGGCACAAACGGCCGGCAGGCGCCCCTCGGCCCCTTTGCCCGTCAGATGGGCCCCCGCAACGCCGTCCAGCCAAAAGCGCCTGTCGCCACGCCCCCCCGCAAACCCGGGGCGGGCGGCGGCCTGTTCCTGGCTGACGCGGTCGCCGTCGTTTTCCAGCCAGACCTGCGCGGCAAATCCGTTTCCGCGCGGCAAGGACAGCGCCCGGCCTTGCGGCCCCATCAGCCCGACCAGCCCGCCATCCGCCGCGATCAGCAAATCCGGCCTTGTGCCCGCCTGCCACAGGAACAAGGCCAGACCCAGCGGCACGACCCCCACAAGCCGCAGCCGCCCGCGCAAGAGCACCAGCGCAAGGCCACCAACCGCGACCAGGGGCAGGACGGCCGCGCCGGCCTGCGGCACCAACGTTACAGCACCTGGCCAGGAGGCCACCTCCTGCGAAACCGCGAGGATCCAGCCGCAGCCAAGCCCCAGCGCCCACAGCGCGGGTTGCGCCAGGCCCAACGGCGCCAGCATCGCCGACAGCACCCCTGCCGGCATCACCAAAACCCCCATCACCGGCCCCGCCGCCAGGTTCGCCACCAGGCCATAGTCCGAGAAGCGGTTGAAATGCACCGCCGCGAACGGCGCCGAGGCAAAACCCGCCACCAGCGACGATACCACCAGCACCGCGACCGGCCGCCCCCAAGCCGGCAGCCGCAACAGCATCCTGTGGTCGTGCAGCGCACCGAAAGCGGCCACCAGCGCAGCCGTGGCACCGAATGACATCTGGAAACCCGGCTCGGCCATCGCCTCGGGCTGCACCAGCAGCAGGATCAGCGCGGCAATCGCCACCGAGCGCAAGGATATCGCGCGGCGATCCACCAGCACGGCGCCCAGCATCACCGCCACCATCACAAAGGCGCGGGTCGTGGCCACATCGCCCCCCGACAGCAGCAGGTAAAAGGCCGCCGCCGCCAGCGCGACCACGGCCGCCAGCTTTTTCGTCGGCAGGCGCAAGGCAACGGGCGGCACCAGCGCCAATCCGAGGCGGACCGCAAAGAACACGAACCCGGTCAGCAACCCCATGTGCATCCCCGAGATCGACACGAGGTGATACAGGTTCGAATCGCGCAGCGCCTGCGTCGTCGCCTGATCGACGCCGGATCGGTCGCCCGTCAGCATGGCGGCGGCAAAGGCACCGGGGGGGCCGGGAATGGCCGCCTGCAAGGCTTGCGACAGGCGCATCCGCAACTGGCTGAGCGCCAGCTCCAACCTCGGGGGCGGCCCCTGGGCCAGCACCGGCGTTCGGGTATAGCCGACGGCACCAAGGCTGCGAAACCAGGCCATGCGCTGAAAATCGAAGCCTCCGGGCTCGACCGGGCCATCGGGCGGCGACAGATGCGCCGTCATCATCACGCGCAGGCCGGGGATCGGGTCCACGAAGCCCTGATCCCCGTGCAAGGCAACCCGCACACGGGCCGGGGTCCGTTCGGGCGGCACACGTTCCAGCACCACGCGGTCCAGCGTCAACCGGGGCTTGTCGGCCTGCGAACGGTCGATCTCCACGATGCGGCCTTCGACGGGGCCGTAGTATCGGAACCCCAGCACCGGCCCCGCGACCCGGTCGGACCGTGCGCCGATCGAGAGAAACCCCACCGCCAGCGACACCAGCGCGGCCCCGAGCGGCAGCGTCACCACCCCCTGCCGGCCCCACAGCCCCAGCCCCGCCACCGCAAGACCGAAGGCACCCACATAGGCCGCCGGGCCCGGTTCGCCCGGCCAGGCCAGCCACAGCGCGATTCCCAGACCCATGCAGACCGGCACCCACAGGAACAGGCGCCCGCGCTCTGCCGCCAGCCATGCGCCGACCCCGCCCACTTGCCGCGCCCCTTGCGATTGCCTAGACAGGGCGCGAGCCTAGCGGCTCATGGTTTCCAGAAAGTTAATCCGAAAGGCACGCCCATGCCCGGCCCCGCCGACCGCCCTGTCGTGACCCGCTTTGCGCCTTCGCCGACCGGCTATCTGCACATCGGCGGCGCAAGGACGGCGCTGTTCAACTGGCTGTACGCCCGCGGCCGGGGCGGCCGGTTCCTGCTGCGCATCGAGGATACCGACCGCGAACGGTCCACGCCGCAGGCGACGGAAGCCATTCTGCAAGGCCTGCGGTGGCTGGGGCTCGACTGGGACGGCGAGGCGATCAGCCAGTTCGCCCGCGCCCCGCGCCATGCCGAAGTGGCGCACGAAATGCTGGCCCGCGGCCGCGCCTACAAGTGCTTTGCCACCGCCGCCGAAATCGACGCCTTCCGCGAGGCGGAAAAGGCCGCCGGGCGCTATCCGGTGTTTCAGAGCCCCTGGCGCGATGCCGACCCGGCGACCCACCCCGACGCGCCCTATGCCATCCGCATGAAGGCGCCACGCACCGGCGAAACGGTGATCCGCGATGCGGTGCAAGGCGAAGTGCGAGTGCGCAACGACCAGCTGGACGACATGATCGTGCTGCGCTCGGACGGCACGCCGGTCTACATGCTGGCGGTGGTGGTGGACGATCACGACATGGGGGTCACCCATGTGATCCGCGGCGACGACCACCTGAACAACGCCGCCCGTCAGCAGATGGTCTATGACGCGATGGATTGGGACGTTCCGGTCTGGGCGCATATACCGCTTATTCACGGGCCCGATGGCAAGAAGCTGTCGAAACGGCACGGAGCGGTGGGGTTGCACGAATACCAGGGCATGGGCTACCCGGCGCAGGCGATGCGCAACTACCTGTGCCGCCTGGGCTGGGCGCATGGCGATGCCGAGTTCTTCGGCGATGCCGAAGCCCTGGCCTGGTTCGACCTTCCGGGAATCGGCCGTGCCCCCGCCCGGCTGGATTTCAAGAAACTGGAAAACCTGTCGGGCCAGCACATCGCCGCGATGGACGATGCCGCGCTGCTGCACGAATTGCAGGCATTTCTTGCGGCCACGGGCCAGCCGCCCTTGACGCCGTTGCAGACAGACCTGATGGCCCGCGCCATGCCCAGCCTCAAGGAACGGGCGAAGACTTTCCCGGAACTGCTTGATAAGGCGGCCTTCCTGATGCAGGCGCGCCCGATCGTGCCCGACGCGAAGGCCAGGGTGGCGCTGGATTCTGTATCCCGTGGTATACTGCGCGAATTGACGCCGCGCCTGCAAAATGCTAGCTGGAACCGCGAGGCGCTGGAGGCCGAGGTAACGCAGGTTGCCGCCGACCACGGGCTCGGGATGGGCAAGATCGCCGCCCCGTTGCGGGCCGCGCTTTCGGGCCGCACCGTGTCGCCCAGCGTCTTTGACATGATGCTGGTCATCGGTCGCGACGAAACACTCGCGCGGCTGGCGGAGGCAGCGGACTGGCCGGAAACGGCCTGACCCCTTCGCCACCCGGGCACGGCTTTTGCCGGGGCGCCCGCCCCGGCCCGCAGAAGAGGGACGACAATGCAGACGCCGATCAAGACCGCCAGGCTGACCATCGACGACAAGACCTACGACTTGCCGATGTATCGCCCCACGCTCGGGCCCGATGTCGTCGATATCGGCAAACTCTATTCCCAGGCCGATGTCTTTACCTTCGACCCCGGCTTCACCTCGACCGCGGCCTGCGATTCGACCATCACCTACATCGACGGCGACAAGGGCGAACTGCTGTATCGCGGCTATCCGATCGAACAGCTGGCCGAACAGTCGCATCACCTCGAAGTCTGCTACCTGCTGCTTTACGGGGAACTGCCGACCAAGGCGCAACTTATCGACTTCGAAAAGCGGGTGACGCGGCACACGATGGTGCATGAACAGATGCACTATTTCTTCCGCGGGTTCCGCCGCGACAGCCACCCGATGGCCACGATGGTGGGCGTGGTGGGGGCGATGTCGGCCTTCTACCACGACAGCACCGACATTTCCGACCCCTGGCAGCGCGAGGTCGCCGCGATCCGCATGATCGCCAAGATCCCGACCATCGCGGCAATGGCCTACAAGTATTCCATCGGGCAGCCCTTCGTCTATCCGAAGAACAGCCTCAGTTATGCCGGCAACTTCCTGCACATGTGCTTTGCCGTGCCTTGCGAGGAATACGTGGTCTCGCCGATCCTGGAAAAGGCGATGGACCGCATCATGATGCTGCATGCGGACCATGAGCAGAACGCCTCGACCAGCACGGTGCGGCTTGCCGGGTCTTCGGGGGCCAACCCGTTCGCCTGCATCGCGGCCGGCATCGCCTGCCTCTGGGGGCCGGCGCATGGCGGCGCCAACCAGGCCTGCCTGGAGATGCTGCGCGAGATCGGCACCGTGGACCGCATCCCGGAATACATCGCCCGCGCCAAGGACAAGAACGACCCCTTCCGCCTGATGGGCTTCGGCCACCGGGTCTACAGGAACTTCGACCCGCGCGCCAAGGTGATGAAGGAATCCGCCGACGAGGTGCTGGGCCTGCTGGGGATCGAGAACAACCCGACGCTGCAGGTCGCCAAGGAGCTGGAGCGGATCGCGCTGGAAGACGAATACTTCATCTCGAAAAAGCTCTACCCGAACGTGGACTTCTATTCCGGCATCATCCTCGATGCCATGGGCTTCCCCACCTCGATGTTCACGCCGATCTTCGCGCTGTCGCGCACGGTGGGCTGGATCTCGCAGTGGAAGGAAATGATCGCCGACAAGAACCAGAAGATCGGCCGCCCGCGTCAGCTGTACATCGGCGCGACGCAGCGCGACTACGTGCCGGTCGAAGGCCGCGGCTGACCGGGTCGCAATGGCGAAACGGCAAAGGGGGCCTTGCGGCCCCCTTTTTCATTCGGTGCGAGGCTGCGACCGCGGGCCGGGCAACCGATGCATCGACAGCATCAGCGTGCCCGCTGCGAGGCCGGCCAGACCTGCCAAGCCCCCCAGAAGCAGGGTAAGCAGCCCCAGCAGCGGCACACCCGTTGCCACCAGCAGCAGCCAACGGCGGCTTGCGCCGGGCCCCGGCGGCCGGGTGCAGGCCTGCAAGGCCACAAGCAGCCAGGCCAGCGCGCCCAATCCCACCAGCACCATCGTCTTACGACGCCCCGGAAATGGCACCGCCGCGATCCGCGTCGGCGGTCACGATGCCAACCGCTGCGGCAAGGCGTTGGCCCAGGCCGAGATCGTGCCCGCGCCCAGGCACACCACCATGTCGCCCGGCCGCGCCTGTTCGCGCACCAGCCGCGCCAGATCGGCCTCGTCCAGAATGGCCCGCGCGTGGCGATGCCCGTGGGCAATGAGCCCTGCCACCAGATCGTCGCGGCTGGCACCGGGGATCGGGTCTTCGCCGGCGGCATAGACTTCGGCAATGGCCACCACGTCGGCCTCGTTGAAGCAGGTGCAGAAATCCTCGAACAGATGGCTGAGCCGGGTGTAGCGGTGCGGCTGGTGCACGGCGATCACCCGGCCTTTGGTCGCCTGCCGGGCGGCGCGCAGCACGGCTGCGATTTCCACCGGATGGTGGCCGTAATCGTCGATGATGGTGATGCCGTTCACCTCGCCGACCCTGGTGAAACGGCGGTTCACCCCGGCAAAGCCGGCCAGCGCCGCGCGAATATCGTCGCCTCGCATCCCGAGGTGCCGCGCGACCGCCACCGCCGCCAGCGCGTTCGACACGTTGTGATCGCCCGGCATCGGCAAGGAGCACCCCTCGATCCAGGCGCCGTCGCCTTCGCCTTGCAGCAGGATGTCGAAATGCGCGGTACCGTTTTCGTAGGTCAGCCCCACGGCGCGCACATCGGCTTGGGCGTTGAACCCGAAGGTGACGATGCGCCGGTCGGTGACGCGCCCGACCAGGGCCTGCACCTCGGGGTGGTCGGTGCAGCAGACGGCCAGCCCGTAGAACGGTATGTTCGAGACGAAATCGGTGAAGCCCTTGCGCAGCGCGTCGAAGCTGCCCCAGTGCTCCATATGCTCGGGGTCGATGTTGGTGACGATGGCGATGGTCGCCGGCAGACGGTTGAAGCTGCCGTCGCTTTCGTCGGCCTCGACCACCATCCATTCGCCAGCGCCGGCCCGGGCGTTCGAGCCATAGGCATGGATCACGCCGCCGTTGATGACGGTCGGATCGAAGCCGCCACGATCCAGCAGGGTCGCCACCATCGTGGTGGTGGTGGTCTTGCCGTGGGTGCCTGCGATGGCCACGTTGGACTTGAGCCGCATCAGTTCGGCCAGCATCTCGGCCCGCCGCACCACGGGCAGCTTGCGCCGGCGCGCCTCCTCGAGTTCCGGGTTACCCTTCTTGATCGCCGACGACACCACAACCACCGCCGCCTGGCCCAGGTTTGCGGCCGACTGGCCTTCGAAAAAGGTGGCGCCCAGCTCGACCAGCCGGTCGGTGATCTTGCTGGCCTTGGTGTCGGACCCCTGCACGGTATAGCCCAGCGTCATCAGCACCTCGGCAATGCCCGACATGCCGATCCCGCCGATGCCGACAAAGTGGATGGGGCCAAGCTCGTGCGGCAGTTTGGTGGCGGGACTCATGGAACGGGGACTCCGGCAAGTTCGAGGACAAGGGCAGCCAGCGCTTCGGCCGCATCCGGGTGGCTCTGGGCCAGGGCGGCGCTGGCCATGCGGCTGGCAAGCTGGGGCTGGGTCAGGATGGCGGCCATCTGTTCGGCCAAGGCAGCCGGCGACAGCGCGGCCTCGGGCATCAGCACGGCTGCCCCGGCCTCGACCAGACCGCGGGCATTGGCGGTCTGATGGTCGGCGGTCGCGGCCGCGAAGGGGATCAGAATTGCAGGGCGCCCGATGACGGAAATATCGGCGACGGAGCTTGCCCCCGAACGCGAGATCACCAGCTGCGCTTCGGACAACCGGCGCGGGATGTCGGCAAAGAACGGCTCTACCTCTGCCCGGACCCCGGCCTGGGCATAGGCCTCGGTCACGCGGGCGGCATCCTCGGCCCGCGCCTGATGGGCGACGCGCAGGTTGGCCCGCACCGCCTCGGGCAGCGCGGCAACCGCCGCAGGCACCACGTCCGACAGGATGCGCGCCCCCTGGCTGCCGCCGATGACCACAAGGCTCATCGGATAGTCGCCGGGCGGGATGTAGGCGGCACCGGCCCGGTCGCGCACGGCGGCCCGCACCGGGTTGCCGGTCGGCACGCCTTGCACACCGGACGGCAGGGTCGTGGGCCATGTGCCGCAGGCGAAGCGATCGACCCGACGGGCGAACAGCGTGTTGACCCGACCGGGGATGCCGTTCTGTTCGTGGATCATGCGCGGAATGCGCAAAAGCGTTGCCGCAGCCAGCGCCGGAATGGAAGGATAGCCGCCGAACCCCACCACCACCGCCGGCCGGTCGCGCCGCATCGACAGGGCCGCGCCCAGCACCCCGCCCGCGATCCGCAGCGGTACCAGCGCCTTGGCCACCACGCCGCCACGCGCAAAGGTGGCCGAGGCCACCTGTTCCACCGCAACCGCCCCGGGGAACCCGCCGGCATAGCGCGCCCCCCGCGCGTCGGTCGAAAGCTTGACCCGCCAGCCGCGCGCCAGCATCGCCTCGGCCAGGGCCTGCGCGGGGAACATGTGCCCGCCGGTGCCGCCGGCGGCAATCAGCAGCAAGGGCATCACGTCACCGCCCTCGCCGCAGCAGATGATCGCCAAGTTCGCCTTGCGGCCGAATCCGGGTCAGCGCCAGCAACGCGCCGACCGTCAGACCCGCAGCCACCACCGACGACCCGCCGTAGCTGACGAAGGGCAGCGTCATCCCCTTGGTCGGCAACAGGCGCACCGCAACCCCCATGTTGACCATCGCCTGCACGGTAAAGATGCAGACCAGACCCGCCCCGCCCAGACGCGCAAAGGGATCGCGCTCGCGCATCAGGCGCAGCAACGAGCGCACGAGAATGGTGCCGTAAAGCAGGATGATCACCGAAACAAGCACGAGGCCATATTCCTCGGCGGCGACGGCGATGATGAAATCGGTATGTGCATCGGGCAACTGCCATTTCACCTGGCCTTCGCCGACGCCGGTGCCGAAGAAGCCGCCGTTCTGGATGGCGGTCGTGGCATAGCCGATCTGGGTGCGCGGGTCGATTTCGGCGGCCAGAAAGCCGTTGATGCGCCCGGCGAAATGGTCCGAGCTGTTGTAGGCCACCGTCGCGCCGGCAGCGATCAGGCTGCCCACGACCATCAGCAGCTTCATCGGCGCACCCGAGACGAAATAGACCACGCCCCAGCCGAACAGCACCAGCGCCGTCTGGCCGAAGTCGGGTTGCAGCACCAGGAGAGACGTGACAATGACCAGCAGCCCGAACGACCACGCCCTGCCCGGCGGGCCGCCGATATCCTGCGCGGCCGCGATCAGCCAGGCCGAGACGATGACGAAACCGGGCTTGAGGAACTCGGACGGCTGCACGGACCCGATGCCCAGGCTGAACCAGCGCACCGCCCCCTTGCCGTAGTTGGTGCCGAAGAACGGCAACAACATCAGCCCGATCAGCGCCACCAGGAACAGCACCGTGCCCAGTCGCCGGATCTGGCGCGGGTCCAGCATCGATACCCCGACCATCGCCAGGATCCCCGCCAGACCGAACCCCAGCTGGCGTTGCACATAATGGAACGACGGCAGGTTGTTGCGCGCGGCCAGAGGGACCGATGCGGCCAGCGCCAGCAACAGCCCGATCGAGAACAACGCCAGAACCGCCCCCATCGACCATTTGTCGATCGTGCGCCACCAGCGCGGAAGAACGGGTTCCCCTGCCCGGATAGGCAGGGTGCCATGCACCATTTCCGTCATTGCCGTCCGCCTGTGTCTTCGTTCTTGTTTCCGGGGCCTGCACCCCGCGTTTTCTGCCCGCCCGTGCCCGGGTCTTGGTCGCAGAATACCGCGGTGTCCCCGATTTTGCCAGCGCAAACCCGAATCCGGCTGCGGGTCGGCGAGATATGGCAAATGATGGACAAAAGGTTGAAATTGTGCCGCCGCCCCCCATATTCGTGCAGGTGTCTGCGGGGTGTGAAGCAAGATGTCATAAGGGTTTTTCCGAAGCCATGCAGATGCTGCATGACTGGCATTCCCAAAAGGGAATACCGAATCGTCGCGGAAAGGTCATATTCGGCGGACGTCTGCGGACAGACCAATCACAATGAAAACGACGGAAGATCAAGGACGACGAAATGGCTGATTTCGTTGATGGTAGCGCCTTCAACTTCGAGCAGGGCCAGCGCGCACGCAAGCTCTTTGCGGCTGTCGTGCTTGCGGCACTGGACGACGCAATTGCAGACGACAAGAAGTATGGCAACGGTCCCGACCAGATCGCCCGCTGGGCGCGGTCGCGCGACGGGCGCGAAGTGCTGTCTTGCGCCGGCATCGACCCGAACGAACGTGTCGTGAAGGGCCTGATGGAATTCGTCGCCAAGGGCGTGCGCACCTCGGTCGCGCTGTCGCGCGAAGAATCCGAACGCCGCGCCGCCTTGGAAGCGGATCAGGCCGAAGCCGCCTGAGACACCGGCACAAGGCGGATCCAATGCGGATCGACGCGCCGGGCACCGCCCGGCGCGCTTTCGTTTTGCGGGTCAGGCTATTCCGCGGGCGGTCAGGGCACGCGCTATTTCCGAACGCACCATCTTGCGCAGGTTCCGGGTCACACGCTCGCCCATCGGGCCTTGC
>NZ_JBKBQM010000014.1:0-60466 GCF_046292685.1 Gemmobacter sp.
GGCCGCCCCGATCCACCCGAAGGCGGGGCCTTGTCAGGCCAGCGCGAGGTTCGTCGCCGATTCGCGGCCGTCGCGGCCGGATTCGATGTCGAACGTGACGGCCTGGCCGTCATTCAGCTGGCGGATGCCGGCGCGTTCCATCGCGCTGATGTGCACGAACACGTCCTTGCGGCCACCTTCCGGGGCAATGAAGCCGAAGCCTTTGGTGGCGTTGAACCATTTCACGGTGCCTTTGGCCATCGTGATGTCTCCTTCATGTATGCCACCTGCGAAAGTGCAGTGGCCCGGCCCGGTCGAAACAAGAAACCTGAAGCCGTGAGGAGACAGAGGATCAAGAGTAGAGCGTAGCGCACCCCATATGCGCCCTTGCAGCGATTCGCACAACCCCCCGCCGCGTTTTATTTCCGGCAAGCCTTTGCCGATGCCGTTTCCGGCCTGTTTCCCGGCCGGTCCCTTCGCGCTATGCAAGGGTTGTCACCCCGTGAAAACCCATGCCGGATGCCCGCCGATGTTCCAGCCTTCGCGCCGCCTGTTCCTGACCCTTGCCGCCGGGGCGCTGGTGGCGGGCTGTTCGCCCGTGCGGCGGCACGGGGCGCGGCCTTCGGCGTCGAACCTGCCCGAAGGCTCGCCGGAAATCCGCGCGATGGTGGACCGCTACGCCGACCACTACGACGTGCCGCGCAAGCTCGTGCACCGGGTGGTGCAGCGCGAAAGCCGCTACAATCCCGCCGCACGCAACGGCCCCTATTTCGGGCTCATGCAGATTCTGCCGCAGACCGCGCGCACCATGGGCTATGCCGGCCCGCCCGAAGGCTTGCTGGACCCGGAAATCAACCTGACCTATGGCGTGAAATACCTGCGCGGTGCCTGGCTCGTGGCCGACGGGTCGCACGACCGGGCAGTCATGTGGTATTCCAAGGGGTATTACTACGAGGCCAAGCGCCGCGGCCTCTTGCGCGAAACCGGCCTGCGCGCCTGAGCCCCCGCGCAAAATCGCCGCAGTGCCGCCCCGCGCTTGCCCGGAACCCCTGCGACATGGCATGCAGGACGCAGGCCGGGATGCAGCATGACGGACAGGGGTTTGGACAGCAGTCGTGACAGCCGCAAGGGTCTGGGCGGGTTCCACCGCGCCGCCGTGCTGATCGCGCTGTTCGTGGCGGAGCTTCTGCTGCTGGCGGCGGCCTACCAGTTCCTTGCGCGCATCGAATGCCAGGCGACCGAGGCCGAAGCGGCCTGCCGCGGCCTGCGCAGCCTTGTGGCCCGCGCCATGTCGGTGCTGGCGGTGGCGGCGGTGCTGCTTTGGGCGCGGCCCGCGCTGGCGGTGCGGCTGGCCGCGGCAACCCAGCGCCCCGGACCCAACGGCCTGTGGCCGGCGTTGCACTTTGCCGGGGTCGCGCTGCTGGCGGTGCCGCTGTTCGTGGCCGCAGGCCAGGACATGGCGCCGATGTTCGTGCGGCTCGCCCCGTTCTGGCTGGCGGGGGCGGTGGCCGCGCTGGCGGGGGCGGTGCTTTGGCTGGCCCCCGCGCCGGCCTGGCGCCGCGTCGCCGGGCGCGACGCGCCGGTGGTGCTGGCCGCGCTGGCCGGCGGCATCCTGCTGCCCGACCTGGCCGACCTGATCCTGCCCTTGTGGTGGCACTGGCCGGCGCTGACCGGGGCGACCTTCCATGCCGTGGCCGCGGTGCTGGCGCTGACCGGCGGCCCGGTGCATGTGGATGCTGCGGGCTACATCATCGGCATCGGCGGTTTCCGGGTGCACATCGCCCAGCAATGCTCGGGGGTCGAGGGGCTGGCGCTGGTCACCGGTTTTACCGCGCTTTATGCCGCGCTGTTCCACGACCGCATCCGCCCCTTGCGCTATGCGCTGGTGGTGTTGCCGCTGGGGCTGGTGCTCAGCTGGGGCCTCAACGTGCTGCGCATCGCGGCGCTGATCGTCATCGGCGACCGGGTTTCGCCCGACCTCGCGGTCAACGGGTTCCATTCCTATGCGGGCTGGCTGTTCTTCATCCTGCTGGCGCTGGGGCTGATGTGGTTCGTGCAGGCGACGCCCTGGCTGCACCGCGCCGCCGCGATGCCCCGCGCGCCCGCCCCCCCCTTGCGGCAAGACTGGCTGGCGGCGCGCATCCTGCCCTTCGTGGCGTTCATGGTGGTGTCCACGCTGACCGCGGCGCTGTTCTTTCACCCCGAGCTTGGCTACCCGTGGAAAACCGCTGTCATGGCGCTGGTGCTGGCGCTGTTCTGGCCGGCCCTGCGCGCGCAGGACTGGGCGCCTTCGGCCGCGGCGCTGGTGCTGGGGGTGCTGGTCGGCATCGGCTGGGTGCTGACCGCCCCGGCCGACGATCCCGATGCCTTCGTGCTGTCGCAGCTGCTGACCGGGCTCAGCGGCGCCGGTCTTGCCTTCTGGGTGGTGTTTCGCGTGGTGGGCACCGTCGCCCTCGTCCCGCTGGTCGAGGAGCTGTTCTTTCGCGGCTATGTGCTGGCGCGGCTGGACCGCGGCGGTCTCGGGTGGCGCCTCGTGGCGCTGGCGGTCTCCTCGGGGCTGTTCGGCCTGATGCACGGCCGCTGGGCCGAGGCGGCGGCGGCCGGGCTGGTCTTCGGCGGGCTCATGCTGTGGCGCGGGCGGCTGGCCGACGCCGTCTGGGGCCATGTCGCGGCCAATGCCGTGGTGGCGGCGGCCGCGCTCTGGCACGGCGACTGGGCACTGATCTGAGCACTTGAAAAGGCAAAGGCGCCGCGGGGGTTGCCCGCGGCGCCCTGCATTTCGGCGCTTGCGCCTCAGGCGCGGCGGCGGTTGCGTTCCCAGGCAAAGGCCAGCGCGGCCACGATCGCCGCCACGGCCAGCAGCGCCGTGGAGCCGTCGATCTCCGGCACCGCCACGGGCGTGGTCGAACCGCCCGAGCCCCCACGCCCGCCACCCGTAAGCCACCACAGCAACGACTGCGCCATTGCCGGCGCGGTCATCGTGCCAAAGGCGACGGCCGCCAAAGCCACTGTCTTGAACGAAGTCATACGCACACTCCCGACTAACCCTCTGCCTTTCAAAAGCCAGATTCCGCGCCTCAAAACAAGGGGCTTGCTGCCCTGCGCCACAATCTTGCCATTCTCTGTCTCCGTCGCGGCAGCAAAGTGCAAGACGGCGCGGGATTGTTTCCGAACCGGCGCTACCCCGCCCCGGCCCGGCCCCGGCGCCTGCCCGGTTTTCAGGCAGGCGCCAGAGGCCGCGCGAATCACGCCCCGGCGCCGGCGCCTTCGGCCTGCCAGACCAGGCCGGGCCTATACCGCGCCGCCACGCGCCCGCCCTGCAAGGCGAACAGGTGCAACCAGCCGTTGTCGAACAACGCCCGCACCCCCGGATGCCGTGCCAGCACGGCGCTCATCGCCTCGGTCGGCGCCTCGATCAGCACCGACAGCCGCAAGGGCTCGTGCACCAGCCGCGCGCCGTCGTGCACCGCCTGCCAGGGCAGGCCGGGGCGCAGGATGCCGCCGTTGCCTTGCACCACCCCGATACCGCCGGTGACGTTGTGGATCAGCTTGTTGCCGCCGCCGAAGGCCTCGGGCGCCACGGCCGAGCCATAGTATTGCAGGCTGATCCAGCTGGCCACCACCACCGGCGCGGTCAGGATCAGCTCCAGCGTGGCAAAGCCCGGATCCGCCGCCCAGTCGTAACTGTGCAGGAAGGCGCGGCCTTGCAGGTCGGCCCCGGCCGTCACCGCCCGCGGGGCGGCGACAAAGGCGGCGCAACCCGCCAGGCCCCATTCCGGGCGCACCTCGGCCCAGTTGCGCGCCCGGTCGGCAATGGTCAGCGCCGTGGCGCCGGGCAGGCGCGCCGCGCGTTCGGCCCGCGCCAGCGCCGCCGCGCCGGCCAGCCAGCGCCGCAGCGCGGCCAGCGTCTCGGCCGGCAGCGCCTCGGTATCGTGCAGCGTCACCGTGTCGGTCGTGGTGTCGTGGAGGCCGGCCACGAACACCGTATCCTCGGGCAAGGCGATGCCCTGCGCCGGCAAGGCCGCCCGGGTTTCGGGGTCGTTCAGCAGGCTGGCCAGCAGCCGGGCCGAGACCTCGCCGGTCTGCCCGCCGCAGGCGCCGCAATGATAGGCGCTTTCGTGCGGGTTGTTGGCGACCTGCGCGCCATGCCCGACCAGCAGCACCACCGGCGCATGGCCGCGGCTCAGGCTCATCGCCTTCAGCACCGCCGCCGCCGTGGCCGCCCGCGCCGCCACCGGCAGCGCCTCGGCAAGGCGGGGGGCCGGGGCGGGGGCCGCCTTGGCGCCCAGGCCCAGCGCATCGCGCACGAGCTTGGCGCCATAAAGCGGCCCCGCCGCCTCGACAAAGGCAAAGGACGACACCGCCGCCTGCCGGAACCGGCCCCAGGCCCGCGCCGTGCGCGCCGCGATGCGCGCGGCCTGCTCGACCTCTGGCGCGGCATGGCTGGTGGCGGTCAGCCCGGGGTTCAGCAGCACCGGCAGATGCGTCGCCGCCTCGTCCGTGCCATGCGCCAGATGCGCCAGCGGCAGGCCGAAGAACCCGGCAAAGCCGATGGTCTCGATCCCGGGGTCGAGCGATTCCAGCGCGCGGCGGAACACCTCGGACCGCACGTCGATGCAGAATGCCGCCTGCAGCGCCGGCCGCGCGGGCAGCGCCGGGGCCGGGCCGTTCAGCATCGCCGCCAGCCGCCGCTGATGCGCGCGCTCGGCCGCCTCCTGCAAGATCGCGTCCAGCACCTGATCGGCCGTCGGCGCCACCGGCGCCTCGTGCGCGGCCAGCGTTTCGGCCCAGGCCTTGCCGACCTCGGGCGCATGGGCCAGCAGGGCCTCCTCCCACACCAGCCGGATCGCCAGCAGGTCGGTCAGCGTGGTGTCGCTGCCCCCGGCCAGCTCGGCCTGCCACAACAGCCAGCGCGCGTGCTGCGCCCAGCCGCCCAGGTCCATCAGCAGCCGGTGATAGGCGGTCGGCGCCGCCGCCTCGGTCAGCCCCAGCCGCTCCGAGGCGCGCAGCACCGCCCGCGCCGCGGTGTCGGGCGCCGCGGCGACATGGGCGCAAAAACCCGTCAGGCCCGCGATTTCCGGTGTCAGGTCATGCGTCGCCCATTCGCGCCAGGCCGCATAGGCACCCTGCCGCGCGGCGGGCGACCACAGCGCCTGCCCGAGGTCGAACTGCCCGGCCGCCCACAGCCCGAAGGCCCGCGCGATCACTGCCGGCCAGTCGGTGCCGCCGACCCCGGCGACCAGGTCGGCCAGCGTGGGCAAGGCGGCCGGGGCCGGCGGCTCGGTCGCCAGCCGCGCCTTCAGCAGCGCGAGGTCGGCCGGCTTCAAGGGCGAGGCACAGGCGATCAGCGCCTCGGCCAGGTCGTCGTCGCCGATCCGGCCGGCGGCCACCTCGGCCGCCAGCTCGGCCCGCGGGCGCATCAGCCGCACGCCGGCCACCCGCGCCAACCGCGCCGCGGCGGTGGCCAGATCCTCGCCGGTCTGGCCCAGGAACGGGTTCACCGCCACCGTGGCCGACAAGGGAAAGGCCGGCGGTATGGCCCGGGCCGCCGCTTCGGCCGCTTCCAGCAGGCCGGCCACCCGGGCCGGGGCAATGTCGATCGCTTTCAGAAACATCGGTCGGTCCCTTTCGGATCACTGCGGTTTCGAGGCCCGGAACCCGCCGATCAGGCGGTCGAGCACGGCATTCAGGTAAAGCCCGTTGGCCAGGTGCACCCGCAGCCCGGCCGCCGCCGGATGGTGCGCCCACAGCGGGAACAGCGCCTGCGCCCAGGCCACCAGCCCGAACGACACCAGCGCCAGCACGATCAGCGCCCATTCCAGCGGCCCGGGCACCGGGGGCGCCGGCAGCTGCCCGCCCCACACCAGGCCGGCAATCTGGTGAAAGGCGAAATATCCCACCGCCGCCGCCGCCGCGGCCGCCGCCGTGCGCTGCGTCAGCGCCCGCGGCGCAGCATCGGCCAGGCCTTGCGCCACCAGATAGGCCACGCCGAACACCAGGATCACGCCCAGCGCCAGGGCCTGCGGCGTCTTGGCCCCGGCCAGCGCGCCAAAGCCCGCCGCCACCGCGCCATAGAGCACCACCGCGATGCCGAAGGCGCGCGCCACCGCCCAGGGCCCCGGCACCGCCACCGGCCCCGGCCGGCGCACCGCCGCCACCGCCTGCACCGCCCCGCCCGACGACAGGAAGGCATGCGCCTTGTAAAGCGAATGCGCCACGATGTGCAGCAAGGCCAGCGCCCACAGGCCCAGACCGCATTGCACCAGCATGAAGCCCATCTGCGCCACGGTGGACCAGGCCAGCGCGGTCTTGACCGCGCTTTGCGTCAGCATCACCGCCGCCCCGAACAGCGCGGTGAACCCGCCCAGCATCACCAGCGCCGCCATCGCGCCCGGGCTGGCCTGCACCAGGTCCGCCAGCCGGATCAGCAGGAACCCGCCCGCGTTCACGATGCCGGCGTGCAGCAGGGCCGAAACCGGCGTCGGTGCCTCCATCACCTCGGTCAACCAGCCGTGCAGCGGAAACGAGGCGGTCTTGAACAGCGCGGCCAGCACCAGCAGCGCCACCGCGCCCTGCGCCGCCAGCGGCAGGCCGCCGGCCGCCATCGCACTCAGCGCCGCCAGGTCGGCAGTGCCGAAGGCAACCCACAACAGCACCGCCGCCCCGAACACCGCAACGTCGCCCGCGCCCCAGACCAACGAGAACTTGGCCGCCGCGCGCCGCGCCTCGGGCCGCCCGGGGTAGAACAGCAGCAACTGCCGCAGCCCCAGCCCCACCGCCACCAGCGCCAGCACCAGCACCGCAAGGCTTCCCGCCTGCACCAGCACCAGCACCGCCGCCAGCGTCGCCAGCATCCAGGCATGGAACGCGCCTTCGCGCGCCTCGCCATCCATGTAGCTGCGCGCATAGCGCACCACCACCCAGCCGACAAACCCGACCAGCAGCGCCATCGTCGCCGACAGCGCATCCACCCGCAGCAGCAGCGTCAGCGCCCCCGTGCCGGCGCCGAACGTCGCCGGCCCCCAGGCGATCAGCCCGGCAAGGCCGGTGCCCGCCAGGCCCAGCGCCACCAGCGCCGCCGCTTCGGCCAGGCGCGGCACCGGCGCGGGACGGCGGCCCGGGCGCGCGGCCGCAACCGCCGCTGCCGCCAGAAGAACCACAGGGGCAACCAGGCCCGGGGGAAAGAAGGTCTCCATCGTTCGGCACTCCGTGACCATTGGACTGCCGATGCAGATAGCCTGCGCCAGCATCGCAGAAAATTACATATTTTCGCCGTAACCGTTCCATTATATAGAACGGCCATGCACCTGAACCTGCACCACCTGCGCCTGTTCCGCGCCGTTGCCACCGATGGCACCCTGACCGGCGCCGCCCGGCGGCTGAACCTGTCGCAATCCGCGCTTTCGGCGCAGATCCGCACGCTGGAACAGACGCTGGGGCACGACCTGTTCGAACGCCGCGGCCGCGGCCTCGTGCTGACCGAGGCCGGGCGCATCGCGCTCGACCATGCCGAGGCGATCTTTCGCACCGCCGACGACCTCGCCTCGACCTTGCAGGAAACCGGGCGCGGGCGGCGCGCCTTGCGGGTTGGGGCGCTGGCCACGCTGTCGCGCAACCTTCAGATGCGGTTCCTGCGCCCGCTGATCGGCCGCCCGGATGTCGAGGTGGTGCTGCGCTCGGGCTCGCAAGGCGAATTGCTGCGCGGGCTCGATGCGCTGGCGCTGGACGTGGTACTGACGAACCTTGCCCCCCCGCGCGATGCGGCCAGCCCCTGGCTGGTGCACCGCATCTCCGAACAACCCGTCAGCCTGATCGGCACGCCCGCGCGCATCGGCGCCAGCCCGCGCAGCCTGGCCGACCTGCTGGCGCAGGAACCCATCGTGCTGCCCCCGCCCGAAACCGCGCTGCGCGCCGGGTTCGATGCGCTGGCCAGCCGCCTGCGCGTCACCCCCAACATCGCGGCCGAGGCCGACGACATGGCCATGCTGCGCCTGCTGGCGCGCGAAAACGCCGGCCTTGCGGCGATTCCGCCCATCGTGGTGCAAGACGAACTGGGCGCCGGCACCCTGGTCGAGGCCGCCAAGCTCGACGGGCTCAGCGAAACCTTCCTCGCCATCACCCGCACCCGACGCTTCGCCAACCCGCTGCTGGCGCCGCTGCTGTCGGCCACCGACTGACAGGCGGACCGGATGCGCCATGCCTTGCGCGAAGGACAGGGAAAGGCGGGAAAATGGTCGGAGCGAGAGGATTCGAACCTCCGACCCCCTGCTCCCGAAGCAGGTGCGCTACCAGGCTGCGCTACGCTCCGACCGTGGGCGGGGGGTTAAACCCTTCGCGCCAGCTTGGCAAGGGGGTAGATGCAGCCTAAAGCCGCGCGCCCGCATCGACGCCGGCCCCCTCGACCTTGCGCCGCGCCTCGCGCCAGACGATGTAGACGCCGCTGGCAATCACGATCGCCGCGCCCAGCAGGGTCATGGCATCGGGCTGTTCCTGAAAGAACAGCGTGCCGAACACCACCGCCCAGACGATCTGCGAATACTGCATCGGCGCCACCACCACCGCCTCGGCCCGGCGATAGGCCAGGATCACCAGCTGCATCGCGGCAAAGGCCATCGCGGCAATGGCGATCATCACCGCCAGGTCCGGCCCCGGCATCGGCAGGTAGACCCAGGGCATCATCGCCCCCATCAGCACGAAATTGCCCGCCATCGCATACAGCAGCAGCACCGCCGCGCGTTCCTGCTGGCCGATCCTCCGCGTGATGACCGAGGTCATCGCCCCCATCGCCGCGCTGGCCAGCGCCGCCAGATGCCCCAGCGACAGCTCGGCCGACCCGGGCCGCAGCACCACCAGCACACCGCACATGCCCACCACCACCGCCAGCCCGCGCCGCCAGCCCACCTTTTCGCCCAGCACCGGCACCGACAGCAGCGTAATCATCAGCGGTGTGCCGAACAGGATGGCATAGACCTGCGCCATCGGCAGCACCGAAAAGGCGTAGAAGCCGCACACCGAAGACCCCGCCACCGTCAGCCCGCGCACCCAGACCCAGGCCGGGTTGCGCGGCAGCAGCGTGCCCGCGGCCCGGTCGGTCGCCACCATCGCCAGGATCAGCGGAAAGCCGAACAGCGCGATGCAGAACACGATCTGCACCGGCGAATAGGTCGCCGCCAGCACCTTTATCAGCGCATCATGCGAGGAAAACACGAAAAACGCCGCAAGCGCCAACAGGGCTCCGGTGGCGTTCGGGCTCTGGCGCAGCATGTCGGGCATCCTTGCAGGCCCGAAACCCGGGCGTTCCGGCGGCACCATACCCGATCCGTCGGCAGGCTCAACCGCTTGCGGCGGCCGGATGCAGGGGGCAATCTGCCGGCATGGACACCGGCGTGCTGACCGCCCTCGGGGGCATCGGAATCTTCCTGTTCGGGATGAAGATCCTGACCGAATCGCTGCGCGCCGCCGCCGGCGACGGGCTGCGCCGCGCCATCGCGCGCGCCACCACCACGCCGTTGCGCGGCACGCTGACCGGCGCGCTGGCCACCACCATCGTGCAATCCTCCACCGCCGTCACGGTGATGACGGTGGGCTTTGCCGGGGCGGGGCTGCTGACCACGGGCCAGGCGCTGGGGCTGATCTATGGCGCCAACATCGGCACCACCGCCACCGGCTGGATCGTGAACCTGCTGGGCTTCAAGCTGAAACTCGGCACCATTGCCATGCCGGCCATGTTCGGCGCCGCCTTGCTGGCGGTGCTGGGCCAGGGCCGCTGGGCCACGCTGGGCAAGGGGCTGGCGGGGCTGTGCCTGCTGTTCATCGGGCTGGACCTGATGCAAGGCGCCGGTGCGCTGGTGCAAGGCTGGCTGGGCCCCGACGTGCTGCCCGGCGACACCTGGGCGGGGCGCGCGCAACTGGTGCTGGCGGGGGCGGTTCTGGTGGCGATGCTGCAAAGCTCCAGCGCCGGAATGGCCTTGCTGCTGGTGGTGCTGGGCGCGGGCGGCGTCACCTTCACCCAGGCGGCAGCGCTGGCCATCGGCATGAACGTCGGCACCACGCTGACCGCCTTGCTCGCCGCTGCCGGCGGCAGCCGCGCCATGCGCCAGACGGCGCTGGCGAACCTGCTGTTCAACGTGATTTCCGCCGTGCTGGCCTTTCCGCTGCTCGACGCGGTGTCGCCGCTTCTGCACGGCACCGCCCTGGGGCGCGACGACCAGACGGCGCTGGTGCTGTATCACACCAGCCTGAACGTGGCGGGCGCGCTGGTGTTCCTGCCGTTCACCGGCGCCTTCGCCCGCCTGCTCGACCGGCTGGTGCCCGAACGGCCGACGGCACACCTGCCCGCGCTCGACCCCGCCTTGCTGGCCGACCCCGAAACCGCCCTGGCCGCCGCCGCCACCGTGGCCGGCGACCTGGCCGACCGCATGTTCGCCGCCACCGGCGCCGCCCTCGCGCCCGCACCCGACCTGCGCGGCCTTGCCGCCCTTTCGGCCCAGGCGCCCGAGGTTCTGGCCCAGCTTCAGGCCTTTCTGGCCCGCATCCGCCTGCCCGACGACCGGCCCGCGCTGCACCGGCGCATGACCGCGCTGTTGCACCTGACCGACCACCTCGGCCGCCTGGCCGAACGGCTGTCGCGCACCGCGCCGCTCGCCGCCTCGGCCGAGGATCGCACCCTGCACCGCACCGCCCGCGCGGTCGGCGCCGCCTTTCGCCGCCCCGGCCTGCCTGCCTCCCGGTTCGACCGGCTGGCCGACCTGATCGACCGGCGCAGCCTGCGCCACCGCCGCGCCACGCTGCTGCGCGAACACCTCGGGCAGGTTTCCGTGCCCGACCTGTTCCGCCGCACCGACGCCATGCGCTGGCTGTCCCACGTTGCCCGGCACGGCGAACGCATCGCGCATTACCGCGCCGAACTGGCGGGGGCTTAGGCGTCCTTCGGCAGCACCCGCAACCGCAGCTCGCGCAACTGCTCGTTGGTGGGCTCGCTCGGCGCGCCCATCAGCAGGTCTTCGGCGCGCTGGTTCATCGGGAACAGGATGACCTGCCGGATGTTCGCCTCGTCCGCCAGCAGCATCACGATGCGGTCGATGCCCGCGGCACAGCCCCCGTGCGGCGGCGCGCCATAGCGAAAGGCCTTGACCATGCCGCCAAAGCGCCTTTCCACCTCCTCGCGGCCATAGCCCGCCAGCTCGAAGGCCTTGAACATGATCTCGGGCGTATGATTGCGGATGCCGCCCGAAATCAGCTCATAGCCGTTGCAGGCCAGGTCGTATTGATAGGCATGAACGTTCAGCGGGTCGCCCGCCAAGGCCTCCAGCCCGCCTTGCGGCATGGAAAACGGGTTGTGGCTGAAGTCGATCTTGCCCGTCTCCGGGTCCTTCTCGTACATCGGGAAATCGACGATCCAGGCGAATTCGAACCGGTTGAAATCCGTCAACCCCAGCTCGCGCCCGATCTCGTTGCGCGCCTTGCCCGCCACCGCCTCGAAGGTTTCGGGCCGCCCGCCCAGAAAGAACACGGCATCCCCCAGGCCAAGCCCCAGCTGCTGGCGGATCGCTTCGGTGCGCTCGGGGCCGATGTTCTTGGCCACCGGCCCGGCGGCATCCATCGCGCCGCCTTCCTCGCGCCAGAAGATATAGCCCATCCCCGGCAGGCCCTGCGCCTGGGCAAAGGCATTCATCCGGTCGCAGAACTTGCGGCTGCCGCCCGTGGGCGCCGGAATGGCACGAATCTCGGTGCCCTCCTGCTCCAGCAGTTTCGCAAAGATCGCAAAGCCCGAGCCGCGGAAATGCTCGCTCACATCCGCCATCCGGATCGGGTTGCGCAGGTCGGGCTTGTCGCTGCCATACCACTTCAGCGCGTCCCGATAGGCGATGCGCGGCCACACCTTGTTCACCGGGCGCCCCTTGCCGAACTCCTCGAACAGCCCGGCAATCACCGGCTGGACGGTGGCGAACACATCCTCCTGCGTGACGAAACTCATCTCCAGGTCCAGCTGGTAGAAATCCGTCGGGCTGCGGTCCGCGCGCGGATCCTCGTCGCGAAAGCAAGGCGCGATCTGGAAATAGCGGTCGAAGCCCGAGACCATCAGCAACTGCTTGAACTGCTGCGGCGCCTGCGGCAGCGCATAGAACTTGCCCGGGTGCAGACGGCTCGGCACCAGGAAATCGCGCGCCCCCTCGGGGCTCGACGCGGTGATGATCGGCGTCTGGAACTCGTTGAACCCCGCCGCCCACATCCGGTTGCGGATCGACCGGATCACGTTCGACCGCAGCATCATGTTGGCATGCAGCGTCTCGCGCCGCAGGTCGAGGAAACGGTAGGTCAGCCGCGTTTCCTCGGGGTAATCGGGCTCGCCGAACACCGGCAAGGGCAGCTCGTCCGCCGGGCCCAGCACCTCCACCGCCGTCACATAAACCTCGATCGCGCCGGTGGGCAGCTTTGGGTTCACCAGCGCCGCATCGCGCGCCTTCACGAGGCCATCCACCCGGATGCAGAATTCGCTGCGCACCTTTTCCAGTGCGCCCAGCGCCGGGCTGTCGGCATCGGCCAGCACCTGGGTGATGCCGTAATGGTCGCGCAGGTCGATGAACAGCACCCCGCCATGATCGCGCACCCGGTGAACCCACCCCGACAGCCGGACCGTCTGGCCCACATGGTCCAGGTTCAGATCGGCACAGGTATGGCTGCGATAGGCGTGCATGGGCGTCCCTTTCCGCGGGGCTGACTGACCGCGCCGTGAAAGCGCGCCGGCCCGGCGAAGTCAAGCCCGCGCCCCTTTCACCTTGTCCAAATATCCCCGCCGGAGGCCCCGGCCTGCTCCGCAGGCCCCGGCCGGCCGGATCAGACCACCACCGGCTGCGCTGCCTGTTCGCCCACGCCGAACACCCGCTTGTAGCGTTCCACCTCGGCCTTCGGGCCCATCGCCTTCATGGGGTTGTCCGAAAGCTTCACCGTCGGCCGCCCGTCGGCGCTGACCGCCTTGCACACCAGGCTGAACGGCGCCAGCCGGTCGCCCGCCACCAGGCCGCGGAAATCGTTGGTCAACAGCGTGCCCCAGCCGAAGCTCACCTTCACCCGGCCGTGGAACCGGGCGTGAAGCGCCTCGATCCTGTCCACGTCCAGCCCGTCGGAAAAGATCACCAGCTTCTGCGCCGGATCCTCGCCGCGCGCCTTCCACCAGCGGATCGCGGTTTCCGCCCCCGTGACCGGGTCGCCCGAATCGATGCGGATGCCCGTCCAGCCGGCCAGCCAGTCGGGCGCGCGCGCCAGGAACCCTTCGGTGCCGTAGGTATCGGGCAGGATGATGCGCAGGTTGCCGTCGTGCTCCTCGTGCCAGTCGGCCAGCACGCGGTAAGGCGCCTGCGCCAGCTCCTCGTCGCTGTCGGCCAGCGCGGCCGTCACCATCGGCAACTCGTGCGCATTGGTCCCGATCGCCTCGATGTCGCGCTTCATGGCGATGCGGCAGTTCGAGGTGCCGATGAACTTGGCCCCCAGCCCTTCCTGCATGGCCTGCACGCACCAGTCCTGCCAGAGGAACCCGTGCCGCCGCCGCGTGCCGAAATCGGCGATCTTCAGCCCCTCGATCCGCCGCAGCCGCTCCACCTTTTCCCAGACCCGCGCCATCGCCCGGGCATAGAGCACCTGCAGCTCGAACCTGCCCATGCCGCGCAGCACCGCGCGGCTGCGCAGCTCCATCAGCACGGCCAGCGCGGGAATCTCCCACAGCATCACCTCGGGCCAGCGCCCCTCGAAGGTCAGCTCGTATTGCCCGTCCACCTTTTCCAGATGATAGGGCGGCAGGCGCAAGCCCTCGAACCACTCCATGAAATCGGGGCGGAACATCTGGCGCTTGCCATAGAACATGTTGCCGCGCAGCCAGGTCGACTCGCCCCGGCTCAGGCTCAGGCTGCGCACATGGTCCAGCTGCTCGCGCAACGCGCCTTCGTCGATCAGCTCGGCCAACCGCACGTCGGCGCTGCGGTTGATAAGCGAGAACACCACCGTCGTATCGGGGTGGTTGCGTAAAATCGACTGACACATCAACAGCTTGTAGAAATCGGTGTCGATCAGCGACCGCACGATCGGGTCGATGTTCCAGTTGTGGTTGTGCACCCGTGTGGCGATATCGACCATCTCACCCCTCCAGCCGCACCCCGGCCGCGCGCATCCGCTCCAGCATCGCGGCCAGCGACCCGTTCAGGTCGATCGCCCGGCAGGCGGCCAGCTCGACCGTCACGGCAAAGCCCAGCCGGGCGGCATCCAGCGCCGAAAAGCCGACGCAGAAATCGGTGGCAAGGCCGGTCAGCGTCACCGCCGAAACCCCGCGGGCGCGCAGCAACCCGTCAAGCCCGGTGGGGGTGGTGCGGTCGTTCTCGAAAAACGCCGAATAGCTGTCGATGCCGCGGCGGAACCCCTTGCGGATGATCGCCTGCGCCGGGCTGGTGCGCAGCCCGGGGTGAAAGGCGGCACCGTGGCTGCCTTGCACGCAATGGGTGGGCCACAGCGTCTGGTCGCCATACTCCATCCGCACCGTCTCGAAAGGATGCGCGCCGGGGTGGCTGGCGGCAAAGCTGGAATGCCCCGCCGGGTGCCAGTCCTGCGTCAGCACCACGGTGGCGAAATCGTCCATCATCGCGTTGACGGCCGGGATGATCGCGTCGCCTTCGGCCACCGCCAGCGCACCACCGGGGCAGAAATCGTTCTGGATGTCGATCACGATCAGTGCTTCGGTGCTGGGGCGCATGAGGGGTTCCGGTGCTGTCATCCTGACGTTGCCTAAGCGGCGCGCAGCCTCGCGTCAATCGCCCGCGCTCAGGGCAACCGGCGCGACAGCGCCGCCATCGCCCATCCCACCACGCCGAACACCGCCACCAGCCCGGCGATGTTCAGCCCCACCTGCGCCCAGCCGAAGCGCCCGACATCGACAAAGAAATAGGGGTAACGCCCTTCGGCCAGCCCTCGCCACAGCGCATAGCCGCAATAGGCCGCCGGCCAGATCAGCCAGCGCGGCACCCGCGCCGCCGCCAGGCCCCGCGGCCCGAAGCCCAGCCACCACAGCAGCGCCCCCGCCGGCACCAGCGCGTGCAAGGCAAGGTCGGTCCAGAACCGCAGGCCCTGAAACGGCACCTCGGGGCGCAGCAACACCTGATAGACCGCGCCGACCATCAGGATGTTCAGCACCGCCGTCATCGCCAGGTCCGCCGGCACCCGCCGCCCCAGCCCCTGCGCCAGCATCGTGCCCGCCACCAGCACATTGGTCAGAATGGTAAAGAACCGCGCCATTTCCCAGGCGCGCGCGCCCCAGTCGGCCAGGCCCGGCCGGCCGCCCAGCCGGACGAACTCGGCCACCACCGCCGCCAGCGCCACCGCCCCCAGGATCAGCGCCAATGTCCGTGCCATGCCTGCCCCCCCTTTGCGGCTGCATCAGGCCCGACCGGCGCCGCCAAGGCAAGCCCCTTGCGCCGCCGGGCCAGTCGGGTAAACCGCCGGCATGGTCGTCATCGCAGCCCTCTACCACTTTGCCCGCTTTCCCGACCCGGCCGCCTTGCGCGCGCCGCTCCTGGCGCTGGCGCGGGCACAAGGGGTGCGCGGCTCGCTGCTGCTCGCGCCCGAAGGCATCAACGGCACCATCGCCGGGCCGCGCGCCGGCATCGACGCGATGCTGGCGCATATCCGCGCGCTGCCCGGTTGCGCCGATCTGGACTGGAAGGAAAGCCGCGCCGAAACCCTGCCCTTCGGCCGCATGAAGGTGCGGCTCAAGCGCGAGATCGTGACGATGGGCCAACCCGACGTGGACCCGCGCGCCCGCGTCGGCCATTACGTCGCCCCGCAAGACTGGAACGCGCTGATTTCCGCCCCCGATGTCGCCGTCATCGACACCCGCAACGCTTACGAGGTGGCGATCGGCACCTTTGCCGGCGCGGTCGATCCGGGCACGCGGTCCTTCGGCGAATTTCCCGCCTGGTGGCGCGCCAATGCCCACCGATTTCACAACAAGCGCATCGCGATGTTCTGCACCGGCGGCATCCGCTGCGAAAAGTCCACCAACTGGCTGCTGGGGCAAGGGGTGGATCAGGTGTTCCACCTGCAAGGCGGCATCCTGAAGTATCTCGAGGAGGTGCCGCCGGACCAAAGCCTCTGGCAAGGCGAATGCTTCGTGTTCGATCAGCGCGTGTCGGTCGGGCATGGGCTGGTGCCGGGCGATGCCGCCATGTGCCACGCCTGCCGCCGCCCCGTCACCCCGGCCGACCGCGCCCACCCCGCGTATGAAGAAGGCGTCAGCTGCCCCGCCTGCATCGACGATTACGACGAGGCGCGCCGCGCCCGCTTCCGCGAACGGATGCGCCAGGTGCGCCTCGCCCAGGCCCGCGGCGCCGTGCACCTGGGCGAAGGCGCGATGCCCGAAGGCTGAGGCCTCTCGCCCCCCGCGCCCCCGCGCCCCTGCACCGCGGGCAAAGGTTAAGGCTTCGTGAAAACGCCGGCGTAACCCATTGAGAAAAAAGGGGCCGGAAACTGTCCCTCGCAGAGACAGGCCAAGGGCCGGCCGTCTTTCGGCCCTCTGGCGCCCAGGTCCGCCGGCTTCCGCCCGCCTCGTGACCCCCGGCGCCTTTCCGGCCCGGCCCGCTCAGGGCGCCAGCGTGACCCGCACCCGCGCCGCCTGCCCCGCCGCGTCGATCACCGAAAGCGTCACCGCCCCGGCCCCCGCCGGCACCGGCAGGTGCACCTCCCGCCCCGGGTCGCCCACCGCCAGCGGCACCCCGTCGGCCAGCCAGGTAAAGGGGCCCTGCCCGCCCCGGATGCGCGCCAGCAGGGGCGCGCCGTCCAGCGCCACCTCGGCCCCGTCGGGCGGAAAGGCGATTTCCGGGGCAGTCGCCAGCCCCGGCCCGGTCAGCGCGCCCCGCGGGCGGAACCGCTGCAAAGGCTGCGGCAGGCGGGCGTTGTCCACCAGCAGCGCCGCCGGCGGCGGCGGCGGCAAGGCCGCCCGCTGCGGCCCCAGCCGGGCAAAGGCCGCAAACATCACCGGCGCCGCCAGCTCGCCCCCGAAGGCGCCCGGCACCGGCGTGCCGTCGGCCCGCCCCATCCAGACCCCGACCACATGCTGCCCGTCCCAGCCCAGCGCCCAGGCATCGCGGTGGCCGTAGCTGGTGCCGGTTTTCCACGCCACGCGGCCCGGCGCGCTGGCGTCGGGCGGGGCCAGCCCCGCCAGGATGTCGCCCACCTGCCAGGCCGCCACGCCGGACACCAGCCGCTCGCCTTCTTCGGCGCCGGCGGCGTCGGGCAAGGCCGACAGGGGCCGCGCCACCCCGCCCCGCGCCAGCGCCGCATAAAGCCCCGCCAGATGTTCCAGGCTGACCCCCACGCCGCCCAGCGCCACCGCCAGCCCCGGCACCCCGTTGCCCGGCAGCACCGCCCGCACCCCGGCCCGCCGCAGGCCCTGCATCAGCCGCTCCGGCCCCAGCGCCTCGGCCAGCGCCACCACCGGCACGTTCAGCGACAGCCGCAGCGCCTCCTTCACCCGCAGGGTGCCGCGGAACTGGCGGTCGAAGTTCTGCGGGGCATAGCGGCCAAAGGCGGTGGGCCGGTCCTCGATCAGCGTTTCGGGGTGGGCCAGCCCCTGATCGAAGGCCAGCGCGTAGACCAGCGGCTTCAGCGTCGACCCAGGCGAGCGCACCGCCTGCGTCATGTCCACGAACCCTTGCCGGGCATCGTTGTCGTAGGCCGCCGACCCGACCGAGGCGAGGATGTGGCCCGAGCGGTGGTCGGCCACGATCAGCGCCACCTGCAACCGCTCGCCCGCCCGCGCCACCGCCTCGGAGGCCAGGCTTTCCAGCCGCGCCTGCAGGTCGGCGTCCAGCGTGGTCACGATGCGCCCCTGCCCGGGGGCGGCGGCGCGCAGCCGTTCGGCCAGGTGCGGGGCCAGCCGCGGAAACGGGCGGCGCGCGGCGGGCAGCGGCTCGGCCCGGGCGGCATCGTGGGTGTCGCGGTCGATCAGCCCGGCCTCCAGCGCGCGGGCCAGCACCCGGTCGCGCCCCGCAGCCGCGGCGGCGGGGGCGCGGTCGGGGCGGCGCAGGGTGGGCGATTGCGGCAAAGCCGCCAGCAGCGCCGCCTGCGCCGGGGTCAGCCGCGCCGGCTCGCGCCCGAACCAGGCCAGCGACGCGGCCCGCACGCCTTCGACATTGCCGCCGAAGGGCGCAAGGTGCAGGTAGAGCGACAGGATCTGCGCCTTGCTCAGCCGCCGTTCCAGCGCCAGCGCCACCCGCACCTGCCGCAGCTTGCCGCGCCACTGGCCGGTGCCGCTGTCCTCCAGCAGCCGCGCCACCTGCATCGTCAGGGTCGAGCCGCCCGACACCACGCGCCCCGCTGCAACCGCCTGCCAGCCTGCGCGCAGCAAGGCGCGCCAGTCCACCCCCGGATGGTCGGCAAAGCGCCGATCCTCGAAGGCGGTCAGCATGGCCAGATACAGCGGGTCCACCAGCCCCGGTTCGGTCGCCAGCCGCCAGCGACCATCGGCCACGGTCCAGACCCGCAAGGCGCGGCCGTCGCGCGCCAGCACCTCGGCCCCCGTCTCGACCGCGAGCGGCGGCAGGTCGGTGGCGGCCACCCAGGCCTCGGCCCCGTCGCGCGCCAGCGCGGCCAGCCAGAGCCCCGCAGCCAGGGCAAAGGCGGCGCGCGCCTTCATTCCGTCACGGTCACCCGGCCGGCATCGGTCCAGGCACGGAAGGTCGGGCGATACATGTCCTCGACCGTGGCGGCGGGGTGGTGGAAGCTGCCGGGCGACACCGCCCGCAGGATGTAGGCCAGCCGGAACGGCGCATCGTCGCGCCGGTCCAGCGCGGCAAGGAAACGGTCGGCGCGGAACTCGGCGTGGGTGACGTCGGTTTCCGGGGCCAGCCAGTCCAGCGCGGCGACCTGCCCGCCTTGCAGCAGGTTGGGGTTGTCGATTTCCCAGCCCGCGGGCAGCGGGTCGGCCACCATCAGGCGCGCCTCGCCCGAGCCGGTGGGGGTGATGTCCAGCACCGCCACCAGCCGCGTTCCGGCGCGCAGGCGCGTCGGGTCGGCCTCGGCCCCGTCGAGCGTGTAGTAGCTGCGGCGGATGTCGTAGCCGGCGCCGCCTGCGGGCTCGGCGCCTTCGGGCTGGCCGAAGGCGGCGACGGTCAGCGTGGCGGGCGCGGTGCCGGCGTTGCGGATCGTCAGCGGCGCGCCGTCGAAGCGGCGCACCAGCGGGCCGGTCACCGGGGTGCCGTCCAGCTCCAGCCCTTCGGCGCCGCTGCCCACGAGGCCGCGGGCCGCCAGCAGGATCCAGGCCTGTTCCTGGGTGGACAGCGCGCGCTGCCCGGCGGTGGCGGCCAGCCGGGCGGCGAAAGCCTCGCGGTCCACGGCGGTGCTGCCGGCCTCCAGCGCCAGGGCCAGCACGCCGGCCGCATCGCGCAGGTTCGATCCGAAGTCGGCGCGCCAGAGCTGTTCGGCCTCGGCGCTGCGGCGGTTCATCGACATGTCGGCTGCGCGGCGGAACAGCGCATCGGCACGCGGCTGGTCGCCGTAGCTGGCCAGCGCCGCCCCCAGCTGCGCCAGCGCCAGCGGGGTGGAAAAGGCCCCCGCCTTGACATCGGCGTAATAGCGCAGGTCGCCGATGGCGGCGGCACCTTCGCGCGCCAGCACCATCAGGGCATAGGCCAGATCCTCGCCTCCCTGTTCGAAATCGCCGTAGTAGTTGACCCGGCTGCGCAGGTTGTCGAGCGCGGCGCGGAAGGCGCGGTCGGGCACGGCGTGCCCTTGTGCCCGTGCCCGCGACAGGAAGTCGGTGACATAGGCATCCAGCCACATTTCGCCGCCGCCGCGCGCCGACCACAGGCCGAAGCCGCCTTCGGCGGTCTGGTTCAGCAGCACCCCGGCCAGGGCCTGTTCCACCCGCTGTTGCACGGTGGCGGTTTCGGGCAGGCCCATCGCCTCGGCCATCGGGCCGAAGGCCAGCAGCGGCAGCGCGCGCGAGGTGATCTGTTCGGTGCAGCCGTAGGGGTAGCTGTCCAGCGCCGCCAGCAGGCCGGGCGCATCGAACCGCGCCAGCCCGCCGGCCGAGATCAGCGCATGCGCGCCCGGGCGCAGGCCGGCCAGCAGGCCGGCATCGGCGGCAAAGGTCTGGCCGGGCGCGAGGTCCAACCGGGTCAGGCGCTGGGTCTCGGGGTCGTTCGCGCGCACCGGCAGGTTCAGCGGCTTGGCCAGCACCCGGCCTTCGGGCGTGGTCAGCCGCACGGTCAGCGTCGCCAGCCCTTCGGCCGCGGCGGTCACGGGGATCGACAGCACCTGCTTGCCGCCCGGCGCCAGGTCCACCCCCGAAGGCACCGGGCCAAGCGTGGCGCCTTGCGCCGCCACATCGAGGCCCATGCGCCCGGCCGGGCCGGTGGCATGCACGATTTCCAGCAGAAGCCGGCTGGAATCGCCCGGTTGCAGGAAGCGCGGCAGGCTGGCCGCGACCACCACCGGGTCGCGCACCAGCACATCGGCCTGCGCCTGGCCCACCCCGCTGTCGGACCAGGCCACTGCCATCACCCGCACCGTGCCGTTGAAGGACGGCAGGTCGAAGGACGCGCGGGCATAGCCGTCGGCGCCAACCTCGAGCGGGCCCGAGAACCAGGCCACCAGATCCTCGGTCGGCGGGTCGGCCTGGAACCGCGGGCCGGCCGCGTCGCCGCCCGAGCGCACCTGGCCTTCGGCGCCGTTCAGCCCGTCGATGAGCCGGCCGTAGAGGTCGCGGATGCCCACGCCCAGCTTGCGCTGGCCGAAGTAGTGCGCCGAAGGGTCGGGCGCCTTGTGGCCGGTGAGGTTGAGGATGCCCACATCCACGGCCGCAAGCGTGACATGGGCGGTTTCGCCGGGCCGAACGCCTTGCACCCGCACGGCGATGTCCAGAGGCCCGCGGGGGGCCGCCTCGGCCGGCAGGTCGAGCGTGGCGGCAAGCTGGCGGTCGCCGGGGGCGATGGCAGCATGGGCAAGGCCCAGCGCCCGGGCCGGCAGGCGGCCGGCGGCCGCATCCATCGGGCGCAGCACCGAGGCGGTGACATAGACGCCGGGCGCCCAGTCGTCGGTCACCGGCAGGTCGATCAGGTTTTCGCCGGCGGCCACCGGCACCGCCTGCATCGACAGCACCCGGTTCGACAGCACCGACACCAGCGCCACCCCCGCCGCCCGCGGCACCACGCGCAGCCGCGCGGTGTCGCCCGGGGCATAGGCCGGCTTGTCCAGCGACAGCTCCAGCGTGTCGGGCGTGCGGGTGGTGTCGGCGGCGGCGAACCAGCCGGCGGCAAAGCGGGTCGAAGTGGCGGCACCGTCGCCCGAAACGGTCAGTTCGTATTCGCCCCAGTCCACCGCCGCGGCCAGCGCCACCGGCGCCGCCCCCAGCGTGACGCTGCCTTCGGCGACCCGGGTGCGGGTGGTCATGGGTTCCCAGTTCCATTCGCCGCCAAGCTGATACCACTGATAGCGGGTTTCCAGCCGGTCGAGCCGCCAGGTGGCCGCCACCCCTTCGGCGCCCACGGCCACCGCCTCGAACCGCGCCTCGCCGCGTTCGGGCAGCACGCCGTCGAACAGCGGCTTGACGCCGATCAGCGTGGCCACCGGGGCCACGGGCACCGTCACCGAGCGTTCCACCGGGCGGCCCGAGCCTTCGGCGAGGCGCAGGCGCAGCACGGCTTCCAGCGGGCGGCCGGGGTTGGGCAGGTCGGGCAGCGTGGCGGTCAGGCTGGCGGCGCCGCTGTCGTCGGTGGTGGCACCGGCGACAAAGGGGAACATCTGCGCGCTGAACGGCGCATCGGCCAAACCGAAGACATAGCCGGGCAGCCCCGGCAGGCCGGGCGCTGCGCGCAGCACCGCCTCGCCTTCGGCCACCAGCCCGGCGCCCGGCGCACCGAACAGGTAGCGCGCCGCGATGCCCAGCTGGGCGCTGCCGCCAAGGTTCAGCGTGTCGGGCGCGGTCACGGCAAAGTCGATGCGTTCGGGCAGGAAATCCTCGACCACCACCGAGGCAACGGCCAGGGGCGCGGCCTCCGGGTCGGCCAGCACCTCGAGCTTCCAGGCCCCGCGCGGGGCATTGGCGGCAACCGGCATGGCAAAGGCAAAGCCGCCGGCCACGTCGGTGATGCGCTGGCGGGCGTATTCCACCCCGTCGGGGCGACGCAGGCGGGCGGTCAGAGGCAGGCCGGGCAAGGCGCGGGCGTTGCCGTCGCGGGCCAGCGCGGTGGCGTGGATGGTTTCGCCCGCGCGGTAGGCGCCGCGGTCGGTGGCCAGGAACAGGTCGATCGGCGGCGCGGCCGGGCGGCCCTCGACGCCGCGGTCCGACAGGTCGAACTCGGGGTCGGTCAGCGACAGGAAGGCGATGTCGCTGTCGCCGTCGGCCACCACCACCAGCGCGGGTTGCGCCGCCCCCGTGCCGCGCGTCAGCGCCGCGTCGAAACGCGCGAGGCCCTGGGCATCGGTCGTGGCGGTGCCCAGCACCCGGTTGGAGCGCGCCAGCAGTTGCACCTGAACCCCCGGCTTGGGCCCGGCATCGGCCAGCGACCGGGCCACCACCGTCAGCCCCTCCACGCCCGACAGCGTGGTCAGGCCGAGGTCGGAGACGACGAACCATTGCCAGGCCGGCGGCGTTTCCCATTCGTCGGCGCCGGGCACGGCGGCTTTCAGCGCATAGATGCCCGCAGGCTGGCCGCGCAGCGCCGCATCCAGCGGCAGGCGGGTGGTCACGTCGCGGTTCACCTCGACCGGGACTTCGGCGCTGCCTTGCCAGATGCGTTCGCCGGTATCGGCGGAAAAGCGGCTGGCATCCCAGCTGTCCATCGGGCGGCCGAACCAGTCGGCCTGGATCGAGCGGATCAGGCTGCGGTCGGACACGCGGTAAAGCTCCAGGTCCAGCCGGGGGGTATTGACCGTCTGCACCGGCAGCGCTGCCGTGCCCGTGCGCGGCAGCACGAAGCCGCCACCGGCGAAACGCGCCTGCGGGCGACGGTCGCGGACATAGGCGGTGATGCCGACCGATTGCGCCAGCGTCTGGCCATCGGCCGCGGGCAGGCCTTCGCGGAAGGTGATCGTCACGCGCTGGCCGTGTTTCAGGCCGGCCACGCACAGTTGCCGCCAGCCGCCCGGCTCTACCGTCAGGCCCGGTTCGGGAAGCTGCACATAAGGCGTGTAATCCAGCCCCTTTTCCACCAGATCCTCGGAAAAGGTCGCGCAGAGCCGCGGGCTGGCAAGGTCGGACTGGACCTCGTGATCTTCGATCCTGAGGCCGTAAAGCGCCGAAACGCGCTCCAGCGCGCGGGCGGTATCGTCGCGGAACTGGATCGCCTGCGCCCGACGCAGCGCCCCCACGGCCAGGCGGCCGCGGTCGCCAGCCTCCAGCGCCTCGGCCAGGACGACCAGCACGCTGTGGCGCTGCGCCGGGGTTGTGGTGCGCAGATAGGCGTTGGTCGCGGCGCGAATCGCCCGGTCGTGCAAGGCCGGGGCGGCATCGCCGCCTTGCTGCGCCACCCGCAGCGACTGGCGGGCATATTCTTCCCAGTCCGAGGCGGCGTCGGTCCGGCTGGCGGCAGCACCCCACAGCTGCATGGCGCGGGCCGGGTCGCCGGCGTTCTCGGCCGCCACGGCCGCCTTGCGCAGGTCTTCGGCGGCGAACAGGCCGGCCACATGGTCGCGCCCCAGCCGCGCCGCCTGTTCGGTGGCCTGCAGGATCGTCCAGCGCGGCAGGAAGGCCAGGTCGGCGGCACGGTCGCGGGCGGTGGCCTGGGCCGCGGCATCGGTCGGGGCGATGGTGCCCGAAATCGCCCGGGCATAGGGCACCGGGGCGCCGGGTTCGGCCTTGGGAAAGCAGGCGCCATTGCGCGCGTTGTAGGTAAAGGCGGTGCAGCGCCGGTCGGTGGTGCAGGCGCGCTCGCAGGCTTCGAGCGTGGTGTCGAGAATCGTGCGCAGGTCGCCCCCCGGCAGGTCGAACCCGTCAACCAGCACCGCGCGCCGTTCGGGCAGCAGATCCTGCGCGGCGGCGGGCGCTGCCAGCAGACCGGCCGAAAGAATCACCCCAAGGGCAAACGACCCCATGCGCATGCTGAAATCTCCTGCGTGCAGTTGGCGTGATGGTGCCAGCCGGCGCGTTGCAAGGCAAGCAAAACGCCGCCTCGGAACAGTGCGGTTAACCGCACGTTCACCCCGGACAGGCCAAGGTAGTCAAGGCGGCAGGGCGGCAAGGCTGATCGGGTCGATGGATATTGCGGAACGTCTGGCACGGGAACGGCGGGCACGTCTGGCGGCGGAGCGGCTGCTGGAACAGAAAAGCCGCGAGTTGCAGGCCGCGAACGAAAAGCTGGCCCTGCATGCCAAGGCGCTGTCGGAACAGGTGCTGGAACAGCGCCATGCCGCGGCCTCGGCGCGCAGCCAGGCCGAGGTGCTGCGCGGCCAGAACTCGCGCTTTCTGAGCGACCTCGACCGCGCGCATACTGCCGCCGTCATGGCCGAACGCCGGCTGTGGGACAGCATCAACACCCTGCTGGACGGGTTCGCGGTGTTCGACAACCGCCATAGGCTGGTGATGGCCAACAAGGCCTTTCTGACACCTTTCGAACGGTTCCCCGAGGTGCGGCCCGGCATCGGCTATGGCGACATCATCGCCTTGTGCGCCCGCGAAAGGCTGATCCTGCGTGGCGAGGAGGATGCCGATACCTGGGCCGAACGCATCCGCGCCCGGTGGGAGGCCGACCCGATTCCGTCCGAAGTGGTGCAGTTCCACGATGGCACCTGGGTCCGGCTGGTGGACCGGCGCGCCCGCGACGGCGACATGGTGACACTGGCGGTCAACATCACCGACCACATGCGGATGATGACCGCCTTCGAGGCGATTCCCGATGGTTTCGTGCTGTTCGATCGCCATGACAGGCTGGTGATGTGCAACCAGCGCTACCGCGAGATTTATGCCGCCAGCGCCGAGGCGATGGTCCCCGGCGCGCGGTTCGAGGATATCCTGCGCCACGGGCTGGAACGCGGCCAGCACAGCGACGCCATCGGGCGCGAGGAGGAATGGCTGGCCGAACGCCTGGCCAAGCACCGCCGCGCCGAAGGCACCGACGAACAGGTGCTGGCCGATGGCCGCTGGCTGCGCGTGATCGACCGCGCCACACCCGATGGCGGGCGGGTCGGCCTGCGCGTGGACATCACCGAGCTCAAGCGCCAGCAGGCCGAGCTGGAAACCGCCCGCGCCGAGGCCGAGGCCGCGAACCGCGCCAAATCCGCCTTCCTTGCGAACATGAGCCACGAAATCCGCACCCCCATGAATGGAGTCGTCGGCATGGCCGAACTGCTTTGCGATACCGCCCTGACCGAAGACCAGCGCCTGTTCGCCGAAACCATCCGGTCGTCGGGCGAGGCGCTGCTGGTCATCATCAACGACATCCTCGATTACTCGAAGATCGAGGCCGAGAAGCTGACGCTTTACCCCGAGCCGTTCGATCTGGAACGGGTGATCCACGAAGTGGCGATGCTGCTGCAACCCAAGGCGCGGGCGCGCGGCATCGACCTGCTGATCGACTTCGACATGTTCCTGCCCACACGATTCGTCGGCGACCCGGGCCGGTTGCGGCAGGTGCTGACGAACCTGATGGGCAATGCGGTGAAGTTCACCGAGGCCGGGCATGTGCTGGTGCGCGTGGTCGGGTTCGAGGCCGAAGACGGGCGCCAGCAACTGCATGTCACGGTCGAGGATACGGGCATCGGCATCGCGCCGCAGCACCTCGACCATATCTTCGGCGAGTTCAACCAGGTCGAGGATGCCGCGAACCGCAAGTTCGAAGGCACGGGTCTGGGGCTGGCGATCACCCGGCGGCTGATCGAACGCATGGGCGGCGCCGTCTGGGTGGACAGCGAGCTGGGGAAGGGCTCGTGCTTCGGCTTCCGCCTGACGCTGCCGGTGGCCGAGGGTGCGGCGCCGCCGGCCGGTGTGCCGATCACGCTGCACCGCGTGCTGGTGGTGGACGACCAGTTCATCAACCGCACCATCCTGCAACGGCAGCTGGAAACCGCCGGGGTGGATACGGTGATCTGCCGCTCGGGCGCCGAGGCGCTGGCCGCGCTGGCCGAAGGGCCGGAAATCGATGCAGTGCTGACCGACCACGACATGCCCGAGATGGACGGGCTGCAACTGGCGCGTGCCATCCGCGCGGCCGGACATGCGGTGCCGATCGTGCTGTTGTCGTCGAACCCGGCCGCGGCACGCGACGGCAGCGAGGGGCTGGCGGCCGTGCTGCAAAAGCCGCTGCTGCGGTCGGACCTGTTTCGCCACCTGCAAGCGCTTTCGGCGCCGCCGCCGGTGCCGGCGCCACCCGAAGCCCCCCCTGCCAGCCGGGCCATGCGGGTGCTGGCGGCCGAAGACAACCGCACCAACCAGCTGGTGTTCCGCAAGATGGTCCGCGATCTGGACATCGAGCTGGAGTTCGCCGGCAACGGACACGAAGCGGTCGAGCTGTGGCGCCGGTTCCGGCCCGACATGATCTTCATGGATATCTCGATGCCGGAAATGGATGGCCGCCAGGCCGCCGCCGCCATTCGCGCGGCCGAGGCCGGCACCGGGCAGCATGTGCCCATCGTGGCGCTGACCGCGCTGGCGCTGGAGGGGGACGAGGCCGCGATCCTGGCCGCCGGCATCGACCGCTACATGACCAAACCGTTGCGCAAATCCGCCATTGCCCGCACGATTGCCGAACTGTGCCCGCCCGCAGCCCGCCCGGTCGGCCCGGTGCCCGACGAGTAGCGCGGCGTCGGACCGGGGCGTCAGACCGGGGCGCCTTCGGCCAGCCGGGCAAGAAAGCGGTCGGCATCGGCCAGCACCCTTGCCTTGTGCCCTTCGGCCATCCTGTCCCAGGTGCGATACATCGGCGCCATGCGCGGATTGCGGGCAAAACGGTCGCGGTGGCGCAGCAGGAAATGCCAGTACAGCAGGTTGAACGGGCAGGCGCGGTCGCCGGACTTGTCCTGCACGCGGTAGGAACAGCCGCCGCAATAGTCCGACATCCGGTCGATATAGGCGCCCGAGGCAGCATAGGGCTTGGAGGCCACGACCCCGCCGTCGGCAAACAGGCTCATGCCCAGGGTGTTCGGCGCCTCTACCCACTCGAAGGCATCGGCATAGACCGCCAGATACCAGCCATGCACCTCGGCCGGGTCCAGACCGGCCAGAAGCGCGAAATTGCCGGTCACCATCAGCCGCTGGATGTGGTGGGCATAGGCCAGATCGCGGGTCTGGGCCACGGCCGCGGCCATGCAGGCCATGCGCGTGGGCCCGCCCCAGTAGACCTGCGGCAAGGGCAGCCCGCCCCCCAGCGCATTGCGCTGCGCATAGCCCGGCCCCTCGCGCCGCCAGACCCCGCGGATGAACTCGCGCCAGCCGAGGATCTGGCGCACGAAGCCTTCGACCGCGGCCAGCGGGGCGCGGCCGGCCTGCCATTCGGCCTCGGCCCGCCGGCAGACCTCCATCGGCAACAGCAGGCCCAGGTTCAGCGCCGGCGACAGCAGCGAATGCGACAGCCAGGGGTCGCCCGCCAGCATCGCATCCTGTTCGTCGCCAAAGCGCGGCAGGGAATGTTGCGCGAAATGTTCCAGCGCCTGCAGGGCCTCGGCCCGCGTGACCGGCCAGCCGAAGGGTTCGACCCGGCCGAAATGCCCGCCGAACCGCGCGGCCACCAGGGCCAGAACCTCGGCCGTCGTCGCATCGGGGGCAAAGCGCAAGGGGCGCGGGCGCAGCAGGTCGGGGGCGGCGGGCTTGCGGTTTTCCTTGTCGAAGTTCCATTGCCCGCCGGCCGGCTGGTCGCCTTGCATCAACAGGCCGGTGCGGCGGCGCATCTCGCGGTAGAACCATTCCAGCCGCAATTCCTTGCGCCCATCGGCCCAGGCATCGAAGTCGGCGACCGAACACAGGAAACGGTCGTCCTCCAGCAGATGCACGGGCAGCGGGCAGGTTTCCAGCGCGGCCATCAGCCGCCAGTCGCCGGGGCGGGTGGCCAGCACCTCGACCGCGCCGGTGGCGGCCGCATGGCGGATCAGTTCGCCCGGGATCGACTGGGTGTTTTCGGGGTCGTCGAGCCGGGCATAGGCCACGCGCCAGCCCTGGGCCTGCAGGTCGGCGGCAAAGTGGCGCATGGCGGCAAAGATCAGGGCGATCTTCTGCGGGTGGTGGGGCACGGCCTGCGCCTCGGCCATCACTTCGGCCATCACCACCACATCGCGGCGCTTGTCCGCCGCGCGCAAGGCGGCCACCCCGGGGGTCAGCTGGTCGCCCAGCACGAGGATCAGGCGCGGGGCTACCACGGCACCACCGCGCCCGACCAGTCGAAGAACCCGCCCGATTGCGCGGGCGACAGCGCGTCGAGCACGGCCAGGATGTTGCGCGCGGCCTCGGCCGGGGTCGCCTTGCGGTGGGCAGGGTAGCCTTCGGTGAACCGGGTGGCGACCGTGCCGGGGTGAATGGCCGCCAGCACCGCCTGCGGGTGGCTGCGCGCCACCTCGACCGCCGCGGTGCGGATCAGCTGGTTCAGCGCCGCCTTGGAGGCGCGATAGGAATACCACCCGCCCAGCCGGTTGTCGCCGATGGAGCCGACGCGCGCCGACAGGGCCGCAAAGACGCAGCGCCGGTCGCGCGGCAAGAGCCGCAAGGCATGTTGCAGCACCAGCAGCGGCCCGGTGGCGTTGACGGCGAACTGCTGCGCCATCTGCGCCGGGTCCAGCGCGCGCAGGGTCTTTTCCGGCTGCCGGCCCGGCGGGGCCAGCGCGCCTGTGGCGACGATCACCGCGTCGAAAGGCCCGCTCAGCGCACCGAGCACGCCCGCGACCGAGGCCGCATCGGTCACGTCCAGCCCGTCGGCCCGGCTCAGGCCCGTCACCTCGCCCCGCTCTGCCAGCGCCTGCACCAGCGCCTTGCCGATACCGCCTTGCGACCCGATCACCAGTGCCTTGGTCATGCCCGCCTCCTTGTCGCCGCGCAGCTAGCATGCGGGTGCAGGGAATCAATGCCCGACCCCACCGCGCGCAACCGCGCCGCGCGGCACGCGCGGCGCCGGGCCCAAGGCGCGGTGGCGCCCCCCTCGGGGCGCCGCTGCGGTGCGGGAGCGCCCCGCCTACCGCGCCATCGCGCGCTGAAACGCCGGGCGGGCCCGCATGCGGTCGAGGTAATCGGACAGGCTGCCTTCGACCGTGGGGAATCGCGCCCCGGCCCCCCAGATCAGGCAATGAGTCGCCAGAATGTCGGGCACGGTCATCGTCTCGCCCATCAGGAAGGGGCCGGAGCCCAGCCGCTCGGCCAGCCGCGACAGGCTGCGCGCGTATTCCCACTTGAGCGATTCCTTGATCGCCGGCAGGCGCATGTCCTCGGGCAGGATGAAGCTGTGGCGCGCCGCCGTCCACAGAACGGCGTCGAGTTCGTCGAGCAGGAAATGGGTCAGGCTGTCTTGCAAGGCGCGGGCGACCGTGCCTGCGGGGTGGGTCAGGCGGCCGTGGCGATCGGCCAGAAACTGCAGGATCGCGGTGGAATCCGCGATGGCCTGGCCTTCGACCTCCAGCACCGGCACCTTGCCCGAGGGGTTCACCGCCAGCACCTCGGCCGAACGCGGGCCGGCGTTGACATGCTCGAACGGCACGCCGAGTTCCTCGAGCATCCAGATCACCCGCGCGGCGCGGCTCTTGACGGTTCCGTAGACCTTGTACATGCGTGCCCTCCCTGGCCGTTGCGCGCATCACGCCACGAGCACCGGGGCGGTGCAAGCACGTCCTTGCGTCAGGCGCGGGCGCGCGCCAGTTCGGCCAGCCGCAGCAAGGTGCGTTCGACCAGCGGCAGGCCCGGGGCCTTGCTGGCAGACCGCAACGTCAGGTCGGTTTCGACGATCAGGCCCAGCGCCTTTTCCAGCCGGTCGCGGCCCCAGCCTTCGGCCTGGCGTTGCAGCCGGTCGCGGCGGGGCCCGAACACCGGCGGCCGGGCGCGCGCCAGCCCGGCGGCGGCCCCGCCCGGGTCGCAGGCGGCGGCGTGCAGCGCGCGAAAGTGCTGCAAGGCGCGAATCGCCAGCGTCACCGGCGCGATGCCCTGCCCTTCGAGCCGCCGCATGAGCGCGCCCACCTCGCGGGTGCGGCCCTCGGCGGCGGCGTGCAGCACATCGTCCACCTCGCCTTCGACGGTGGCGGGGGCGCAGGCGGCCACATCGGCGCTGGCCAGAGGCGTGCGGTCGCCCCATTTGAACAGCGCGATCTTTTCCAGCGTCTGCCGGAAATCGCCGGGGTCGAGATCGCGCGACAACGCCACCAGATCCTTCATCGCGGCGGGGGAAATGTCGGCAAGCCCGGCGCGGCGCAGCTCATCCTCGATTTCGGCTTGCGAGGGCGGGTCGTCGTAAAGCGCGATGGCAGGTGCGCTGCGGTGCGGCTCGAACACCTTGCGCAAGGCCGATTTCGCCGGCAAGGCGCCCGCTGTGACCACGATCTGCGCATCGCCCGGCCGCCAGTCGGCCAGCGCGGCGCCGATCAGGTCGGCCAGGCCATCGCCGGCATCGTCCACCAGCGCGACCCGCGGACCTGGAAAGAACCCCTGCGCCTTGACCGCATCCAGCAGCAGCGCCGGGTCGCGGCGCAGATCGGCCGCCGCAATGCGCGCCAGCCGCATTTCCGCCTCGCCGCCCGGGCCGATGATGGCGGCAACCAGCTGCTGGCGCTTCATCGCCACCTTCATCGGGTCGGCGCCATAGATCAGCGCCCCGGCGGCGGCCGGGTCGGGCCGGGCGCACCAGCGGTTGGCCTCGGCGCCGGCAAGCTTCATTGCGGGGCGGCGGCGATCAGCCGGGCCACGACCTGATCGGCCAGAATCACCATCAGCCGGCGCCGGGCATCCTGTTCGGCGGTCAGCGTGGCCACGGTGGAGCCCGAGGTGGACCAGCTGGTAAAGCTTTCGACCGTGCCCGAGGTGACGGTGGCGCCGCTGCCGGCGGCGACCAGCGCAAAGCGGGCGCGGCCCTTGAGCGTGTAGCGGGTGATGGCCCCGGTGGGGGTGATGCCCGCCCCGACGGGTTCGGTGGCAACCTGCCAGTCCAGCCGGAAGCGCGGCGCCTCGGCGCGGCCCAGGCGGTCTTCGAGCCGGGCGGCAAAGTCGAAACCGTCGCGGTCGGCCGGGTCGGCCAGCGCCACCGCGCCGCGCAAGGCCGCCCCGGCCCCGCCCGGCGCATAGGCCGGGGCAAAGCCGCACCCTGCCAGCGCGGCAAGCCCGGTCAGCAGGAACAGACGTCGGTCAGACCACGACATTGACGATGCGCCCCGGAACCACGATCAGCTTCTTCACCGGCTGACCGGCCATGAACCGGACCACATCCTCGTTCGCCAGAACGATTCGTTCAACCTCGGCCGCGGGCATGTCCTTGGGCACGGTCACTTCGGCCCGCCGCTTGCCGTTGATCTGCACCGGCAGGGTCACGGTATCGTCCACCAGCAGCGCGGGGTCGGCCACGGGCCAGGGCGCCTGGGCGCACAGCCCCTGCCCGCCTTGCGCCGCCCAGATCGATTCCGCGATATGCGGGGTCATCGGCGACATCAGCTTGCCCAGCGTGCGCATGGCGGTTTGCATTGCGGGTTGCGAGGCTTCGGCCCGCGCCAGCGTGTTGGTAAAGGCATAAAGCGCCGCGATGGCCTTGTTGAAGGCGAAGCCCTCGATGCTGCGCGTCACCTCGTCGATGGTCTTGTGCAGCGCGCGCATCAGCTCGTTGTCGCCCGTGCCGGGGGCGCCGGGGGCCATGTCCTTGATCCGGCTGCACAGGTTCCACACCCGGTTGAGGTGCTTGAAGGTGGCGTCGGCGCCGGCGGCCGTCCATTCCACGTCGCGTTCGGGCGGGCTGTCGGACATGACGAACCAGCGCGCGGTATCGGCGCCATAGGCCGCGATGATGTTCATCGGGTCCACGACGTTCTTCTTCGATTTCGACATCTTGGCCGAAGGGATGATCTCGACCGGGGTGCCGTCCTTCAGCGTGGCGCCGGTTTCGCTGCGGATCACGTCTTCGGGCAGGTGATAGACCGGGCGCCCGTTGGCATCGCGCGTCAGGTAGATTTCGTGCGTGACCATGCCTTGGGTGAACAGCGCGCTGAACGGCTCAATTGCCTTAGCCGGCAGGTGGCCGGTTTTCGCCATCGCCCGGGCGAAGAAGCGCGAATAGAGCAGGTGCAGGATCGCGTGTTCGATACCGCCGATATACTGATCGACGTTCATCCAGTAATCGACCTCGGCCGGATCGGTCGGGGTGGCGGCGTGGGGCGCGGTGAAGCGGGCGAAATACCACGAGGAATCGACGAAGGTATCCATCGTGTCGGTTTCGCGCCGGGCGGGCTTGCCGCAGGCCGGGCAGGCGCAGTTGCGCCAGGTGGGGTGGCGGTCCAGCGGGTTGCCGGGCTGGTCGAAGGTCACGTCCATCGGCAGCGCGATGGGCAGGTTTTCCTTTTTCTCGGGCACCACGCCGCAGGCGTCGCAATGCACCACCGGAATCGGGCAGCCCCAGTAACGCTGGCGGCTCAGGCCCCAGTCGCGCAGGCGGAACTTGGTGACGCCCTGACCATAGCCCTGCTGTTCGGCATGGGCGATGGCGGCGGCCACGGCCTCGTCGGCGGTCATGGTGCCGGCAACCCCCGCAAAGCCGCGGATGTAGGTCACGCGTTCGGACTTCTGCGGCACGAAGGCTTCGGTCAGCGGGGTTTCCTCGGCGCCTTCGGCCACGAAGACCGGCGGAATCGGCAGGCCATACTTGCTGGCGAATTCGAAATCGCGCTGGTCGTGGGCCGGGCAGCCGAAGATGGCGCCGGTGCCGTAATCCATCAGGATGAAGTTGGCGATCCAGACCGGCAGCGTCCAGTCGGGGTTCAGCGGGTGCCGGACGCGGATGCCGGTGTCGAGGCCGATCTTCTCGGCCGTCTCGATTTCCTCGGCGCTCGTCCCGCCCTTGCGGCATTCGGCGACAAAGGCCGCAACCTTCGGGTCGGCCTGCAGCGCGCGGGCCAGCGGATGATCGGCGGAAATGGCGGCGAACGAGGCGCCCATCAGCGTGTCGGGCCGGGTGGTGTAGACCTCCAGCCGCTCGAAGCCGGCCGGCGCGCCCACGGTTTCGAAGGCGAATTGCAGCCCGCGGGACTTGCCGATCCAGTTCGCCTGCATCAGGCGCACCTTTTCTGGCCAGCTGGTCAGCCCGTCCAGCGCCGAGAGCAGCTCCTCGGAATAGTCGGAGATGCGGAAGAACCACTGCACCAGCTCGCGCCGTTCGACCGGGGCGCCCGAGCGCCAGCCCTTGCCGTCGATCACCTGTTCGTTGGCCAGCACGGTCATGTCGACCGGATCCCAGTTCACCACCGCCGCCTTGCGGTAGACCAGCCCGGCGGCCAGGAAATCGAGGAACATGGCCTGCTGGTGGCCGTAATATTCCGGCCGGCAGGTGGCGATTTCGCGCGACCAGTCGATCGACAGGCCCAGCGGCTTCATCTGCCCCTTCATCACGGCGATGTTGTTTTCGGTCCAGGTGGCGGGGTGGCCGCCCTGTTCCATCGCGGCGTTTTCGGCGGGCATCCCGAAGGCATCCCACCCCATCGGGTGCAGCACGCTGTAGCCTTGCGCCATCTTGGTGCGCGCCACCACATCGCCCATCGTGTAGTTGCGCACATGCCCCATGTGGATGCGCCCCGAAGGATAAGGGAACATCTCGAGCACATAGTATTTCGGCCGCGACGGGTCGGCCTTGGCGGCGAATACCCCGGCCGCGTCCCACGCGGCCTGCCATTTCGGTTCGATCTCTGCGGGCGTGTAGCGGGACATCGCGGCTTCCTGTCAGTGAAAACGCCGGGCTGAGCGGCCCGGCGTGGTTATACCCGTGGCGGCAGCGAATGCCAGAGCGTTACAGGCGCGAATCGCGCACCCGAAGCTCGCGCGCGCGGGTCAGGATGGCGTCTTCGACCGCGCGCACGGTCTGGGCCGAAACCGGGCCGCCGCCCCGCGTCTGGATCGCAACCTTCAGCGAACGCGCATCGAGCGCCGGGTCGGAAATGTAGATCGTAGCGCGATAGGCCCGCCCGCCGCCGGGCGGCGTGCCGTAGCCGGTGGCGATGACGCCGGTAAAGGGATCGACCGTTTCCACCGGCAGGAACGACAGCGCATCCAGCGAGGCGTTCCACAGATAGCGGTTCACGTTGGTGCCCACGTCGGATTCGCTGCGCGCGCGGAACAGGTCGCCCAGCACGCTGCGCCGTTCGGTGGCCGGGGTGAAGGCCCGCGCGCGCTCGGCGCGTTCCTCGCGCGAGAACGACTCGTTCAGGTTGGCCACCCGGGTCTGCTGTTCGGGGCTGAGCGGCGCCGGCGCCGCCATGCGGCCGAACAACCCGCCGCCGCCACCGCCGCACCCTGCCAGGGCCAGAACCAGCGCGCTGCACAGCACAAGGCGGGAACGGTTGGAAAACGTCATGCAGCCGACCTCCTGAAGGTGCGACCTGTCTAGCGGCTGCGCCGCACCCGGGCAAGCCCTTCTGCCCCGACGCGCCTGCGCCCGCATCCGAACCGGAATTGCGGCAGCGGCGCGGCGCGGGGGTGACCCGGCGGCACTGTGGCATGTCTGCACCACGGGCGCCCAAGGTTCCGGCAGGCCGCGCCTAGTCGTTGCAATCAGCGGCGCGGCGGGGGAAACAGTGGCCATACCCAATTCAGATTCCCCTGAGTTGGGCGCACCTTTGACACAACGAGGGAAAACGATGAAAAAGTTTCTGATCGCGTCCACCGCGCTCGCCCTGTCGGCCGGCATGGCCGCTGCGGAAGTGAAGTTCTCGGGCGACGCCCGCTTCGGCATCCAGTACAACGGCGGCGCCGCCGCTACCGGTGTGGCGAAGACCCGTCTGGAAAAGCGCATGACCGTCAACATCGACGGTTCGACCACCGCTGACAACGGCGTGACCTTCGGTGCGCGCGTCCGCATCCGTTCGGACGAAGGCAACCGCAACGGCGCCTCGAACACCGCCGTGAACGGTGCCCGCGTCTACGCTCGGGCCGGTGGCCTGACCGTTGCCGTCGGCAACATCCTGGGCGCCGTCGAATCGATGCCGAACCTGTACGGCCCGTCGGTCGGTCTGACCGGCCTCGGCTGGTCGGGTCTGGTGACCAACACCTCGCTGAACGCCTTCGCGTGGGATGCCTACGACTCGCGTGGCAACGGTGCGGAAGGCGTCGAAGCCATCTACACCATGGGCGACTTCACCGGCCATGTGTCGTACTCGTCCGACAAGCTGGCCCTGGCTGGCACCGGCGTCGGCAAGCGTCTGGCCGCCTTCGGTGCCTACACCTTCTCGGGCTGGACCGTGGCCCTTGGCATGCAGGACTCGAACCTGGCCGCTGAAGACAAGATCATCCTGACCGCTTCGGGCAAGGTTGGCGACTTCGGCATCGGCTTCGGCGCGGCTCGCAACGGCTCGGGCGGCACCAAGGTGAACAAGTTCGCCATCAACGGCTCGTACACCATGGGTGCGACCACCGTTTCGGGCTACGTCGCCTCGGAATCGGGTCACGTGGGCGTCGCGGTTCCGGCCTCGAAGACCACCTACGGCATCGGCGCTGCCTACAACATGGGCGGCGGCGCCCGTCTGGTTGGCGGCATCGAGCGCACGACCGCCAAGACCACCCGCGCCGACATCGGTGTGGCGTTCAGCTTCTGATCCTGACGGATCAAAGCCGGGAAGAGCGGGCGAAAGCCCGCTCTTTTCCATTTCGGGGACAAGCATTTCGGGGGGATCATGGGCTTGCACGACATCACCGCCCGCATCCGCGCTGCCGAGGCCGCACACGGCCGCGCGCCCGGGTCGGTGACGCTGATCGCCGTTTCCAAGGTGCAACCGCTGGAACGGGTGGTGGCCGTGCTGGACGCGGGCCATCGCACCTTTGGCGAAAACTACGTGCAGGAGGCCGCCGGCAAATGGCCCGACCTGCGCGCGCGGTATGAGGGTGTGGCGCTGCACATGATCGGGCCTTTGCAGACCAACAAGGCCAAGCCCGCGCTGGAGCTGTTCGACGCCATCCACACGCTGGACCGGCCTTCGCTGGCCGAACGCCTGGCACGGCTGGTGCAGGCGCAGGGGCGCTGCCCGCAACTGTTCGTGCAGGTCAACACCGGGGCCGAGCCGCAAAAGGCCGGCGCCCTGCCCGCCGAGCTGGACGGTTTCGTTGCCGCCTGCCGCCGGCTGGACCTGCCGGTTGCCGGGCTGATGTGCATTCCGCCCGAAGATCAGGATGCGGCCCCGCATTTCGCAATGCTGGCCGGCATGGCCGCGCGCAACGGGTTGTCGGGCCTGTCGATGGGCATGAGCAGCGATTTCGAAGCGGCCATCGCCCACGGCGCCACGCATGTGCGCGTGGGCTCGGCCATCTTCGGCGCCCGGGTGGCGGCGATCAGGCCAGAGGCACCGTGACCGTATCGCAGGAAAAAGCCAGGCGCTGCATTCGGCGTTCAAGGCGCGCGCAGCAAAGGCAGCGCGCAGCCGGTCGCGGTCGGGCTGGTGGGACAGCGCGCGGTTGGCGTTGGATTCGGTGACGATGCGGTCTGCCCGCGCCAGCCGGGCCTGCCGATAGGCCGCCAGCGCCTGCGGCACCGGGGCGCCGCCCGACAAGGCGCGGGCCAGCACCACCGCATCCTCCATCGCCATTGCCGCCCCTTGCGCAATGTAGGGCAAGGTCGGATGCGCGGCGCCGCCCAGCAGGCTGACGCGGCCATCGGTGCGAGCTTCGTCGGGGTGCAGCCGATAGTTCACCGGCGCCGCGACGATCTTGCCGGGGTTGGCCACCGGCGACAGATGGCGCACCTTTTCCACCGGGCGCCCGGGCACCTGGGCGGCCAGCGCAGCGCGGGCAGTTCGTCCGGCACCACGGCGACATCGTGGACCATGTCGCCCTTGACCACGCCTTCGGTTGTCGTCGAAACGGCAGAAACGCATCGTGTCTTTCCTTGGCTCAGGCGCCGCGCAGTTCGCGGTGGACCCCGGTTTTTCCTGTGCCACCCGGTCGGAGAACACGAACAGGACGCTGTCCTTTTCCGCGCGGTCGCTGCGCCGGGTCCAGCCGGGGGCGGCGGCCACATTGCTTTCGGCAAGGTCAAAGCGCTGGTCGCCGATCTGCGCGGCCAAGTCGCCTTCGGCCAGCGCCATCGCCTGCCCGGCGGTCGAGCGTATCGGGCGGGTTTCGAAGACCGGCACCGACGGCAGGTCCGGCCCATCGAGCCAGGCGCAAGGCCCGGTGCCTTCGTTGCCGTGATTCTGCCGGCCCGGAACGGGACGATGGCGAAATCGCCGCGCCGCATGGTGGTGCTTCGCCGCCGACCACGGTGCTCGCGCCTTCGCCTTCGGGCATGAAGCGCAGCACCGAAGGCGTGTGGCGATGCGCGAGCGCCGTGAAAAAGGCGGCAATCGCCACGGGCGGCGTCACGAAGGGCATCGGCCCGCGGCGGCATGCCCAGCTTGACCCGCAGCATGGTCAGCGCAAAGCCCAACCCGGTCGGTTGCAGCGTGCCCATGATGATGTCCGCTGCGGCGGCGATCATCAGGATATCCGCCCACGAACCGCCGGTTCGGACCAGATGGTTGCGCACTTCGCGCAAGGTCAGCTGCCGGGTGCCGTAACCGAGGGCAACGCCGATCACCATGACCGCGCCGCAGGCGCACAGCGCGGGCCGCGCTGCTTCGGCATTCAGGCGGCTTCCTTGCCGTCCATCGTGCCTGGCTCGGGCATCTCCACGCCCGGAGCGATCGCTGCGACGGGCCCGATGCCGGGAATGGGCAGCCGGATCCCGCAGCTATGGGCGAGCGCCGGATCCTCCATGACGAGGCGCACCAGTTCGGCGTCGCGCTGCCCGATGCGTATCTCGAGCTGCCGCAGCCGGGCGCCAGGCTGTGCCGGGACGACCCGATTGCGCGCCTTGTGCAGGCGGTTGCGGCAGGCGGCGCGCCCCTTTATCAGACGGAGGCGCGCGAGGTGCAACGCCCTGATTTCGGGCATGCTCTCGCTGCAAACGGGCGTGGCCTCGCGTTAGGGCACGGCACCCAACCGGGCGAGCATGGCGGCGTCGGCGCGGTCGGTCTGTGCCGCGTATCCCGCAACCTGTGCGAACCGGCGCGCGCGGCCCGGCTGCATCTTCACCAGCGCATGGCCCGCCGCATCCGGCGCAGCCTCCATGTCGCGGTGACAGCGCCCGGTCGCCTCGTCGTTGCCGAACCGGGCATGTCGGCCGTCAGGCTGACGGCGGATATCGAGCGTGTCCTTGGAAATGGCGATACCGATAGTATGCTGCACCGCCTTTCGTCTTCTGTGCTTGTCGTTCGGGGCAATGCGTGCAGTCCCCCACCAATCCGTTCAGCGCATGCGAAGGGCGGGGCGATCCAAGTTCTGACCGGTCCTGCGATCCGCCATGCTTTCGAGCCGTCCCCCGCGGCTCTCGGGCAAAGGCATTGGTCACGGCAAAGGGCATCTGGTGCCGCCCGGCCCCCAGCACCGGAAGGTAATAGTCGTCGCCGAACAGCCGGTCGGCCGTGGCCTTCATGTGCGGCCCGCAATTCATCTCGGGCGCGATCCCGCCCGGAATGCCGAACACCCCCTGGATGAACAGCGGCCCCTCGACCAACCCGCGGTCGCGGAAATGCGCCTGGTTGCAAAGGTGGCCGATGTCGTAGCGCTCGAACTCGAACCGCCTGCCGCCCCCGAGATGTTGAGGTTCAGCGACCCCACGTTCGTCGCGGCCACTTCGCACCGCGCCCATTTTGCCGTCGCCAGCCGGTCGTCCTGCGACAGGCCCGGCCCGCCCCCGGTGGTGATGGTGGCCACCGCATCGCAAGCCTCCTTGATGACCGGCAGGAACCGCGCATAGTCCTCGGGCGCCGGTGACGGCGCAACTGATGATGACCTTGTGCGACTTGCACATTGCACGATTTCGCGACTCCTTGCCGGGCATGTTGATGTCGAAGCGAATGGCAAGGTAGCGCATGATCCCCGTAAGCCGCTCGCGCCACAGCCCCGGATTTTCGTTCGCCTGCGTATTGATCTTCGGTCCGCGGGGCGCGAGAGTTTGACGAGGGCATGGAATGAACGAGCCCCGAAGCCGGGACATGCGGTTTGGTTCCCTGATCCATGACATGTCGCGCCTTCGCAGGGTCTGCTTCGACCGCGAACTTGCGCCGCTGGGCATCACCCGGTCGCAGTGGTGGGTGCTGGCCTTCATCTCGCGCAACGACGGGCTGCCGCAGACCCGGCTGGCGAACGAACTGGATGCCGGCAAGGTCGCGCTCGGCTCGCTGATCGACCGGCTGCAAACCGCCGGCTTCGTCGAGCGCATCCCCGATGCCAAGGACCGCCGCGTCAAGCGCGTGTTCCTGACGGACAAGGCCCGCCAGATCATCAAGGACATCGCCCCGGTCAACGACAGCTTCAACGCCAAGATCCTTGCCGGCATCCCGCGCGAGGACCTGGAGCTGACGGCGCGCACGCTCTACCGCATGAAGCAGAACCTGATCGCGCTGACCAACGGCGACGAAGGCGACGACGGCGGCGACGGGCTGGATTGATCTGACGCAAGACCATCGCCAGTTGCGCGCCAGCGTGCGGCGGTTCATCCAGGCCGAAATCGCCCCGCATTTCGACCGCCGGGAAACCGATGGCATCGTCGCCCGGCATTTCTGGGACAAGGCTCGCGCAGCCGGCGTGCTGTGCCCCACCGTCCCCGAGGAATACGGCGGCATCGGCGGCAATTTCCGCATGAACGCCGTGGTGGCCGAGGAACTGGCCCGATCGGGCTTTGCCGGGCCGGCGGCCGACATTCCGGTGCATTCCGACGTAGGCCCGGGTTACCTGCCGTCGCATGGCACCGCCGGAACAAAAGGCGCGCCGGCTGCCCGGCATGCTGGCGGGTACCACCGTCTGCGCCATCGCCATGACCGAGCCCGTCACCGGCAGCGACCTGCAGGGCATCCGCACCACCGCCCGGCGCGACGGCGACCAATGGGCCTACGACGGGCCAAAGACCATCATTTCCAGCGGCCGGCACGCCGACCTGGCAATCGTGGTCACCCGCACCGCCGAAGGCCGCGGTTCGGGCAGCCATCGGCGATTTTCAGGCGATCCCGCACCGGATGGCCGATCTCAAGACCGACCTCACCTTCGGCTGGGCCTTTGCGGAGCAGTGCATCCTGCGCCACGTGCAAGGCGGGCTCGGCACCTACGCGGAGTCGATGGCCAAGCTGTGGTGCAGCGACATGCCAGGCCGCGTGGTCGATGGCTCGTGTGCGGTTCCAAGGCGGCTACGGCTTCATGCGCGGATACGGGATCTGCCGCCTTTACGCCGATGCCCGGCTACAGCGCATCTATGGCGGCACGTCCGAGATCCTGCGCGAACTGATTTCCCGCGCGCTCTGGCCGCGCCCGCCCGGTTTCACGACCCTCCCTTTCGACTGGCGGCCCCGCAAGGGGCCGCCCTTTTCGTCAGGCGGCACCGGCCTGGCCCAGCCGGGCCCCGCTGGCGGCGTCGAACAGATGCGCCCGCGCGGGCTCGACCGCCAGCGCCAGCCGGTCGGCCAGCGCCGCATCGGCCGGCAGCGCGGCCACCAGCGCCTGCCCGCCGACCCGGCCATGCACCAGCCGCTGCGCGCCCAGTTCCTCGACATGGGTGACCGCCATGTCCAGCGCGCCCGGCGTGCCCGGCGCCACCGGCACCAGATCTTCGGGCCGCAGGCCCAGCGTCACCGCCCCCGCGCCCGCCGCCGGCAGCGCCAGCGCGCGCCCGTCCAGCACCACCCGGCCGCCGTCGCGGGCTGCGGCCAGCAGGTTCATCGCCGGCGCCCCGATGAAGCCCGCGACAAAGACCGAGGCCGGGCGGCGATAGACCTCCAGCGGCGTGCCGATCTGTTCCACCCGGCCGCCGTTCAGCACCACCAGCCGGTCGGCCAAGGTCATCGCCTCGACCTGGTCGTGGGTCACATAGACGCTGGTGGTGCCCAGCCGGCGTTGCAGCGCACGGATTTCGCCGCGCATGGTCACCCGCAGCTTGGCATCCAGGTTCGACAGCGGTTCGTCGAACAGAAAGGCCGCCGGCTCGCGCACGATGGCGCGCCCCATCGCCACGCGCTGGCGCTGCCCGCCCGACAACTGGCGCGGCTTGCGGTCCAGATAGGGGCCGATTTCCAGCATCGCCGCCGCCTGATCCACCCGGCGCGCGATCTCGGCCCGGTCCATCCGGCGGTTCTTCAGCCCATAGGCCAGGTTCTGCCGCACCGTCATGTGGGGGTAGAGCGCATAGCTCTGGAACACCATCGCAACGTCGCGCTCGGCCGGTTCCAGGTCGTTCACCACCCGCTCGCCGATGCGCACGGTGCCGTGGCTCACCGTCTCCAGCCCCGCGATCATGCGCAGCAAGGTGGACTTGCCGCAGCCCGACGGCCCGACCAGCACCACGAATTCCCCGTCGGCAATCGCCAGGTCGATCTCCGACACCGCCTGCGTGCCCCCGGCATAGGTCTTGCCCAGCCGTTCCAGCGTGATGGATGCCATGTCCTACTTCTCCGTCTCGATCAGGCCTTTGACAAAGACCCGCTGCATGAGGATCACCACCACCACCGGCGGCAGCATGGCCAGCACTGCGGCGGCCATGACGTAATTCCAGATCGGGTTGGCATCCACGGCTTCGGCCATGCGCTTGATGCCCGCGACGATGGTGTAATACCCCTCGTCCGTGGTTATCAGCAGCGGCCACAGATACTGGTTCCAGCCATAGATGAACAGGATCACGAACAGCGCCGCGATGTTGGTGCGGCTCAGCGGCACCAGCATGTCACGGAAAAACCGCAAGGGCCCCGCCCCGTCGATCCGCGCGGCCTCCAGCAGCTCGTCGGGGATGGTCAGGAACACCTGCCGGAACAGGAAGGTGGCCGTGGCGCTGGCGATCAGCGGGATGGTCAGGCCCGCATAGCTGTTCAGCATGCCCAGATCGGCCACCACCTTGAAGGTCGGCAGGATCCGCACCTCCACCGGCAGCATCAGCGTGATGAAGATGCACCAGAAGGCGAACATGCGGAACGGAAAGCGGAAATACACGATGGCAAAGGCCGAGGTGATCGAGATGGCGATCTTGCCCACCGCAATCAGCAACGCCATCAGCAGGCTGTTCCACAGCATCCCCGCCAGCGGCGGCGCCCCCATGGTCGACAGGCCGTTGCCCAGCATCAGGCTGTAATTCGCCACAGCGGCATCCCCGAACCACAGGGGGATGCGCCCGGTCTGGAACGCCTCGGCCGGGTGGGTCGAGGCGACCAGCGCCACCCACACCGGAAAGGCCACGATCAGCACGCCGGCGATCAGCACGCCATGCGCCAGCAGGTTCAGCCAGGGTCTGCGTTCGACCATGTTCAATACTCCACCCGCCGCTCGATATAGCGGAACTGCACCACGGTCAGCGCCACGACCACCGCCATCAGCACCACCGACTGCGCCGCCGAAGACCCGAGGTTCAGCCCCAGGAAGCCATCGACATAAACCTTGTAGACCAGGATGTTGGTCGCCTGCGCCGGCCCGCCTTCGGTGGTGGCGTCGATCACCGGCAGCGTGTCGAACAGCGCATAGACCGTGTTGACCACCAGCAGGAAGAAACTGGTCGGCGCCAGCAGCGGAAAGGTGATGGTCCAGAACCGCCGCACCGGGCCTGCCCCGTCGATGGCCGCGGCCTCGCGCAAGCTGGCGGGAATGGCCTGAAGCCCCGCGACAAAGAACAGGAAGTTGTAGCTGATCTGCTTCCACGCTGCGGCAATCACCACCAGCACCATCGCATCGTTCGGCTTCAGGCTGTGGTTCCAGTCATAGCCCAGCGCCTTCAGCGCAAAGGGCATCAGCCCGATGGTCGGGTTGAAGATGAACCACCACAACAGCCCCGCAATCGCCGGCGCCACCGCATAGGGCCAGACCAGCAGCGTGGTATAGGTGCGCGCGGTGGCGATCATGCGGTCCACCGCCAGCGCCAGCACCAGCGCCACCGCCATCGCCAGCACCGCGACCGCCACCGAAAACACCACCGTCACCTGCGCCGATTTCAGGTATTCGGCATCGCCGATCAGGCGCGCGTAATTCGCCAGCCCGACGAATTCGGTCTTCAGGCCGAAGGCATCCTCGCGCAGAAAGCTTTGCCACCCGGCCTGCGCCGCCGGCCACAGGAAGAACACGAAGGTCACCGCCAGTTGCGGCGCCAGCAACAGCCAGGGCAGCAGCTGGTTGCGAAAGATCGAACGCTTCATCGGGGTATCCCGCAGGAAAAAGGGCGGCAGCCCGCGCGCGATGCGGCGCGGGCTGCCCTTGCGGCGCCCAGGGCGCCTTACTTGTTGGCGGCTTCGAACTCGCGCAGCAGCACGTTGCCGCGCTTGACCAGATCGTCCAGCGCCGCCTGCGCCGACTTCTGCCCGCCCAGCAGCGCCTGGAACTCCTCGTCGATGATGCCGCGGATCTGGGTGTAGGAACCGAAACGCAGGCCCTTGGAATTGGGCGTCGGCGCGTTCAGCGTCATCTGCCGGATCGAAACGTCGGCACCCGGGTTGGCGTCATAATAGCCTTGCGACTTCGACAGATCCCACGCCGCCTGCGTGATCGGCAGATAGCCGGTGGACTGGTGCCACTTCGCCTGCACCTCGGCCGAGGACAGGTAGCTGAAGAAGTTGGCCACAGCCTTGTATTCCGCTTCCGGCCGGCCCTGCAGCACCCACAGCGTCGCCCCGCCGATGATCGAGTTCTGCGGCTGCACGTCGGCATAATGCGGCAACATGCCGTAGCCCACCTCGAAATCCTTCGCGTTGGCGATCACGCCCGCGCGGCTGGCCGAGGAGTTCATGTAGATCGCGCATTCCTGCGTGTAGAACTTGGGCGGGGCATCGTTGCCGCCCACCGGGCCGCCATACTGGAAGATGCCTTCCTTCTGCCAGCGCGCCAGGTTTTCCCAGTGCCGCACCTGCAGGGGGCCGTTCACCGTCAGCTCGGTCGCCAGCCCGCCGAAGCCGTTTTCCAGCGTGCCGATGGGCTGGTTGTGCCAGGCCGAGAAGTTTTCCAGCTGCACCCAGCTGATCCAGCCGGTGGTAAAGCCGCACTTCGCGGCGCCCGATTCCATGATCTTCCTGGAGAACGCCTCGACATCCTCCCAGGTCTTGGGCGGGGTGTTGCGGTCCAGCCCCGCCTTTTCGAACACGTCCTTGTTGTAATACAGGATCGGGGTCGAGCTGTTGAACGGCATCGACAGCATGTTGCCGTCGGTGTCGGTGTAATAGCCCACCACCGCCGGCAGGAAGGCCGCCGGGTCGAAGGGCTCGCCGGCATCCTTCATCAGCTTGTGGACGGGGTAGATGGCGCCCTTGGCCGCCATCATGGTGCCGGTGCCCACCTCGAACACCTGCACGATGGCGGGCTGTTCCTTGGCGCGGAAGGCGGCGATGGCGGCGGTCATCGTCTCGCCATAGGTGCCCTTGAAGCTGGGCACGACCTTGTAGTCCGACTGCCTGGAATTGTAGTCGGCGGCAATCGCTTCCAGCTTTTCGCCCAGTTCGCCGCCCATGGCGTGCCACCACTGGATTTCGGTCTGCGCCATCGCCGCCGAAACGGTGGCGGCAACGGCCACGGAAGCCAGGCTGAAGGTTCGGATCATGTCGGTCCTCTCGGGTTGCGCCTGGGGGCGCTTGTGACCGGGCGATGCGACAACTGCGTAACCGCCGCTTGTCGGTTCGGTGACAAATGCGCCCCGGGCCTCGCAGCTGCCGCAACGTCATCGCCGCGCGGGGCGGATTTCATCGCCTTGTCATCGCTGCGTTGCGGCACCATCGCAAATCCGGCCCAGGGTCGTGCCACGTCGCCCCCACGCCGGAGCCCCAGGGCATGGAACCTTGCACGATCCCGCCGGTGCGCCGCCTGCGCAGCCTGTTCCTGTCGGACCTGCACCTGGGCGCGCCGGGCTGTCGGGCCGAAGCCATTCTCGATTTCCTGCGCCGGCACGATGCCGACACCATCTGCCTTGTGGGCGACACCTTCGACCTGTGGGATCCGATGTTCACCCACTGGTCCGATGCGCACGATCGCATCGTCGGCCTGTTGCGCGACCGCGCCGCGGCCGGGCGGCAGGTGGTGCTGCTGGTGGGCAACCACGACCGCGCCTTGCTGACCGACCGCGGCAAGGCGCATCCGGCGGTGGCCGGGCTTGCGGCGGCGGTGCGGCACGATTTCGTCCATCACGCCGCCGACGGGCAGCGCTATCTGGTGCTGCACGGCGATGTCTGCGATGCACGGCTGTTGCGCTTTCACGTCTGGACCCGGCTGGGAAGCCGCACCGACAGCTTCCTGCGCCTGCTCGACCGCGGCCTGCGGCGGATGCGCCTGCGCTTCGGCCCCGAGGCGCGCGGCCCGATGGAACTGGCGATCTGCGCGCTCAACGGCCTGATGTATCGCGGCCGGCGCCACGAACGCCGGCTGGTGCAACTGGCCCGTGCGGCAGGGTGCCACGGCGTGATCTGCGGGCATTTCCACATCGCCGCGCTGCACGACGACCACGGCCTGCGCTACGCCAACTGCGGCGACTGGACCGACAGTTGCACCGCCCTGATCGAGGATCACGGCGGCACCCTTGCGCTGGTGGCGCACGGGGCGGCCCCCGCCCCCGCCCGCGCCCTGGCCACAGCCCAAGGCACACGCCCATGACCGACCTGCCCTCCGCCCTGCCCTCCGACCTCTGGCCGCTGCTGCTGCTTGGTTTCGCCGTGCTGATGCTGGCCTTGCACCTGGGCAGCTGCGCCCTGGTGGCCGGGCGGCGCACGCCGCCGCCGCCGCGCCCGGCGGATGCGCCCTTCGTCACGCTGCTGCGCCCGGTCTGCGGGCGCGACCCGGCCGACCGCGCCACCCTTGGCTCCAGCTTCGGGCTCGACTATCCGCGCTTCGAGGTGCTGTTCTGCGTGGCCGACCCGGCCGACCCCGCGGTGCCGCTGCTGCACGACCTGATCGCCGCCCACCCCGGCGTGCGCGCCCGCCTGCTGGTGGGCGACGACCGCATCACCGCCAACCCCAAGCTCAACAACCTGGCCAAGGGCTGGGAGGCGGCGCAAGGCGACCTTGTGGTCATGGCCGACAGCAACCTGCTGCTGCCGCCCGATTACCTGTGGCACCTGCTGGCCGCGCGCGGCCCCGGCGTGGGGCTGGTGTCGGCCCCGCCGGTCGGCACCCTGGGCGAAGGGTTCTGGGGCGCGATGGAATGCGCCTTTCTCAACTCCAACCAGGCGCGGCTGCAACTGGCGGCCGATGCGCTGGGCTTCGGCTTTGCGCAAGGCAAGACCATGCTGTGGGACCGCGCCTTTCTGACCGCCGCCGGCGGCCTGCCGACCTTGGGCGCCCGCCTGGCCGAAGATGTGGCCGCCACCCGGATCGTGCGCCGCGCCGGCCTTCGGGTGGCGCTGCCGCGGGTGCTGTTCGCCCAGCCCATCGGGCGGCGCAGCGCGGCCCAGGTCTGGCAGCGGCAGGTCCGCTGGTCGCGCGTGCGGCGCGAGGGCTTTCCGGCCCTGTTCGCGCTGGAGCCGCTGAACGGCGGTGCGCTGCCCCTGGCCGCGGCGCTGCTGGCCGGGGGGCCGGGGGCGGCGCTGGCGCTGGGGCTGGCGTGGTATGGCGCCGAATCGGCGCTGGCCTGGCGCATGGGCTGGGTGTCGCGGGCACGCGACCTGGCGCTGCTGCCCTTGCGCGATGCCTTGCTGCTGCCGATCTGGCTGGCCACGCTGCGCAGCCGCGGCTTTGCCTGGCGCGGCAACGCGATGGCGCCCGGCGCGCTGCAAAAGCTGCCCGGCTGACCGATGGCCGATGCCGAAATCGCCGTGCTGATCCAGCGCCACGGGCTGTGGGTGCTGCTGCTGCTGACCCTGATCGAAGGGCCGGTCGCCACCCTCGTGGCCGCGGCAATGGCGGCGCGCGGCCTTTTGGACCCGGCGGCGGTGTTCGCGGTGGCGCTGGCCGGCGACCTGGCCGGCGACGGGGTGCTTTACGCCATCGGCCGGCTGTCGCCGGGGCTGACGCGGCGCCTGGCCGGCCGCCGCGTCAACGCCGTGCTGGACCGCAGCGGCGGCCTGCGCGACCTGATGCAGGCGCAGGCCTGGCGGCTTCTGGTGCTGGGCAAGCTCACGCATGTGCTGGGCTTTGCCGTGATCCTGGCGGCCGGGGCGGCGCGGGTGCCGGCGAGGTTGTTCGCGCTGGCCAGCACGCTGGCCGCCATTCCCAAGGTGGCGGTGCTGGTGGCGGCGGGCTACGGCTTCGGGCAGGCGCTGGCGGCGAACTGGCCGGCCGCGCTGGTGCTCGGCGCCGCCGGCCTCGGCACCGCGGCCTGGGCATGGCAGCAGCGGCGGGGCCGGCGATGACCGCGCCCGTCTCCTGCATCATCCCGGCCTGGAACGAGGCGGCGCGCATCGGCGCCGTGCTGGACGCCGCCCTTGCCCACCCCGCCCTGGCCGAGGTGATCGTGGTGGACGATGCCTCGACCGACGCCACCGCCGCCATTGCCGCGGCACAAGGCGCCCGGGTGCTGCGCCAACCGCAGAACGGCGGCAAATCGGCCGCCGTGGCGCGCGGGCTGGCGGCGGCGCGGGGCGACCTGGTGCTGCTGCTCGATGCCGACCTGGTCGGGCTGACCGCGGCCGATCTGACGCGGCTGCTCGACCCGGTGCTGACGGGCCGGGCCGATGCCGCGCTCAGCCTGCGCGCCAACGCGCCGCGGGCCTGGCAGGCGCTGGGGCTCGACTACATCTCGGGCGAAAGGGTGATGCCGCGCGCCTTGCTGGCGCCGCACCTGGCGCAGATGGCCGCCTTGCGCCGCTTCGGGCTGGAGGTCTGGCTCAACGACCTGTGGATCGCCGCCGACCTGCGCCTTGCCGTGGTGCGCCTGCCGGTGCAAAGCCCGGCCAAGGCCGCCAAGCACGGGCTGGCCGCCGGGCTGGCCGGCGATTTCGGCATGTTGCGCGACATCGGGCGCACCGTCGGCCTGCGCCGGGCGGTTGCGCAGATGCGCGCCATGCGCCGCATGGCCGCCCGCGCCGGGGCCTGACCCCCCCGCCCCGCTGCCCGCTGTCACGGCCTCGCAGACGGCATCGCGGGTGCGGGCAGTCAGCCGCGGTTCCGGCACCGGCCCGGCGCGTCGGAACCGCGCATCGGCCGGCACGTCGGGCGGCACCGCCCCGACCTCGCGCCGCAGCACCGCCGACAGGATCTGCTGGTGCACGCCGGTCACCACCCCGATCGACAGGCCAGAATGCTGCGCCAGTATCCGCCCGGCAATGGCGATGCCGGGCATCGAATTGCCCGGGCCCAGCCGCAGCCGCAGCTTGCCGTGCCGATCGCGCCGCACGACCCCACCGCGCAAAGCCTGCTTGCCCGCTTTCGCCCGCCCCGGCCACTGGCCAGGCACCGACGAGCCGGGCCGCAACATCCTTTCGCGCAGCCTCTACGGCCTGCGGTTCACGCACAGCCGCAGGGTGCGGGCCGATGTCTCGCCCTGTCAGGTGCGCAGGCGCGACCGGCTGGCCAACTTCGACCGCGCCGAAAAGGCCGGCGACCTGACCGTGCGCGACCGCGCGACCGCACCGGCGCGCCGCGCAGGCGACCTTGCAGCCGACCTTCCGGCCCGCGACGGGGTGTCGTTCCGGCTCATCGGCCTCCACCTTGCCGTGGCCGAACGGGTCGGCCACCCCGTCGCGGTCATGCAGGCCGGGCGCATCGTGGAAACCGGGCCGACGGCCCGGGTGCCGGCACAGCCCGCGTCACGCAAAGTTCATCGAACCGCAGCAGACCCGTCACGCATCGCCGGTATCCGGCAGCGGTCGCAGACAGCAAGGACGGTGAGATGCTGCAAGTCAGGAACGTGACCCGGACCTTCGGCCCGAAGGCCGCGGTGGACCGGATCAGCTTTGCCGTCGATGGCCCGGCCTTCGTCGGCATCATCGGGCGCTCGGGGGCAGGCAAATCCACCTTCCTGCGCATGATGAACCGGCTGACCGCCGCCACCTCGGGCGAAATCCTGGTCGATGGCCGCGACATCCTGGCGCTCAAGGGCGCCGAGGCGCGCGCCTGGCAATCGCAATGCGCGATGATCTTTCAGCAGTTCAACCTTGTGCCGCGCATGGACGTGGCCTCGAACGTGCTGCACGGCATCCTGAACCGGCGCTCCACGCTGCAGACGCTGTTCAACCTCTGGCCGCGCGCCGACATCCTGCGCGCGCTGGAAATCCTCGACCGGCTCGGCATCGCCGAACAGGCGCCCAAAAGGGCCGAGGCGCTGTCGGGCGGCCAGCAACAGCGCGTCGCCATCGCCCGCGCGCTGATGCAGGATCCGAAGATCATCCTGGCCGACGAGCCCATCGCCAGCCTCGACCCGATGAACGCCCAGATCGTCATGGATACCCTCAAGCGCATCAACACCGAAGACGGGCGCATGGTCATCGCCAACCTGCACACGCTCGATACCGCGCGCCGCTACTGCGACCGCGTGATCGGCATGCGCGACGGCCGCATCGTGTTCGACGGCACGCCCGACCAGCTGTCCACCGGTGTGGCGCGCGACATCTACGGCGCCGACGACAGCTTCAACGAGGCTGCCACCTCCACCGCCATTCCGGCCGACACCCGGGCCGACGCCGAATACGCCGCGCGGATGCTGGCCTGACGCCTGCTTTCCCCCTGCTCCCCCCTCAACCCCGGAGACTGCCATGAAACACCTTCTCCTTGCTCTTGCCGCCTCTACCGCGCTGGCCGGCGCCGCGCAGGCGCAATCCATCACCGGCTTCAACATCGGCATCCTCGGCGGCGAAAACGCCCAGGACCGCATGACCAACACCGAATGCTTCCGCGCCAAGGTCGAGGCCGAACTGGGCGTGCCGGTCAAGCTGTTCACCCCCGCCGATTACGACGGCGTCATCCAGGGCCTGCTGGGCGGCACGCTGGATTTCGCCTGGCTCGGGCCGTCGGCCTATGCCAAGGTCTGGCTGACCGACCCCGAGGCGGTGGACGTGGTGCTGACCAAGCAGAACGTGGACGGCTCTACCGGCTACTACTCCATCGGTTTCGCGCGCAAGGACAGCGGCATCACCTCGATGGACGACGCCAAGGGCAAGGTCTTTGCCTTCGCCGACCCGAACTCGGCCTCGGGCTACCTGATCCCCGGTGCGGAACTGACCGAAAAGTATGGCAAGCTCGATGCCTTCTTCGGCCAGGTCAAGATGTCGGGCGGGCATGAACAGACCATCGTCGGCGTGGCCAAGGGCGATTTCGACGCCGGCGTGACCTGGGCCGACGGCCTGGGCAACTGGGAAGACGGCTTCACCTCGGGCGCCTTCCGCAAGGCCTCCGACTCGGGCCTCGTGGACATGAACGACCTCGTGGAGATCTGGCGCTCGAAGCTGATCCCCGAAGGCCCGATGGTGCTGCGCCGCGCGCTGCCCGCCGATACCAAGGCCAAGGTCGTCGCGCTGCTCGACACCATGTGGGAAACCGACCCGAAGTGCGCCTACAACGTCGCCGCCGGCGAGGCGAAGGACTTCGTGCCGATCACGCACGAAGACTACCTGGGCGTGATCGCCGCGCGCAAGCTGCAGCAGGGCTCGTAAGCTTTCATCACCGTCTGCCGGGCCCTGCAAGGGGCCCGGCAATTGCATTCCGGGGGTTCTCATGGTCGATATCGCCTTCGGGCCGGAACGGGGCCCGCGCCCCGACGCCACCGATACCCGCGCCGCCTATCTGGAGATGGTGCGCCGCAAGCGCATGTATGGCGGGTTGCTGCTGGCGATCTTCGTGGCGCTGATGGCCTCGGGCTTCCTGCTGGCCGAAAGCCGCAACGCCGGCGGGCTCTGGAACGGCGCCCCCCGCGTGTTCGACTTTCCTGCCGAAGTGCTGACCGAGGCCTGGGCGAAACGCGCCAACCTGCCCGGCCTGTTTCTGGACCATGTCCCCGCCCTGATCGAAACGATCAACATCGCGGCCGTGTCCACCCTGCTGGGGGGCCTTGCGGCAATGGCGCTGGCGCTGTTGTCCACGCGCGGCCTCGCGCGCTGGCCGCGGGCGATCCCGCTGTTCCGCCGCAGCATGGACGGGCTGCGCGCCATTCCCGAAATCGTCATCGCGCTGGTGCTGATCTACATTCTTGGCGGCGGCCCGGTGCCCGCGGTCATCGCCATCGCGCTGCACACCGGCGGGGCGCTGGGCAAGCTGTTTTCCGAGGTGGCCGAAAACGCCGACCTCAAGCCGGTCGAGGGGCTGCACTCCGTCGGGGCCACCTGGTTTCAGCGCATGTGGCTGGGCGTGATCCCGCAGGTGGCGCCGAACTGGATCAGCTACGCCCTGCTGCGCTTCGAAATCAACGTGCGCGCCTCGGCCATCCTCGGCTTCGTCGGCGAAGGCGGCATCGGCCACGACCTCAAGATCGCCATGCAATGGGGTCAGGGCCGCTATGACGAGGTGGTGGCCATCTTCGCCCTGCTGTTCCTGGCCATCTTCGCCATCGACCGGCTGTCCGACCACTTCCGCAACCGTCTTGTCAGGGGGCACTGAGCCTTGGCCACCATCGACCCCGTTCTGACCGCCCGCGTCACCGCCGGCTTTGCCCGCAAGCGCCTGCTGGCCTTTGCCGTGCCGGCCGCGATCCTTGCCTACCTGGCCTATGCCTTCGTCGCCTTCGACGTGGCGGGCCTTGCGGCGCGCGCGCGGCTCGACAATGCGCGGATTCTGCTGTCGGATTTCGTCAGCCACAAGATCCACGTCACCCGCGACAACCGCTCGGGCGCGCTGTCGGTCGCCTACGAAGGCGAAGGCAAGGGCCTGTTCCCGCCGGAAAAATACCCTGCCTGGATCGCCACCGACGGCACGCGCACCACCATCGACCTCGGCAATGGCCACATCGTCACCTACGACGACCAGGGCGCGCGCTATGACGTGCCGGGCTACGGCACCATCGCCGTTCGCCCGGGCGACTCGGGCCTTGCGCTCGACGCGCCGCTGCCGCTGCCGGCCTGGATCAACGCGTCGGACACCCGCGTTGCCGTCACCACGCCGGCCGGGCGGTTCACCTACACCCGCTCCAAGGTCGAAACCTTCCGCTACTTCGCGGGGTGGGAACAGTTCTTCTTCACCGTCGAAAGCCCCTACTGGGGCCGCGGCCCGCTGGAACTCGCCGGCCTTGCCCTGTGGGGCGAAAGGCTGGACCCGGCGCGCAGCAACATCGCCGGCATGGTGCAGGATTTCTGGACCAACGCGATGTGGCGCCACGGCGATGTGGCCTGGGCCATCTTCGAAACCGTGCTGATGGCGTTTCTGGGCACGATGGGCGCGGCGATGGTGGCGCTGCCGCTGGGGTTTCTGGCCGCGCGCAACTTCAACCCGCTCGGGCCGCTGCGCTTTGCCTTGCGGCGGGTGTTCGACTTCATCCGCGGGGTCGACGGGCTGATCTGGACCATCATCCTCAGCCGCGCCTTCGGCCCCGGCCCGATGACCGGCGCGCTGGCCATGCTGGTCACCGACACCGGATCCTTCGGCAAGATGTTTTCCGAGGCGCTGGAAAACATCGACGAAAAGCAGGTCGAAGGCGTGCGCTCCACCGGCGCGAACGCCCTGCAGCGCGCGCGCTTCGGCGTGATCCCGCAGGTCACACCCGTTCTGTTGTCCCAGGTGCTGTATTACCTGGAATCCAACACCCGCAGCGCCACGGTGATCGGCGCCATCGTCGGCGGCGGCATCGGCCTGATGCTGACCCAGGCCATCCAGACCCAGAAGGATTGGGAGGAGGTGGCCTATTACATGACCCTCATCGTGCTGATGGTCATGGCGATGGACAGCCTGTCGGGCTGGCTGCGGCGCAAGCTCATCAAGGGCGAATGATCCCATGCCGAAACTGTCTGCCGACCGGCCGCTGATCCACCCCGGCTGCGCCATCACCAATTCCACCTTCGGTGCCTGGTGCGAGGTGGGCGAAGGGTCGCGCATCGCCAACAGCGACTTCGGCGACTACGCCTATTGCGACCGGCTGGCCGACATTGCCAACACCAGCGTCGGCAAGTTCGCCAATATCGCCGCGCTGACGCGGATCGGCCCGACCGACCACCCCTATGCCAATGCCGCGCAGCACCATTTCCTGTATCGTTCCAGCTATTACTGGGACGATGTCGAGGACGATGCCGCCTTCTTCGCCGCCCGCGCCGCGCGGCGCACCGTGCTGGGTGCCGATTGCTGGATCGGCCACGGCGCCATCGTCAAGCCCGAGGTGACCGTGGGCATCGGGGCCATCGTGGCCGCCGGCGCGGTGGTGACGCGGGATGTGGCGCCCTTTGCCATCGTGGCCGGCTGCCCTGCGGTACCGCTTCGGTCGCGTTTCGATACCCGCACCGCCGCGCGCCTGCTGGCCCTGGCCTGGTGGGATTGGCCGCACGACCGCCTGCGCGCCGCGCTGGCCGATTTTCGCGCGCTGGGGGCCGAGGCTTTCCTCGACCGTCACGGCGGCTGAGCCCCTTCCCGCGCCGCCGCCGGGCCGCGGCGGCGGCAGTGCAGGGGCTCTGCCCCTCTGGGCCCGTGCCGGGCCCATTCACCCCGGGATATTTGGGTCAAGGTGAAAGGCAGGCCGCGCGCAGGGGAGCCTTGCCAGTGGCACGCAGCGGGCGCGCGGGGACGGGCCAGGGCCGAAGCCTGGTGGCCGCCGAACCGGGCCTGAGCGGCCGGGGGCCGGAAATCGGGGGGCGTTGAAATGGGCCGGGGGGGGCGGCGGTCCTGTGGCCTCGGTGCGATGTCGCAAGCTCGCCCGGCCCGAAGGTGCGGATGCCCGCCCCGGGCCAGATGACCCGGCGAAAGGGCGGCGGCGCTTGCACGCTTTCCCTCGAAGGATGCAGCGACGGACCGAACGGGCCTGCCGGCGCCGGCTTGTCCGGTGCGATTCCGCCCCTTTCGGCAGGCGCACCCCCCCGGCGCGCAGTCTGCCTTTCACCTTGACCGAAATATCCCGGGGTGAATGGGCCCGGCACGGGCCCAGAGGGGCAGAGCCCCTGCACCGCCGCCGTGACGGCCGGGAAACGCCTCGGCCCCCAGCGCGCGAAAAATCGGCCAGCGCGGCGCGCAGGCGGGGGGCTTGCCGGGCAGCGCCGCGGGACGAGCCAGCGCGCAATCCGGCGGCGCCCCGGCCAGGCGGGGCGCCGCCGCCTCGTTCGGCATCGCCATGTCGCTTCCGCTGGCCGCCGGACCAGATCGCAGCGACACGCTGTTCCCTGCCCTCCGACATATTGCAGGAGCCACGCGACGCCGCGCGGCCATGACCCAGGCCCGGCCGCGCGGCCTTGGTCGGGGGGGCCAAGCCGGGGGCGGCAAGAGTTGCGGGGCGGTCAAGCGTTAACAAAGCGTGAAAACGATCGCGCAACTTGTTGATTTCAATAAGGTCTCGTTGTGTCCCTTCAAGGGACGGGCAGCAGGTCGGGGCGCGGGTTCGGCCTATTCGGCCGCAGCCTGCAGCGCGCCGCCCCCCATCATCCGGCGCGCCATCTCGCCCGACAGGTGGGCGACCCGACCGGCGCACAGGGTCATCTCGACTTCGCGGGTCGTGGGGTTCATCACCACCAGGTCGGCGCGTTGCCCTGGCATCAGGCGCCCGCGATCCGCAAGCCCTGCGACCTCGGCCGGGCGGGTCGAGATCATCGCCCAGGCGGCGGGCAGGTCGGCCAGCCCGGCATCGACCAGCGTCCAGGCGGCCTGGCGGAGGGCGGGGTAGTAATAGTCGGACACCAGCACGTCGCACAGGCCCGCCGCGATCAGGGTCTGCGCCGCGATGTTGCCCGACTGGCTGCCGCCGCGCACCACGTTGGGCGCCCCCATCAGCACCGGCTCGCGCGCCGACCGGGCCGCCATCGCCGCCACCTCGTTGGTGGGAAATTCGCAGATCGGCGCCCCGATCCGGCGGAAGAAGGCGCGGGTTTCGCCGCTGTTGTCGTCGTGCGAGCCGAGCCGCACCCCGCAGGCCGCCAGCAAGGCGGCGATCCGGGCCAGTGCCGCCGGCACCGCCGGGCCTACGGCCTCGGCGGCATGGACGACGGCCAGCATCTCCTCGGCCGAGCGGCCGCTTTGCGCCGCCCACTGGGCAAAGCGGACCGGGGCGCTGCGCGCCATGTCCAGCGCCTCGGGCAGGTGGTTGTTGAAGACCACGTAGTCCACCCCGTGCCGCGCCACCGTGGCCAGCACCTCGGGGTGGTCGGCGGTGACGTGGGTTTCCAGCCGGATCTGGACCCGCACATCGGGCAGCAGGCTGCTGCGCACCGCGTCGAGAGCTGCCAGCAGGTCGCGGGTGGCGGCGCCGGATCGGTGGCCGCCTTCCCAGCTCCAGCTTTGGGCGAACCAGGCGGTGGTGACCCCGTTCACCGCCAGCTCGGCCGCCGCCGAGGCAAGGGCGCGGCGCTTGTCGAAGGGGGCGGTGGGGCGCGGGGCCAGGTGGCGCTCGAACCCGTCGCCGTGCAGGTCCACGATGCCGGGCAGCACCAGGTAGCCCGACAGGTCGATCTCGCGCGCAGGCCCGTCGGCCACGACGCCATCGGCCAGGGTCAGCGGGGTTTCGACCAGCTGACCGCAGGTCAGCACGCGCGCGCCGGTCAGGCGCAGGGGGGACAGGTGGGGCATGGCATTTCCTCGGACAGACCCGCCGCATACCGCGGTTTCGTGACGCGCGCGTGACGGCGCGTCAGCCCGCACCCACCGTCAGGGTGACACGGTCGCCGGCGAACCAGGTGGTGCCGTATTCCACCGGCGCCCCTTCGGCATCCACGTTCACCGCCACCGACCGCAGCACCGGCGCCCCCGGCTGCACCTGCAAGGCCAGCGCCAGCACCGGCGACGCCAGCTTGGCGGTCAGCCGGGTTTCGGCGCGGGTGTAGTCGTGCAGCCCGCAAGCGGCCAGCGCCGCGGTCACCGACGACTGCCCCGCCATCGCCGCCGGCAGGCCCGGAAACCGCGCCGCCGGGAACACCGACCGGAACGCGGCCAGCGGCTGCCCGTCGGCCAGCGACACCCCCTCGACCACATGCACGGCCGCATCCGGGGGCAGACGCAGGCCGGTCGCCTCCTTGACAGAGGCGGGCCGGGTTTCCAGCCGGGTGATGCGGCGCGAGGGCGTGCGGCCCGAAGCCGTCACGTTCTGATGGAAACGCACCCGCTGCCCCAGCGGGTAATCCGTGGGCCGGGCGGTGACGAACACCCCTGCCCCCCGCCGGGCATGAACCGTGCCGTCCTGCGCCAGAGCGGCCAGCGCGTGCCGGACCGTGTGCCGGTTCACCCCGAAGCGGGCGGAAAGCGCCGCCTCGGTCGGCAGGCGGGCACCGGGGGGGTAAAGGCCCTGGGCGATTTCGCCGCGCAGGGTCTCGGCAATGGCGGTCCAGAGTGCAGCGCGGGGCAAGGGATTATCCTGTCATCAAAAATTCACAACTCCGGGCTTGAGCCGGGGCGGGGTGGCCGGTATGACTTGTATAGTTGTATATTAAAGCCGACAACCCCGCAAGATGTCGAGGATCGCATGACCCAAGCCGACCCGGAGGCCCGCAAGGGCTGGATGGCCCTGCTGGCCAAGGCGCCGCCCGAACGGCTGGCGGCGCTGATGCCAGAGCCGCCGGCCCATACCCCCTTGCGCGCGCCCGAAACCGGCGCGGTGATGGTGCGCGGCCGCGCCGGCGGCACCGGCGCCCCCTTCAACCTGGGCGAAATGACGGTGACACGCTGTTCGGTGCGGCTGGCCTGCGGCATCGTCGGCCACGCCTGGGTGCAAGGGCGCGACAAGCGCCATGCCACCCGTGCCGCGCTGGCCGATGCCCTGATGCAGACGGCTGCCGCGCCAGCGATCCGGGCGCAGGTGCTGGATGTGCTGGCGGCCGAGGCGGCAGCCGTCCGCGCCGCCCGGGCCGGCAAGGCTGCGGCGACCAAGGTCGATTTCTTTACCCTCGTGCGCGGAGAGGACCAATGACCGGCGATGTCCTGACCGGCGGTTTCGCCGATGCGCCGGTGCAATCGGCCCATGCCTTTCGCGCCATTCTGGAGGCGCTGGCCCGGCCCGGCACGCTGCACCGGGTCGGCGGCGCCCTGCCGCCGCCGCCCTTGTCGGTGGCCGCCGGCGTGGTGCTGCTGACGCTGGCCGACGGCACGACGCCCCTGCACCTGGCCGGTGCCGCCGATTGCCCGGCGGTGCGGGCCTGGGTGGCCTTTCACATCGGCGCCCCGCTGTGCGCGGCCGAGGAAGCCGATTTCGCGGTGGGCACCTGGGCCGACCTGAGCCCCGCCGGCCGGTTCCGCATCGGGCGCCCCGATTATCCCGACCGCTCGGCCACGCTGATCGCCGAGGTGCCGGCGCTGGAACCGGCCGGCGCCCGGCTGACCGGCCCCGGCATTGCCACCGAAGCGCGGCTGAGCCTGCCCGAAACGGCGGCGTTCCGGGCCAACCGGGCGCTGTTCCCGCTGGGCTTCGACACGATCCTGACCTGCGGCGACCGGCTGGCCGGGCTGCCGCGTTCGACCCGGGTGGAGGCGATCTGATGTATGTGGCGGTAAAGGGCGGCGAACGCGCCATCGACAATGCCCACGCCTGGCTGGCCGAGGAACGCCGCGGCGACCCTGCGGTGCCCGAGCTGACGGTCGCGCAGATCCGCGAACAGATGCGGCTGGCGGTGAACCGGGTGATGGCCGAGGGGTCGCTTTACGACCCCGAGCTTGCGGCGCTGGCCATCAAGCAGGCGCGGGGCGACCTGATCGAGGCGGTGTTCCTGATCCGCGCCTATCGCACCACATTGCCGCGGCTGGGCGGGTCGAACCCGGTGGATACCGCGGCGATGGCGGTGGACCGGCGGATTTCGGCCACGTTCAAGGACTTGCCCGGCGGGCAGGTGCTGGGGCCGACCTTCGACTATACCCACCGGCTGCTGGACTTTGCCTTGCTGGCCGAAGGCGAGGCCCCCGCCCCGCTGGCGCCGGCCCCGGGCGCCGCCCCGGACCGGGTGCCGCATGTGACCGGCTTTCTGAACCGCGACGGCCTGATCGAGCCGGCCCCGCGCAACGACGCCCCCCCGCCCGACCTGACGCGCGAGCCGCTGGAACTGCCGGCAAGCCGCGCCTTGCGCCTGCAGGCCATCGCGCGCGGCGACGAGGGGTTCATCCTGAGCCTCGCCTATTCCACGCAGCGCGGCTACGGGCGCACTCATGCCTTTGTCGGCGAATTGCGCATCGGCCGCGTCGCGGTGGAGGTGGATATCCCCGAGCTGGGCCTTGCCGTGGAAATCGGCGAGGTCGAGCTGACCGAATGCGAAACGGTCAACCAGTTCAAGGGCAGCCGCAGCGAACCGCCGCAGTTCACCCGCGGCTACGGGCTGGTGTTCGGCCAGTCGGAACGCAAGGCGATTGCCATGAGCCTGGTGGACCGCGCCTTGCGCTGGCAGGAGCTGGGCGAGGAGTTCACCGGGGCCCCGGCGCAGGACGAGGAATTCGTGCTGTCGCATTGCGACAACATCCAGGCCACCGGGTTTCTGGAGCACATCAAGCTGCCGCATTACGTGGATTTCCAGGCCGAGCTGGAACTGGTGCGCCGGTTGCGGCGCGAGGCGCAGGCCATGCAGGAGGCGGCGGAATGACCGACCAGGCCTACAACTTTGCCTATCTGGACGAACAGACCAAGCGGATGATCCGCCGCGCCATCCTGAAGGGCATCGCTGTGCCCGGCTATCAGGTGCCCTTTGCCAGCCGCGAAATGCCCATGCCCTATGGCTGGGGCACCGGCGGCGTGCAGGTGACGGCGGCCTGCCTCGTGCCCGAGGACCGGCTGAAGGTGATCGACCAGGGGGCGGACGACACCACCAACGCGGTCAGTATCCGCAAGTTCTTTCGGCGCACGGCCGGCGTGGCGACGACCGAGGCCACGGCCGAGGCGACCATCATCCAGACCCGCCACCGCATCCCGGAAACGCCGCTGCGCGAAGGGCAGATCCTGGTCTATCAGGTGCCGATCCCGGAGCCCTTGCGCTTTCTGGAACCGCGCGAGACCGAAACGCGCAAGATGCACGAGCTGGAGGAATACGGGCTCATGCATGTGAAGCTCTACGAGGATATCGCCCGGCACGGGCAGATCGCCACGTCCTATGCCTATCCGGTCAAGGTGGAGGGGCGCTATGTGATGGACCCTTCGCCGATCCCGAAGTTCGACAACCCCAAGCTGGCGGGCAACCCGGCGATCCAGCTGTTCGGCGCCGGGCGCGAGCAGCGCATCCACGCGCTGCCGCCCTATTGCAAGGTCGAGAGCCTGGATTTCGACGACCATCCCTTTACCGCCTCCAAGGCCCCGCACGACTGCGACCTGTGCGGTGCGCGGGACAGCTATCTGGACGAGGTCATCACCGACGATGCGGGCGGGCGGATGCACGTCTGTTCCGACACCGATTTCTGCGCCGGGCGGCGCGCGGCAGGGCACAAGGGGCGGCTCTGGGCGCCCGAGGCGGAGGGGCGGGCATGAGCCTGGTTCAGAGGATCGCGGCCGCGGATGCCCCGCTGTTGCGGGTCGAGAGGTTGACCCGGCGCTATGGCGCGCGGATCGGCTGTGCCGATGTGTCGTTCGACCTCTACCCGGGCGAGGTGCTGGGGATCGTGGGCGAAAGCGGCTCGGGCAAGTCCACGCTGCTGTCGTGCCTTGCGGGGCACCAGCAGCCCGACGAAGGCCGCGTGGTGTTCGACGGGCGCGACGTGCTGGCCATGAGCGAAACCGAACGGCGCCGGCTGGCGCGCACCGACTGGGCCTATGTGCACCAGAACCCGCGCGACGGGCTGCGCATGGGCGTCAGCGCCGGCGGCAACGTGGGCGAGCGGCTGATGGCCGTGGGCGCGCGGCATTACGGCGACATCCGCGCCAGGGCGCTGGACTGGCTGGGCCGGGTGGAAATCGCCGCCGACCGCATCGACGACCGGCCGCGCGCCTTTTCGGGCGGCATGCAGCAACGGTTGCAGATTGCGCGCAACCTGGTGACCGGGCCGCGGCTGGTGTTCATGGACGAGCCGACGGGGGGCCTCGACGTCAGCGTGCAGGCGCGGTTGCTGGACCTGTTGCGCGGGCTGGTGCGCGACCTGGGGCTTTCGGTGGTGATCGTCACGCACGACCTGGCGGTGGTGCGGTTGCTGGCGCACCGGCTGATGGTGATGAAGGGCGGGCAAGTGGTGGAACAGGGCCTGACCGACCAGGTGCTGGACGACCCGCAGCATGCCTATACGCAGCTGCTGGTGTCGTCGGTCTTGCAGGTCTGACCCGTTGCGGGGGGGGGGGGGGGGGGGGGGGGGGGGGGGGGGGGGGGGGGGGGGGGGGGGGGGGGGGGGGGGGGGGGGGGGGGGGGGGGGGGGGGGGGGGGGGGGGGGGGGGGGGGGGGGGGGGGG